>NZ_LZHW01000078.1 GCF_001667265.1 Mycobacterium sp. ACS4331 | reverse complement strand
CCCCCCCCCCCCCCCCCCCCCCCCCCCCCCCCCCCCCCCCCCGCCCCCCCCCCCCCCCCCCCCCCCCCCCCCCCCCCACCACTCTTCCGGGTGGTCTGCGCCTGGTCACCGAATACGTGCCGTCCGTGCGGTCGGCGTCGGTCGGGGTGTGGGTCAACATCGGCTCCCGTGACGAGGGGCCGACCGTCGCGGGTGCGGCACACTTCCTTGAGCATCTGCTGTTCAAATCGACCCCGACGCGCACGGCCGTGGAGATCGCCCAAGCCGTCGACGCCGTCGGTGGGGAACTGAACGCGTTCACGGCCAAGGAGCACACCTGCTACTACGCGCACGTGCTCGACACCGACCTCGCGCTGGCGGTGGACCTCGTGGCCGATGTGGTGCTCAACGGCCGCTGTGCGTCTGAGGATGTCGAAGTGGAACGCGACGTCGTGCTCGAAGAGATCGCGATGCACGACGACGATCCCGAAGATGCGCTCTCAGATGTGTTCCTGTCGGCCATGTTCGGTGACCATCCGATCGGCCGGCCGGTGATCGGCAGCGCCGAATCCATCTCGGCGATGACCCGCACACAGCTGCATTCCTTCCACATGCGCCGCTACACGCCCGAACGGATGGTGGTGGCGGTCGCCGGAAACATCGACCATGACGAGGTCCTGGCGTTGGTGCGGGAGCACTTCGGCCGGCGACTCGTCGCGGGGCGCAACGCCGTTCCGCCCCGTGCGGGCACCGGGCGCGTGCCCGGCGAGCCCACCCTTCAGGTCGTCAACCGCGACTCCGAACAGACCCACATGATGCTCGGGGTTCGGGTCCCGGGCCGGCACTGGCGGCAGCGCTGGGCGCTCGCGGTGTTGAACAACGCGCTCGGCGGCGGCCTGAGTTCGCGGCTGTTCCAGCAGATTCGGGAGTCCCGCGGGTTGGCGTACTCGGTGTACTCGACCGTCGACACGTTCTCCGACACCGGAGCGCTGTCGGTGTACGCGGGCTGCCTGCCCGAGCGTTTCGACGAGGTCGTCACCGTGGCCACCGACGTGCTTTCCGAGGTCGCGACCGACGGCATCACCGAACAGGAGTGGCGGATCGCCAAGGGGTCGCTGCGCGGCGGACTGGTGCTCGGTCTCGAGGACTCCGCGTCCCGGATGAACCGCATCGGTCGCAGCGAGATCAATTACGGTGAGCACCGCAGCCTCGATGACACGTTGGCGCAGATCGACGCGGTGACCCTTGACGAGGTCAACGCGGTGGCCCGTAAACTGCTCTCCAGACCGTTCGGCGGGGCCGTGCTGGGCCCGCGGACATCCAGAAAACAACTCCCAGAACGTCTTTCGTCGATAGCGAGGTGATGTGGTGGCCTGGTCACGCCGTGAGGTCCTGTTCGCCGGACTTTCAGTGGCCGCCCTGGCCGCCGGGACCCGTCACGTGATGCCGGTCGCGTACGCCGCCCCGCCAGCACCGGCCGACGCCGCGCTGGCGGCCCTGGAGCAGCGGTACGACGCGCTGGTCGGCCTGTTCGCCCTCGACCTGGATTCGGGGCGCTCATTGGCTTTCCGTGACGACGATCCGTTCGCGATGTGCTCGACCTTCAAAACCTACGCCGCGGGCAGTGTCCTGCAGCGCGACCAGCGCGGCGAACTTCAGTTGGATCGGCAGGTGTTCGTCGATCCGGCTGAACTGGTGGCCAATTCACCGGTCACCGAGGTGAATGCCGGTTCGTCGATGACACTGGCCGCGTTGTGTCAAGCCGCGTTGCAGCGCAGCGACAACACCGCGGCCAACCTCCTGCTGCAGACCATCGGCGGCCCGCCCGCCATCACCGCGTTCGCGCGGTCGATCGGCGATGACCGGTCCCGGCTGGACCGTTGGGAGACCGAACTGAACTCGGCGCTGCCCGGTGACCCCCGCGACACCAGTTCACCCCGAGCGCTGGCTGGGGGCTACCGGGCCCTGTTGACCGGCACGGTCCTCGACGAACCCCATCGGGCGCAGCTGGAGACCTGGATGCGCGGAAACGCCACGTCGGAGAAGAGCCTGCGGGCCGGCCTGCCACCGGGGTGGACGTCGGCCGACAAGACCGGCGCGGGCGACTACGGCAGCACCAACGCCGTCGGCATCGCCTTCGCGCCCGACGGCCGGCGGCTGCTGTTGTCGGTCATGACGCGGTCGAGGTCCACGAATCCGGACGCGCCGTGGCTGCAACCGCTCATCGCCGAGGTGACCGCACTCGCGGTGACCGAATTGATGCCCGACGCGCGATGAGTTCTCGCCGCTGCGGGTGTCTGTAGGGGTATGACCGAATACTCAGCCCCCGTAGGCGCCCCCATCTGGTTCGACCTCATGAGCAGCGACCCCGCCAAGGCCGCCGAGTTCTATCACGCGATCTTCGGGTGGGAACTCGCCGAGCCCGCGCGACCGGAATTCGGCGGCTACCAGAACTTCACCAAGAACGGCCGGCGCATCGCTGGTCTGGTGCCGCCCATGGGAGAAGAGGCAGGGCCGAGCGACATCTGGTCGGTGTACCTGCACACCGCGGATTCAGAGGCCACGCGCAAGGCCGTCGAGACCGCCGGCGGCTCCATCATGGTGCCGCCGATGCCGGTCGGCGACCTGGGCTCGATGATGGTGGCCGTCGATCCGGCGGGCGCGGTGATCGGATTCTGGCAGCCCGGCTCCCACGTCGGCTTCACCCAATGGGGCGAGCACGGCGCCCCGTACTGGTTCGAATGCCACAGCAGGGATTACGAGAAGTCGTGTGCGTTCTATCCCGCCGTGATCGGTGCGCGGCTCGAGGAGGTCGGCACCGGGGGCGATCCCGAGGCGGTGGGCCCGGACCGGTATTCGTCGGTGTTCGTGGGGGAGAGCGCGTACTCGGGGATCATGGACGCCGCGTCGTTGTACCCACCCGAGGTGCCCTCGTTCTGGCAGGTCTACATCACCGTCGACGACGTCGCGGCGACGGTGCAGCAGGCCCGGGAGCTGGGTGCGGAGATCCTGATGCCCGGCGAGGACACGCCCTACGGAACGCTGGCCGCGCTGCGGGATCCGCTCGGCGCGCTGTTCTGCCTGGGGCATCCGCCGGCAGGCAGGTGAGTCCGGGCACACTGTCACGGTGCGTGCCATCGATCCCTGTCCCTGTGGTTCCGGCGATGCCTTCGGACGGTGCTGCCTACCCCTGCATCTCGGCGACCGTGAGGCCGAGTCCGCCGTGCAGTTGATGCGGGCGCGTTACAGCGCTTATGCCGTCGGTGACCTCGATTACGTGTACCGGACATGGCATCCGCGCACCCGGCCCGCCGAACTGCGGCCGGTCGACGGACTGCAGTGGCTGGGCCTGCGGATCCTCGACACCGCCGGCGGAGAGCCGGGCGACGAACAGGGAGAGGTGGAGTTCGTCGCCCGGCACCGCATGGACGGTCAGGACGGGGCGCTGCACGAGCGGTCGCGGTTCGTCGTCCGAGCCCGACGGTGGTGCTACCTGGACGGGGACGAGTTCGGGGACGAACTCGCCTGAGCTACACCAGGCTCGCCGGATCGGTGAACGGCAGGTCCAGGTCGTCGGCCACCTGCTCAGACAGCAGCGCACCCTCGTGGGTGGACAGCCCCTTGGCCAGCGCCGCGTCGGCCGCGCATGCCGCCTGCCAGCCCTTGTCGGCGAGCTTGACCACGTACGGCATGGTCGCGTTGGTCAGTGCGTAGGTCGAGGTCCGCGGGACGGAGCCGGGCATGTTGGCGACGCAGTAGAACACGCTGTCGTGCACGGTGAAGGTCGGGTCGTCGTGCGTGGTGGGACGGGAGTCCTCGAAGCAGCCACCCTGGTCGATCGCGATGTCGACCAGGACCGAACCCGGCTTCATGTGTGCGACAAGCGCATTGGACACCAGCTTGGGGGCCTTGGCGCCGGGCACCAGCACCGCGCCGATCACCAGATCGGCCTCCTTGACCGCTGTCTCCAGGTCGTAGGTCGACGAGTAGCGGGTCTGGATCCGTCCACCGAACTCGGCGTCGAGTTCGCGCAGTCGGTTGATGTTGACGTCGAAGATGGTCACGTTGGCGCCCATGCCGCTGGCCACCCGTGCGCCGTTGTACCCGGCGGTTCCGCCGCCGATCACCACGACCTCGGCGGGCGCGACGCCTGGGACGCCGCCCATCAGCACGCCGCGGCCGCCCTGGGTCTTCATCAGCTGGTAGGCGCCGACCTGAGCCGACAGTCGGCCCGCGACCTCGCTCATCGGCGCCAGCAGCGGTAGGAATCCGTCTGCGGTCTGGACGGTTTCGTAGGCGATTGAGGTGGTACCCGACGCCAGCAGTGCATCGGTGCACGGTTTCGACGCCGCCAGATGCAGATAGGTGAACAGGGTCTGGCCCTTGCGCATCAGCGAGTACTCGGCCTCGATGGGCTCCTTGACCTTCAGCAGCAGGTCGGCCTCGGCCCACACCTGCTCGGCGCCGGTGACGATCTCGGCGCCCGCGGCCTTGAAGTCGCTGTCGGAGATCGCCGATCCGTCGCCGGCGCCGGCCTGGATGACGACGTCATGACCGCGGCGGGTCAGTTCGGCGACGCCCGCCGGGGTGATGGCCACCCGGTACTCGTTGTTCTTGATCTCCGTCGGAATGCCGACGCGCATGATCGCTCCTTGTCGATTGGTCATCAGCCCGGATGGCCGTATTCATCAAGTGTGAAGAAACAACGGAACTTGTGCAATATTTATGGCTAAGATTCGTGCTATGGCCAGCCGTGATGAAGAATCATCAGCACGACCCGTCAGCCTGCCGTCCACGCCGAAGGATGTTCGGGCCGCAGACCTCGATGACGTCGATCGCCGCATCCTGACCACGCTGCACGCCGATGCCCGCATCTCCAACAGCGCCCTGGCCGAGGCCGTGGGAATCGCGGCCTCGACCTGCCATGGGCGAGTGCGCCGCCTCCAGGATCTGGGCGTCATCCGAGGCTTCTACACCGACATCAACCCCGCGGCGATCGGCCTGTCGCTGCAGGCGATGATCTCGGTCAGCCTGCAGGCCGGGGCGCGCGGCAGGATCCGCGACTTCATCTCGCAGATCCGGAGCAAGCCCCAGGTGATGGACGTGTACTTCCTGGCCGGCGCCGACGACTTCATCCTGCACGTGGCCGCCCGCGACACCGATGACCTGCGCGCCTTCGTGGTGGAGAATCTCAACGCGGACCGCGATGTGGCAGGCACGCAGACCTCACTGATCTTCGAGCACCTGCGCGGCGCGTCACCTTTGTGATCCGCTTGCCGGAACTTCGCTGCGTCGTCAGTCTCCGTTCATCGGGGTCCTGTTCACTCTGCCGGGCTCATCCGAACGGACGAAAGACGGTGGAATGCAGAAGTATCTGAGGACGGCAGCGGTGCTGGGCGCGCTCGCGATGCTGCCGCTGGCCGCCTGCAGCGGCGACAAGAGTTCGAACGCGAATGGCGACACCGTGACTCGGCAGGCCGCCGGTGACCTCACCGCACCCGGTGGGGCGCACCGACTCGACGGTGATCAGTCCGGTGCCGTCCGCGCCGCGATCAACGACGGCACGCCGCGCAACGTGATCCTGCTGATCGGCGACGGCATGGGCGATTCGGAGATCACGATCGCCCGCAACTACGACAAGGGTGCCGGCGGCGTCCTCGACGGCCTCGACGCCCTGCCGCTGACGGGGCAGTACACCACCTACTCGTTGCGCAAGGACGGAAAGCCCAACTACGTCACCGACTCCGCGGCCAGCGCCACGGCCTGGTCGACGGGCACCAAGACCTACAACGGCGCACTGGGCATCGACATCAAAGACGCCCCGCACGCGACGATCCTGGAACTGGCCAAGACGCAGGGGTTCGCGACCGGCGACGTCACCACCTCCGAGATCCAGGACGCCACCCCGGCGTCGCAGTTCGCCCACATCACCGAGCGTGACTGCTACGGCCCGGAGGAGATGGCCGACGCCTGCCCCAACGAGACGCTGGCCAACGGTGGCCCGGGATCGGTGACCGAACAGATGCTGGCCGCCCGCCCCGACCTCACCCTCGGCGGCGGTTTCGAGACCTTCGGTCAGACCGCCACCGCGGGGGACTACGCGGGCCAGACCCTTGAGGTGCAGGCCAAGGAGCGCGGCTACCAGATCGTGCGCACCGCAGGCGAATTGGAGGCCGTCACGCGGGCTGATCAGGACCAGCCCGTGCTCGGCCTGTTCGCCGACGGCAATCTGCCGGTGCGCTGGACCGGGCCCGCCGCAGTCCGGCAGGGCTACCTGCAACCCGCGGGTCGGTGTGCCGACAACCCCGGGCGCGGCGCCGATGTTCCCACGCTGGCCGAGATGACCGCCAAGGCCATCGACCTGCTGAAGGACTCCAAGAGCGGCTCCGAGAAGGGCTTCTTCCTTCAGGTCGAGGGCGCCTCGATCGACAAGCGCGACCACGCCGCCGACCCGTGCGGGCAGATCGGCGAGACCGTCGACTTCGACGCCGCGGTTCAGCAGGCGCTCGAGTTCGCTCGTGCCGACGGCAACACCCTCGTGATCGTCACGGCCGACCACGGCCACAGCAGCCAGATCGTCGAGGAGTACACCGAGGACGATCTGCGGGGTCTGGCGCAGGACTCCCAGCAGCCGATCGAGAAGGTGCGCGACGCCATGTACCCAGGGCTCACCCGCAGGCTGGTCACCGCGGACGACGCCGAGATGATCATCAGCTACGGCACCTCGGCCGATGTGGACATCGAGGACGAGACGCACACCGGAACCCAGGTCAGGGTCGCGGCATACGGTCCGCGGGCGGCCAACGTGGTGGGCCTGACGGACCAGACGGACCTGTTCTTCACGATGACCGACGCGCTGGGCATCGACCGCGGCGCCCGGTAGCCGACAGGGGCTCCCTGGGGCTCCCGGCGCCCCGACTACGCTGCTTGCATGCGTGTCGGAGTGCTGGGAGCCAAGGGCAAGGTCGGAGCGACGATGGTGGCGGCGGTCGAGGCCGCCGGCGATCTGGAGTTCTCGGCCGGTGTCGATGCCGGTGATCCGCTGTCGGCGCTGACCGATTCGGGCACCGAGGTGGTCATCGACTTCACCCATCCCGATGTGGTGATGGACAACCTGAAGTTCCTGATCGACAACGGAATCCACGCCGTGGTCGGCACCACCGGATTCACCCAGGACCGGCTCGACCAGGTGCAGCAGTGGCTGGACGCCAAACCCGGTGCGGCCGTGCTGATCGCCCCCAACTTCGCCATCGGTGCGGTGCTGACCATGCACTTCGCGCAGCAGGCGGCGCCGTACTTCGAGTCCGTCGAGATCATCGAGCTGCATCACCCGCAGAAGGCCGACGCCCCCTCAGGCACCGCGGCCCGCACCGCAAAACTGGTGGCCGAGGCGCGAAAAGACCTGCCGCCCAATCCCGATGCCACCAGCCAAGGGCTCGACGGGGCGCGCGGCGCCGACGTCGACGGCGTCCCCGTGCACTCCGTGCGCCTGACCGGCCTGGTGGCGCACCAGGAGGTGCTGTTCGGCACGCAGGGGGAGACCCTGACCATCCGCCACGACAGCCTGGACCGTACGTCGTTCGTGCCGGGGGTGCTGCTGGCGGTGCGCAGCGTCGCCGACCACCCGGGCCTGACGGTGGGCCTCGAACCACTGCTCAACCTGGGCTGATGCGTAGCCTGCGCACTCAGCTGCTGATCGGGTTCCTGTGCGTGGCCCTGATCGTCTACTTCGTGCTGCTGGGCCGCATCGCGGTGGCGCTGATCGCCGACGGGCGCGCGGCGCCGGTCGGGATGGGCATCGCGCTGCTGATCCTGCCGTTCATCGGGCTGTGGGCCATGGTCGCCACGCTGCGGGCGGGGTTCGCGCACCAGAAGCTGGCCCGGTTGGCCGACGAGCAGGGCATGGAGCTGGACGTCAGCGCGCTGCCCCGGCGGGCCAGCGGCCGGATCGAGCGCCAGGCCGCTGACCAGTTGTTCGACACCGTGCGCTCCGAATTGGACGCCGATCCCGACAACTGGGTGCGCTGGTACCGCGTGGCCCGCGCCTACGACTACGCCGGTGACCGCACCCGGGCCCGGGAGGCCATGAAGAAGGCCGTCGAATTGGAACGCGGGCAGCCGTGAGCACCGCGATCCTGCGGCGCTCACCTGGGATCTGCCCGACATCGAACTGATCGTCGCGAGCGTGCGCACAATACGGGTGTTCGTCGGCGTGTCAGCCGGAGACACGCACGCTCGCGGGAGATGAAGACAAGATGAAGCTGCTGATCGTCCACCACACGCCGTCGCCACACTGCCAGGAGATGTTCGAGGCGGTGCTGGCCGGCGCGACGGACCCCGAGATCGAGGGCGTGGAGGTGGTGCGCCGTCCCGCGCTGACGGTCGCGCCGGCCGAGATGCTCGAGGCCGACGGCTATCTGCTGGGCAGCCCGGCCAACCTCGGATACATCTCCGGGGCCCTCAAGCATGCGTTCGACGTCTGTTATTACCCGTGCCTGGACGCCACTCGTGGGCGTCCGTTCGGCCTGTGGCTGCACGGCAACGAGGGCACCGAGGGCGCCGAGCGAGCCGTCGACTCCATCACCGCGGGCCTGGGTTGGGAACGTGCCGCGTCGAACGTCGTCGTGGCGGGCAAGCCGACCAGGGCTGAGCTCGAGGCGTGTTGGAACCTCGGGGCCACCGTCGCCGCGACGGTGATGGAGTCGGCCTGAGCGGGGCGGCCCGCTAGTCGTTGCCGCGCGGCGGAGGCTGCACCTGCACGCCCCCGGACGTGTGTTCCGGACCCGCGTCAGGGTGCTCGGCGGGCAGCCGATCGCGGAATCGGGTGGCCTCGCTGGGACCGTCGCTCCTGGTGCGTCCCTCGGGGCTGCGGTACGGCCCCGGCTTCGGTCGGGGTTTCCCGCCGGGGAAGGCCAGGCGGAAGATGCTGCGGTGCACCGCGAACCACTGCTTGGAGAAACGCCCGGAGTTGTACGGCAACTCGTAGCGCTCACAGATGTCCTTGACCTTGGGCGCGATCTCGGAGTACCGGCTGCTGGGCATGTCGGGATACAGATGGTGTTCCACCTGGTAGCCCAAGTTGCCGCTGATGACGTGGAACAGCGGACTGCCGTCGATATTGGCCGCGCCGATCAACTGGCGGACATACCAACCGCCGCGGGTCTCGTTCTCCACCTCTTCTTCACTGAATGTGTATGTCTGGTCCGGGAAGTGCCCGCAGAAGATGATCGCGTGTGCCCACACGTTGCGAATGAGATTTGCCAGCGCGTCGGCTGCCAGAGTCCGCAGGAAGGTGCTCTCGACACCGGGAAGCAGCCGGTCGAGCAGGGCCGCAGTGGCGCCGACTGATCCGCTGCTCGACATCCTGCGAAGTCCCCTGGCCACCCGCGACTCCGCCGGCTGATCCAGCCGGCCACGCGAGGCCAACTGGGCCAGCGCGAAGGCGCCGGCGCTGATCGTCGGCCAGCCGAGGTAGTCCTTGACAATCTGCGCGCGCGCCTTGCCCCGAATTCCCTTGAGCTCTTGGCGCACCTCCGACCACGGCTTCTCGCCACGTTGTGCGGCGCGGAAGTCGATGTCGTGAACAGCCACGCCCCATTCGAACAGGAGTGTCAGCAGGAGGTTGAACAGTGGCTGCGCGAGCCAGATCGGATGCCACGGCTGATTGGGGTCGATCCGCATGATCTCGTAACCGAGATCGCGATCCTTACCGCGGATGTTCGTGTACGTGTGGTGGATGTAGTTGTGCGAGTGCTTCCACGACCGCGCCGTCGAGGCGGTGTCCCAATCCCAGACCGAGGAGTGGATGTCGGGATCGTTCATCCAATCCCATTGCCCGTGAAGAATATTGTGGCCGAGTTCCATGTTCTCCAGGATCTTGGCCATTCCCAGGCAGGCCGTGCCGAGGACCCACGCGGTTCGGGACCGCGAGGCCAGCAGCAGCACCCGTCCCGCGACGACGATCTGCCGCTGCACCGAGATCACCGTCTTGATGTACTGGCGGTCGCGGTCGCCGAGCTCGGCGAACACCTCGTCGTGGATTGCGTCGAACTCTTTGGCGAGCTTCTCGAGTTCCTGCTCGCTGAGACGGGCGAGCGGGCTCTCGGCGGCAGTGGTCATGATGACTCCTTCACAGTCACAGTTCGAATTCCACGTCACCTTCAGCAGCGTGAATGCAGATCCTCACGTCCTGACCGGTCGGCTCGGTGACCTCACCGGTACGAAGGTCTCGGACCTTCCCCGACTTCAACGTCCCCACACAGGTGTGGCAGATTCCGATTCGACAGCCGTACGCAAGGTTCAGGCCCGCCTGTTCACCGGCTTCCAAAATGGGTGTGCCGCCGTCGCTTTCCGCGGTCGTTTCGCTGTCGACGAAGGTGATCTGACCACCCTCGCCCTTGCCTGCGTCGCCGCCGATCTTCGGCTGGAACCGCTCATAGTGCAGCCGATCCGGGTCGCCGTTGTCCTGCCAGTGCGCGATCATCGCATCGAGCAGCTCGCTCGGGCCCGAACAGAAGGCTTCGCGTTCGCGCCAGTCCGGACACAACTCGTCCAGGTCGTCAGGGGAGAGTCGGCCACGTTCGGCGGTGAGGCGCAGATCCAGCCTCATGTGTTCGTGTCGGTGGTCGAGGTTTTCGAGTGTCGACAGGAACATCACCTGCTCGCGGGTGCGGGCGGAATGGAACACCACCACGTCGTCAAGCGCACCGCGGTGATCCAGACTGCGCAGCATGCTGATGATCGGCGTGATGCCGCTGCCAGCGCTGATGAACAGCATTTTGGCGGGCAGCGGCTCCGGCAGGGTGAAGACACCCTCGATTTCGCCGAGCCGCACGACCTCGCCGGGTTGGATCTTGTGCACCAGATACGGCGACACGACACCGCTGTCCACCTTCTTGGGCGTGACGCTGATCAGCCCGTCCTCGGGTTGCGGATCCGAGGTCAGCGAATAGGCGCGCCAGTGGTAGCGGCCGTCGATGATCAAGCCGAGCCGGACGTACTGGCCGGGCTTGTGTCCCGGCCACTCATACCCGGGCCGGATCAGTACGCTGGCCGCCTCCGACCCCTGCGGTTCGACCCGCTCGACCTTTCCGCGCAGCTCTTTGGTCGTCCACAGCGGGTTGATCATCTCGATGTAATCGTCGGGCCGCAGCGGACTGAACAGATGCCGCACCGCCCGCAGGAACAACCGACGACCGCGTGGGACGGGGGGTGTGGCACCTCGTTCTGCCATGTTCACTCCCTCCCCGCGACGCAGTGCGGGCCGCCTATGGACATCGCGGACCCGCATCCCGGTTACCGGGGGGTAACCCCCTTCGGGACGAGTTGAAACCTGTCGACGGGGGCAGGATCGGAGAATGTCGCGCTGACGTCGTCGGCGCGGCGGCTGAACCGGTGGCCCATCGCAGGACGGGCACATTAGGCTGACGCGCGTGACAAAAGAGGTCAACGTCGACAACTTCGTGGCGGCCGAAACGCACCGGATGTTCACCGACATTCAGCGTGACGCGGGCGGGATCAACACCTTTCATCACAACCGGGAACCGGCGCCGATCGAGAATCAACTGGTCATCCGATTGAATCGGGACACGTTGTACAGCTATGCCATCGCCGATCTGGCCGAGCCCGCCTGGTTGACGCTGCCGGAGGCGGGGGAGCGCTACCGCTCGGTCATGGTGGTCAGCGAGGACCATCTCATCAATGTCGTCCTGCATGATGCCGGGAGGCACCGCCTCACGCAGGAGGAGTGCGGGTCGCGGTATGTGCTCGTCGCAATCCGCACGCTGGTGGACCCGTCGAACCCCGAGGACATCGCCGCCGTCGGGCGCCTGCAGGACGCGACGGTGCTCGAACCCGGGTCGTCCGAGGCGTTCTCGTCGCCGGAGTACGACAAGGCCACCTTCGACACCACGCGCGAGGCGCTGCTGCGCCTGGCCGCCGGTCTGCCGGACTACCGACGTGCGTTCGGGCGCCGCGAGGACGTCGATCCGGTGCACCACCTGATCGGGTCGGCCGCGGCCTGGGGTGGGCTGCCGGCCTCGGAGGCGTTCTATCTGGGGGTCGACCCGGGACTGCCGCCGGGGGAGTACGAGATGACGTTCAAAGACGTTCCGGTGGACGCCTTCTGGTCGGTGTCGGTGTACAACGCCGAGGGCTTTTTCGAGCCCAACGCAGAAGGCCTGTTCTCGGTCAACAGCGTCACCGGTGCCAAGAACGACGACGGTTCAGTCACCGTCCGGTTCACCGCCGACCCCGGGGCCGTCACGGCGCCCAACCGCATCGTCACCCCGCAGGGCTGGAACTGCCTGATTCGGCTGTACCGACCGCGCGCGGAGATCCTCGACGGGGCGTGGGTGCCGCCGTCGCTGAATGTCGTCGAGTCGAACTAGAGAGGGCCACCATGCCGGGAATCGCTGAAATCGCACTGGGTGCCGCGCCGATCGCGGGCGGGGCGCTGCTCGGGTTGGCCGCGGGCAACTTCAAGGGCCCCGACCTGCGTGGTGCGATCAAAGCCGACATGGATCTGCTGGACCGCATTCCCGAGGAGCAGGTGGAGCGGCGCGCTGAGCTGCAGCGTGTGATCGATGCCCGCCTCGACGACATCGTCGCCGCGGTGGACCGCAATCGGGAGATCCGCGAACTCGCGACGTCCTACAGCGGCAACTGGCGTGACATCGTGGTGTTCGTCTGCACCGTTCTGTTCGCCATCGTGTGGTGGAACGTCAACCACGATCGGCAGAACTGGCTGGTGATGTTCATTCTGCTGATCCTGTTGTCGGTCGTCGCGGCGGTGTATGCGGCGCGCGGGATCTTCCGCGGGATCGCGACGTACATGCACTCTCGGCGCAGGGGCGGCGCTGCTCAGTAGTGGTAGGTGTCCGACGGCGCCGGAATGTGGATCGGGTCGTCGACATCGTCGAGTTGCGCCTCGATGCCGTACGCCCGGGCCAGCTTGAGGATCTTGTTGCCGCGCGCGATGCGGGGCAGATCTGAGCCGTTGCGGATCTCGCCGCCCTCCCGCTCGAACTCGGCGAAGAACTCCTTGGCCCAGGCGATCTCCTCCGCCGACGGCGACAGGCCCTCGTTGACGGTGCCGCACTGATCGGGTGTCAGGCAGAGTTTGCCGGTCATGCCGAACTCGGTCGACACCGCGGTGGCCTCTGACAGCTTCAGCGCGCTCGACCCGACGGTCGGCCCGTCGATGGGGCTGGGCAGGTGCGCGGCCGTCGACGCGATGGTGAACCGCGACCGCGCATACGCCAGGGTCATCGGGCTGTCGCCGAAGCCCGTGTCTCGGCGGAAGTCGCCGATGCCGAACGCCAGCCGGAACACACTCTTGGCCGAGGCGATCTCGGTGATGCGTTCCATCCCGCGCGCGGTCTCGACCAGCGCCACGATCGGCACACCGGGCAGTCGCTTCGCGGTCTCGGTCACGTGGTCGACCGACTCGACCATCGCCAGCATGACGCCGCCGACCGAGGTCGAGGCCAGCGCGGCCAGATCGTCGGCCCACCATGCGGTGCCGAAGCCGTTGACGCGGACCCAGTCGGTGTGGCCCTCCGCGAGCCACCGCACCACGTTGTCCCTGGCCTTGAGTTTGTCCTTCGGGGCCACGGCGTCCTCGATGTCCAGGACGACGATGTCGGCCTTGGAGCGCGCGGCGACGGCGAACTTGTCGTACTTCGCGCCGTTGACCAGGAGCCAACTGCGCGCCAGCACCGGGTCGACCCGATATCCGTATTCGCCGCCGGAATCCGCCTCGTTGAACGCCTGGTCATACACGGCGTTCATGTTCCCGCACGGGGTGCTGTCAGGACAAATGCGCCCCGAAGACGTCCTTCATCGCGGTCCAGTGCCTCTTCGCCGCGGCGGCGTCGTACGGCGCGTTGTCCGGGACGGCGAAGCCGTGGCCGGCGGGATAGATCTCGACCGTGTGCTCGACGCCCGCCGCCGTCAGGGCCTGCTCCAACGTCTCGGCGTTCTCGGTGGTGAACGACCCGTCGTTCTCCGCCCCGCCGACGTACACCGCGGCCTTGATCTTGTCGGCCAGCAGATGCGGGCTGGTCGGATCGTCGGTGACCAGGCCGCCGCCGTGGAAGGACATGGCCGCGGCCACCCGGTCGGGTACTCGGCCCGCCACGATCAGCGACGTGCGTCCGCCCATGCAGTACCCGGTGGTGCCGAACGTCGTGCCGCTGACCTCGGGCCGGGCCGCAAGGTAGTCGAGGAAGGCGTTCGCGTCGGCGGCCATGATCTCCGGGGTGATCGTGGAGATCATGGCGAACAGGCGCCTGCGTTCCCCGGCGTCAGCGAAGACCGTGGCCATCTCGAACGGTTCCCAGCCGGGGCTGCGGTAGTACACGTCGGGCACCAGGACGGCGTAGCCGTACTCGGCGAGCTGCGTCGCCATCTGGGTGAACGTGTCGCGGGCGCCGCCGGCGTCCGGGTACATCACCACGCCCGGCCAGGGGCCGTCGCCCTCGGGGGTGGCCAGCGTGACGGTGCAGGTTCCGTCGGGTGTGGTGATGGTGTCGGTGATCGTCGGCATGTCCTCCGTTCTACTCCGCGTGTGCGCCGCCTCACCCCCCGGTCCCGGCACGTAAGCTGACCTCGTGCAGACCGCTGCGTCGATTCCCACCCCGTACGAGGATCTGTTGCGTGAGGTGCTCCGCTCCGGGACCCCGAAGTCCGACCGCACCGGAACCGGCACCCGCAGTCTCTTCGGCCACCAGATGCGGTTCGACCTCTCGGCGGGATTCCCGCTCATCACCACCAAGAAGGTGCACCTGAAGTCGGTCGTCTACGAGTTGCTGTGGTTTCTGCGGGGCGATTCCAACGTGCGCTGGCTGCAGGAGCACGGCGTCACCATCTGGGACGAGTGGGCCTCTCCGACAGGCGAACTCGGTCCCGTCTACGGCGTGCAGTGGCGATCCTGGCCCACTCCGTCGGGCGAGCACATCGATCAGATCAGTGCCGCACTGCAGTTGCTGAAGTCCGACCCGGACTCGCGCCGCAACATCGTCTCGGCGTGGAACGTCGGTGAGATTCCGCAGATGGCGCTCCCGCCGTGCCACGCGTTCTTCCAGTTCTACGTCGCCGATGGGCGCCTGTCCTGCCAGTTGTATCAGCGCAGCGCCGACCTCTTCCTCGGCGTCCCCTTCAACATCGCCTCCTATGCGCTGCTGACCCACATGATGGCGGCCCAGGCCGGCCTCGACGTCGGCGAGTTCATCTGGACCGGGGGAGACTGCCACATCTACGACAACCACGTCGAGCAGGTCACCGAGCAGTTGTCCCGGGACGCCCGCCCCTATCCGGAACTCGTTCTTGCCCAACGTGATTCGCTGTTCGACTACACCTACGACGACGTCACCGTCAAGGGGTATGACCCGCATCCGGCGATCAAGGCGCCCGTCGCGGTATGACGGCCCCGTCGCTGAGTCTGATCTGGGCACAGTCCACCTCGGGCGTCATCGGCCGTGACAACGGCATCCCGTGGCGCCTGCCCGAGGATCAGGCCCGGTTCAAGGAGCTGACCATGGGCCACACCGTCGTCATGGGGCGGCTGACCTGGGAGTCGCTTCCGGCGAAGGTGCGTCCGCTGCCGGGCCGCAGAAATGTCGTAGTCACCAGGCAGGCTGACTACATGGCTGATGGTGCAGATGTGGTGACGTCCCTGCGGGACGCCCCGTTGGACGACGCGTGGGTGATCGGCGGCGCGCAGATCTATGCGGCCGCACTGCCGCTCGCGAACCGCTGTGAGGTCACCGAGATCGAGGTCGACCTGCGCCGCGAGGACGACGACGCGGTGGCCCCGGTGCTCGATGAGACGTGGCGGGGCACGGCGGGCGACTGGCTGACCAGTTCGTCGGGCCTGCGGTACCGGTTCCTGTCCTACGTGCGCTGATGGCTCGGCTCACCCTGGCCCAGGCGCGCCGCGTCGCGCTGGCCGCCCAGGGTTTCCACGAGGCACCGCCCGCAGGTGCGGTGACCCGCGCCCACCTGCGGCGGCTGATCTCCCGAATCCAGGTTCTGCAGCTGGACTCGGTGTCGGTCGCGGTGCGGGCGCACTACGCGCCGGTGTTCAGTCGCCTCGGTCCCTACGACCGCGATCTGCTGGACCGCGCGGCCTGGAGCCACACCGCGCGCTCGCCGCGCCTGCTGGTGGAGTACTGGGCGCACGAGGCGGCCCTGATGGCCGTCGACGACTGGCCGCTGCTGCGGTGGCGCATGCGGGAGTACACACACGGCCGGTGGGGTCGCGAGATCGTGCGCCGCAATCCGCGTCTGGCCGAGGACATCGTCGCGGCGGTGGCCGAACTCGGCCCGTCGACCGCGGGGCAGATCGAGGCGCACCTGGAGGCCGAACCGCGTGGCCGTAAGGGACCGTGGTGGGACCGAAGTGAGACCAAGTGGGTGGCCGAGGCGCTGTGGTCGGCCGGCGTGTTGACCACCGCGACCCGGGTGGGGTTCGCGCGCCACTACGACCTGACCGAGCGGGTGCTGCCGGCCGAGGTGCTCGCGCGTGAGGTCGACGACGAGCAGGCGATCCGGGAACTGGTGCTGCGCGCCGCGTCGTCACTGGGCGTGGGCACCGAGGCGGACCTGCGCGACTACTTTCGGCTCGGCGCCGCCCAGGTCAAGCCCGCGCTGACCGATCTGGTGGCCGCCGGGGAACTCGAGGCCGTCGACCTGGACGGCGCCCCGGCCTACCTGCGGGCAGGACAGAAGATCCCCCGCGTCGACCGCGGCACGGCGCTGCTGTGCCCGTTCGACCCGCTGATCTTCTTCCGGCCGCGGGTCGAGCGGCTGTTCGGCTTCCACTACCGCATCGAGATCTACACCCCGGCGGCCAAACGGCAGTACGGGTATTACGTGTGGCCGTTCCTGCTCGATGGGCAGCTGGTGGGCCGCGTCGACCTCAAGGCCGACCGCGCCGGCGACACCCTGCAGGTCCTCGGGGCCTTCACCGAGGACGGCCAGGACCGCGTGCGGGTGGCAGAGGCGTTGGCGCCGCACCTGCGCAGCATGGCCGACTGGCTGGGGCTGGGCGACGTCGCGATCGGTGATCGTGGGGATTTGGTGGTGCCGCTGCGCGCCGCTTTGGTTGACTGAGCCATGGATGTTCTGCGCACCCCCGACGAGCGCTTCGAGGACCTGCCCGACTACCCGTTCGCACCCCATTACGTCGATGTCGACGGCGTGCGGATGCACTACCTCGACGAGGGTCCGGCCGACGCCGAGGTGGTGCTGCTGCTGCACGGCGAGCCGTCCTGGAGCTACCTGTACCGGACGATGATCCCGGTGCTGACCGCCGCCGGATTGCGAGCGGCGGCAATCGATCTCGTCGGCTTCGGCCGCAGCGACAAACCCGCGCGTCGCGAGGACTACACGTACGCGGCGCACGTCGACTGGACCTGGGCGGCCATCGAGGCCATCGGCTTGGCCGACATCACCCTGGTCTGCCAGGACTGGGGTGGTCTCATCGGGCTGCGCCTCGTGGGCGAGCACCCGGACCGCTTCGCCCGCGTGGTGGCCGCCAACACCATGCTGCCCACCGGTGACCACCACCCCGGAGACGCCTTCCTGGCGTGGCAGCAGTTCAGCCAGCAGACCCCGGACTTCCCGGTCGGGAAGATCGTCGCCGGTGGTTGCGTCACCACCCTGAGTCCCGAGGTCATCGCGGCCTATGACGCGCCGTTCCCCGACGACTCGTTCAAGGCGGGTGCGCGGCAGTTCCCGCTGCTGGTTCCCGTCACGCCCGACGATCCGGCCGCGGAGGCGAACCGGGCCGCCTGGGAGGTGCTCGCCAGGTTCGAGCGACCGTTCCTGTGCGCGTTCTCCGACTCCGACGCCATCACGCGGGGTGCGGATGCGGTGCTGCGCAAGCTGATTCCCGGTGCCGCCGGGCAGCCTCAGATCACGATCGAAGGCGGCGGCCACTTTCTGCAGGAGGACAAGGGCGTCGAATTGGCGGGTGTCGTGGTCGACTTCATCACCGCCAACCCGAGGTGAGTGTCAGACGACGAGGGGATTGCGTACTGCAACCGTGTGGGCGAATCTGCTGAAATCGCGGTCGGCAGACCACAACTCGCGTACGCCATGTGTGGCGCACAGCGCGGCGATTCGCGCGTCGTGGACGAGGGGGCCCACCACCCGTCCTGCGGTGAGCAGGTGCCGCAGAGTATCCCAGTGTTCACCGGTCTCGGCGAGGAGCACGACGGAGGGGGAACCGAGCCAGGCGTCGATCTGTGTCACGGCCTGGTCGACGGTGCTGGGCGGATCGAAGATCTTCGGGTGGGTGCAGATGGCGAAGAACTCGTGCAGACATGGCCACGGAATGGCCCAGGGTGCCCGCCCTTCCGCCAGCTCTTTCACCGATCGGCTTGCCGCGGAATGGAACTCCGCGTCACGGCGGTGCGCGTAGACCAGAAGATTGGTGTCGACGGCGATCATGCCTGCGAGTCGTAGACGGCGTCGCGGATCTGCGCCCAGGACGCTCCCCGAAACTCCGGTTGCATGCCACGTCCGTCGACGGAGGCGTCCGGCAACTCGAAGGCGGAGGTCGCGGAGCGTTGTTTGACCACGGCGCGCAGACCGGTCTCGATCAGTTCGCGCAGCGTCGTGTGATCCCGTCGCGCGAGCGCCTGGGCCTGCCTGACCAGTTCGTCGGGCAATGTGACGGTGGTCTTCATGCGGTCAACCATAACAGTCCTGCCGTACTGCCGTACTAGTCTGACCAGGAGAAATGCTCACACGGCTCGTCAAGGATGCCCAACCGCACCAGGTTGGCGCCGCGCCGCCCGGCGGCAACGACGAGCTGACTGTTGAAGATCTCCCAGCGGTCCTGGTGGCCGAACTGCGTGCGCAGTGAGTCGATGTACGCCGACAGCATGTCGATGTCGTCGTTCGCCGCGAGATAGCTGCACACCGGTTGCATGCGATGCAGCTTGTTGTGGGCGACGGCCCACTGCACCAACTCAGCCGTGGTGGTGAAACCCTCGACCGAGGTCAGCACCCGACGAAGGTCGTCGCACAACTCAGTGGCGAACGCGGGCATATCGGTTCCTGCGTCGAACGTGACTTCGTCGGGCACGTCTGGCACCACGTTCTCCCAGCGGCGATCGAAGATGCTCAGAGGTGCGGTGAACACGCCCAGT
The DNA here is from genome assembly GCF_001667265.1 of Mycobacterium sp. ACS4331. GTDB lineage: Bacteria > Actinomycetota > Actinomycetes > Mycobacteriales > Mycobacteriaceae > Mycobacterium. Next base: position 91,344 of record NZ_LZHW01000078.1, on the reverse strand, counting down.
TCGCGCTGCGCATCCTCGATCTCGGTGGAGCCGACACCGACGTTGACGAAGAACCCGTAGTGCGGCGTAGCTCGATTCCATTTACTGGGCTGAAAATTAATCGAGTCCCACAGCGGCGCGCGACTTCTGCGAAACGTGTACCCGGCCTTGCTGAAACCCTCTGCCTTCAGGAACTTTCGAACGTCGTGGGACAGCAACTCCTCCATCTTCCAGCGCAGAAACTTCCCTTGGTACATGTCGTCCCCCTGCTCGGTCCCGTTGATGCCGGCGACCATAGGGGCCGTGACGACTTCCCTCCAGTCACCCTGCGGCGGGCTGTGGATGGCGTGTGCGAGTGACCCGTGAGTTCGGAAATCACGCATGCATCACGAGTCGTGGGGCGGTAGCGTACGTTTCATCGGCGGGTTCTCGGTTCGCGGTCTTCTGCGGCGACGGTGGATGGTCATCGTCGCGATTGTTGTTGTCGCGGTGGTGGGGTTCAGCATCCATCGTCTGCACGGGATCTTCGGGTCCGACAATCAGGTGTCCAGACCCGGCGCAGACGCGCTGGAGAACACCGGCTACAACCCCAAACACGTCCTGTTCGAGGTGATCGGCACCCCCGGATCCGTGGCGACCATCAATTGGCTGGACGAGAACGCTCAACCTCAGCGCGTCGACGACGTGCCGCTGCCGTGGTCGCACCTGGTGACCACCGACGAACCGACGATGTTCGCCGACCTGCGGGCACAGGGTGACGCGGATGTCCTGACCTGCCGGATCACCGTCAACGGCGTGGTGAAGGACGAGAGGTCCACCCACAACGTGAACGGGTACATCTCCTGCATGGACAAGACCGCATGAGTGCCAACGACGTTGACGGTTCGCGTGCCGCGCGGATCATTCGCCGACTCGCGGTGCCGATCCTGCTCCTGTGGCTCGCGGTCGCCGTGATCTCCAACATCATCTCGCCCCAACTCGAGGTGGTCGGGGCGGCGCGGTCGGTGTCGCTGAACGCCGCGGACTCTCCGTCCATCCAGGCGATGAGGCACATCGGCCAGGTCTTCAAGGAGTTCGACTCCGACAGCGCGGCGATGATCGTCCTCGAGGGCGATCAGCCGTTGGGCGACGAAGCGCACAGGTACTACGACGTCCTGGTCAAGAGGCTGGCCGAGGACACCGAGCATGTGGAGCACATCCAGGACTTCTGGGGCGACCCACTGACCGCGGGCGGATCGCAGAGCAGGGACGGTAAGGCCGCCCTGGTGCAGGTGTACCTGGCCGGCAATCAGGGTGAGGCGCTGTCGAACCAGTCCGTCGACGCCATTCGCGACATCGTCGAAAGCGTGCCCGCTCCGCCCGGAGTCACGGCTCATGTCACCGGCGCCGCGCCGCTGATCACCGACAATTTCGAGGTCGGCAGCGCGGGCACCGAGAAGGTCACGGCCATCACCTTTCTGGTCATCGCCGTGATGCTGCTGGTGGTCTACCGCTCGATCAGCACGACGCTGATCATGCTGTTCACCGTCCTGGTGGAGCTGGCCGCGGCCCGTGGCGTCGTCTCCACCCTGGCGCACTGGGGCGTCATCGGGTTGTCGACGTATGCGACGAACCTGCTGACCCTGCTGGCGATCGCCGCGGGAACCGACTACGCGATCTTCATCGTCGGGCGCTACCACGAGGCGCGCAGCAAGGGGATGGACCGAATATCGGCCTACCACGACATGTTCCGCGGCACCGTGCACGTCATCGTCGGTTCGGGGCTGACCATCGCCGGGGCGGTGGCCTGCCTGGTCTTCACCCGCCTGCCGTACTTCCAGACGCTGGGCATCCCGGCGGCCCTGGGCGTGCTGGTGACGCTGGCGGCGGCCTTGACGCTCGGGCCCGCGGTCCTGTTGATCGCCACCCGATTCGGACTGCTGGAGCCCAAACGCACGGTGCGGACTCGCGGTTGGCGGCGCATCGGCACGTCCATCGTCCGCTGGCCCGGTCCCATCCTCGCCGTCTCGTGTGGCATCGCCGCCGTCGGCCTGCTCGCGCTGCCCGGCTACAAGGTGAGCTACGACGGGCGCCCGTACCTGCCCGATTCGGCGCCCGCAAAAGTCGGCTACGCCGCCGCCGAACGCCACTTCTCCGAGGCCAGGCTCAACCCCGAACTGCTGATGATCGAGGCTGACCACGACCTGCGGAACCCCGCGGACATGCTGACGCTGGAGCGCGTCGCCAAGAGCGTTCTGCACACTCCCGGCATCTCCCTGGTCCAGTCCATCACCCGGCCGCTGGGGACGCCGATCAGTCACAGCTCCATCCCGTTTCAGATCAGCGCGCAGAGCGCCAGCCAGATCATGAACCTGGGCTATCAGCAGCAGCGCGGTGCGGATCTGATGAAGCAGGCGACGGAGATCACCAACACCATCGACATCCTCAGGCAGCAGCTGACCCTGCAGCAGGCCAGTGCGGCGGCCACCCATGAACAGACCGAGGCGTTCCACGACACCGTCACGATCGTCAACGACCTGCGTGACAAGATCGCGAACTTCGACGATCAGTTCCGCCCTCTGCGCAACTACTTCTATTGGGAGCCACACTGTTTCGACATCCCGATGTGCGCCGCCGCGCGGTCACTGTTCGATGCCCTCGACGGCATCAGCCAGTTGAGCGAACAGTTCAGCAGCATCACCGCCAGCCTCGACAAGCTCGACGCGCTGCAACCGCGACTTCTGGCGCTGCTGCCGCCGCAGATCGCGATACAGGAACGCAACCGTGACCTCACGTTGTCGAACTACGCCACCACCACCGGCATCAACACCCAGGCCGAGGAGGCGCTGAAGAACTCCACGGCCATGGGGCAGGCCTTCGACGCCGCCAAGAACGACGACACCTTCTACCTGCCGCCGGAGGCGTTCGACAACCCCGACTTCAAACGCGGCCTCAAGCTGTTCCTGTCCCCGGATGGCCACGCGGCCCGGATGATCATCACGCATTCCGGCAAACCCGCCAGCACGGAGGGGATTTCGCACATCGATGCCATCAAGGACTCGGCATTCGACGCGATCAAGGCCACCCCGCTCTCGGACGCGAAGATCTACGTCGCCGGAACCGCGGCGACGTACAAGGACATTCAGGACGGGTCCCGCTACGACCTGCTGATCGCCGCGCTCGCCGCGATGTCACTGATTCTGCTGATCATGATGTTCATCACGCGCAGCCTGGTGGCCGCCGTCGTGATCGTCGGGACCGTCGCGATCTCGCTGGGTGCGTCATTCGGCCTGTCGGTTCTGGTGTGGCAGTACATCTTCGGCATCCAGCTGTATTGGATCGTGTTGGCGCTGGCGGTGATCCTGCTGCTGGCCGTCGGTGCCGACTACAACCTGCTGCTGATCTCCCGGTTCAAGGAGGAGATCGGAGCCGGCCTGAACACGGGGATCATCCGGGCGATGGCCGGCACCGGACGAGTCGTCACCGCGGCCGGTCTGGTGTTCGCCGCCACCATGTCGTCGTTCATCTTCAGCGATCTGGTGGTGCTCGGCCAGATCGGCACCACCATCGGACTGGGCCTGCTGTTCGACACCCTGATCGTGCGCTCGTTCATGACCCCGTCGATCGCGGCCATGATGGGCCGCTGGTTCTGGTGGCCGCTGACCGTGCGACCCCGCCCCGCCAGTCGCATGCTGCGCCCGTTCGGGTCCCGCAACGCCGTTCGCGCGCTGCTCGGGGTGGGGGAGACGCGGCGCGAGGAGTCCTGAGCTCGCAGCACGCGCTCGAATGTGCGGAATTGCAGGTGAGAACGCGATTCTGCATGCAATTCGGCACATATCTGGCCGCGCATCACTGCAGGTCCACGCATCACGCCAACGGGATGTCGTTGTCGCCCTTGTTCTCCTGATACCTCGATGACAGGGCGTCGTAGCGTTCGCGAATGCGCTGCTCCTGCGCCCGCAGACGGCTGCGGTGCGGTTCCGCCTCGGCCTCGACCAGGTCGGCTATCGAATAGGCGGTCCAGAACGCGTTGCTGCGCCGATATCCCCCGGGCTCGAGGCCGAAGAGCTCCTTGAGGATCACCAGGTCGTGCGGGATCGCGAAGGCGTCGCGGGAGTCCTCATGACTGAAGAGGTAGTGGTAGTTGTCGAATCCGGCCCAGGTGATCGCCGACATGCACATGGTGCACGGCTCGTGGGTGGAGATGAACACCAGCTCGGCGGTCGACGGGCGGTCGGGGAGCTCGTAGAACTGCTTGAGGGTGTGCACCTCGCCATGCCACAGCGGGTTGGCGGTTTCGGCGTTGGTCCCCGCGATCACCAGGGACAGATCAGACTTGCGCAGCAGCGCCGCACCGAACACCTTGTTGCCCTGCGTCACACCGGATTCGGTCAGCGCGAGGATGTCGTCCTCGATCACGTCGAGCAGTCGCGACGGCGGAGCGGGTGCGGCCATGGGCAACCCTAACGCGGGAGGTTGACCCGAGCCCGCCGAGAGTCGTGGCCGAGCCTCCCGAAATCCGCACGATAGGCTTCCCGGGTGGCCGAGACCGCCCCGCTGCGTGTGCAGCTGATCGCCAAGTCGGAGTTCACCGCACCCGAGGACGTGCCGTGGAGCACCGACGCCGAGGGCGGTGCGGCGCTCGTCGAGTTCGCCGGCCGGGCCTGCTACCAGAGCTGGGACAAGCCCAACCCACGCACCGCGACCAACGCCGCCTACCTCAAGCACATCATCGACGTCGGGCATTTCTCGGTCCTCGAACACGCGACGGTGAGCTTCTACATCACCGGTGTTTCGCGGTCCTGCACGCATGAACTGATCCGGCACCGGCACTTCTCCTACTCGCAGCTGTCCCAGCGGTATGTGCCCGAGCACGATTCGCAGGTGGTGCTGCCGCCGGGAATCGAGGGTGACCCCGAACTCGAGGAACTGTTCCTGACGGCCACCGACGCCGCGCGCAGCGCCTACACCGAACTGCTGACGCGGCTGAACCAGAAGCTGGCCGGTGACGAGGGCACCGTGCGCCGCAAACAGGCACGCCAGGCCGCCCGCGCGGTCCTGCCGAACGCGACCGAGACCCGGATCGTGGTCACGGGCAACTACCGGGCATGGCGCCACTTCATCGCGATGCGCGCCAGTGAGCAGGCCGATGTCGAGATCCGCCGCCTGGCCGTGGAGTGCCTGCGCCAGTTGGTCGCCGTGGCACCGCAGGCCTTCGGCGACTTCGACATCTACACCCTGCCCGACGGCACCGAAGTGGCCACCAGCCCGCTGGCCACCGAGGCCTGAAAGCGATTTTGACCCGCACGGTAACCTTTAGGCCGTGAGCACCAGCGGATTCGACGCCCCAGCACGACTGGGCACCGTATTGACTGCGATGGTGACGCCGTTCGACTCGGACGGCGCCCTGGATACGGCCACCGCAAAGAAGCTCGCCGTACACCTCGTGGATTCCGGTTGCGACGGCCTTGTCATCTCGGGCACCACCGGCGAATCGCCGACCACCAGCGACGACGAGAAGATCGAACTGCTCTCGGCGGTGCTCGACGCGGTCGGTGACCGGGCCCGCATCATCGCCGGCGCCGGCTCCTACGACACCGCCCACAGCGTGCATCTGGCCAAGCGCAGCGCCGCGGCGGGGGCACACGGTCTGCTGGTCGTCACGCCGTACTACTCGCGTCCCCCGCAGGCTGGACTGGTGGCGCACTTCACCGCCGTCGCCGACGCGACCGACCTGCCCAACGTGCTCTACGACATCCCGCCCCGCTCGGTGGTGCCGATCGAGTGGGACACCCTGCGCACGCTGTCGGCCCACCCCAACATCGTCGCGGTCAAGGACGCCAAGGGCGACCTGCACGGGGGTGCTCAGATCATGGCCGACACCGGTCTGACCTACTACTCGGGCGATGATGCGCTCAACCTGCCCTGGCTGGCCATGGGCGCGGTCGGCTTCATCAGCGTCTGGGGCCATGTGGCCGGCGGTCAGCTGCGAGAGATGTTGTCGGCCTTCACCTCCGGTGACATCGCCACCGCGCGCAAGATCAGTGTCGCGCTGGGTCCGCTGAACGGCGCGCAGACCCGGCTCGGCGGGGTGACACTGTCCAAGACCGGGCTCCGGCTGCAGGGTGTCGAGACCGGGGAACCCCGGTTGCCGCAGGTGCCTGCGACGCCGGAACAGATCGAGGCGTTGGCCGCCGACATGCGGGCCGCCGGCGTGCTTCGGTAGGCCCGGATGGACACCGACCTCACACCGCCGGGGCCCTTGGCTCCGGGCGGACTGCGGGTGACGGCACTGGGCGGCATCGGCGAGATCGGCCGGAACATGACAGTGTTCGAGCACCTCGGTCGCCTGCTCGTCATCGACTGCGGCGTGCTCTTCCCGACGCACGACGAACCCGGCGTCGACCTGATCCTGCCCGATCTGCGGCACATCGAGGACCGCCTCGACGACATCGAAGCCCTGGTCCTGACCCACGCGCATGAGGATCACATCGGCGCGATCCCGTTCCTGCTCAAACTGCGTCCCGACATCCCCGTCGTCGGGTCGAAGTTCACCCTGGCACTGGTGGCCGCCAAATGCCGCGAACACCGGATCAAGCCGGTGTTCGTCGAGGTCAAAGAGGGGCAGCGCAGCACCCACGGGGTGTTCGAATGCCAGTACTTCGCGGTCAACCACTCGATCCCCGACGCGCTGGCGATCGCTGTGCACACCGGCGCGGGCACGGTCCTGCACACCGGGGACATCAAGCTCGACCAGCTGCCGCTGGACGGCCGGCCCACCGACCTGCCCGGCATGTCGCGTCTCGGCGACGCCGGGGTGGACCTGTTCCTGTGCGACTCGACCAATGCCGAGCATCCCGGGGTCGGACCGTCGGAGAGTGAGATCGGGCCGACACTGCACCGCCTGATCCGAGGTGCCGACGGTCGCGTCATCGTCGCGTGCTTCGCCTCGAACGTCGACCGCGTGCAGCAGATCATCGACGCCGCGGTGGCCCTGGGCCGCAAGGTGTCGTTCGTCGGGCGCTCGATGGTGCGCAACATGGGCATCGCCCGCGAACTCGGATTCCTCTCGGTCGCCGACGACGACGTCATCGACATCGGTGCGGCCGAGATGCTGCCGGCAGATCGCGTGGTGCTGGTCACCACGGGGACCCAGGGTGAGCCGATGGCCGCGCTGTCGCGGATGTCACGCGGTGAGCACCGCAGCATCACCCTGACCGCCGGCGACCTGATCATCCTGTCGTCCTCGCTGATCCCCGGCAACGAGGAGGCCGTCTACGGGGTGATCGACGCGCTGGCCAAGATCGGCGCGCGCGTGGTCACCAATGCGCAGGCGCGCGTGCACGTCTCGGGGCACGCGTACGCCGGTGAACTGCTGTTCCTCTACAACGGGGTGCGGCCCCGCAACGTGATGCCCGTGCACGGCACCTGGCGCCATCTGCGGGCCAACGCCAAGCTCGCCGTCAGCACGGGCGTGCCGGAGGAGAACATCGTGCTGGCCGAGAACGGCGTGAGCGTGGACCTGGTCAGCGGTGTGGCCTCGATCGCCGGTGCGGTGCCCGTGGGCAAGATGTTCGTCGATGGGCTGATCACCGGGGACGTCGGCGATGCGACGCTGGGGGAGCGGCTGATCCTGTCGTCGGGATTCGTCGCGGTGACCGTGGTGTTGCACCGCGGCACGGGCAAGCCCGCGGCTCCCGTGCATCTGCATTCACGGGGCTTCTCCGAGGACCCCAAGGCGCTGGAACCCGCCGCGCTCAAGGTCGAGGCCGAACTGGAGAACCTGGCCGCCGAGAGCGTGACCGATCCGGTGCGCATCGCGCAGGCCGTGCGTCGTGCCGTCGGCAAGTGGGTGGGGGAGACCTACCGGCGTCAACCGATGATCGTCCCCACCGTCCTCGAGATCTGAGGCGGGCTCAGCCGCGCTGCGTCGCCGCCGACTCGTCGGCGTCGAACTCCTCGGGTTCGGCGGGCGCACGCAGCACCGCCGGGCGAAGCCGCTCCGGCAGCGCCCACAACGCGCCGGCGACGATCGCCAGCACCGCCACCGCGCCCGCCCCGACCGCGACCACGGGCCACGCCGAGAAGACGTTCTCCAGCACCATGTAGGCGCCGAACAGCAGGAACAGCGCGCTGGCGACGATCTGGATGAGGCGTTCGGGCAGGTGTCTGCCCGCCACCGCGCCGACGAGGATGGCCAGTGCGTCGGCGGCGACCATGCCCAGAGTGGACCCGATCCACACCGCCAACCAGTTCCGGTCGGCGGCCAGGGTGACCGTGGCGAGCATGGTCTTGTCGCCCAGCTCAGCCAGCACGAACGCCGAGGTGACCACGAAGAACGCCGGCGCCGTCGCCTTCTGCGCCCGACTGGCCTCCTCATCGCTGAGGCTGTCGCCGCGCAGTGTCCACATGCCGAAGAAGATGAACATGATTCCGGCGAGCAGGCCCAGCAGGTGTGTCGGCAGGGCCGCGCCGAGGTAATGGCCGATCGCCACGGAGAGCAGGTGGACCGCGACTGTGGCCGCGGTGATCGCCGACAGCACCACCCACCAGCGGTAACGCAGCGCGAACATCATCGCCACCAACTGGGTCTTGTCGCCCAGTTCGGCGATGAAGATGACGGCGAAACTCAGCAGCAGCGCAGACAACACCACGTCGACTCCTTCGTGGCTGCCAGGGGGGACACAGAATGCCTCCGGCCGGCAACCGATACGGTTCTACGGCCGAAGGTCTCGCCCACCGGATCGACTCCGGTTCCGGCGACCGGGCCGCGGAAACGCTGCGGCCAGTGTGTCGATTCACCGAATTGGGGGCTACTCCCCTTCGCTTCGGCAAGGCTACCTTCACCTCGGGGGAGGTGCAACTCGCGTGTGTCGAAAAGGCCGCTATGACAACAAGTTTGGGCTATCGGTTGAAAAAGTTTGGGCGTTCGAACAACTTCTGACGGCCACTAGGCGAGTGTCGCGTGTGCCGTCCACTCGATCGCGGAGGCGGCCAGTGTCCGGCCCGCGGGACGGATGTAGGTGTCCCGGAAATAGCTCGGGCCTGCCTGCTCGACGAGTGTCCAGCCGTGCTCGGCGAGCTGCTCGTGCAGTCGCTCGGGGTCGAAACCGCTGTGCCACAACGGTTTGTCGCCACAGAACCTCCGATGGACGGCCTCGGCGCCGTAGCGGTTGGTGCCGTCGATGAAATCCTGTCGGATGTAGGTGAAGATCAGCTGGCTGCCCCGGGCGGCGCCCCGCAGCCCGTCGAGGGTCGCCCGGACCGCCTGCGGTGACAGGTACTGCGTCACGCCCTCCCAGACGAAGAACGTGCGAAGCGCGGGGTCGTAGCCGTGTGTGCGCAGCGTCTCCAGCAGGTCGTCCCGCTCGAAGTCCGCCGGCACCAGACGCACCGAATCGGGCACCTGCCCCAGCGCACGGGTCACCACGGCGGCCTTGCGCTCGACGTTGATCGGCTGGTCCACCTCGAAGACGGGCATGCCGCTGTGTCGCGCGATCCGGTAGGCCCTGGTGTCCAGGCCCGCCCCCAGGATCACCACGGTGTCGAACTCGTGCAGGGGGTCGCTGAGGCGCTCGTCGATCAGCCTCTTGCGGCACGCGATGCTGGCCCACAGGCCCGGGCCGGAGCGCTCGGAGGACTTCACGAACGCGCTGCGCAGCGGCGACCACCGCGTCGCGGTGACCAGCGCTCGCAGCGCCGCGGGCAGGAAGGCGGCCGCCAGGTCGTCGTCGACGAGGCGGTGCTGGGCTGGTTCGTTGTGTTCGACGGCGGCGAGCACCATGGGCCCGAGGGCGGTCTGGGCGGCGGCGTTGCGGGCCATGGCGTTCTGCTATCGCTTGTTGACGTATCCAGCGTCGACCGGAAGCGCGACGCCCGTGACATAGCGTCCGGTGTCGGCCACGAGCCAGAACACCGCGTTGGCGATGTCCTCGGGTTCCAGCGTATGCACGGGCAGCGCGTTGCCCATGTCGGGGCCGCCCTGCGACTCCTGTGCCATGCCTTCGAGCCAGGACCGGGTGAAGTCGTTGTCGATCATCGGTGTGTTCACCCCGGCGGGATGCACGGAATTCACTCGGATGCTGTATGGCGCAAGGAAGTTCGCGTAGACCCGCATCAGTCCGACGATGCCGTGCTTGGCCGCGGCGTAGCCGACTGATCCGGCGATCGGCGAGCCCAGGCCCACCAGGCCGGCGACCGAACTGGTCAGCACGATGGACCCGCCGTTGCCGAACTTGATCATCGGCTTCATCGCGACGTCCACCGTGTTGTAGACGCCGGTCAGGTTGACGTCGATGACGTCCTGCCACGCGTCCTCGCCGGCCATCGGCGCGATACCGGCGTTGGCGACCACGATGTCGAGGCGGTCGCCCAGTTCGGCGGTGCCCGTGCGCAGCGCTGACTTCAGCGCGTCGCGGTCCCGGACGTCGGCCTCGACCGCGACGATGCGGGCGCCGGTCTCCTCGACGAGCTTGACGGTGGCCGCCAGGTCGTCGGGAGTGGCCAGCGGGTAGGGGACCGAGTCGATCTGAGCGCACAGGTCGACAGCGATGATGTCGGCCCCCTCGGACGCCAGTTTGACCGCGTGGGCACGCCCCTGCCCGCGCGCGGCGCCCGTGATGAAGGCGACCGTGCCCTTGAGGGCGTCTCCTGGTCCGCTCATCTCAGGGCCGCAGTTGGCCCTTGGCCGGATCGCCGGCCACCACCGGGGCCAGCATCTTGATGTCGGGAGCGCCGTCGAGGTGCTCACCGACGGCGCCGAACAGCTTGCCGATCGCGGGGGCGGTGCTGTGGGTCTTGAGGGCCTCCTCGTCGGCCCACTGCTCGATGAACACGAACGTGCCGTTGGCCTCGTGCAGGGAGTAGAGCTGGCACCCGGGCTCGGAGTGCACCTCCTCGATCGCCGCGGTGCAGGCGGCCCGCACCGTGTCGATGGATTCGGGCTTGGCGGTCATGGTGGCAACGACGACTACTGGCATGTGGTGCTGCTCCTCGATGGAACCGACGTGTGACGCCCTTCACCCTAGTGGGACGCAGATAACGAACAGGTCTCGGCGGGGTCGCGTGACCAGTGTGGCGGATGGTGCAGATGGTGTCTATGCGATTAGGCTGGCCCGCATGGCTAGTAAGACCGTCGCCCGATCCGGCGCCAAAACGAGCAGGTCAGGCGCCACGTCGCGGACCAGCTCGAAGTCGGGCCCCAAACCCAAGCGGCCCGCGCCGCCCCGAAAGAAGGCTCCGGCCCGCCGGCCGAGGAATCAGCCTTCTCCGGTGGCGGCTGCGGGGGTCGCCGTCGGGCGCGCCTCGCGCGCGACATGGCTGATGCTGGCGCGCGGCGCGGGCAGCACCGCGCGCTCGGTCGGCCGGGCCCGCGACATCGATCCCGGACACCGGCGCGACGGCATCGCGTTGGCGCTGCTCGGGGTCGCGGTCGTGATCGCCGCCAGTTCGTGGTTCGAGGCCGCGGGCCCCGTCGGTGCCTGGATCGACGGCGCACTGCGGACCCTGGTCGGGTCGGCGGTGGTGGTGCTGCCGCTGCTCATCGGCGGCATCGCCGTCGTGCTGATGCGTACCGCGCCGAACCCCGAGGTGCGGCCCCGCCTGATCCTGGGCGCCGCGATGATCGGGCTGCCGGTGTTGGGCCTGTGGCATCTGTGGGCGGGTTCGCCTGCGGCGCCGGGTGCCCGCCAGGAGGCGGCGGGCTTCGTCGGGTTCGCCATCGGGGGCCCGCTGTCGGAGGGTCTGACGCCCTGGATCGCGGCGCCGCTGCTGTTCATGGGGGCGGTGTTCGGGATTCTGCTGTTGACCGGCACCACAATCCGTGACGTGCCCGCGACGCTGCACCACATGTTCAGCACGAAGCTGGGCCGCTACGAGGACGACCGCTACGACGACGAGTACGACGACTACGACGAGTACGACGAGTCCGCCGACGACGATGTTCAGGACTTCTCCGACGGCTACTACGACGACCCGGTGGCCTATGCGGGTGACGAACCGCAGTCGTGGCCCGGTGGGACACCGCAGGAGAACTATCCGCTGGACGAGGCGGCGCTCACCGACGCACCGACCGTCCCCGAACCGGTTGTGGCACCCCGTCCGCGAAAGCGCAAGGCGCCCAAGGAGGATGCCGACACGCGGGAGCTCAAGGACACCAAGGTGCTCGACAGGACCCTCGACCGCGTCGTCGAGGGCCCCTACACGCTGCCGTCACTCGACCTGCTGGTCGCGGGGGATCCGCCCAAGCTGCGAAGTGCCGCCAACGAGGCGATGGAGAACGCGATCACCTCGGTGCTGCAGCAGTTCAAGGTCGACGCGGCCGTGACCGGATGCACGCGCGGACCGACGGTCACGCGCTACGAGGTGGAGCTCGGGCCCGGTGTGAAGGTCGAGAAGATCACCGCGCTGCACCGCAACATCGCCTATGCGGTGGCCACCGAGAGCGTCCGCATGCTCGCGCCGATCCCCGGCAAGTCCGCCGTGGGCATCGAGGTGCCCAACACCGACCGCGAGATGGTGCGCCTGGCCGACGTGCTCACCGCACCGTCCACGCGTCGTGACCATCACCCGTTGGTGATCGGGCTGGGCAAGGACATCGAGGGCGACTTCATCTCGGCCAACCTCGCCAAGATGCCGCACCTGCTGGTCGCCGGTTCGACGGGTTCGGGTAAGTCCAGCTTCGTCAACTCCATGCTGGTGTCGCTGCTGGCGCGCGCCACCCCGGAGGAGGTCAGGATGATCCTGATCGACCCGAAGATGGTGGAACTCACGCCCTACGAAGGCATTCCGCACCTGATCACGCCGATCATCACCGAACCCAAGAAGGCCGCCGCCGCGTTGGCCTGGCTGGTCGAGGAGATGGAACAGCGCTATCAGGACATGCAGGCCTCGCGGGTGCGGCACATCGACGTGTTCAACGAAAAGGTGCGGTCGGGTGAGATCTCCGCGCCGCTGGGCAGCCAGCGGGTGTACAAGCCGTACCCGTACATCCTGGCCATCGTCGACGAGCTCGCCGACCTGATGATGACCGCACCCCGCGACGTCGAAGAGGCCATCGTCCGGATCACCCAGAAGGCGCGTGCCGCCGGCATCCACCTGGTGCTGGCCACGCAGCGCCCGTCGGTGGACGTCGTCACGGGCCTGATCAAGACCAACGTGCCGTCCCGGTTGGCGTTCGCGACGTCCTCGCTGACCGACAGCCGCGTGATCCTGGACCAGCCCGGTGCCGAGAAGCTGATCGGTATGGGCGACGGGCTGTTTCTGCCGATGGGCGCCAACAAGCCGATTCGTCTGCAGGGCGCGTTCATCACCGACGAGGAGATCCACGCCGTCGTCAGCGCCACCAAGGAACAGGCCGAGCCCGAGTACACCGAGGGCGTCACGGCGGTCAAGGCCGGCGAGCGCAAGGATGTCGACCCCGACATCGGCGACGACATGGACGTTCTGCTGCAGGCCGTCGAACTGGTGGTGTCCTCGCAGTTCGGCTCGACCTCGATGCTGCAGCGCAAGCTGCGGGTCGGTTTCGCCAAGGCCGGCCGCCTGATGGATCTCATGGAGACCCGTGGGATCGTCGGTCCGTCGGAGGGCTCGAAGGCGCGCGAGGTGCTGGTCAAGCCGGACGAGCTGGCGGGCACGCTGGCCCTGATCCGCGGCGGGTCCGACGCCAACGGGGACGACGCCGACGACGACGACGCGCCGTTCTGACCCTGGTTCGCAGCCCGCGAGCGACCACACCGGTCGCTCGCGGAGCGCGGTCTACAGGATCAGCAGCATCCGCGTGTTGCCCAGGATGTTGGGTTTGACGTAGCTCAGGTCCAGAAACTCCGCCACGCCGATGTCATAGGACCGGCACATCTCCTCGTACACCTCGGCCGTCACGGGTGTGCCCTCGATCTCCCGGAATCCGTGCCGGCCGAAGAACTCAGTCTCGAAGGTGAGCACGAACAGGCGCTGCAGCTGCAGTTCGCGGGCCACCTCGAGCAGCTTCTGGACCACGGCGTGTCCGGCCCCGCGCCCCTTGACCCTGGGGTCGACCGCGACGGTGCGGACCTCGCCGAGATCCGACCACATCACGTGCAGCGCACCGCACCCGACCACCTCGCCGTCGAGTTCGGCGACCCAGAACTCCTGAACCGATTCGTAGAGCGTGACCAGGTTCTTCTCAAGCAGGATCTTGCCCGCGTAGGTGTCGACGAGACGCTTGATGGCGGGCACATCGGAGGTCCGGGCACGGCGCACAATCGGTGAGATGGTCTGGGGGTCGCTCACGGGTGGACAGTATCGGTTGCCGATCGCGAGGACGCCACCGGATATTCTGTGGCGGTGACGGGGCAACCAGAGACTCAGCCTGCGGCCCCGGGCCCCTCGATCGCCAACGTTGCGAACCTGCTCACCGCGTTCAGGCTGGTCCTCGTTCCGGTGTTCCTGTTGGTCCTCTTCGTCGGTGACGGCCATGAGTTCGGCAGCCGGATCGTGGCATTCGTGATCTTTGCCGTGGCCGTGATCACAGATCGGCTGGACGGGCAGATCGCCCGCAAGTACGACATCGTCACCGAATTCGGCAAGCTGGCCGACCCGATCGCCGACAAACTGCTGATCGGCTCGGCGCTGATCGGGCTGTCCATGCTGGGGGATCTGCCCTGGTGGGTCACGGTGGTCGTGCTCTGTCGCGAGGTGGGCATCACGGTCCTGCGGTTCGCCGTTCTGCGCCGCGGGGTCATCCCGGCCAGTCGCGGCGGCAAGCTCAAGACCCTGGTCCAGGCCGTCGCCATCGGTCTGTTCATTCTGCCGCTGCACGCCTGGCCGTCGGTGTGGCTGACCACGGCCTGGGTGGTGATGTGGGCCGCGATCGTGCTGACGATCGTCACCGGCATCGACTACCTGCTGTCTGCGATGCGAGATTTTCGAACGGTTCCCCGGGAACCAAACTGAACGCCTCCGGCGTTGTCATCACAAGGTCCACCCATGGCCGGTCCATGGCGAGGTCCGCTCCCCAAAAGCTGAAGGAGACACGATGACGCTTCTGCTGCGCGAGGTGGTCGGCGATGTGCTGCGTCGGGCCCGCACCTCCCAGGGACGCACCCTGCGTGAGGTCTCCGACTCGGCGCGGGTCAGCCTCGGCTACCTGTCCGAGGTCGAACGCGGCCGGAAAGAGGCCTCCAGCGAGCTGCTCAACGCGATCTGCACGGCGCTGGACGTGCCGTTGTCCGAGGTGCTGTCGGACGCCGGCGAGCACATGGCGCGCCATGAGCGGTCCGCGATGTCGACGGCTGGGCCCACGCGGATCGACGCCGGCACCAAGGTCGTGATCCCACCGGTCGTCTCCATGGCGGTCGCCTGAGCCGTGTCCTTGGCCCGATTTGGGTCCGAGAGTGTGGTGAACTGCGCTGACCCGATAAATTGGTCAACGCAGGGTGAGTCCGGCAGACACCGACAACGTTAGGCGGCATGTACTCATGGCCAATCCGTTCGTTAAGGCGTGGCGCTACCTGATGGCGCTGTTCAACTCGAAGATCGATGAGCACGCCGATCCCAAGGTGCAGATTCAGCAGGCCATCGAGGAGGCCCAGCGGCAGCACCAGGCGTTGTCGCAGCAGGCCGCGCAGGTGATCGGTAACCAGCGCCAACTCGAGATGCGCCTGAACCGGCAGCTGGCCGACATCGAGAAGCTCCAGGCCAATGTGCGCCAGGCGATCACGCTGGCCGATCAGGCGGTCGCCGCCGGCGACGCCGCCAAGGCCACCGAGTACAACAACGCCGCCGAGGCGTTCGCGGCCCAACTGGTGACCGCTGAGCAGAGCGTCGAAGACCTCAAGTCCCTGCACGACCAGGCGCTGCAGGCCGCGGGGCAGGCCAAGAAGGCCGTCGAGCAGAACGCGATGGTGCTGCAGCAGAAGATCGCCGAGCGCACCAAGCTGCTGTCCCAGCTCGAGCAGGCCAAGATGCAGGAACAGGTCAGCGCCTCGCTGCGGTCGATGACCGAGATCGCGGCGCCGGGCAACACGCCCAGCCTCGACGAGGTGCGCGACAAGATCGAGCGCCGGTACGCCAACGCGATGGGCGAGGCCGAACTGGCGCAGAACTCGGTGCAGGGCCGCATGATGGAGGTTCAGCAGGCCAGTGTGCAGATGGCCGGGCACTCGCGGTTGGAGCAGATCCGCGCCTCGATGCGGGGTGACTCGCTGACCGCTGGGTCCGCGGACGCCACCCCGGCGGCGCCGTCGGTGGAGCCCAGCGCCGAAAAGCCGCTCAGTCAATAGACCAGGAGACGTCTCGATGGCAGCCAAGCCCTTCGCCAAGCAGTGGAGCGCGGTTCTGCAGCGTGGGCTTGACGGTGTCAGCGAAGCCGCTGACGTCGTCGCCCACAAGCTGAGCGTGGCCGCAGACCCACGGGCTCGGCTGCTGCGTAAACGCAAGTGGGCGTTGCGGATCGGCCTGCTCTTCGGGTTCGGCACCGCGTTCTTCGCGTTGGTCACCGCCCTGCTGGCGACCTGGAACACGCCGGTGTGGGCGCTGCTGATCACGGGCCTGATCGCGGCGGGTGCGGCCTTCCCGATGACACTGGCGTTCCTGCGCTACCGCTGGCTGCGCGCGACGCCGCTTCCGGCGCAGCGGCCGGCGGCCACGCGTCGCCTGCCCCCGCATGGTTCGGCGGCCCGGCCGGCGATGTACGCCCTCGGCGCCTCCGAGCGTGGGCTGTTCTCACTGCTCGGCGTGATGGAGCGCAATCGCCTGCTGCCCGCCGACGAGATCGCCGACCTCACGGCCGCGGCGAACCAGACCGCGACCGCGATGGCGGCGACCGCGTCCGAGGTGGTGTCGATGGAACGCGCGGTCACCACCAACGCCTCGTCGCGTCAGTACCTCGTGCCGACCATCAACGCCTACACCTCACAGTTGGGCAACGGTGTGCGGCAGTACAACGAGATGGTCACCGCCGCAGCGCAACTGGTGTCGTCGGCCAGCGGCGGCCAGGACGCCGCCGCCCAGTGGCCGCAGTCCCGGCGCGACTACCGCGGTGAATTGACCGCCGCGACCGACAAGCTGCTCGGCTGGGCGCAGGCCTTCGACGAGCTGGGTCAACTGCGCCGCGCCTGACGCCTCAGAAGTGCGGGCGCAGTGCGGGCAGCACGGCTCCCAGCAGTCCGCGCACCACGCCCTTGGCGATGGCGAACAGGTCGAAGTAGTCGCGCCACAGCGTGATTCGGCCGTCACGCACCTCGAACACCCCGCACACCCAGAACTGCATCCGGACGCGGCCGACTGAGAGCGCGTCGGTGCGCTCGTTGAGCACCGAACCGCCCTCGGCCACGCTGCGGTGGAACTTGACGTCGAACCCGAAGCTGTCGCGTTCCATGCCCTTGAAGACCTTCATGGTGCGGGCGCGCCCGCGAATGGTCGGGAAGCCCACGTTCTGGTAGATCACGTCGTCGTCGAGCAGGCTGCCCGCGGTGTCGAGGTCCTTGTCGCGCAGCGCGAAGAGGAACTTCTCCACGACTGCGACATCAGTGTCAGTGCTGAGTTCGATGCTCTGCTCCGTCATGCGGTCAGCCTAAACCGCTGTGGCAGTCTGTGGCGATGCGTCTCGCCGTGGTTGCCGGCCCCGATCCGGGGCATTCGTTCCCCGCCATCGCCCTGTGTCAGCGATTCCGGGCCGCGGGAGCCGAGCCGACCCTGTTGACCGGGGTCGAATGGCTCGACACCGCCCGCGCCGCCGGTCTGCAGGCCGAAGAACTCCTGGGCCTCGACCCCACCGACGAGGACGACGACGCGGACGCGGGGGAGAAGATTCACCGGCGAGCAGCCCGGATGGCGGTGCTCAACGCTCCGGTGATCGGCGAACTCGCGCCCGATCTGATCGTCTCCGACGTCATCACCGCGTGCGGCGGGATGGCCGCCGAGCTGCTCGGCTTGCCGTGGGTCGAACTCAACCCCCATCCGCTCTACCTGCCGTCCAAGGGACTTCCGCCCGTGGGCAGCGGGCTGGCGCCGGGAACCGGGCTGCGTGGACGACTGCGGGACAGCCTCATGCGCAGGCTCACGGCGCGTTCACTCAAGCAGGGGATGGCGCAGCGTTCGGCGGCCCGCGTCGGCATCGGCCTGCCCGCCGACGATCCGGGTCCGCTGCGCCGCCTGATCGCAACGCTGCCCGCGCTGGAGGTGCCCCGCCCCGACTGGCCCGACGAGGCCGTGGTGGTGGGCCCGCTGCACTTCGAGCCGACCTCCGATGTCCTGACGCCGCCGCCCGGGGACGGGCCTCTGGTGGTGGTGGCGCCGTCGACGGCGACCACCGGCGCGGCGGGATTGGCCGAGCTCGCGATCGAGTCGCTGGTGCCGGGGGAGGCGCTGCCGCCGAGGGCGCGGGTGGTGGTGTCTCGGCTGGGCGGTGCGGATCTGAATCCTCCGGCGTGGGCTGTCGTCGGGTTGGGCCGGCAGGACGAACTGCTTCGCCATGCGGATCTGATGATCTGCGGGGGAGGGCACGGCATCGTGTCGAAGACCCTGCTCGCCGGGGTGCCGATGGTCGTGGTGCCCGGCGGCGGTGACCAATGGGAGATGGCCAATCGCGTTGTGCGGCAGGGCAGCGGCGAGTTGATTCGGCCGTTGTCGGGACCGGCGTTGGCCACCGCGGCGGCCAAGGTGCTTGCCTCGCGCAGCCATGCCGAGGCCGCGCGCTCGGCGGCGGCGTCGATCGCGACGGTGGCCGATCCGGTACGGGTGTGCCAAGACGCACTTGGGTAGGTTGTCGGTGTGCGACTGACCGAATTCCGTGAACTCGTCGAGCAGCAGTTCGGCGCCGTGCGGGGAGCGTCGCTGGTGGTCGATCACGTGCTGACCGGCCTGGGCGGCCAGACCGCGGCCCAGGCGATCGAGGCCGGCGTGGAACCGCGTGAGGTGTGGCGCGCGCTGTGCGCCGATTTCGACGTCCCGCGCGACCAATGGTGAGAGTATCGGCGCGGTGAGCACCTTCGCCCTGGTCCACGGCGCCTGGCATGGGGCCTGGTGCTGGGAGCTCCTGATTCCCGAACTGCACCGGCGCGGACATCGGGCCATCGCGGTGGACCTGCCCTGTGACGATCCCGCGGCCACCCTGTCCGATTACGCGGATGTGGTCACCGCGGCGCTGGACGATGATGTCGACGGGGACTCGGTCGTCGTCGTCGGGCACTCACTGGGCGGTCATGTGCTGCCCCTGGTCGCCGCGCGTCGACCGGTGGGACACCTGGTGTACCTGGCTGCGATGATGCCCGACCCGGGCCGCAGTCAGGCCGATCAGGAACGCGACGAGGGCATGCTGAATCCACGCTATCGGGGCGGCCTGAGCAGCGCGGACGGGTGTTCGCGATGGAGCGACACCGCGTTGGCGCGGGAGTTGTTGTACGCCGACTGCCCCGACGACGCCGTGGCGGCCGCGCTGGCGCGGCTGCGGCCGCAGGGCTTCGGCGTGGTACGTGAGGTCTGGACGGCTCCGTTGCCGGCGGTGCCGTCGACCTACATCGTGTGCACGGACGACCGGATTCTGGATCCGGACTGGTCACGGCGGGTGGCGGCGGAGCGATTGGGTGCCGACGTGGTGGAACTTCCCGGCGGGCACTCACCCTTCCTGTCCCGGCCCGAGGTGCTGGCCGACGTCCTGGACGCGCTGTCCGGACGCGCCTGACACGCCCGGCGCGCCTACTTGCTTTCGAACACCTGTTCGTTAATCTGGTGGAAGTTCGATCGACGACTCCACGACTTGTCGGTGCCCTGATCTAGCGTCACGGCCAACCGACCGAGAACCGGTCAACCACGACTACCGGAGAGGTACCACCATGGCGCAGCAGGCCCCCGATCGCGAGAAGGCCCTCGAACTGGCGATGGCCCAGATCGAGAAGAGTTTCGGCAAAGGCTCGGTGATGCGCCTCGGTGAGGAGGCGCGGCAGCCGATCTCGGTCATCCCCACCGGATCCATCGCCCTGGATGTCGCACTGGGCATCGGCGGCCTGCCGCGTGGCCGCGTCATCGAGATCTACGGCCCGGAATCCTCGGGTAAGACCACCGTGGCCCTGCATGCCGTGGCCAATGCCCAGGCCGCCGGCGGTATCGCGGCCTTCATCGACGCCGAGCACGCGCTGGACCCCGAATACGCCAAGAAGCTCGGTGTGGACACCGACGCCCTGCTGGTGTCGCAGCCCGACACCGGTGAGCAGGCGCTGGAGATCGCCGACATGCTGATCCGGTCGGGGGCGCTGGACATCCTGGTCATCGACTCGGTGGCCGCCCTGGTGCCCCGCGCCGAGATCGAGGGCGAGATGGGTGACAGCCACGTCGGTCTGCAGGCCCGGTTGATGAGCCAGGCGCTGCGCAAGATGACGGGTGCGCTGAACAACTCCGGCACCACCGCGATCTTCATCAACCAGCTCCGCGAGAAGATCGGCGTGATGTTCGGTTCGCCCGAGACCACCACGGGCGGTAAGGCTTTGAAGTTCTATGCCTCGGTCCGCATGGACGTGCGGCGGATCGAGACGCTCAAGGACGGCACCGACGCGGTGGGTAACCGCACCCGGGTCAAGGTCGTCAAGAACAAGGTGTCGCCGCCGTTCAAGCAGGCTGAGTTCGACATCCTCTACGGCAAGGGCATCTCCAAGGAGGGCTCACTGATCGACATGGGTGTCGAGCAGGGCTTCATCCGCAAGTCCGGGTCGTGGTTCACCTACGAGGGCGAGCAGTTGGGGCAGGGCAAGGAGAACGCCCGCAACTTCCTGCTGTCCAACCCCGAGACGGCCGACGAGATCGAGAAGAAGATCAAGGAGAAGCTCGGCATCGGCGCCGTGATGACCGACGATCTGGCCGATGACGTCCTGCCAGCCCCAGTCGACTTCTGATCCGGCCAAGCGCGCGGAGCAGGCGCGGGCACTGTGCCTGCGTCTGCTCACGGTGCGGGCCCGCACCCGAGCCGAACTCCAGGGGCAGCTGGCCAAGCGGGGCTATCCCGACGACGTCAGCGCCGCGGTGCTCGACCGGTTGACCGACGTGGGCCTGGTCGATGACGCGGACTTCGCCGAACAGTGGGTGCGCTCGCGGCGGGTCAACGCCGGAAAGGGTAAGCGCGCCTTGGCCGCCGAGTTGCGGACCAAGGGCGTCGACGACGACGTCATCGATGAGGCGCTGGCGGACATCGACGCCGGCGCGGAGCGGCAGCGGGCCGAGGAACTGGTGCGAGCCAAGCTGCGCCGCGAGCGCCTGGCCGAGGACGACGACACCAAGGTCATGCGCCGGCTGGTGGGCATGCTGGCCCGCCGCGGCTACAGCCAGGGCCTCGCATTCGACGTCGTCAACGTCGAGTTGGCGGCAGAACGCGAGCGTCGCCGGGTCTGAGGATCGCCGGAGCGTTGGCGGGTGCAGGGTGCTGACGAGGGGTAGGTTGCGGACATGCTGGTCTCCGCAAAACTTGCGCCCGTGTTCGACTATCCGGTTCTCGAACAGTTCTGGCGCAGCGCCGACGATCTGGGATTCCACGGCATCTGGAACTACGACCACTTCTACGGACTCATCGATCCGGAGCAGTCGACGTACGAGGGCTGGACGTCCCTGGCGGCCATGGCGGCGGTGACGCAGCGCGCCCGGGTCGGCTGCCTGGTCAGTTCGGTGACATTCCGGAACCCCGCTGTGCTCGCCAAGATGGCGGTGACGGTCGACCACATCTCCGGCGGCAGGCTGGAATTCGGTATCGGTGCGGGGTGGCACGAAAACGAGCACGCGGGTTACGGGCTGGCGTTTCCCAGTCCCGGGCAGCGGGTGGCGATGCTCGACGAGGCTCTGACCGTGATCCGCGGGTTGTGGGCGAACGACAGATTCAGCCACGCCGGGGAGTTCTTCACGGTCGACGACGCGCTGGCGAACCCGAAACCGCTGCAGCGGCCACACCCGCCGATCGTGATCGGCGGCGGCAGGCCCAGGATGCTGCGGGTCGTCGCCCGCCACGCCGACGAGTGGAACATGCCCTCTCAGGGCGCCGACGAATGGGCCGCGACCAGCGCGCGTCTCGACGCCGCATGCGCCGAGGTCGGTCGCGATCCTTCGGAGATCCGCCGTTCGGTGCAGCTGTTCCTGCATCCCCAGGACCCCGCGCAGGTCGACAAGGAGCTGGCCACGCTGCCGGACTACGAGGCGGCGGGCTGCCAGCACGTGGTGCTGTCGTTCTATCAGCCGCCGGACACCGAGCACCTTGAGCGGGCGGCCGCGCTGATCTAGGCGTTCAGTCGCCCGGTTCCAACGCGTGCGGCTGCACGGGTTCGGGGGTGCGCCGCGATCTGCGTAGGCGACGTTCCAGCCACGTCGCAAACGCCGAGAGGCCGAAGTTGATGGCGATCAACACCACCGCCACGACGATCAGGGCCGGGATGTAGTTGCCATAGGCGCCAGCCACATTGGTGGCCTGGCGCACGACCTCCAGATACAGGATCTGGTAGCCGATCGCGGTGTCCTTGAGCACCACGACCATCTGGGAGATCAGCACCGGCAGCATCGCGGTGACCGCCTGCGGCAACTGCACCGACCACATGGTCTGGCCCCAGCGCATGCCGAGCGCCGAGGCGGCCTCGGCCTGACCACTGGGCAGCGACTGCACACCGGCACGGATGATCTCGGCGATCACCGCGCCGTTGTAGAGGGTCAGGCCCGTGACCACACCGGCCAGCGCCTGGTACTTCGACGGCACGAGGTCGTACGCGCCGAAGATCGCGAAGCTGAAGATCATCATGATCAGCACGGGCACGGCGCGGAAGAACTCGACGAGCACCGCGGCGGGCCAGCGCACCACGGCGTGGGGCGACAGTCGCCCGATGCCGAGCAGGAAGCCGAGCACCAGCGCGGCCACGATCGAGAGCGCGGCCGCGATCAGGGTGCCCTGCAGGCCCGGCAGAAGGTAGGTCTTCCACAGGTTGGCGGTCAGGAACGGTGACCACTTGGCCGCGGTGAGCTGATCCTTCTCGGCGAACTGCCACAGCACGGCGCCGGCCACGGCCACGAGCACGATGACCGTGACGACGGTGGCGATGCGGTTGCGGGCCCGGGCGCGCGGCCCGGGTGCGTCGAAGAGGACTGAGGCGCCCGACATCAGCGTTGCACCGCCAAGCGCCGGCCCAGCCAGCCGAACAGCAGACCCATCGGCAGAGTCAGCAGCACGAAGCCGGCGGCGAAGATCGTGCCCACGGTCAGCAGGGCCGCGGTGTTCTCGGTCAACTCCTTCATCAGCAGCGCCGCCTCGGCGACGCCGATGGCCGAGGCGATCGTGGTGTTCTTCGTCAGGGCGATCAGCACCGATCCCAGCGGAATGATGACCGCGCGGAATGCCTGCGGCATCAGGATGAATCGCAGGTTCTGGGTGAAGGTGAGGCCCAGCGAACGCGCGGCCTCGGCCTGCCCGAGCGGGACCGTGTTGACCCCCGACCGGACCGTCTCGCAGACGAAGGACGCTGTGTAGACCGCCAATCCGAGCACCGCGAGCCGAAAGTTGCTGTCGGCGATGGAGGTGGTCGAATTCGGATCGACCAGCGTGATCCGCAGCGTCTGACCGAGCCCCAGTGAACAGAACACGATGATGAGCGTCAGCGGGGTGTTGCGGATGATGTTGACGTAGGCGGTGCCGATCCAGTTGAGCACCGGCACGGGCGCCAGCCGCATCGCGGCCAGCGCCGTGCCGAGCACCAGCGCGCCGACGCCCGAGTACACGGTGAGCTTGATGGTCATCCAGAACGCCGCGAAGATCGCATCGCGGTACTCGGTGAAAATCTCCATCGCGGCGTCGGAATTCCTCGTGTACTCGGGGTCAGCGGATCGATCAGGACCGGTCGATGGCGGGCGGCGTGGGGGCGGTCAGGCCGGCCGGGCCGAGGTTCTTCTCGAACGCGGCCTTCCACGCGCCGTCGGCGGCCATCTTCTCCAGGGCGTCGTTGATCTTGTTCTGCAGTTCGGTGTCGTCCTTCTTCAGGCCGATGCCGTAGCGCTCCTCGGAGAACGGTTCGCCCACGAGCTTGAGCTTGTCCGGCGCCTGCGCCACATAGCCGGCCAGGATCACCTGGTCGGTGGTGACGGCGTCGATGCCGCCGTTCTTGAGCGCGTCCACACATGCCGAGTACGTGTCATACTGCTGCAGCTGCACACCCGGGAACTCGGCCTTGATCTTCTGTGCCGGAGTGGAACCCGACACCGAGCACAGCTTCTTGTTGTTCTGCAGCGATTCCTTGCCCGTGATGTCGGTGTTGTCGGCACGCACCATCAGGCTCTGCCCCGTCAGCAGGTACGGGCCGGCGAAGGAGACCTTCTCCTTGCGGGCGTCGGTGATCGAGTACGTCGCGACGATGTAGTCCACCTGATCGTTCTGGATCATCGTCTCGCGCTGCGGCGACGGCGACTCCTTCCACTCGATCTGTTCGGGCGTGTACCCGAGTTCGCCCGCGACGTAGGTGGCCACGTCGACGTCGAAACCGCTGACGGTCCCGTCCGGGTTCTTGAACCCCAGTCCTGGCTGGTCGAACTTCGTCCCGATGACGATCTTGTTCTCGTCGCCGCCACCACCGCACGCTGTCAGCGCCAGGGGGAGGGCGGCGGCCAGCGCAATGGCGGCCGCCACACGGAATCGCATGGTGGACATAGGGTTTCCTTTCACCGTCAGTGGTTGAGGATCTTGCCGAGGAAATCCTTGGCGCGATCGGTCTTCGGGTTGGAGAAGAACTCTTCGGGTGGGGCATCCTCGACGATCGCGCCGTCGGACATGAACACCACACGGTCGGCGGCCCGGCGCGCGAACCCCATCTCGTGGGTGACCACGAGCATCGTCATGCCCTCCTCGGCCAGCGCTGTCATGACCGCCAGCACCTCGTTGATCATCTCGGGATCCAGCGCACTGGTGGGCTCGTCGAACAGCATGACCTTGGGCTTCATCGCCAGCGACCGCGCGATCGCCACCCGCTGCTGCTGCCCGCCGGACAACTGGGCCGGATACTTGTCGGCCTGGTTGGCCACCCCGACGCGCTCCAAGAGCGCCATGGCCTCGGTGCGGGCCTGCGCCTTGGGGGTCCGGCGCACCTTCACCGGCGCGAGCATCACATTCTCGACGATGGTCTTGTGGGCGAACAGATTGAAGGACTGGAACACCATGCCCACGTCCGACCGTAGCTGGGCCAGCCTGCGGCCCTCGGCGGGCAGGGCCTGCCCGTCGATCGTGATGCTGCCCGAGTCGATGGTCTCGAGGCGGTTGATGGTGCGGCACAGCGTCGACTTGCCGGACCCGGACGGGCCGAGCACGACGATCACCTGCCCACGCGAGACGTCGAGGTTGATGTCCCTGAGGACATGCAGGGTTCCGAAATGTTTGTTGACCTCACGCAGTGAGATCATCGGCACGGTGTCGAGATGGTCGGCATCGGCGGCCATGGGCCAAGACCTTACCCAGGAAACCCCCAGCGTGCCCGCAACTGGACAATCTGCGGATTGGGTCGGCGCGCAGCGCGTCCGTACCATGGTCGGGTGACTTCGGCACCGGCAAAGGATCTGTGGGCGTCAACCGAGACGTCCGGTGCCGCCGCGCGCACGTATCAGGTGCGCACCTACGGCTGCCAGATGAACGTGCACGACTCCGAGCGGCTCGCGGGCCTTCTGGAGGACGCCGGCTACACGCGGGCGCCCGAGGGATCCGACGCCGACATCGTCGTGTTCAACACCTGCGCGGTCCGTGAGAACGCCGACAACAAGCTCTACGGCAACCTCAGCCACCTCGCACCGCGCAAGGCCAGCGACCCGAACATGCAGATCGCGGTCGGCGGATGCCTGGCGCAGAAGGACCGTGACGCGGTGCTCCAGCGCGCGCCGTGGGTCGACGTCGTCTTCGGCACGCACAACATCGGATCGCTGCCGGCCCTGCTGGAGCGGGCCAGGCACAACCGCGCCGCCCAGGTCGAGATCGTCGAGGCGCTCGAGCAGTTCCCGTCGGCACTGCCGGCCGCACGCGAATCGGCTTATGCGGCATGGGTGTCCATCTCGGTCGGCTGCAACAACACCTGCACGTTCTGCATCGTGCCGTCGCTGCGCGGCAGGGAGGTGGACCGCCGGCCGGGTGACATCCTCGCTGAGGTGCAGTCCCTGGTCTCCCAGGGTGTGCTCGAGGTCACGCTGCTGGGGCAGAACGTGAACGCCTATGGCGTGTCGTTCGCCGATCCCGAGACCCCGCGCGACCGCGGCGCTTTCGCATCGCTGCTGCGGGCCTGCGGACAGATCGACGGACTCGAACGCGTCCGCTTCACCTCACCGCACCCCGCGGAGTTCACCGACGACGTCATCGACGCCATGGCCGAGACCCCGAATGTCTGCCCGGCGCTGCACATGCCGCTGCAGTCGGGTTCGGACCGCATGCTCAAGGCCATGCGCCGGTCCTACCGGGCCGAGCGGTTCCTGGGCATCATCGACCGGGTCCGGTCCGCGATGCCGCACGCGGCGATCACGACCGACATCATCGTCGGCTTCCCCGGCGAGACCGAAGAGGACTTCCAGGCCACCCTGGACGTCGTCCGGCGGGCGCAGTTCGCCAGCGCGTTCACCTTCCAGTACTCCAAGCGCCCGGGCACGCCCGCCGCCGACCTGCCCGACCAGCTGCCCAAGGCCGTCGTGCAGGAGCGCTACGAACGGTTGATCGCGCTGCAGGAGGAGATCTCCCTGCAGCAGAACGCCGCGCAGGTGGGGCGCACCGTCGAACTCCTGGTCGCCGCGGGCGAGGGCCGCAAGGACACCGCGACGTCGCGGATGAGCGGACGTGCGCGCGACGGGCGGCTGGTGCACTTCACCGCCGGGGACATCCACGTTCGGCCCGGCGACGTCGTGACCACGACCGTCACGGGGGCCGCACCGCACCACCTGATCGCCGACGCCGCGCTGTTGTCGCATCGCCGGACTCGCGCGGGAGACGCGCACGAGGCGGGGCAGCGTCCCCGCACGGTCGGGTTGGGGCTGCCGGGACTAGGCGCGCCGGAGCCTGCGCCACAGGTTGTGGGGTGTCAGCAATGAGCAGGTCCAACGGATTCGACGACTACAAGGACGACATCGAGGCGGCCGAGAAGCGCGTCGCCGGTGAGATCGAACCGGGGGCCCGGGCCCTTGTGGTCGCGATCCTGGTGTTCGTGCTGCTGGTGACGTTCATCCTGCCGCACTCCGGTGCCGCGCGGGGTGTCGACGTCCTGCTGGGGAGCCCGGCCGCGGTGGATGTCGGTATCCGCCTGCCCTCGCGTGTATTCGTCTGGCTGACTTTGGTTTTCGGTGTCGGATTCTCGATGCTGGCGCTGCTGACGCGGCGCTGGGTGCTGGCCTGGGTGGCCCTGGCGGGCACATGGCTGGCCGCCGCGACCGGCCTGCTGGCGGTGTGGACGCGCCAGACCGCCGCGGCGGGTCAACCCGGCCCGGGCATCGGCCTGGTGATCGCCTGGATCACCGTCATCGTGCTGGCGTTCCACTGGGCCCGCGTGGTGTGGACCCGCACCGCCGTGCAGTTGGCCGCCGAGGACGCCCGCCGACGCGAGGCCGCGGAGAAGCAGTCCAAGGGACTGCTCGAGGACCTCGGGCCCGACGAGCAGTCCGGCTAACGCTTCTTCGTCAGCGCACTGGCCGCGGCGTCGGCCCACTGCCGCCACTGCTCGGCGTTGGCCCTGGCCTCCTCGGCCTCCCGGGTGCGGCCCGCGGCCTCGGCCTTGGCGGCCTGCTTCTCGTACTGCTCGACCCGGGCCTGGAACTGCTCGGCGCGGGCCTGGGCCTGCGGGTCCGTCCAGTCGGCTTCGGCGGCGTCACGCACCTTCTTCTCCACTGCGCGCAGGCGCCGTTCGAGGTCCGTGCGCTCCCTCGGCACCTTCCCGATCTCGTCCCACCTGTCGGTGATCGCGCGCAGTGCGGCGCGCGCGGCGTCGGCGTCGGAGGTGTCGATGCGCTCGGCCTCGGCCAGCAGCGCCTCCTTCGCCGCTGCGTTCGCCTTGAACTCGGCGTCACGCTCGGCCGTCACGGCGTTGCGGGCCGCGAAGAATGTGTCCTGCGCGGCCTTGAACCGGCGCCACAGGGCGTCGTCGACGTCCTTGGCCGCACGGCCCACGGACTTCCACTCGGTGAGCAGGTCACGGAACGCGCCGCTGGTGGGACCCCAGTCCGTGGACCCGGACAGCGCCTCAGCGCGCTCACACAGCTTCTCCTTGGCCTGCTTGACCCCTGCGCGTTCGCGGTCGAGCTCGGCGAAGTGGGAGCCACGACGCCGATTGAACGTCTCCCGGGCCGCCGAGTACCGCTTCCACAGCGCGTCGTCGGTCTTGCGGTCCAGCCCCGTGATCGTCTTCCACTCATCGAGGATCGCCCGCAGGCGATCGCCCGCGGCCTTCCACTGCGTGGAGTTGGCCGCCAACTCCTCGGCCTCGGCGGCCAGCGCCTCCTTGCGCGCGATCTGCTCGGCGCGATGCTCCTCGCGCTTGGCCTTGGCCTCCGCAGCCGCGGATTCGGCGTGCTCGGTGATCGCCGACAGCCGGGCGGCCAGCGCGTCCACATCGCCCAGCACGCTTGCGGTGGGCAGCGTCTCAGCCAGCGCCGCGGCCGCGGCGCGGATCTTGCGCGCGTCGCCGGTGCCCGACTCCAGGCGGCGCTCCATCAGGGCGATCTCGGTGGACAGGTCGTCGAAGCGCCGCCCGAAGTGGGCGAAGGCCGCCTCGGCGTCCCCGGCCTGCCACGAACCGATGATGCGCTCGCCGGACGAGCTGATCAGCCAGACGGTGCCGTCGTCGTCGACTCGGCCGAAGCGGTGCGGATCACTGCCGGGTGCGACCGAGGTCGGCGGTGTCACGGGTGCGGCGGACGGGCGGGGTCCGGGTTTCGGACCCGGTTTCGGACCGGGGGTTGGACCCGGTGTCGGAACCGAATCGGCGTTCGTCGGATCTTGTGTGGTCATGACCAGCTGTCCCTACTCTCCACGCGGATTTCCCGCGCACTGCCGCGCGACGCGGCGCCTTCTTCTCCCACGTATTCAAGCAGGTAGTCTCCCGCGACATGGTCAAAGCCGACATCGCCGCACTCCTGGCGCTCGGCGCGGCGCTGTTCATCGCGATCGGTGACGTCATCCACCAGCGCTCCGCGAACGAGGTGCCCGACTCCGACGTCGGCCACGCGGGGCTGTTCCTGCAACTGCTCAGGGACCGTGTCTGGTGGCTCGGCAGTGGGGTCGCCGCGGTCGGATTCGTGCTGCAGGCCGCGGCTTTGGGGCTCGGATCGGTGCTGCTCGTGCAGGCCCTGCTGGTGACGTCTCTGCTGTTCGCGCTGCCCATGAGTGCGCGCGCCGCGCACAGGCGGGTGACCCGCTGGGAGTGGACCTGGGCCGCGCTGCTGGCCGCGTCGGTGGTGATCATCGTCACCGTGGGCAACCCGACGGCGGGGCAGTCCCGCGCCGATGTCGAGACGTGGGGTGCGGTCGCCGCGGTGATCGTCCCCGTGATTGTCGTGTGCGTGCTGGCCGCCAACCGGTTGCGCGGCTCCCTCAGCGCGGTGCTGCTCGGCATCGTCTCGGGCACCCTGTGGGGCGTCTTCGCGGTGCTGACCAAGGGTGTGGTGGACCTGCTCGGCAGGGGGCCGGAGGCCCTGCTGCTCTCTCCCGAGCTGTACGTGTGGGCCGCGCTGGCGGTCGGCGGGACGGCTTTCCAGCAGTCGTCGTTCCGGGCCGGACCGATCACCGCGTCGCTGCCCGCGATGACGATCACCGAACCGCTGGTGGCCTCCGTGCTCGGCGTGGTGGTGCTGGGGGAGACTCTGCGCCCGGGCGACGCCGGCTGGGTCGTCCTCGTCGCGGCGATCGCCGCGATGGTCGTGGCCACCGTCGCCCTGGCCCGCGGTGAGGCCAGGGACAGCGTCGCCCACGACTCCGAGCTGCCCGGATAACGTTGACGCCGTGCTCACAGCCGTAGCGATCATCCCGTCGGCGCCGGTGCTCGTGCCGCAGCTTGCCGGTGCCGCCGCCGACGAACTCGTCGAGGCGCGGGACGCGGTCCTCGCGTGCGCGGCCGCGCTGCCCGACCAATGGGTCTGCGTGGGTGCGGCCGCCGCCGACGCGGTCGTCGGCCCGGACGCCGTCGGCACGCTGGCCGGATACGGCGTCGACGTGCGGGTCACCCTGGGCCCCGTGAGCACCGGACCACTGACCGAACTGCCCCTGTGCGCGCTGATCAGCGGATGGGTGCGGGCACAGGTGGCGCCGCAGGCATCGGCGCACGTGCACTGCGTCGCCGCCACCCGCGACGCCGCCGCCGCGCTGAACCTGGGCGCTGACCTGCGCGCCGACATCGAGCGCTCCGACGCCCGGATCGGGGTGCTCGTGGTCGCCGACGGTCTGACCACGCTGACACCGTCGGCCCCCGGCGGCCACGACCCCGACTCGGTCGCCACG
Organism: Mycobacterium sp. ACS4331; assembly: GCF_001667265.1. GTDB lineage: Bacteria > Actinomycetota > Actinomycetes > Mycobacteriales > Mycobacteriaceae > Mycobacterium. Next base: position 60,953 of record NZ_LZHW01000078.1, on the reverse strand, counting down.
CAGGCCGCACTCGACGACGCGCTCGCCGCTGGCGACGCCGAGGCGCTGGCCGCGCTGCCCGACGGCGTCGTGGGCCGGGTGGCGTATCAGGTGCTGGCGGGTCTGCTCCCGCGCCCCCGTCGGGCGCAGGAGCGCTACCGTGGCGCGCCGTACGGCGTCGGCTACTTCGCGGGTGTCTGGCGGCCATGAGGCCCATCGCCGTCATCGGACCCACCGGCACCGGCAAATCCGCCCTGGCCCTGGACCTGGCCGAGTCGCTGGGCGGTGAGATCGTCAACGCCGACGCCATGCAGCAGTACCGGGGCATGGACATCGGCACCGCGAAACTGCCCGTCGCCGAGCGCCGCGGCATCCCACACCACCAGCTCGACGTGCTCGACGTCGTCGAGACGGCGACCGTCGCGCGCTATCAGGAGGCCGCGTCGGCGGACATCGAGGATATCGCGGCCCGCGGCCTGGTGCCCGTGATCGTCGGCGGGTCGATGCTCTACATCCAGTCACTGCTCGACGAGTGGGTGTTCCCGGCCACCGATCCGCAGGTGCGGGCCCGCTGGGAGGCCCGCCTGGCCGAGGTCGGCACGGCCGCTCTGCACGCCGAACTGGCCCGGCGGGACTCCGCCGCGGCCGAGGCGATCCGTCCCACCGACGGTCGGCGGATCGTGCGGGCACTCGAAGTCGTCGAGCTGACCGGGCAGCCGTTCGCGGCGTCCGCGCCGACGATCGGCGCGCCCCGCTGGGACACCGTGATCATCGGATTGGATTGGGACACCGAGGTTCTCGACGAGCGCCTGCGGTTGCGCACCGACATGATGTTCGATGAGGGACTGGTCGAGGAGGTGCGCGCGCTGCTCTCGGAGGGACTGCGCGACGGCGTGACGGCCTCGCGGGCACTGGGGTATGCGCAGGTGCTCTCCGATCTCGACGCCGGCGGCGACGGTCAGGCCGCGCGGGAGCCCACATTCATCGGCACGCGCCGCTATGTGCGCAGGCAGCGTTCGTGGTTCCGCCGGGACCACCGCGTGCGGTGGCTCGACGGCGCGGCCCCGGACCTGTGCGATTCGGCCTTGGCCGCGTGGCGGCACGTATCCTGAGCGGGTGAAGTTCGCCAAGGGACACGGCACGCAGAACGACTTCGTCGTGCTGCCGGATCCTGCTGCCGAACTGGATCTGACCCCCGCGCGCGTCTTCGCGCTGTGCGACCGGCGCCGCGGCCTGGGCGCCGACGGTGTACTGCGCGTGACGACGGCGGGTGTGGCGCGCGACGCAGGCGTGCTCGCGACCCTGCCCGACGGTGTCGGCGCCGATGACTGGTTCATGGACTACCGCAACGCCGACGGGTCGATCGCGGAGATGTGCGGCAATGGCGTGCGTGTCTTCGCGCACTATCTCGTGGCGTCCGGCCTGGTCAGCGACCGGGAGTTCGTCGTCGGCACCCGCGCGGGTGCGCGGCCGGTGGTGATCCACGGCTTCGATCCCGTCACCGCGGAGGTCACGGTCGACATGGGCAAGGCCAATCAGTTTGGCGCGGGCACCGCCACGGTGGGCGGACGTGAGTTCACCGGCGTGGCCGTCGACGTCGGCAATCCGCATCTGGCCTGCGTCGACCCGCAGCTGAGCCTTGCCGACCTGATGGCACTCGACGTCGCCGCACCCGTGCAGTTCGACGCCGCGCTGTTCCCGAACGGCGTGAACGTCGAGGTGCTGACGGCACCGGTCGACGGTGCGGTGTCCATGCGCGTGCACGAGCGTGGAGTCGGGGAGACCCGGTCCTGCGGAACCGGCACGGTGGCCGCGGCGGTCGCGGCGCTGCGCCACGCGGATGCGGCCACCGGCACCGTGGTCGTGCGAATTCCCGGCGGTGAGGTCACGGTCACCGTCACCGACGCGACCAGCTGGCTTCGTGGGCCCTCGGTGCTGCTGGCCCGCGGTGAGATCTCCGACGACTGGTGGAGTGCGCCCGCTTGATATTCGTTGGCCGTCGGGCATCCGGGCATGACACCATCGGGTCCTGCCTATGACTGAACATCCGCGCTTTCCCTATGAGCCCACCGCAGGTGAGCTGGCCCTCGACGACCGGTCGGCCCTGCGCCGCGTCGCCGGACTGTCCACCGAACTCGAGGACATCTCCGAAGTCGAGTACCGGCAGCTGCGACTTGAGCGCGTGGTCCTGGTCGGGGTCTGGACTGAGGGCAGCGCCGCCGACGCCGAGGCCAGCCTGGCCGAACTGGCGGCACTGGCCAAGACCGCCGGCTCGGAGGTGCTCGAGGGCCTCATCCAACGCCGCGACAAGCCCGACCCGTCGACCTACATCGGCTCCGGCAAGGCCGTCGAGCTGCGTGAGGTCGTGGTCGCCACCGGCGCCGACACCGTGATCTGCGACGGTGAGCTCTCGCCCGCGCAGCTGACGGCGCTCGAGAAGGCCGTCAAGGTCAAGGTGATCGACCGCACCGCGCTGATCCTCGACATCTTCGCCCAGCACGCCACCAGCCGCGAGGGCAAGGCGCAGGTGTCGCTGGCCCAAATGGAGTACATGCTGCCGCGACTGCGCGGTTGGGGTGAGTCGATGTCCCGGCAGGCCGGTGGCCGGGCCGGTGGCGCGGGCGGCGGCGTCGGTACGCGCGGACCGGGTGAGACCAAGATCGAGACCGACCGCCGCCGCATCCGGGAGCGGATGTCGAAGCTGCGGCGCGAGATCAAGGACATGAAGAAGATCCGCGACACCCAGCGCGGCAGCCGCCGGCGCAACGATGTGCCGTCGGTGGCCATCGTCGGCTACACCAACGCCGGCAAGTCCAGTCTGCTCAACGCCCTGACCGGTGCCGGCGTGCTGGTCGAGAACGCACTGTTCGCGACGCTCGAACCCACCACGCGCCGAGGCAGTTTCGACGACGGGCGGCCGTTTGTGCTGACCGACACCGTCGGGTTCGTCCGGCATCTGCCGACTCAGCTTGTCGAGGCCTTCCAGTCGACGCTGGAGGAGGTGCTCGACGCCGACCTGCTGGTGCACGTCGTCGACGGCTCCGACGTCGATCCGCTCGGACAGATCAAGGCCGTGCGGGAGGTGGTCAACGAGGTGCTGGCCTCGCATGACGCGGCACCGCCGCCAGAGCTGTTGGTGGTCAACAAGATCGACGCCGCCGATGATCTCGCGCTGGCCAAGCTGCGACGCGCGCTGCCCGGGGCTGTGTTCGTCTCGGCGCACACCGGTGACGGCCTGGAACGGCTGCGGCAGCGGATGGGTGAGATGGTCGAGCCCACCGACGTCTCGGTGGATGTGACCATTCCCTACGACCGCGGCGAACTCGTGGCCCGCGTGCACGACATCGGCCGGGTGGACGCCACCGAGCACACCGAGGGCGGGACCCGGATCAAGGCGCAGGTGCCCGCCGCTCTGGCCGCGAGCCTGCGCGAGTTCGCGACCGTCTAGTCGGACTTCTACGCCGCGGGCTTGTCCGCGGCCGGCTTGTCCGCCGTCTCGGAGGCCGCAGCCTTCTTCGCGCCGAACCGTGACTGGGCCCGCTCTGTCCTAGCCGCAGCCCGGTCCGCGGCCTTCTTGATGGCCGTCTCGACGGCCTTGGGCGGCGGTCCCAGCACCCTGCGGGCCACCTTGGCCAGATCGCGCACGGGCTGGACGTCGGACTGCGGAGTGTCAGCGTCAGCGTCCGCGCCGGGTGTCACGGAGTCGTCCTCAGACTTCTTCACCGACACCAGCTTCGGCAGCTTCAGGGCGGGCAGCGTCGGCAGCGCCACGATGGACTTTGCCGCCGTGGTGGTGTCGTCCTGTGGATCTCCGACCACCGTCGTCTGCGGGTCCGGGATCTCGGTGGTGCCCGTGCCGTCGTTCTGAGCGCGGGCCGTGACGGTCAGCGTGTCCGCCGGGTCGCTCTCATCGCCCCACATCCGCGGCAGGTCCGGGATCTTGTGGTTCGGGTCGTTGATCGTCGCGATCGCCGCGTTGATGCCCTCCGGAATGTCGTTGATCAGGTCGACGACCAGCTTCACCAGGTTCACCCGCGGGATCAGGGTGAACGGTGTGGGCCGGCCGTAGTCGTCACGGATGTAGGCGGTTTCGATCAGCGTCTGGGTCAACGGCTGCAGCAGCGCGACGACGGGGTTGATGAGCCAGCTGGTGCCCGTCGAGGAACCCAGGTCGATGAAGGGCTGGAACAACGGCAGCGAGGTCGCGGCCAGCGTGACGTAGACGGTGTCGCCGTGCCGCTGGCAGTTCGCACCGGAGGGGTCGGCCTGGCAGGCCGCGATGGCCCCCTCGATGTCGGCCGCGTCGTAACCGTAGGGGAGCTCGCCCTCGGGTTCGGGGCGCCCGCGCGGGTCCAGATAGGTGCCGTGCACGTACTCGAAGCCGAGCGCGGCGTTGAGAACCGCCAGCAGATTCCACGGCACCGCCGGGAAGTCCGCCACGCCGTCGTACTGGAATGCGATGTCGGTGGTGTTCACCGTCGGCGAGGTGTTGGTCGGCGTCGGTTGGCCGAACGTCGCGTCCAGGATCGGCACGGTGCCGAACATCGCGAGGCGTTCGAACAGACCGCCGTTGGGCCGGTTCGGGTTGCCGATCAGGACGAACCGCACATTGTCGGGAAGGCCCGGCATCCCTTCGGGTGGGTTGGCCAACTGCCGCTTGACGATGCTGGCCACCGTCGCACCCTGCGAGTAGCCGAAGATGACGACCTCGTCGCCGGGACCGGCGGCGGCCTGTGCCTCGCCGTAGAGGGACGACAGCGACACCACGCCGTTCTGCACCGAGTCGTTCCACTTCGCGCCCTCCAGGCCACCCCATCCGGCGAAGGGGAACGGCCAGAACTGGGCGGTGTAGGGCACTCCGACGGCGCAGTCCACGTCGGAGGTGCAGGGATCGATCGCGCTCCAGGAGGGGTTCACGTAGTTGTTGACGGCGTTCTTGAGGTAGTTGGTGGAGGCGTCGGGATTCGACGTGCCCGTACCCGGGACGACAAGGGCCGTGTTGGCCGCCAGGGTGATCGCGGCCTGCATCGTTCCGGTCAGCGCAAGCACCATCGCACTGACGAACGCGATCACCACCACCGTGATCGAACCGACTGTTGAACGCATCTGTGTCCGCATAATCCTGTCCTTGCCGGCCGACGCTCGTCGGGCGCCAGGGAATCTTTGCACCGACGCATGAAGATCACTGTCAATTCCGCCAAACCGTGTGTCGCACCCCAAAACAGGAATGAGATTTCAATTCCTCTACGCTGGGGGCATGGGTCTGAGAGGCGAGGCCGCGATCGTGGGCTTTCACGAGCTGCCGTGCGAGCGCATGCCGTCCGGTGCGCCGGAGTTCACCATCGAGCAGTGGGCCAGGCTGGCGGCGGCGGCCGTGGCCGACGCGGGACTGAGCGTCGAGGACGTCGACGGACTGGTGACCACCGGAGTGTTCGAATCCGAACTCTTCGTGCCCTCAACGGTCGTGGAGTATCTCGGGATCAAGGTCAATTTCGCGGAGTACGTCGACCTCGGCGGCGCGAGCGCGGCCGCGATGGTGTGGCGCGCCGCGGCCGCGATTGAGTTGGGCATCTGTGAAGCGGTGCTGTGTGCCATCCCGGCCATCTACCTCACGCCCATGCATGAGCAGCGGCCGCCGAACATGGGCGACGCGGTGTACTACGGTGCCTCGAGCTTCCGGTATGGATCGCCACAGGCGGAGTTCGAGATCCCCTACGGGTACCTCGGCCAGAACGGGCCGTATGCGCAGGTTGCCCAGATGTACGCCGCCGCATACGGATACGACGAACGCGCGATGGCCAAGATCGTCGTCGACCAGAGGGTCAACGCCAACCACACCGCGGGCGCGGTGTTCCGCGACAAGCCGGTCACGGTGGACGACGTGCTCGCCAGCCCGATCATCGCCTCACCGCTGCACATGCTCGAGATCGTGATGCCGTGTATGGGCGGATCGGCGGTCCTGGTCACCAGTGAGCGCCTGGCCCGCAGGGGCCGCAACCGGCCCGTCTGGATCAAGGGCTTCGGCGAACGCGTGCCCTACAAGTCACCGGTCTACGCCGAGGAACCGCTCAACACACCCATGCAGCACATCGCCCCCAAGGCCTTCGGCATGGCCGGACTCACCCCGGCTGACATGGACATGGTGTCGATCTACGACTGCTACACCATCACCGCACTGCTGACGCTCGAGGACGCCGGCTTCTGCGAGAAGGGCAAGGGCATGCAGTTCGTGACCGACCACGACCTCACCTTCCGCGGTGACTTCCCGATGAACACAGCCGGCGGCCAGCTCGGCTACGGCCAACCCGGCAACGCCGGCGGAATGCACCACGTCTGCGACGCCACCCGCCAACTCATGGGTCGCGCCGCCGACACTCAGATCGCCGACTGCAACCGGGCCTTCGTCTCCGGCAACGGCGGCGTGCTCAGTGAGCAGGAAGCTCTGATCCTGGTGGGGGACTGACCATGACCGCACTCGAACGTCCGATGCCGCTGCCGACCCCGGTCTCTGCGCCCTACTGGGACGGGCTGCGCCGCGGTGAGGTGTGGATCCAGTACTCGCCGTCGTTGGGGCGCTACGTGTTCTACCCCCGCGTCCTGGCGCCCGGCACACTGGCCGACGACCTGGAATGGCGCCAGATCTCCGGTGCGGGCACCCTGGTCAGCTTCGCCGTCGCACAACGCCCTGTGGCGCCACAGTTCGCCGACGCGGTGCCGCATCTGCTGGGGATCGTGCAATGGGACGAGGGACCGCGCTTCGCCACCGAACTCGTCGACGTCGCACCCGAGGAACTCGAGGTCGGCATGCCCGTCACGCCCGTGTTCGTCGACGTTCCGGACCACGACGTGACGCTGCTCAAGTACGCGCCGCGCCGGTGAAGGAGACGATGTGGCCCTGGCACTGAGCGATGAGCAGGCGCAGTTGGCCGCTGCCGTGGCGGGCTTCGCCACGCGTCACGCGCCGATCGCGCAGACCCGCACACAGTTCGACGAACTCGCCGCCGGCACCGTCCCGTCGTGGTGGAACGCCTTCACCGCACAGGGTTTCCACGCCGTGCACCTGCCGGAGGCGGCGGGCGGGCAGGGCGGCGGTCTGACCGAGGCCGCCTGCGTCCTCGATGCCGCCGGGTACGCCCTGCTGCCCGGACCGGTTCTGTCGACCATGATCGCCGGTGCGGTGGCGGCGGCACCCGGCGCCGGTCCCGTGCTGCGCGCGCTGGCCGCCGAGATCGCTGCGGGTGCCACGGCCGTCGTGGTGCTGCCGGAGTCCGGTCAGCTGACGGCCACCCCCGTCGACGGCGGTTGGGAGCTGACGGGCCTGGTCGGACCCGTGATCGGGCTCGCGGGTGCCCAGCGGATCGTCGTCTCGGCACACACCGAGGCCGACACCGTGTGGACGGTGCTGCGCACCGACGGTCACGGTCTGAGTGTCGTCAGCGAGTCGGGTACCGACCTGACCCGCGATGTCGCCTGCCTCAGGGTTGAGCAGCACCTGATCGGCAGCGCCGCGGTGGCGGACGGTGTCGACGTCGAGGCCGCGCGGTTCGCCGCGGTGGCGCTGACCGCGGCCGAGGCGGCCGGCGTCGCCCGGTGGTGCACGGACAACGTCATCGCGCATCTGTTGGTCCGGGAACAGTTCGGCCAGCCGATCGGCGCATTCCAGGCGCTGCAGCACAGGGCCGCAGCGCTCTATGTCGACAGTGAACTCATCGCGGCGTCGGCCTGGGACGCGGCCCGCGCGGCCGAACAGTCCGCAGCGCAGCGACGCATCGCGGCCTCGGGCGCTGCCATCGTGGCCAACGCCAAGCTGCCTGACCTGGCCCTGGATGCGCTGACCATGTTCGGGGCCATCGGCTACACGTGGGAACACGATATGCACCTCTACTGGCGCCGGGCGATCAGCCTGTCCGCGGCCAGTGGACCGCTGGGCCCGTGGGCCCGGCAACTCGGTGAGCCTGCGGCGCCGACCCGTGACTTCTCCATCCAACTGCCCGACGTCGAGACGGAGTTCCGGTCGCGCATCGTCGAGATCCTCGACCACGCAGCGACATTGGTCAACGACCAGCCCGGCCGGCAGAGCCCCGACTACGCCAACCTCTACACCGGTGCGCAGCGCGATGTGCTGGCGGCCGCGGGCCTGCTGGCACCGCACCTGCCCGCTCCCTGGGGGCTGGACGCCACCCCTGTCCAGCAGTTGATCATCACCGAGGAGTTCGAGCGCCGCCCCGAGGTGGTCCGCTCGTCACTGGGCATCGCCGAGTGGATCCTTCCGACGATCCTGGCCTTCGGGACCGAGGAGCAGCGCGAGCGGTTCGCCGAGCCGATCCTGCGCGGAACCCACGCCTGGTGCCAGCTGTTCAGCGAGCCGGGCGCAGGATCGGATCTGGCGTCGCTGAGCACGCGGGCCACCCGGGTCCAGGGCGGTTGGCGCATCGACGGCCAGAAGGTGTGGACGTCGTCGGCGCATCGCGCGGACTGGGGTGCACTGCTGGCGCGGACCGATCCGGAGGCCCGTAAACACAAGGGGATCGGCTACTTCCTCGTCGACATGACCACACCCGGGATCACGGTGCGGCCGCTGCGCACGGCCACCGGCGAGGCGCATTTCAACGAGGTGTTCTTCGACGACGTGTTCGTGCCCGACGACATGCTGGTCGGCGCCCCGGACGCGGGTTGGTCGTTGGCCCTGGCGACCATGGCCAACGAACGCGCCGCGATCAGCGGGTACATCAACAACGACCGGGAGTCGGTGCTGCGCGACCTCGCCGAGCGCCCCGGGGTTGACCGCGAGGCCCTGCTCCGCGCCCTCGGAGAGGTCCGCGCCGCCACGAATGCGATCGCCGCACTGAACCTGCGCGACACGCTGTCTCGGCTCGCGGGGCACTCGCCGGGCCCCGCGACCAGCATCGCCAAGGTCGCCACCGGCGCGGTGCTGCGCCGGATCGGCACCGCCGCTTTGGAATTCGCGGGTCCCGGGGCGTTGATCCATGGGGTGGGCGACACCGCGGTGGCGCACACTCTGCAGTTGCCCGCCGAGATCATCGGCGGCGGCACGCGGGAGATCCAGTTGAACATCATCGCCACCATGATCCTGGGACTGCCGCGACGATGACCGGCGGTCCGGTCAGTCTCGCGGGGGCGTCGGACGAACTGCCCGAGTACAAGCGCGCGCGCCGCAGGCAGATCGTCAACGCGGCCCTTGCGGCGCTCAAGGAGCACGACTACGAGCAGATCCAGATGCGCGACGTCGCCGAACGCGCCGATGTCGCGCTCGGCACCCTGTACCGGTACTTCGGATCGAAGGAGCACGTCTACGCCGCGGTGCTTCAGCAGTGGGCGCAACCGGTTTTCGTCGCCGACGACTCGGACTCGCGGCCTGCGGTCCAGCGTCTGCGCGCCAAGGTCCGCGCCATCGTCACGAGCTTCGAGAAGCGGCCACGATTCTTCAAAGTCTGTCTTCTGCTGCAGAATACGACCGATCCGGCGGCCGCTCAGATGATGGACGAGTTCGCCGAGGTGGCGGTGCGCACCCTGGCGTATGACTTCGCGGCACTGGGGGAGCAGGAGGCCCACGACGCCGCTGTGATGCTGTGGGGCATCATCAACACCGTGCTGTCCGCGGCGATTCTGCGTGGCCACCCGATGGCGCACGCCCACCGGATCAGCGAGGCGTTCGTGGATCTGGTGGCGCCGCGGTTTCCGGACGACCAGCGCGGGCCGTGATCCGCGGCGGCTCATGGGCCCGCACCGGGGGCAGGGCGCCGGTGTACTTCTCCACCTGCACCAGCACGTGCGCTCCGGTGCACCCGTGGGCCAGCGCCGAGGTTCCGACGTCATCGGTGAGCACATTCGGATTGCCGTGCGCGCACAGCGAATCCGGGTACGCCGGATCGACCGGGTCATACCACGCGCCGGTGGCCAACTGAACCACCCGTGGTCGCACGCCCTCATCGAGGACGACCCCGGCCAGGCACGCGCCGCGATCGTTGAACACGCGCACCACATCCCCGGCGTCGAGGCCGCGTTCCGCCGCGTCCCGCGGATTCATCCGGATCGGTTCACGCCCAGCCACTTTCGACGCCTGGCTGGTGCTCCCGGCGTCCAGTTGGCTGTGCAGTCGGGAGGCCGGCTGGTTGGCCAGCAGGTGCAGCGGGAACTCGGTGGCCCGCGCCCCGCCGAGCCATTCGGTCGGCTCATACCAACGCGGGTGGCCCGCGCAGTCGGCGTAGCCGAAGCCCGCGATGTCTTCGGAGTGGATCTCGATGCGTCCGCTGGGTGTGGCCAGTGGATGCGCGGCCGGGTCGGCCCGGAACTCCGACAGCAGTGTCAGTCCCTCCTCGACCGGCAGCTCCAGGTGCCCCCGCTCCCAGAACTCGCCGAAGGTGGGCACGGTGAAGTCGAGCTGTGCGGCCCATGTGGTGTACATGTGCTCGAGCCATTCCCGTTCGGTGCGGCCCTCGGTGAACGCCTCGCCGAACCCCAGCCGGTACGCCAGGTCGGCGAAGGTCTGGTGGTCGTTGCGCGCCTGGGCGTACGGCGGCGCCAGGGCGGGCATCGCGACCAGTCGAGGGTCGTTGCGAGAACCCGAGAAGTCGTCACGCTCATACGGTGTTGTGGAGGGGACGACGATGTCGGCGTGCTTGGCCATCGCGGTCCAGTACGGGTCGTGGACGACGACGGTGTCCGGCCGGCTCAGCGCGCGCCGCAGTCGGGGGATGTTCTGGTGGTGGTGAAACGGGTTGCCGCCGGCCCAGTACACGCACCGGATGTCGGGATAGCGCAGGCGCTGGCCGTTGTAGTCGAACGGCTCGCCCGGGTGCAGCAGCATATCGCTGACGGCCGCCACCGGAATGAACGTCTGCACCGGATTGGGGCCCTGCGGCAGGCGCGGCAGGCGGCAGCGCACCGGTGGCAGGCCGGGCTCGTTCATCGATCCGTAGCCGTGGCCGAAACCGCCTCCGGGAAGCCCGATCTGACCGAGCATCGCCGCCAGTGTCAGGCCCATCCACGGGGCCTGCTCGCCGTAGCGGGTGCGCTGCAGTGACCAGCTGACGGTGACGATGGTGCGCCCCGCCGCCATCCGTCGGGCCAGGGCGCGCAGCGTGTCGGCGGACACCTGACTGATCCGTGCGGCCCATTCCGCCGACTTGGGCACGCCGTCGTCGTGGCCGAGCAGGTGGGCCTCGAACACCTCGTAGCCCGTGCAGAACTCGCGCAGGAACTCCTTGTCGTGCAGGCCCTCGCAGACCAGGGTGTGGGCCAGTCCGAGCATGATGGCCACATCGGTGCCCGGGACGGCCGCCAGCCAGTCGCACGGACCGTCGACGTCGTCGCGCAGCGGAGAGACCGACACGATGTGCCCGCCGCGGGCGCGGAACCGCGTCAACGCCTCGCGGACCGGATGCGCCGTGGTGCCGCCGTCGTTGATCGCGGTGTTCTTCAAGGGCACGCCGCCGAAGCAGACCAGCAGATCGGTGTGCTCGGCGATCACGTCCCAGCTCGTCGAGCGGGTGAACAGGTTGTCGTGCGTACCCACCACGCGCGGCATGATCACGCCGGTGGCGCCGAGGCTGTAGGAGTGCCGCGAGAACGTGTATCCGCCGAGCAGTTTCAGAAACCGGTGGACCTGGCTCTGCGCGTGGTGGAACCGCCCCGCGCTGGACCAGCCGTAGGAGCCGCCGTAGACGGCCTCATTGCCGTACGTGTCGACGACCCGGCGCAGCTCGGTGGCGAGCAGTTCGGTCAGCTCCGGCCAGGACAGCTCGACGAACTCGTCGGAGCCGCGTGAGCCGGTGGGCCCGGGGCCGTGCTCGAGCCAGCCGCGCCGCACCGCCGGGGCGGCGATGCGGGACCGGTGCCGGATCGACCCGACCAGGTTCTGAAGCAGCGGGGACGGGTCGGTGTCGTAGTCGGGGGCGGTGACGGCGGTGATGTCGCCGTCGGCGACGTCGGCATGGAACGCACCCCAGTGGGTCAGGCTCATCGGTGCGGTGTCGCCGCGCGCACTCATGGCTCCCGAGTCTAGGTGCGCAGGTCGGCGGGGGCGATTCCCGACCAACCACCCGGTTGGTATATCGTCGTGCGCAAGTTTCGCAGTCTGATCAAACCCGCCCCGGAGGTCCCCGTGAGCAACGCCGTGAAGTACCAGCGCACCCTGTTCGAGCCCGAGCACGAACTCTTCCGCGAGTCGTACCGGGCGTTCCTGGACAAGCATGTCGCGCCGCACCACGAGCAGTGGGAGAAGGACAAGATCGTCGACCGCGGTGTGTGGCTCGAGGCAGGCAAGCAGGGCTTCCTGGGTATGGCCGTGCCGGAGGAGTACGGCGGTGGCGGCAACGACGACTTCCGCTACAACACCGTGCTGGTCGAGGAGACCGTTGCGGGCCGCTACAGCGGCCTGGGGTTCTCACTGCACAACGACGTGGTGCTGCCCTACTTCCTGCGGTTGGCCAACGAGGAGCAGAAGCAGCGCTGGCTGCCCGGATTCTGCACCGGCGAGCTGATCACCGCGATCGCCATGACCGAACCCGGCACGGGAAGCGACCTGCAGGGCATCAAGACCCGTGCGGTCAAGCAGGGGGATCACTACATCCTCAACGGCTCCAAGACCTTCATCACCAACGGCATCAACTCCGACCTCGTGATCGTCGTTGCGCAGACCGACCCCGACAAGGGTGCGCTGGGCTTCTCGCTGCTGGTCGTCGAGCGCGGCATGGAGGGATTTGAGCGCGGTCGCCACCTCGACAAGATCGGCCTGGACGCCCAGGACACGGCGGAACTGTCCTTCACCGACGTCAAGGTGCCCGTGGAGAACCTCCTCGGCGAGGAGGGGCAGGGTTTCGTCTACCTGATGCAGAACCTGCCGCAGGAGCGCATCTCGATCGCCATCATGGCCGTCGCTGCGATGGAGGCGGTGCTCGAGGAGACCATCCAGTACACCAAGGAGCGCAAGGCCTTCGGAAAGCCGATCGGCAACTTCCAGAACAGCCGTTTCCTGCTGGCCGAACTGGCGACCGAGACGACCGCCATGCGGATCCTCGTCGACGAGTTCATCCGGATGCATCTGTCGGCGCACCTGTCGGCCGAGCAGGCCGCGATGGCCAAGTGGTACACCACCGAGGCTCAGGTCAAGCTCATCGACCGCTGCCTGCAGCTGCACGGTGGCTACGGCTACATGCGCGAGTACAACGTTGCCCGGGCCTACCTCGATGCCCGCGTGCAGACCATCTACGGCGGCACCACCGAGATCATGAAGGAGATCATCGGGCGCAGTCTGGGTATCTGACCCACGGCCCATTCAGGGCCGAAAACTTTAACCGTCGCGTATCGAATCCGCGCTTTCGGGTCCCAGATGCATGTTATTTGCGTTACGTATGGGTATTCTGTGCCGGATGAGGTTGGCCCGTCTACGACTGTGCCCTGAATTCGGGTCGGTCCTCGCAGGCTGACGATGCAGATGGCAGGGTCGGAAAGCGCGGGGTGAGTCGATGACACGGCAGTGGAAACGATTCGGGGGAATCGGTCGAACGGCGTTGGGAATTGTTCTCGCCGCAGCCGCGGTCGCACTCTTTGCGCCGACCGCGCATGCGTCACCGGAAAGTGACGCCACGGATGCGATCAATGCGGCATTCGATGCCGCCGGTGGAGATGCGTCGACGCTGGGGCCGCGGGATGGCGGTGTCTATCCCGTGGGCCAGGGTTTCGCTCAGAACTTTGCCGGAGGGGCGATTTTCTTCTCGCCGGCAACCGGCGCGAAGATCATGCAGGGCGCCATCCTGGAGAAGTACCGTGCCCTCGGCGGCCCGGCGGACAGTGATCTGGGGTTCCCGAACATCGATGAGGGCCCGGGCCGAATCAGCCCGGAGAGCCGCAACAGCACCTTCAGCGCCGCCGACAACCCCGTCATCTTCTGGACGCCGGAGACCGGCGCCTGGGTGGTTCGCGGTGCGATCAACGCCGCCTGGGACAAGCTCGGCGGTTCGGCCGGGGTCCTCGGCGTCCCGGTTGCCGACGAGACGTACAGCGGCAACGTGATCTCGCAGCGGTTCACCGGTGGACAGCTGTCGTTCGACACGAGCACGAAGACGTTCACCACCGAACCCGCGGACCTGGCGGGACAGCTTGTCGGCCTGGAGATTCCGTCCGACGCAACGTCGGCGATCGCGACCGCCTGGCGTGCCGCCGGTGGACCCTCGGGCCCGCTCGGTGTCAAGGCCGGGGAGCAGTACGCCATCGGCGACTCCGGGGCGGGACAGGACTTCGCCGGCGGCAAGGTGTTCTTCAGCCCCGAGACGGGTGCGCACGCCGTGTCGGGCGACATCCTGGCCAAGTACGAGTCGGCGGGCGGGCCCACGGGTGACTTCGGTTTCCCGGTCGGCGCCGAGGCCGACGGCGGGGTTCCGGACAGCCGGATCCAGGTGTTCTCCGCACCGGACAGTCCGACGATCTTCTGGACGCGTGATCACGGTGCGGTCATCGTGCGTGGGGCCATGAAGGCCGCGTGGGACAAGCTGGGCGGCGCGACGGGTGCGCTCGGCGTGCCGGTCGGCGATCAGAACACCGAGGGCGGCATCGTCACGCAGAAGTTCAGCGGTGGCGAGCTCTCCTGGAACAGCGCAGACAACACCTTCACCTCCGACCCGGAGAACCTCGCACAGTCTCTGACGGGGCTCGAGGTTCCCAACGCGCCCCTGCCGAGTGCTCCACCGGTGGCCCCCGAAGGCGACAAGGACAGCGGCCTGACGTGGCAGAACTGGTGGCTGTGGTGGATCATCCCGGTCGCCCTGCTGCTGCTGGGGTCGGTGTACGCCTGGGTCGCGATGCGCAGGCGCCGGTCCACACAGCACGCCGACTATGACGACGACGAGGACGAGGGTCCCGACGCCGGATACGAGTCGGGCTATGAGCCCACCTACGAGAGCACGTACGGCGAGACCGGCTGGTCGCGCCGGACGGACTACGCCGAACACGAGGACGAGCACGAGGCCTCTGTGGACACATCGCGTCCCTCATGGGGCGAGGAGACTGCGTCTCTGCCCGGCCTCGCGCCGCAGTCCGACGACCACGGCCTGTTCACCCATCGCGGAGCCCATGAGGCGGCAGATGACGTCGAGGACGAGGACGATCTCGACGCTGACACCGCTCCCACCCGGGTCCTCAACGTCGGCGACGAACAGGCGGGACGCCACGCCGCGCATGACACGGGTGCCCAGACCTGGTCCTCGCAGCCGGACGACGACGACTACCTGCCCGGCCCCGGTTCGCTGTTCGCGCCGGTCTATGGCGCGGCGCCGCCGCCCGCACGCAGTTTCGAGGCACCGCCCAGCCGGTACGTGTCGCAGTTCGAGCAGGACTATCGGCGGGATGTCGACGCCGGGTACCAGGAGCCGGCTTACGAGGACTCCGGTCGCCAGGACCGGCCGTACGAGAGTCCCCAGGACCGGGACTACGACGAACCGGACTACGGGGACCGGGGTCGGGGCCAGGATCACTACGACGATCACTACGACGATCACGACGACGAGGACATCGTCGTCGTCTCGGCCGAGGTCGAGGAGGAGCACGTGGAGGCGGTTGCACCGCCGGCGATCCACCTGCCGCTCGACGATCCGTACACCGCGCCGGAGGGGTATCCGGTCAAGGGCAGCATGCGCACGGGCCGGTACCACGTTCCGGGATCGCCCAGCTACGACGAGACGGTCGCCGAGATCTGGTTCGCCAGCCCGGAATTGGCCGAGGCGAACGGCTTCAGCCGCGCCGACTGACCGAACTCAGGTCGCGCTCAGATCTTGCGGATGACGGTCACGACCTTGCCGAGAATGGCCGCGTCGTTGCCCGGGATCGGGTCGAATGCCGGGTTGTGGGGCATCAGCCAGACCTGACCCGCGCTCCGCTTGAAGGTCTTCACCGTGGCTTCGCCGTCGATCATCGCGGCCACGATGTCGCCGTTGTCGGCGACGTTCTGCTGGCGCACGACGACCCAGTCGCCGTCACAGATCGCGGCGTCGACCATGGACTCGCCGACCACCTTCAGCAGGAACAGCGAACCCTCGCCGACGAGTTCACGCGGCAGCGGGAAGACATCCTCGACCGCCTCCTCGGCGAGAATGGGGCCACCCGCGGCGATGCGCCCGAGCACGGGCACGAAGGTGGGCTCCGGCAGCGCATCCGATCCGGCGACGTCGGTCACCACGGCGTGTGGAGCGTCGTCGGCGCCGCGGACGTCCACGGCGCGCGGCCGGTTCGGATCTCGGCGCAGATAGCCCTTCCGTTCGAGTGTGCGCAGTTGATGGGCCACCGACGACGTCGACGTCAGACCCACCGCATCGCCGATCTCGCGGATGCTCGGGGGGTAGCCACGGGTGGTCACCGACGTCCGGATGACCTCGAGGATGGTTCGCTGCCGCTCGGTGAGAGCAGGGTCGAGTGCGCCTTCGCGACTGGTCGCGGGTGAACTGCTGCCGTTCTCGGTGTCAGCCATGCGTTCGAATGTAGTCGGCCGCCGGCTGAGAATCAAACATGTGTTCGAGGCGTGTCGGCATCCTGCCTGCTGGTGCCGCTGTGACGGTTGATGTTTCTGAGGTGAATGCCCGGGTGGGACTCGGGCGGCCCGTTTTTGTCGGTGCCCCGTTCTATCGTTCGGCTACGGTTCGATCACATGTTCGGTTTGGGGCTTCTGGTCGAACACATGATCGATTACATTCGAACACAGGAGCGAACGCATGGACCGCGCGAGGCGACCGAAAGGACCGGACATGACCCACACCAGCGTGTATTCGAGGACCGGATCGGCCTTCTGTGAAGACAGCTGGCCCACCCGCACGCCGTCCCCGGGCGTGGACGCGCCGCGGCGCGCCCGCCGCGGCAGCGGCGGCGCGGGGCGGCCGTCGCCGGCACGGCCGGCGGCCATCGCACCGCGGTATCGCGGTACCGGCGTGCGGGTGTCGCGCGCTCCGCATGCCCGCACTCCCGGGCGTCGGATCACCCCGTGGACCCTGGTGGGCCTGGCCTTCACGGCCGCGCTGGTGACGATGTGGCTCGGCGTGGTCGCGCAGTTCGGTGAGGCCGCGCACGCCTCGAGTCCCGTTCCGGATCGGCTCGCGGTCGTGCAGGTCCGGTCGGGGGAGACGCTGGCCCACCTCGCGGCCCGGGTCGCGCCGGACGCCCCGGTCAACAGCGTGGTCGACCGGATCCGCGAACTCAACGAACTCGAGGCCGGGACGCTCGACGCCGGCCAGACTCTGATCGCGCCCGTCGGCTGACCGGCCCACGTCGAGTTCGGGTGGCAGACAGTCATGATCGTCGTGGACTTTGGTGGCCTGGCCGCTGGGAGGCGCACCCAGGTAGTCTTTGAGTCGTTGGGGTCATCCCACAGGCGGCACGACGAAGGAGCGGGCATGCACTGTCCTTTCTGCCGGAATCCTGACTCGCGTGTCGTGGACTCCCGGGAGACGGACGAAGGCCAGGCCATCCGACGGCGCCGTTCCTGTCCGGAGTGCGGTCGCAGATTCACCACCGTGGAGACGGCCGTGCTCGCCGTCGTGAAACGCAGTGGCGTCACCGAACCGTTCAGTCGGGAAAAGGTGATCAGCGGTGTGCGGCGGGCCTGTCAGGGGCGCCAGGTGGACGACGACGCGCTCAATCTGCTGGCGCAGCAGGTCGAGGACGCGGTACGGGCCGCGGGTCCCGAGGTCCCGAGCAACGAGGTCGGTCTCGCGATTCTGGGGCCACTGCGGGAACTGGATGAAGTCGCCTACCTGAGATTCGCCTCGGTGTACCGGTCTTTCACGTCGGCCGACGACTTCGAACGCGAAATCGAGGCCCTGCGTCAGCACCGCAGGGTCTCCGCGAGCTGACCCTGCGGTCAGTCGACGCGGCGGATGCCGTCGTTGACGACTGCGCCCGCAACCTGCACCCACCCCTCGGGTGACCACGTCGTCTCGATCCGCGAACCCTGCCCCTGTGTGATGTGCAGGTCCCTGCTGAGGTAGTCGGTGATGCGCACCGCCGCGGCGCCGGTGGCCTCGTCCTCGATGATGCCCAGATGCGGAGCGAACATCCGGGAGCGGATCTCACCGGCGTCCCGGTTGGTCCACGTCCACAGATAGTGCTCGACGTCGTCGGCGTAGTCGTTCGGATCGGCGGCCATCAGATCGTCGACCGAGTCCAGATCGTGGATCGCGAACTCGGGGGCCCATTCGGACCGCGCGCTGATCGCGGTGAGCTTGTCGGAGCCGACGTCGTAGTTGACCTGAACGATCCCGGCCGCGGTCTGCAGCGTGTGCACGGGGGTCCCGGTCTCCTTGAGCCACCACGATGCCCCCACGGTCGGGTGGCCCGCGAACGGCAACTCGGCTGCCGGCGTGAAGATCTGCACCTGTGCAGTCGCCGCGCCCGCGGTCGGGATGTGGACGAAAATGGTTTCGCTGTAACCCAATTGAGTTGCCAGAGCCTGCCGGTCGCTGGGTCCGACTGTGCGTGCGTCGACCACACCGAGTGGGTTGCCGTAGTTGCCTTCTGAATCGGTGAACACCCTAAGCACCGTGACGTCGATACCCATGTCCCGACTGTACTGGGCCGTGATGTTGATGTGGTCTGGATCTTCGGTCGGTCTCAGGTCGCCGAACGTTCGTCGTGCCCCATCGCGTCGAGCACCGCGACCTGGGTGTCGATCGTCCCGGTGAGGGTGGACTCGGTGATCCCGGACCGCAGGAGTTCCCGCAGAGCGGCCTGGTCGTACTCGGCCGGCGCGGTGGTGTCGATGAAGCGCTCGACGACCTCCACGAAGCGGTCGGGGTCGTCGTGGAAGGGGAAGTGGCCCGAGCGCGTGAAGATCTCCAGTTGGGAGCCGGGCATCGCGGCGTGCGCCATGCGGGCATGCGCCACCGGGATGACGACATCCTGGTCACCCCAGATGAGCTGCACAGGAACCGATTCCGTCAAATAACATCGGTCGAGCATCGTGACCACCTGCCCACGCCAGTCGACGACGGCACGCAGGGTGCGGGTGAAGGCCGACGAGGCGGTCGGTTCGGGCAGGTCGCGCAGGATGCGCAGCACGTCGGGGAGGTCGCGCCCGACGCGGGTGGATCCGAACACCGCACCCGCGGCCTTGCCGAACGCCTGCAGCGCGGGCAGCACCAGCGGCAGTCGCAGGAGCCCCAGCGCCTCGCCGCCCATCGGAAGGGACGCCACCCGCAGTGCCACATTGACGTCCTTGGTCACGCCGCCGGCCCCGACCAGGATGAGCCGCTCGACCAACTGCGGGAACTGGTAGGCGAACTGCATGGCGACCCCACCGCCGAGGGAATGGCCGATGACCGTGACACGCTCGATGTCGAGCACGCTGAGCAGGTCCCGCATGCCGTTGGCGTACGCCGCCACCGAATAGTCGGCCCGCGGTTTGTCGGACTGCCCGTGGCCCAGGAGGTCGGGCGCGATCACGGTGAACCGCTGGGCGAGCTTCGCGTGCACCGTGTCCCACGTCGTCGAGTTGTCGCCGATGCCGTGGATGAGCAGCAGGGCCGGGCCCGTGCCCGCGATCCGGTATGCGCGCCGGTAGCCGTGGATCGTGCGGTACTCGAGCGTGGGGGAGAGTTCGCGCACGGACCGGAGGTTCGGCTTCTGTGGGCTCATAACGCCAACCTCGTCGTCGGGCCCCATCGGGCGTGGTCGTGACTGCGCGCTTTACGGCGTGCCGTCGTCGTCGCGGAACGGGTCCGGATTCTTCTCACCCGACTGTTGGGCGAGGAAGCGCTCGAACTCTGCTCCGAGTTCGTCCCCGCTCGGCAGGTCCTCGTCGTGAGCCAGCAAAGACCGATTCTCCTGGGCGGCGACGAAAGCATCGTACTGACGCTCCAGGGCGCTCACCACTTGAGCCACCTCCGCGCTGGCCTCGACCTGTTCGTCGATCTTGGTGCGGACATCGGCGGCAGCCGTCGTGAGCGCGGCCGTGGGCAGGGTCAGCGACGCGCTCCGGGCAACCTCTTCGAGCAGCGCCTGAGCCGCCGCCGGGTAATCCGTCTGTGCCAGGTAGTGCGGCACGTGGACGGTGAACCCGACGACTTCGTGGCCGTGCTGGGCAAGGCGGTACTCGAGCAGGCTGGAGGCGCTGCCGGGCACCTGGACCTCGCCCACCCAGGGCGTGTGTTCGGCGATCAGCTCGCGGTTGTTTCCGTGCGCGGTCATCGTGATCGGCCGGGTGTGCGGCACCGCCATCGGAATGGCGCCGAGCCCGATGGTGCGCCTCACGTCGAGGCGTTCGGCGAGGAGCCGGACCGCGGTGATGAACCGCTCCCACTTGAGGTCGGGCTCCAGCCCCGCCAACAGCAGGAACGGGGTGCCGGCCTCGTCGTGCAGGGCGAACAACGACAGTTCGGGATCCTCGTACTCGGAGAAGTGGTCTGTCTTGAATGTCATCAGCGGCCGGCGCGACCGATAATCGAGAAGTTCGTCGATCGCGAACGACGCGACGAGTTCGGTGTCGAGGTGATCCTTGAGGTGCTTGGCCGCCAGCCGAATCGCGTGACCCGCATCGGAGAAGCCCTCCAGAGCGTGGATCAGCACCGGCCCCTGGCCGTCGCTGTTGACCAGTTGCGGCGCGGGGAACTCCAACTCGTACATACCGGTCTGCTCGGGTTGATCCGGACCTGGTACGTGCGCCATCGTTCGCCTCCTCGTCACTGCTGAGCACTCTGTGGACACTCGCCTGTTGGTCAAGTGTCCCTCACATCGTCGGACGTGCTGGCGGCGGCACGGCCTCACAGTGGTACAACGGCCCGGCTGACGGTGAAAGTCCCTGGTCGGGAGTGATTTCGCCCTGCGATGAATAGGTCGTGACGTCAACTCCGATACAACTGCAGAGCCCGCAGCTTGTTCATCACGTCCAGCGCTGCGACCTTGTATGCCTCGGAGAAGGTCGGGTAGTTGAAGACCGCGTCCACCAGATAGTCGACCGTGCCGCCGCATCCCATCACGGCCTGACCGATGTGCACCATCTCCGTCGCGTTGGTGCCGAAGATGTGCACGCCGAGCAGTCGCAGGTCCTCCGTCGACACCAGCAGTTTGAGCATGCCGTAGGAGTCGCCGGCGATCTGACCGCGGGCCAGTTCGCGATAGCGGGAGACACCGACCTCGTAGGGCACGGCGTTCCTGGTCAGCTCGACCTCCGTGGCCCCCACATACGACACCTCGGGGATGGAGTAGATGCCGATCGGCTGCAGGTCCATCATGCCCTTGGTCGGCTCGCCGAACGCGTGATACGCCGCCAGCCTGCCCTGCTCCATCGACGTCGCGGCCAGGGCGGGGAACCCGATGACGTCGCCGACCGCGTAGATGTGGTCGATCTTGGTGGTGAAGTTGTCATCGACGTGAATACGGCCGCGCGCGTCCGCCTCCAGCCCCGCCTTGGCGAGGTCGAGGTGGTCGGTCTGTCCCTGGCGGCCGGCGGAGTACATGACCGTCTCGGCTGGAATCTGCTTGCCGCTGGCCAGCGTCGTCACGGTGCCCGCGGCGCCGACGTCGACGGCGGTGACCTCCTCACCGAATCGGAACGTCACGGCGAGGTCCCGCAGATGGAACCGCAGTGCCTCGATGATCTCCGGATCGCAGAACTCCAGCATCGAATCCCGCTTCTCCACGACGGTCACCTTCGTGCCCAGGGCGGCGAACATCGAGGCGTACTCGATGCCGATGACCCCGGCCCCGACCACCACCATCGACGTCGGCAGGGTCTTGAGGTCCAGGATGCCGTCGGAGTCCAGGACTCGGTGCTCGTCGAACTCCACCCCGGCCGGGCGGGCAGGTTTGGTGCCGGTGGCCAGCACGATGTAGCGACCGCGGACCGTGATCCGCTCGGCCCGGCTGGGGTCGTCCACCGCGATGGTGTGTTCGTCCTCGAAACGCCCGTGTCCGGTGTAGAGCTCCACCCGGTTGCGCAGGAGCTGAGAGCGCACCACCTCGATCTCCTTGCCGATCACATGCTGGGTGCGGGCCAGCAGATCGGCGGGGGTGATCTTGTCCTTGACGCGGTAACTGGCGCCGTAGAGCTCACGCTGGCTCATGCCCGTCAGGTAGACCACGGCCTCGCGCAGGGTCTTCGACGGGATCGTGCCGGTGTTGACGCACACGCCGCCGAGCATCATTCCGCGTTCGACGACCGCGACCGATCTGCCGAGCTTGGCGGCGGCGATCGCGGCACGCTGGCCGCCCGGCCCCGATCCGATGACGACGAGGTCGTATTCCTGCATCGAGCCCATACCTGAGGTGTCTACGCCGGAAAATGGCACCCAAAGTGCCAGCGGCGTCAACTCCGCGTGAACATTCCGCGCCTGCCGCGGGCCCCGGCCTCGATCCATCCACAATCGAGGATTCGTCCACAGGGGAGCTTCGAAGGGGCCGCCGCCGACCGCGTGCTGACGGTGTCCGTTGGGACCGTCGACCCCATGACACCTCGCCATGACTTCAAGCTCACCCATCCCGGTTCGCTGATCGCCGCCATCCCCGCGGTGCTCGGCTTCGTTCCCGAACGCTCACTGGTCATCGTGGGCATCGACGGCGGGGAGATGGGTGCCGTGCTGCGCATGGACCTGTCCGATGCCCTCGCCGGCGGTGTCGGCCATCTTGTGGATGTGGCCGCCTCCAGCGGGGCGGATGCGGCGATCGCGTGCATCGTGGACGACGCGGGGTCGGACTGCACGTCGTGTGGCCAGGAGTATGCGGGTCTGTGCGCCGCGTTGGCCGATCGGCTCGAGGCCGTCGACATGACGCTCATCGATGCACACATCGTCGACCGGATCGCGGCAGGTGGCCGGTGGCACTGCGCCGACGGCTGTGGGGCAGGCGGTGTCGTCGACGATCCTTCCGCCTCACCGCTGTCGATGGCTGCCGTGCTCGACGGACGCCGGCTGTACGCCAGTCGCGATGAGCTCGAGTCGATCATCGCCACCGACCTCAGCCGCGACAGCGCCGGGATCGCGCGGGCCGTTCAGGAGCGTGCCGACGGGCCCCGTCTCGGCGATCAGGACATCAGGAACGTTCAGCGCAAGGCGGTCCGCGGGATCATCTCGGCCGCCCGCAGAGTTGGGCGAGGAAAGAGGTTGAGCGACCAGGAGGTGGCCGGGCTGGCATACGACCTGACCGATCTGACTGTCCGAGATGCGGCGTACGCCCTGGCGGTCGGTTCGGCGGCGGGTGCCGCCGAACAGTTGTGGGTGTACCTCGCACGGGTCCTGCCACCGCCGTGGCGCGCGGAGGCGCTGACCTTCGTCGGGTTCTTCGCCTACGCCCGGGGGGACGGACCTCTGGCCGGGGTGGCGTTGAGCGCCGCGTTGGAGGTCGACCCCACGCACCGCATGGCCGGAATGCTCGACAGCGCGCTTCAGGCGGGGATGCGGCCCGAGAAGATCCGCGGTCTGGCCACGACGGGTGCCGTCCTGGCAAGAGACCTCGGCATCACCCTGCCGGGTGATGCCGGCGCGGGCGTCAGACCTTCTCGACCTTCACGGCGTGCGCCATCTCGTGCGGCAGGTCGACGTTCTCGTGGCCGGGGATGACGATGGTCACCCCGCCCGCGGGGCTGATCTCGGCTGTGACGCGGGCGTTGGGCACCACACCGGCGTCTTTGAGCCTGCTGATCAAGCCGGTGTCACCCTGCACGTGCTCGGTGAGTTGGCGCACCACCACCGCCACCGGCGACCCGGCGGGCAGTTCGGTGAGGCGCACCAGGTTGTAGTCCTCGAACCCGCTGGTCGAGCCGATCCCGAGTTCGGACAGGCCCGGGATGGGGTTGCCGAACGGTGACACCGTGGGGTTGTCCAGGACCGCCACGAGGCGCCGTTCCACGTTCTCGCTCATCACGTGTTCCCACTTGCACGCCTCCGCGTGCACGTCCTCCCACGGCAGACCGATCACATCGACGAGCAGGCGCTCGGCCAGGCGATGCTTGCGCATGACCGCGACAGCCAGCGCGCGGCCCTTCTCGGTGAGTTCGAGGTGACGATCGCCCGCGACATGCAGCAGGCCGTCGCGCTCCATGCGAGACACGGTTTGGCTGACGGTGGGACCGCTCTGTTCCAGCCGCTCGGCGATGCGCGCGCGCAGGGGAACCACGCCCTCTTCCTCGAGGTCGTAGATCGTGCGCAAATACATTTCAGTGGTATCGACCAGGTCGTTCATCTGCCACCCTCCGTCCGCGCCATTCTACTTGGCCAATTGCCCTCTCGGCCCCCTTGCCTCGGCGCGGCGCCGCTGCGGGAGGCACTGCTCACAGCAGTGTGCCCGCCGGGGGGAGCGGCGGGCACACTGACTGGGCAGGTTGGTGGATCAGCTTGCGTACGAGCGCAGACGATCGGCGCGGTCTCCGTGGCGCAACTTCGCCATCACCTCACGCTCGATCTGCCGGACACGTTCGCGGGACAGGCCGAACAGCTTCCCGATCTGGTCGAGGGTCCGCGGCTGACCGTCGTCAAGACCGAACCGCAGCCGGATGACCTGCTGCTCACGCTCGTCCAGGGTGGCCAGCACGTGCCGGATGTCGGTGTGCAGCAGCTCGGCGATGACCGCGTTCTCCGCGGAGAGAGCCTCAGAGTCCTCGATGAAGTCGCCCAGCGGGGCCTCCTCGTCGGAACCCACGGGCATGTCCAGGCTCACCGGGTCCCGGCTGTGCTCGAGCAGGTCGTTGATCTTCTCGACGGGGATGCCCGACTCCTCGGCCAGTTCCTCGTCGCTGGCCTCGCGACCCAACTGCTGATGCATCTCGCGCTTGATCCGGGCGAGCTTGTTGACCTGCTCCACCAGGTGCACCGGCAGGCGAATGGTGCGGCTCTGATCAGCCATGCCGCGGGTGATCGCCTGGCGAATCCACCAGGTGGCGTAGGTCGAGAACTTGAACCCCTTGGCGTAGTCGAACTTCTCCATCGCGCGGATGAGGCCCAGGTTGCCCTCCTGGATCAGGTCGAGCAGCGGCATCCCGCGGCCGGTGTACCGCTTGGCCAGCGAGACCACCAGACGCAGGTTCGCCTCGAGCAGGTGACTGCGTGCGGCCTGACCATCACGCACGACGGCCATCAGGTCACGCTTGCGGTTCTCGCCGAGACGCTTCCGGGTGTCCAGCAGATGCTGTGCGTAAAGCCCTGCCTCGATGCGTTTCGCGAGCTCCACCTCGTCGGCGGCGTTGAGCAAAGCCGTCTTGCCGATTCCGTTCAGATAGACCCGCACCAGGTCGGCTGCTGGGCTCTGAGCGTCCAGATCGCTGTTGTCGATCCGGGTTGCGGCGGCATTTGCCATATCGGCCTCCTTAGTGGCTCGAACTTTCATTCGTTCTAACGCCCCAGTGGAGGAAAGAGTTCCCACAAATCGTCTGCGTCACACCCTCTGAACTGCAGAAATGACGCGGCGACCTGAGAAGGTCCTGAGAAATGAAGGAGAAGGCGCTCAGCCTGGCCAGTCGGCGTCGGAATCCGCCGATTTCCATTGCGCGCCGGTACCGTCCCGCCCGTTGTCGGGGGACCACGTGCCGAGGGCGGGCCGCTCCGCGGTGGGGAACAGCGGGGTGCGCCGGCGGTCGTCATCGAAGCGCCGGGGCTCCTCGGCGCGCCGGGGTGGGCGGTCGTTCGCGATCAATACGGCCATCCATGGCAGGGGGATGGACACCGCCACGATCAGCAGCGAGATCCAGCCGTTCTCCCAGATGCTGTAGGCGACCGCGGCGAGCAGAAGGGCGGGGATGCGGAAGGCCATGATCGTCAGGTACTTGCGGACCCGCAGCCGATGCTCCTCTTCGTAGGGGATGGCTGCGCGCGTGATGAGTACCGGCCGACCGTCGTCGTCGAAACCCAGCTCTTGGCTGTGCTTCATACCTCCACTCTTGCACAAACCGAATTCCCCGGCTCGGGTGGTTCCCGGCCCGTAATCTTCTGCGGCAGAATGACGGGCATGCAGACGCAGACGATCGAACGCACCGACACCGACGAACGCGTCGACGACGGGACCGACAGCGACACTCCCAAGTTCTTCCACTACGTCAAGAAGGACAAGATCGCCGAGAGCGCGGTCATGGGCACGCACGTCGTCGCCCTGTGCGGTGAGGTCTTCCCGGTGACGAAGTCGCCCAAGCCGGGTTCGCCGGTGTGCCCGGACTGCAAGCGGATCTACGAGCAGCTCAAGAAGTAGCCCTAAAGACGCAGCCCTCAGGAAGTGGTCGGAGCCGACCGCGTCGGATCCGGTCCCGGCGAACTCGCGGGCTGCTCCGGGGAGTCCGCCGATTTCGGTTCGAGCTTGGCCGAGGCCTTGTCCTCCAACCACGTCCGGAGCTGGTCGGCGTGGGTGGCCGGGGCCGGCCACTCCTCTTCGATCGCGTTGTTCAGTTCGGCGCCCAGCATGATGGCGAAGCCCAGGAAGAACGCGAACAGCAGGAATGCTATCGGCGTCGCCAATGCGCCGTAGGTGTACCCGGTCCTGGTGATCGAACTGAGGTAGATGCGCAGCCCCACGGTGGCGATCATGAACACCGCGGTGGCAAGGACGGCTCCGATCACCAGACGGTGCGTCGGCAACGGCTTCGGCAGCGACACCCGGTAAAGCAGGGTGATCGAGATGACCAGTGCCAGCGCCAGCGCGGGGTAGTAGCCGAAGCGAAGGACACTGTCCCAGCTGTCGGGGATGTACTCGGCGATCTTGCGCGGCCCCAGAGCCAGGAACGGCGCCGTCGCGATGATGATCACCAGACCGATCACGTACAGACCCAGGGCGTAGAACCGCTGGCGGACCGGATGCCGCAGCGGCGTCTGGTCGTGGGCCTCGACGATCGAGTCGACGAACGCCGAGATCGCCGACGAGCCGGCCCACAGTGAGATCACGAAGCCCAACGAGACGACCTCGCCTCGGGCGCCCTGCACGATGTCCCGGATCGTCGGTTCGATGATCTCGATGACGATGTTCTTGGAGAAGAAGCTGCCCGCGGTGCTGATCAGCCGGTCCTGGATGGTGTCCAGGGTGTCCGGACCGAACATCGGCGCGATGTAGGCCAGGCTGCCGAGCATGCCCAGCAGCAGCGGGGGCAGGGACAACACCGACCAGAAGCCGGCCTGTGCGGACTCCGAGAAGATGGAGTCGTCCCAGGCCTTCGACACGGTCCTCCTGCTGACGCGCAGGATGTGGTGTCGGGAAGGTTTGATGGGCTGGTCACTCATGACCAGTCCAGCATTCCTGACGTGAGACGGAAGTGGAAAGCGGGACGCTCCAACGTTTGAGTTACAGCTCGGTGGAGCTTGTCTCCAGAACGGCGGCGAGTGCGATCAGCTTGGCCTCGTGCTCGTTGGCGTGATGCTGGCAGAACAGAAGTTCGGCCCCTGAAGGCAGCTTCGCACGCACGCGGGCAGCGGCACCGCAGCGGTCGCAGCGATCAGCCCGTGTGAGTTCGGGACTGGTCAGAGTTGCGGTCATGGCGGCTCCTCCGTTCCTCGCGTGTTCTCTACTGTGTCAGACGTTTGGGGTTCCGGCGTTGTTCCCGAGGCGTTCACAGGTGTGTCGTGTCTCACGTCGGCCCCCGTTTGCGGCTGCGGCAGGGTGGGCGTATGTCAAGTACCCAATCACGACTGGTTCATATCTGCTCTGAGCAGGATTGGTCGGAGGTCTCCTCCTCGGCCGAGTACCGGCCCGCGTCGCTCGATGAGGTCGGCTTCATCCATCTGTCGACGCTCGAACAGGTGCATCTGCCCGCCAACCGGATCCACCTGGGGCGAACCGATTTGGTACTGCTGTACGTGGACGCCGACGCGGTCGCCGACCCGATCAGGTGGGAGCCGGGCGTCCCGACGGATCCGGAGGCCATGCTGTTCCCGCATCTGTACGGGCCGTTGCCGACCGCCGCTGTGACACACGTCATGCCGTATCTGCCGGGCCCGGACGGGCGGTTTGCCCCGCCCGGACCCATCGGCTGACGTGAGGGCCGTCGCTCAGACCGGGACGGCCTCGATGATCGAGAGCGGACTCGCGGTGGGCACCACACGCGTCAGTCGAAAGCCCGCGTCCGCCAGCAGCTTCCTGTACTGCGCCTCGGTGCGTTCCCGCCCGCCTGCGCTGACGAGCATCTCCAGGTCGATGAGGAACCCGATGTTGTTGGGCGCGCCGTCGGGCAGGACCATCTCCCACAGCAGCACTCGGCCGCCGTCGGCGATCGCGGTCCGCACATTGCGCAGGATCGCCACCGACTGCTCGTCGTCCCAGTCGTGAATGATCGCCTTGAGCAGATAGGTGTCGCCTCCGGCGGGCACGGACTCGAAGAATGAGCCGCCGTGGGTCTGGCAGCGGGTCGCGACGCCGGCGGGTTCCAGAACGTCGGCCGCGCCCGCCACCACCGAGGGGCGGTCGAACAGCACGCCGCTGGCCTGCGGGGCCCGGGTGAGCACTGCGGCCAGAAGACCGCCGTGGCCGCCCCCGACGTCGACGATGCGTCTGCAGCCGCTGAAATCGTAAGCCGGCACCGCATTTTGGAGGACGGCCCGGGAGCCTCCGGTCATCGCGTTGTTGAAGATCGCGGCGAATTCGGCGTCGGTGTCCAGATAGTCGAACACCCCGATTCCGCGCAGCTTCTCCACAGAGGTGCCACCGGTCTTAACCGAGTGCACCAGTTCACCCCAGTGCTCCCAATGGCGGGGGCTCCCGACGAACTCGATCATCGGAGCCATCGACTCCGGCGCGTCGGAGCGCAGCGTCTGCCCCAGGCGCGTCAGCGAGAACCGGCCGTCTCGGTGCAGTTTGAGCACGTTGCGGCTCGCCAGCGTGCGCAGCAGGCGATACGTGGCCTCCGGGTGCGTCCCGACCCGCGCGGCGATGTCGTCGGCGGTGCGGGGCCCGTCTGCCAGCACGTCGGCGATGCGCAGTTTCACCGTCGCGTACAGCGCCGCGGTGAACCACGAGCCCAGCCCGAGTTCGAGCATCGCGATGTGACTGGGCGCGGCGGCCTTGTGCAGCCGGTCGAGCGCACCGCGAAGCCGGTTGACACCGGCGATCAGGGCGGCGGGCGGGGCCTTGGTGGCCGTGGCGGGCATAACACACCTCGAAGAGTCGGCGGAACGTGACGTCGGTGACGCTACGACCGCGCTCTTGGAGGTTTCTTGACCGCTAATCCAAGTAGTCGCGCAGGACCTGCGAACGGCTCGGGTGCCGCAGCTTGCTCATGGTCTTCGATTCGATCTGGCGGATGCGCTCACGCGTGACGCCGTAGACCTGGCCGATCTCGTCGAGGGTGCGGGGCTGACCGTCGGTCAGGCCGAACCGCAGGCGCACCACGCCGGCTTCGCGCTCAGACAGCGTCTCCAGCACGGACTGCAGCTGATCCTGCAGCAGCGTGAAGCTCACGGCATCGACGGCCACCACGGCCTCGCTGTCCTCGATGAAGTCACCGAGTTGGCTGTCGCCCTCGTCGCCGATGGTCTGGTCCAGCGAGATCGGCTCACGCGCGTACTGCTGGATCTCCAGCACCTTCTCCGGCGTGATGTCCATCTCCTTGGCCAACTCCTCCGGAGTGGGCTCGCGGCCCAGATCCTGAAGCAGTTCGCGCTGGATGCGGCCGAGCTTGTTGATGACCTCGACCATGTGCACGGGGATGCGGATCGTGCGGGCCTGGTCGGCCATGGCGCGGGTGATGGCCTGACGGATCCACCACGTGGCGTACGTGGAGAACTTGTAGCCCTTGGTGTAGTCGAACTTCTCGACGGCACGGATCAGACCGAGGTTGCCCTCCTGGATCAGGTCCAGGAACGCCATTCCGCGGCCCGTATAGCGCTTGGCCAGCGAGACCACGAGGCGCAGGTTGGCCTCGAGGAGATGGTTCTTCGCGCGGTCGCCGTCGCGGCAGATCCACTGCATGTCGCGGCGCTGGGCGGCGGGAAGCTTCTCGCCCTTCTCGGCGAGTTCGCCCATCAACTGCGTGGCGTACAGGCCGGCCTCGATGCGCTTGGCGAGCTCGACCTCCTCCTCGGCGTTGAGCAGCGCGACCTTGCCGATCTGCTTGAGGTAGGCACGCACTGAGTCAGCCGACGCGGTGAGCTCGGCGTCCTTACGGGCCTGCCGCAGTGCCTCGGATTCCTCTTCGTCCCAGACGAAGTCACCGGAGGCCTTGTCCTTCTCGGAGGGCTCGGCGATGTCCTCGTCATCCCCGGCCTTGGCGGCCTTGGCGTCCTTGCCCTCGTCCTCGGCCCCCTCGTCGCCGTCATCCTCGGCGTCATCGTCGGAGGCGTCGTCGCTCAGATCCTCGATGTCGTCGTCGACCTCAAGGTCGGCCACGTCCTCCAGGTCCTCGCCGGGTTCCGTTTCGAGGTCGTCGACCTCGGTGTCGACATCGTCGGCGGCGGTGTCGGTCGCCTGTTCCTTCTTGGTCCGACCGCGCGCTGGGGCGTCCTTCTTGGCGGCGGCCTTGCGCGGCGCGGCCTTCTTCGCCGCGGTGGCCTTGGCCGCCCGCTTGACGGGTGCGCGCTTGGTGGCGCCCGTCGTGGAGGTGGCAGAAGCTTTGGGGGCGGTGCCCTTTACCGGCTCTTCGGTTGCCGGGGCTGCTTTCGTTGCCACGTACACCCTTTCGATCTAGCGGACTTCCGGTGCGCAGGGCATGCGTCACCGAAAGCGTCGGCATCTGGAATGTCGGCGTGAGTCTCTGTTTTTGGAGCTTCGCCGCTATTCGTTGGCGGCCGCCATCGACCATTGTAACGACAGTGCGGCAACACACCGCGCCGAGCGAGGAAATTCAGCGCGTCCCCGTCACGCCGAAGCGTGTTCGGTGCCGTCGCCGTGGGCCGCCATCGCGGCGCCGACGATGCCCGCGGTGTTCTGCAGCGCCGCGGCGACCACGGGTGTGCGGTTGGTCAGCAACGGCACCCACTTGTCGGCCTTGCGGCTGATGCCGCCGCCCACGATGATCAGCTCCGGCCAGATCGCATTCTCGACGGCGACCAGCACTTTGGTGACCTCTCTGGTCCAACGCTCGTAGCTCCAGCCCTTGCGCTCCTTGACCGACGACGCGGCCCGGTGCTCGGCCTCCTTGCCGTCGACCTCGAGGTGGCCGAACTCAGTGTTGGGCAGCAGCAGACCGTTGTGGATGACCGCCGAACCGATGCCCGTCCCGAACGTCAGCAGCACGATCACCCCGGAGTTGTCCCGTCCGGCGCCGAACCGCTCCTCGGCGAGTCCTGCCGCGTCGGCGTCGTTGAGCACCGTGACGGCCTGGCCGCCGAGCGCAGCGCTGTACACCTCGCTGGCGTTGGTGCCGATCCACGATTTGTCGACGTTGGCGGCGGTGCGCACGACGCCGTCGGTGACCACGCCCGGGTAGGTCACCCCGAGCGGACCCGTCCAGCCGAAGTGCGCGACCACGTCGGCGATGGTCTTGGCCACGGCGTCGGGGGTGGCCGGTTGAGGGGTCGGGAGCTTGAACCGCTCGCCGACGAGCTGGCCGGTGTCGAGGTCGACGATCCCGCCCTTGACGCCACTGCCGCCGACGTCGATGCCGAAACCGTGGTTGCTGTTCGGGTCGGACGAAGTCATGGCGGCTCCTTGGGGAAGGGCAGTCGGCGGTTAAACGATAGTGGGTCGGCGACGGGGTGTGTTGCGATAGAGCCGTGACCCACCCCACCCGGACCCCACCAGATGCGACCGCCCTGCGCCTGGTCGCCGAGACGGTGGCCGCCGAGGCCGCCGAATTCGTCCGGGTGCGTCGCGAGGAGGTGTTCGGCGCGACGCCGCCGGCGGACGCGGTCCGCGCCAAGAGCACCCCGACCGATCCGGTCACGGTGGTGGACACCGAGACCGAGGCCCTGCTGCGGGACCGGCTGGCGCAGCTGCGTCCCGGAGACGCGGTGTTGGGGGAGGAGGGCGGCGGTCCCGCGGCGCAGCCGCCGGCCGGCGCGGTGACCTGGGTGCTCGACCCCATCGACGGCACGGTGAACTTCGTCTACGGCATCCCGGCGTTCGCGGTGTCGGTGGCCGCCCAGGTCGACGGGGTCTCGGTGGCCGGGGCGGTGGCCGACGTCGCACGCTCCGAGATCTATTCGGCGGCGGCCGGATCTGGCGCACGCCTGCGCGGTCCGGAGGGGACGCGCGTCCTGCGGTGCGCGCAGACCACCGAACTGGCTATGGCCCTGATCGGCACGGGCTTCGGCTACTCGGCGTCCCGGCGCACCGCGCAGGCCCGCCTGCTGGCCGCGCTGCTGCCCGAGGTGCGTGACGTCCGCCGGATCGGCTCAGCGGCCCTGGATCTCTGCCTGGTGGCCGCCGGCCGCCTGGACGCGCATTACGAGCACGGCCTCAATGTGTGGGACTGGGCCGCGGGTGCGCTGATCGCGGCCGAGGCGGGTGCGCGGGTGCTGCTGCCGAAGCCGGGCCAGCCCGCGGGCCTCGTGATGGCCAGCGCCCCCGGCATCGCCGATCAGCTGGCGGCCACCCTGGAACGCCTCGATGGGTTGGCCCCGCTGCCTGAGTGAGCTCAGCAGGTGGCCGAGTGGATCTTGGACAGCAGCGCGGAGTCCGCGGGTTCGGTGGCCTCGGGACGCAGACCCGCGAGAACGGCGTCGATGTCGTCGCTGTGCGTCAGCGTCGTGAACTCGGTGCCGATCGCGAGGTCGACGGACGCGTCGGTGCGGTCGTCGGCGAACAGTTCGGTGCACGGGGCCACAAGCCACACCGCGGCCGCGCCGGCCCGGCCGCCCGGCCCGAAGCGGATCTGGCCCTGGCATGTGAGGCGGGTGTCGCCGTAGACCGGGTCGTTGGCCGCAGTCGGCTGGGCGAAGCCGAGGTCGCGCAGCGCGCCGGAGACTTCGCCGGCCTGACCGCCCTGACCGCTGGCGTTGAGCACACGGATCTGCGTCTCGGCGAGTTTCGCCGGCATCACCTTGGTCATGTCGGAGCGGCTGACCTGCTCGCCGAGGGACGGGATGCTGCCGTCGGCAGACGGTGGCGGCGGATTGCAGACCGCCGCCTCGTGCACGTCCGGCGGCCGGGTCAACGCGATCATCCAGACCACAGCCGTGACCACGGCCAGCGCACCGGCCGTGACGGCGCCGGGCCAGTAGTTGCGCCTCCGGAACGGGAGTCCGCGCTTGTCGAACGCCGTTCCCTCGGTGATTTGTGAGACCACGCCTGCACTCTAGATGCAGGAACCGCGGGCGTCCGTCTGCGGTTATGGTGAAAGCCAGGTCACAATGTGAGTTAAATCACAGTTGTTGGGGGTGGGTTGCGGGCACGAATCATTTGGCGCACGCGTTCGGCACTGGTACAAAGCCTTGCTGCAACACTTGCGCGCGGGACTACGAGGGGAAGAGAAGAATGGCTACCGACTATGACGCGCCACGGCGGTCCGAGACCGACGAGGTCTCTGAGGATTCGCTGGAGGAACTGAAGGCACGGCGTAACGAGGCGCAGTCGGCCGTCGTCGACGTCGACGAGTCGGAGTCTGCAGAGAACTTCGAACTCCCCGGTGCCGACCTCTCCGGCGAAGAGCTCTCGGTGCGCGTGGTGCCCAAGCAGGCCGACGAGTTCACCTGCTCGAGCTGCTTCCTGGTGCAGCACCGCAGCCGCCTCGCCAGCGAGAAGAACGGCGTGATGATCTGTACCGACTGCGCCGCCTGAGCAGCTTGACCGGGGGGTTCTAGCTGCTCTGCGCGCTGTTCAGCGCCGCCAGCAGCCGGTCCGGATGCCGACTGCTGACGAGCCAGTACGGCGTCGGGTCGTCCGCGTCGTCGAGCACGGCCAACACCATGGGTCCGACCCACACGCGGTGCAACACGTAGGCCGCCGGATCCAGCTGGCGGCCGAGCGCGGCGGATTTGGCGCTGCGGGGCACCACGGCGGTGCGGGAGATGACGCTGACGGGCAGGTGCGCCGGGCCGGCGCACAGTTCGACACCGCCTTCGCCTGCGACGACGGAGACCTCCGCGCGGCCGAGCCAGATCAGCGCGGCCGCCGCGACGGCGAACAGGGCCGCGAACGGAACCCAGTCCGGCACGCCCGACGCGCCGGACAGCGCCTGGTTGACCTCCAGGGCGATCAGCCCCGCCAGGCCCATGCCCAGGGGCCACCACCACCACGGCACCCACAGGCGCTCGCGGTAGTGCACACTCTGCGAGGTCAATTGCGAACCTGACACTCGGCCAAGGGTAGTCTGTGGCACCGTGTCCACTCGCCTGGCGGTCGTACGCCTGGACCCCGAACTTCCGCTGCCCACCCGCGCCCACGCGGGAGACGCGGGGGTTGACCTGTTCAGCGCCCAGGATGTCCATCTGGCGCCGGGGCAGCGCGCCCTCGTTCCCACCGGCATCGCGGTCGCGGTCCCGATGGGAATGGTCGGCCTGATCCATCCCCGTTCGGGTTTGGCTGCGCGCGTAGGCCTTTCGATCGTCAACAGTCCCGGCACGATCGACGCCGGGTACCGGGGCGAGATCAAGGTCTCCCTGATCAACCTCGACACCAGCGAACCGATCGTGATCCAGCGCGGCGACCGCATCGCGCAGCTCGTGCTGCAACGTGTCGAACTGCCCGAGATCATCGAGGTCACCTCATTCGACGAGGCGGGCCTGGCGGACACCACCCGTGGCGACGGCGGCCACGGTTCCTCTGGAGGACATGCGAGTCTGTGATGGCATTCGGTAAACGCAAGGGCAAGCAGGACGACACGCCGAGCGGCGTCGACGAGGCGAAGGCGCCCGTCACCACGGCCGCCGATGACGACGTCGATCCGATCGACGAGGACGGCCCGTTCGACATCGAGGACTTCGACGACCCCGCGGTCGCCGAGGTGGGCAGGCTGGATCTGGGCTCGGTGCTCATCCCGATGCCCGAGGCGGGTCAGGTCCAGGTTGAACTCAACGAAGTCGGCGTGCCCAGTGCGGTGTGGGTCGTCACTCCCAATGGGCGGTTCACGATCGCCGCCTACGCGGCCCCCAAGAGTGCGGGGCTGTGGCGGGAGGTGGCGGGTGAACTGGCCGAGTCGCTGCGCAAGGACACCCCGCAGGTCAGCATCGAAACGGGACCGTGGGGTCGCGAGGTCGTCGGGGCCGCCCAGGGCGCGGTGCGCTTCATCGGTGTCGACGGGTACCGGTGGATGATCCGCTGTGTGGTCAACGGCACCCATGAGACCTTCGCCGCGCTGACCAGCGAGGCGCGAAACGCACTGGCCGACACTGTGGTTCGGCGCGGCGACACGCCGCTGCCGGTGCGCACGCCGCTGCCGGTGCAGCTGCCCGAACCCATGGCCGCCCAGCTGCGGGCGGCCGCGGAGCAGGCGGCGCAGGGGCAGGCCGGCCAGCAGCCCGCGCCGCAGAGCCAGCAGCCGCCGCAGCCGCCGACGCCTGCGGCGCGACGCACGCTGTCGGCGATGCAGCAGCTGCGCAACACCAACACCATCACCGGCGGCTGACCCGAGGTCAGTCGGCCTCGGCCAGCGCCGCCAGGCACGCGGCGCCCAGTTCCGCCGGATCGGCGCCGATCTGGGCGAGCGTGACCGTGCGCAGTGCCGCGCGCGGGGCGGCGGTCACCCACTCGACGCCGACCTCCAAGGGATGGATCGGATCGTCGATCGCCGACGCCACGCCCATCGGGCAGGCCAGCGTCTCCAATTCCCGGCTCGTCGGTGCCACGAACGCCGCGGCCTCCTCCATGGCGTCAGGCAGCAGCGGCCACTGACCGACCCAGGATCGGGTCAACTCGTCGGCCAGCCATGCGGGGCTGCTCTGCTGCATCCGGGCGGTCGCGGCGACCAGTCCATCGCGACGCAGTTCGTGCGCTGAGGCGCGCGCGGCCGCCGCAGCGGGGGCGGTCGCGGGGTCACCGGTCCACGCGGGCAGCGCGGCGAGCACCGCGACGACGCGACCGGGGTGTGAGATCGCCCACGCCAGCCCGACAGCGGCACCGAGGGACACGCCGGCGACGGCCACCGGCCCCTGCTGCGCGGCCTCCTCCAGCGCGTGCCGGTAACCGGCGATCAACCGGCCGGGTTCGGGGGTGTGCGGGATCGGCAGCGCTCCGACGTGGTGCAATGCGGGGGAGAACGCCCGGTAGACGTAGTCGTCGTCAGAGCCGGTGCCCGGCAGCAGCACGGTCGGAATGCCGGTGAGATCGACGCCCATGCCTGTGATCGTGCCTGGTCGACGCGTGGCGATGGAAGGGTGGGTCACCCACCGGCACGGCGACGTGGCAATCGGGAACCAACGGGTCTACCGTGGCCTTGGCAACGCGGATTCGCCTCTGGTGGTTTCAACTGACCACAAGGTGGATCCAACTACTCAAAGCAGGAGTGCCATGGCTACGGCCGAAGGTTATCTGCGTCGGCTCACACGTCGGCTCACGGAGGATCCCGAGCAGCGCGACGTCGAGGAGTTGACAGGTGAGGCCGCCCAGACCGGCGCGCAGCGCGCGATCGACTGCCAGCGCGGCCAGGAGGTCACCATGGTGGGCACGCTGCGCACCGTGGAGGCCAACGCCAAGGGGTGCGCCGGCGGCGTCCGGGCGGAACTGTTCGACGGCACCGACTCGGTGACGCTGGTCTGGTTGGGCCAGCGGCGGATTCCGGGCATCGAGTCCGGTCGAAAGCTGCTGGTGCGCGGCCGTCTGGGCAAGCTCGAGAACGGCTCGAAGGCCGTCTACAACCCCCACTACGAGATCCAACGCTGACGTTGACCCAAGAACGAACCGGCGCCCAGGCGATCCTGGACCAGATGGGCGGCGTCAGCGGCCTGATCTATTCGTCCCTGCCCGTCCTTGTCTTCGTCCCCGTCTCAACACTGGCCGGACTCAAACCGGCCGTCATCTCGGCCCTCGCGGTGGCAGCCGTCATCCTGGTGTGGCGCCTGGTCCGCCGCGAGTCCACCCAACCGGCGGTGTCGGGGTTCATCGGTGTGGGCGTCTGCGCGCTGATCGCCTACCTGATGGGCGAATCCAAGGGCTACTTCCTGCTGGGCATCTGGACCTCGCTGTTCTGGGCGGTGGTCTTCGGGCTGTCGGTGCTGGTGCGACGGCCCATCGTGGGCTACGTGTGGGGATGGGTCAACGGGCACGGCGCCGGCTGGCGCCAGGTGCGCGCCGCGGTGCGGGTCTTCGACATCGCGACGTTGACCTGGGTGCTGGTGTTCGCGTCCCGGTTCGTGGTGCAGCACCACCTGTACGACGCCGATCAGACGGGCTGGCTCGGGGTCACCCGGATCGCCATGGGTTGGCCGCTGACGGCGACCGCGGCACTGGTGACCTATCTGGCGATCAAGTCCGCACAGCGGGCCATCCACGCAGCCGAACAGGCCGAGGGGGCCTCGGCGGAGATCACCGGCGCCGAATACGAGGCCGCCGACGCCGGGTACGAGGACGACGCGCGCCGCACCGACTGACCCTAGGGCAGCAGCAGGGCGCGCAGTTCGTCTTCGACCTCAGGCACCGTCACCAGAAGGAGTTCGTCGCCGCCCTCGAGGGGTTCGTCGGCCTCGGGCACGATCACGCGCGCACCGCGCAGGATGGTCACCAGCGCCGCGTCGCGGGGCAGGTCGAGCTTGCGGACCGGCTTTCCGCCCCAGGGGGTGTCGTCGGGCAGGGTGATCTCGACGAGGTTGGTGCCGGCTTTGCGGAACTCCATGATGTGCACCAGATCGCCGACGGCGACGGCCTCCTCGACGAGCGAGGCCAGCATGCGCGGGGTCGACACCGCCACGTCGACGCCCCAGGACTCGTCGAACAGCCACTCGTTGCGGGGATCGTTGACCCGAGCCACGACCCGCGCCACCGCGAACTCGGTCTTGGCCAACAGCGAGAGCACCACGTTGGCCTTGTCGTCGCCGGTGGCGGCGATCATGACGTCGAAATCCTGCAGCTGCACCGACTCGAGCAGCGACAGCTCGCAGGCGTCGCCGAGGCGCCAGTGCGCCGCGGGGATCGCGTCGACGTCGATGTGTTCGACGTTGCGCTCGATCAACGTGATCTCATGGCCGTTGTCGATGAGTTCCCGAGCGATCGAGCGGCCCACCGCGCCGGCACCGGCGATTGCGACCTTCACAGTCCCTCCTCCTCACCGGGTGGCAACGCAGCGATCGCCATGGCCTCGGCCGCGCGACCCGAGACCGCGGCCATGTAGACCTGATCACTGGCCTGCAGCACGGTCTTCGGTTCGGGCAGCAGACCCTCGCCGAACCGGATCAGGAACGCCACCCGAGCCTTGGTCGCGGCCTCCAGATCGGTGACCAGACGCCCCACCCAACCCTCGTGGAGGACGACTTCGGCCACCGCGACCGTCCCCGTGGGGTCTCGCCACTTCGTCGTCTCCCCGTCGCGCATCAGCGCATTGAGCAGACGGTCGGTGGTCCACGGCACCGTCGCGACGGTCGGGATGCCGAGGCGCTCGTAGACCGCTGCACGCTTCGCGTCGTAGATGCGCGCGACGACCCGCTCGACACCGAAGGTCTCGCGGGCCACGCGCGCGGAGATGATGTTGGAGTTGTCCCCGGAGGACACCGCGGCGAAGGCCCCGGCCTCCTCGATCCCGGCGCGCAGCAGCACATCGCGGTCGAAACCCATGCCGAGGACCCGATCGCCTGAGAAATCCGGGGACAGTCGCTGGAAAGCCGCGCTGTCCCGGTCGATGACCGCCACGTCGTGGCCGATCCGCGACAATGCATCCGCGAGCGCTGCGCCGACCCGGCCGCACCCCATCACCACTACCCGCACCTGGCGTCCTTTCGGGCCCGAGTTGCCGCATGACCCACTGAGCGCATGCGACTTCCGAAAACCGACCGTACGCGGAACGCTACCGCCAACCGCGCATAGGCATACCCTTGGACCTCGTGTCTAAGCTTTCGACCGCCGCCCGTCGGTTGGTGCTGGGTCGGCCGTTCCGCAGCGACAAGCTCGGTCACACGCTGCTGCCGAAGCGGATCGCGCTGCCGGTGTTCGCCTCCGACGCGATGTCGTCGGTGGCGTATGCACCCGAGGAGATCTTCCTGGTGCTCTCGGTCGCGGGCCTGTCGGCCTACGCCTGGACGCCGTGGATCGGGCTGGCCGTCGCGTTCGTTCTGCTCGTCGTCGTCGCCAGTTACCGGCAGAATGTGCACGCCTATCCCTCCGGAGGCGGGGACTACGAGGTCGTCACGACCAACCTCGGTCCCACCGCGGGCCTCACGGTGGCCAGCGCCCTGATGGTCGATTACGTACTGACGGTTGCGGTTTCGATGTCCTCGGCGATGTCGAACATCGGCTCGGCGGTGCCGTTCGTGGCGCAGCACAAGGTGCTCTTCGCGGTCCTGGCGATCCTGCTGCTGATGTCGATGAATCTGCGCGGCATCCGAGAGTCGGGCATCGCGTTCGCGATTCCCACCTACGCCTTCATCGCGGCGATGGCGACCATGCTGGGCTGGGGTCTGTTCCGCATCTATGTGCTCGGGGACACCGTCCAGGCCGAATCCGCGGGATTCGAGATGCATCCCGAACACGGCGACGTGCTGGGCTTCGCCCTGGTGTTCCTGGTCGCGCGGTCGTTCTCGTCGGGGTGTGCGGCGCTGACGGGTGTGGAGGCGATCAGCAACGGCGTGCCGGCGTTCCGCAAGCCCAAGAGCCGCAACGCCGCGACCACGCTGCTGATGCTCGGCACCATCTCGGTGGTGCTGTTGATGGGGATCATCGTGCTGGCCGAGAAGATCGGCGTGCAGATCGTTGAACACCCGGCCACGCAGTTGAGCGGAGCGCCCGACGGATATCACCAGAAGACACTGGTCGCGCAGTTGGCGCAGGCCGTGTTCGGCAGCTTCCATCTGGGCTTCGTGCTCATCACCGTGGCCACGGCGCTGATCCTCGTGCTGGCCGCCAACACCGCCTTCAACGGCTTCCCAGTGCTGGGATCGATCCTGGCCCAGGACCGTTACCTGCCCCGGCAGCTGCACACCCGCGGGGACCGCTTGGCGTTCTCCAACGGCATCCTGTTCCTGGCGATCGCGGCGATCGCCTTCGTCGTGGCGTTCCGGGCCGAGGTCACCGCGCTCATCCAGCTCTACATCGTCGGCGTCTTCGTGTCGTTCACGCTGAGCCAGATCGGCATGGTGCGGCACTGGACGCATCACCTCACCACCGAGACCGATCCCGCGGTGCGCCGTCAGATGCAGCGCTCGCGGATCGTCAACACGATCGGGTTCGTCTGCACCGGTTCGGTCCTGATCGTCGTGCTGGTCACCAAGTTCGTGGCCGGTGCGTGGATCGCGATCACGGCGATGGGCGCGCTGTTCGTGATCATGAAGTTGATCCACCGGCACTACGAGGCGGTGTCGCGGGAACTGGCTGAGCAGGAGGGGGACGCCGACGACATGGTGCTGCCCAGCCGCAACCACGCGGTGGTGTTGGTGTCCAAGCTGCATCTGCCCACCCGGCGCGCGCTGGCGTATGCGCGCGCCACCCGGCCGGACACCCTGGAGGCCATCACGGTCAGCGTCGACGACGCCGAAACCCGTGAGCTGGTTCACCATTGGCAGGAGAGTGACATCTCGGTGCCGCTGAAGGTGGTGGCCTCCCCGTATCGGGAGATCACCCGGCCCGTGCTGGAGTACGTGAAGCGGATCACCAAGGAGTCACCGCGTACCGTGGTCACGGTGTTCATCCCCGAGTACGTCGTCGGCCACTGGTGGGAGGGCATCCTGCACAACCAGAGCGCCCTGCGACTCAAAGGCAGGCTGCTCTTCGAACCCAACGTCATGGTGACTTCGGTTCCGTGGCAGCTCAATTCGTCGGAGCGGCTCAAGACGCTGCAGCCTCAGTCGGCCCCAGGCGACGCGCGGCGAGGATTCGTGGATTGAGCCTTCTCACGCTCACGGTCGGCGCCGCGGCCAACGGCGGCAGCTGTGTGGCCCGCGAGGACGGCCGCGTCGTGTTCGTCCGGTACGCACTGCCGGGGGAGACCGTGCGGGCCCGCATCACCGATCAGCGCGGATCGTATTGGCATGCCGCCGCGGTCGAGGTCATCGACCCGTCGCCGGACCGGGTGGACCCGCTGTGCCCGATCGCGGGCCCCGAGGGCGCGGGCTGCTGCGATCTGTCCTTCGCGACACCTGAGGCGGTGCGCCGGATCAAGGCCGAGGTGGTGGCCAATCAGGTGGAACGCCTCGGCGGCCACCGGTGGGACAGTGGCGGCGCCGGTGCCGAGTTCGTCGGCACCCCGTCCGCGCTCGGATGGCGCACTCGGGTCCGGTTGGAGGTCGGCGCCGACGGGCGGCCCGGATTCCACCGCTACCACAGCAGCGATCTGGTCACCGAGCTGAACTGTGCGCAGTTGCCCACCGGCCTGCTCGAGGGTCTGCCCGAGGATCAGTTCCGGCCCGGCGATCAGGTGCACGTCGTGCTCGACGACGAGGGCACCCGGCACATCGTGTGCGGCGGTCCACACCGCCGCACGCGCGTCGTGGAAGGCGGTTACGAGGGGAAGCAGAAGGTCCGCGGTCGCATCTGGCACCTGCCGGTCACGGCGTTCTGGCAGGCCCACCGGGATGCCGCGGACTTCTACAGCGCGCTCGTGGCGGACTGGGCGCAGGTGGCTCCCGGCGGCAGCGCCTGGGACCTGTACGGCGGCGCCGGTGTCTTCGCCGCGGCGTTGGCCGACGCCGTCGGTCCGGACGGCCGGGTCGTCAGCGTGGACACGTCCCGGGCCGGCTCCAAGGCCGGCCGGGTGGCGCTGGCCGACACCCCGCAGGTGCGTTTCGTCACCGATTCGGTGCGCCGGATGCTGGGTGCGCATCACGGTGCCGCACCCGACGTCGCGGTGCTGGATCCGCCGCGGACGGGCGCGGGGCGCGAGGTCATCGATGCGCTGGCTGGTGCGGGCGTGCCACGGGTCATCCACATCGGTTGTGAGGCAGCGTCATTCGCGCGGGATGTCGGGCTGTATCGAAAGCATGGCTACACCGTCGAGCAGATTCGGGTGTTCGACGCGTTCCCGCTGACTCATCACGTGGAGTGCTTCGCCCTGCTCAGCCGCTGAGAACGCCTACACTTCAACCTGGTGCGCCGGGAAGTCTGGTCGGCAGTGGAGTCCGTGATGTCGTAGGTCAACGACGTCGTCGATCAGCATGAGGTGAGTCCGTTGTCGCAGCAGAACCCGCGTCCGTCGCTCGGTGGCCGGCTGTTCAGCC
Source organism: Mycobacterium sp. ACS4331 (assembly GCF_001667265.1). Classification (GTDB taxonomy): domain Bacteria; phylum Actinomycetota; class Actinomycetes; order Mycobacteriales; family Mycobacteriaceae; genus Mycobacterium. The sequence goes on along the minus strand of NZ_LZHW01000078.1, from coordinate 18,846 downwards.
GGGGATCCTGGCGCGAGACCTCGCGGATCGCGGAGGTGCTGCGTCGCGAGACGGTCGGCGGAATCATCCTGCTGTGCGCGGCCGCCGCGGCCCTGATCTGGGCGAACTCACCGTGGTCGGCGGGCTATGACCGCATCTCGTCGTTCGTGGTCGGGCCGCAGTCCTGGCATCTGAACCTGGACCTGGCCACATGGGCCGCCGACGGCCTGCTGGCGATCTTCTTCTTCGTCGTCGGCCTGGAGCTCAAGCGTGAGTTCGTGGCCGGCGATCTGCGCAACCCCGCCCGTGCCGTGCTGCCGATCCTGGCCGCCGTGGGCGGCATGGTGGTTCCCGCTGTGATCTTCGTCTCAGTCAACGTCGGGATGGGATCGCCCGACACCCTGAAGGGATGGGCGGTTCCGACCGCGACCGACATCGCCTTCGCGGTCGCGGTGCTGGCGGTGCTGGGCAGTCACCTGCCCGCGGCGTTGCGGACCTTCCTGCTGACGCTGGCCGTGGTCGACGACCTGCTGGCGATCTGCGTCATCGCGGTGTTCTACACCGACCACCTCAACGTGGTGCCCCTGCTGTGGGCGCTGCTGCCCGCGGGCCTGTTCGCCCTCGCGGTGCAGCGTGGTCTGCACCGGGTCTGGATTCTGGTGCCGTTGGGGGTCCTGACCTGGGCGTTGATGCATGCCAGTGGCATCCACGCGACGGTCGCCGGCGTGCTGCTCGGGTTCACCGTGCCCGTGCTGGGGCGCCATGCCGCGAGCGAGCGCTTCGAGCACCTGCTGCGACCGGTGTCCGCGGGGTTCGCGATTCCGGTCTTCGCCTTCTTCGCCGCAGGGGTCACGGTCAGCGACGTCGGGTTGGCCGCGGCACTGCGTGAGCCCGTCGTGCTGGGCGTCATGGCCGGCCTGGTGGTGGGCAAACCCATCGGTGTCCTGGGCACCACGTACCTGCTGGCACGGTTCACGCGAGCCAGCCTGGACGACGATCTGGCCTGGCGGGACGTCTTCGGGGTGTCCCTGCTGGCCGGGATTGGGTTCACGGTGTCGCTGCTGATCGGCGAACTGGCCTTCGGTCACCACAGCGCACACGCCGACCACGTCAAGATCGGTGTCCTGCTCGGCAGCGTGATCGCGGCAGTCCTGGCTGCGGGAGTGCTGCTCAGTCGCAACGCCGCGTATCGGCGCATCCATGAGCTTGAAACCGCCGACGACGACCATGACGGTGTGCCGGATGTCTACCAGGCTCGGCGGGACTGATCACAGCTTGCGTGCGTAGACTGTCGGGATGCTTGATCAGATCCGCGGACCTGCTGATCTGCAGCACCTTTCGCAGTCACAATTGAGTGACCTGGCTCACGAAATCCGCAATTTCCTGATCCATAAGGTGGCTGCGACCGGCGGGCATCTGGGCCCCAACTTGGGCGTCGTCGAGCTCACCTTGGCGCTTCACCGAGTCTTCGACTCACCGCACGACCCCATCATCTTCGACACCGGGCATCAGGCCTACGTGCACAAGATGCTGACCGGTCGCAGCGCCGAGTTCGACTCGCTGCGCATGCGCGACGGGCTGTCCGGCTACCCCAGCCGCGCGGAGAGCGAACACGACTGGGTCGAGTCCAGCCACGCATCGGCCGCGCTGTCCTACGCCGACGGGCTGGCCAAGGCCTTCGAACTCAACGGTCACCGCAACCGCCACGTCGTGGCGGTGGTGGGCGACGGTGCACTCACGGGCGGCATGTGCTGGGAGGCGATGAACAACATCGCCGCGGCCAAGCGTCCCGTCGTGATCGTCGTCAACGACAACGGGCGCAGCTATGCGCCGACCATCGGCGGGCTGGCCGACCACCTCGCCGCGCTTCGCCTGCAGCCCGGCTACGAGAAACTGCTGGAGAAGGGGCGGGCCGCCGTCCGCGGGGTCCCGATCATCGGCGAGGTGTGCTACCAGTGCATGCACAGCGTCAAGGCGGGCCTGAAGGACGCGCTGCAGCCTCAGGCCATGTTCACCGACCTCGGGTTGAAGTACGTCGGTCCGATCGACGGCCACGACGAGCATGCGGTGGAGGCCGCGCTGCGGCACGCACGTGGGTTCAACGCTCCGGTGATCGTGCACGTGGTCACCCGCAAGGGCATGGGGTACGGGCCCGCGGAGGCCGACGAGGCCGAGCAGATGCACGCGTGCGGTGTGATCGACCCGGTGACCGGGCGGGCCACCTCCGAATCCGCGCCCGGGTGGACGGCCACGTTCTCCGACGAGTTGATCCGCATCGCCAAGAAGCGCCGCGACGTCGTGGCGATCACCGCGGCGATGCCGGGCCCGACGGGACTGTCGGCCTTCGGGCAGGCCTACCCTGATCGGCTCTTCGACGTCGGCATCGCCGAACAGCACGCCATGACTTCTGCTGCCGGCCTTGCGATGGGTGGTCTGCATCCGGTCGTGGCGATCTACTCGACGTTCCTCAATCGCGCGTTCGACCAGGTCATGATGGATGTGGCGCTGCACAAGCTTCCGGTCACCATGGTGCTGGACCGCGCGGGTGTGACGGGCCCGGACGGTGCGAGCCACAACGGCATGTGGGATCTGTCGATCCTGGGCATCGTCCCGGGCATGCGGGTGGCCGCTCCGCGCGACGCCGCCACCCTGCGCGAGGAACTGGGGGAGGCCCTGGCCGTCAACGACGGGCCGACTGCCCTCCGATTCCCGAAAGGCGCCGTGGGCGAGGATATTCCGGCCGTCACACGGCGCGCTGGGGTGGATGTGCTCTCCGAGCCGGCCGACGGTCTGACGGCCGATGTGCTGTTGATCGCGGTGGGCCCGATGGCCACCATGGCGCTGTCGACCGCGCAGCGACTCCGCACCCAGGGAATCGGCGTCACCGTGGTGGATCCGCGGTGGGTGCTTCCCGTCCCCGAGGTGCTCACCGACCTGGCTCGTGAGCACAAGCTGGTGGTGACGGTGGAGGACAACGGTCTTGCCGGCGGCGTCGGCTCCGCGGTGTCGGCCGCGTTGCGGCGCAACGAGATCGACGTGCCGTGCCGCGACATCGGTGTGCCGCAGGAGTTCCTGCCGCACGCGTCGCGCGGTGAGATCTTCGCCGAGGTCGGACTGACCGACAAGCACATCGCTCGCCGGATCACCGGATGGGTTGCGGCGCTGGGCAGTTCGGACTCCGAGCAGGAAGTCAGCGAGCGGCTCGACTGAGTCGGTGCGCGGACACGGTAGTGTCAGCGCCCATGCGGAACTTCTCGCTTGCGCTCGTCGCGCTGCTGTTGGGTCTGGCCTCTCTGATGGGCACGAGCGCGGTCGCCGGGGCGGCGACCGCACCGGACTGGTCGGGGCTGGACGCGCGGTTCTACGACGGTCCCATCCCGGCGCCCGGTGCGCTCCTGGAATCGGTGCCCCTGAATCCGGCGCTGTCGGTGGCCGGCGCCGCGTCGGCCTACCGCATTCTCTACTCGTCGACGGACCAGCACCAACGGCCCGCGGTGGGGACGGCCGCCGTCTTCACGCCGAAGACGCCGGCGCCTGAGGGCGGTTGGCCCGTCGTGGCGTGGGCGCACGGCACGGTGGGCCTGGGTGACGACTGCACGCCCTCGGCGCACCCACGCAGCCCGCGGGACAACGAGTATCTGTCGCACTGGCTGGACCAGGGGTACGCCGTGGTGGCCGCCGACTACATCGGTCTGGGGACCCCCGGGCTGATGAGCTACCTGAACGGGACGGCGACGGCGCACGGCATCGTCGACGCCGTCATCGCCGCACACAAGCTGGACCTGCCGCTGGCGCAGAAGTGGGCCGTCGTCGGACAGTCCCAGGGCGGGGGCGCGGCCATCGACACCGCGCGGTGGGCCACCGAATTCAGCGCGGGCTCCGGCCTCGACTATCGCGGCGTGGTCGCCACCGGCACCCCGGCCAATGTCGCCACGCTGGTCAAGCAGGCGGGGCCCGACATGGCGGTGCCGCCCAACCTGGACCCGGTCGCCAACGCGTATACGGCTTACATCGTCGCCGCACTGCGCGAGGCGCGGCCCGACCTCAACCTCGATCGCATGCTCACCCCCGCGGGTCGTGCCGCCGCCGATCGGGCCGAGACCGTGTGCCTGCGCGAACTGGCGGACTCACTGTCGGACATGACTGTGCCGGGCTTCTTCGCCGCTCCGCTGGCATCGGTTCCTGGGGCCGTCGAGTACGTCGACGTCCACATGGGCACACCGCAGTCCGGTTTCGACGCACCCATCTTCCTCGGCGTCGGCCTGCAGGACCGCGATGTCCCGCCCGACCTGACGTTGAAGTTCTACGACCAACTCGTGGCCAACGACCAGGACGTCGTGCTGCACACCTATCCGGATGACGATCACAGCAGTGCGGTGCTGGCCTCGATGCGGGACTCGACGCCATTCCTGCAGGGAGTCTTCGCCGACTAGGTTGGGGACATGCACCCCGAACTCGAAGCGTGGAAGTCTGCGGGACACCATTTCGACTACCTGGGTTTCGACATCTTCTACCGGGTTGAGGGCAGCGGTCCGGCCCTGCTGGCCATCCACGGCTACCCGTTCAACTCGTGGGACTGGTCGCTGATCTGGCCAGCGCTGACGCAGCGGTTCACGGTGATCGCACCGGACATGATCGGGATGGGTTTCTCGGCCAAACCCGTCGAGTACCAGTACTCGGTGCATGACCACGCGGATATGCATGAGGCCCTGCTCGAGCACCTCGGGGTCACCGATATGCACGTCCTGGCCCATGATCTGGGTGACTCGGTGGGCCAGGAACTGTTGGCGCGCCAGGAGTTTGGGCAGCGTGCCTACGGTGTCGCGCGCATCGCCACGATCACCTGGCTCAACGGCGGCATGTTCAACGAGGCGTACACGCCGCGCGCCATGCAGAAGCTGATGTCGCAGACTCCGCTGGGCGACGTGGTGAGCCCACTGCAGGGCAGTCGACTGTCCCGGCGCGTGCTTGAACCGACGCTGCGCCAGATGTTCGGCGCCAACACCCAGCCCACTCCGGAGTTGATGGCGAAGTTCCACCAGATCCTGGAGTACAACGACGGAAAACGCGTGCTGCACAAGGTCGGCCGGTTTCTGGGGGATCGCCGCACGCACCGCAACCGCTGGGTGCGGGCCATGCGGTCGACCGACGTCCCGATGCGGTTGATCGACGGGCCGGCGGACCCGAATTCGGGCGCGCACATGGCCGCCCGCTACCGCGAGGTCATCCCCAACCCCGACGTGGTCATGCTGGCCGACGACATCGGGCACTGGCCGCAGATCGAGGCACCCGAAGCGGTGCTGGAGCATCTCCTGCCGTGATCCGCGTGGACCGCAACCGCGGTTGGGGTCTCACCGCAGAGCGGCGCTGAGCACCGGCACCACCAGTTCCCGCTGCCACGGCCGTGACCCGGCCTCGATCAGGAACGCCTCGATCACGGACTCGGGATCCGGCACGGGCTTCCAATCCCAGCACAGCCGGCGCACCGTCTCGGGCGAGACCAGATTCTCGGTCGGCACCTTGATCCGTTCGGACAGCTCCGCCAAGGCCGACCGGGCGGCCTCCAGCCGCGCGGCGGCCTCGGGCTTGCGACGACTCCATCGCACCGCGGGTGGGGGTCCGGTGTTGGGTTCGGAACGCTGCGGAGGATCCGGGTCCTCGCGTCCCTCGGCCAGGGCCGCCAGCCACGTCGCGGCGCTGCGCTTCTGCTTCGGACCGCCGAACACCGGGAGCTTGGTCAGCTCTGCCAGGGTCTTGGGGTCTGCCAGTGCGGCCTCGATGATCGCGGCGTCCGGCAGGATCCGGCCCGGGGCGATGTCCCGCCGGCGCGCGATCGCGTCCCGGGCGTTCCACAGCGCCCGCACCTCGGCCAGGGCCTGCGGGTTGCGCACCTTGTGGATGCCGGAGGTGCGGCGCCACCGGTCCCGCCGGGTGGGCGGAGATTCGCAGGTGCGCAGGTACTCGAATTCCTGTGCCGCCCACTCGGTTTTGTTCTGCTGTTCGAGGACGTCGGCGATGGCCTGGCGGAGTTCGAGGAGCACTTCGACATCGAGGGCCGCATAGTTGAGCCACGGTTCGGGCAGCGGACGCTGCGACCAGTCCGCCGCGCCGTGGCCCTTGTCCAGGCTCAGGCCCAGGAGCCGCTGCACCATGGCCGCAAGGTTGACCCGCTCGAACCCGGCGAGCCTGCCGGCCAACTCGGTGTCGTACAGAGCGGGCGGGCGCATGCCCAGTTCGGCCAGACACGGCAGGTCCTGGTCTGCGGCGTGCAGGATCCACTCGTCCTCGCTGAGCACGTCCGCGACCGGGCGCAGCGTCTGCAGCGGGTCGCGGCCATGGCTGACCGGGTCGATCAGCACGGTGCCCGCCCCGGCGCGCCGAATCTGGATCAGATAGGCCCGATTGGAGTAGCGGAAGCCCGAGGCGCGCTCGGCGTCGACCGCGAACGCGCCGTGACCTGTCGCGAGAAGTTCTGCGGCCGCGGCGATGTCGTCGGCGTAGATCGCCAGCGGGGGGACGCCGTCGGCGGGTGCGAGCAGGGGAGTGGGTTCGGGCTCGGTGACCTCGTCGGGAGATGGTGGCGGGTCGCCGACTGGATCGTCGGACTCGGAGGGTGGTGCGGACATGTCAGGCGCGTGACCGCGTTCCCAGGTTGGTCACCCCGACCGGCGGCAGGCCCGCGGCGTGCTCGAGGACTTCGCAGAACGCCTGTACGTGGGTGCCCAGATCGGGGCTGGTCGCGGTCCATGACGCCCGCAGTTCCAGCTGATGGGCCCGTGGCGGGCCGGAGATGTCGCCGTAACGCACCGACGTGGTGGCGGTGACCGTGCCGCCGAGTGCCGTGACGTGCTCGGAGCGCGACTCCAGCGCGTCGACCAGCCAACTCCAGGCGACCTCGGGCAGCAGGGGATCGATGGCCTCACTGGAGTCCAGGTCGGCCTGAATGTAGGCGACGAGGCGCATGGTGCCGTCCCACGCGTCGGACCCGTCGGGGTCGTGGAGCAGGATCAGGCGGCCGAAGGCGTCGCCCTCGGACTCCTCGGGGACCACGCCGGTGTCGGGGTGCTTGACCTCGGCGCCGACGGCATAACTGAAGGGGGCCAGCCGCTGCGGGGGCCGGATGGGGCCCAGCTCGATCTCCTGGCGGACGGCCACGTCACTCATGGCCGCGACCGCCGCGCGGAATTCTGCCGGTTCTCCGGACGTCACGTCGTTTGACGGTAGACCTGTTGGCGCAGCTACGGGCGCAGGCGCGCCGTTTTGGCGGGTTCAGTTGCCAATGGCAGCATGAGAGACGATGAGTAACCGTCGTGAGCTGCCCGATTCGCCCTACCTGGCGGCCGTAGCCGGCCGCACCCCGGCCCGTGTGCCGGTCTGGTTCATGCGGCAAGCAGGCCGTTCGCTGCCCGAATACCGTGCACTGCGGGCCAAGCACAAGATGCTGGACTCGTGTTTCGACGCCGATCTGGTCACCGAGATCACCCTCCAGCCGGTCCGCCGGCACGGGGTGGACGCCGCGATCCTGTTCTCCGACATCGTGGTGCCGCTGCGGGCCGCGGGCATCGATCTGGACATCGTGCCGGACGTGGGCCCGGTGATCGCCCATCCGATCCGCTCGAGTGCCGATGTGGCCGCGATCAAGCCACTGGAGCGCCAGCAGGTGGCACCGGTGGCCGACGCCGTGGGGAACCTGGTCCGAGACCTCGGCGACGTGCCGCTGATCGGCTTCGCCGGCGCGCCGTTCACCTTGGCGTCGTACCTGGTCGAAGGCGGTCCGAGCAAGAATCACGAGCGCACCAAGGCCATGATGCTCGGTGACGAGCCGACCTGGCACGCCCTGATGGAGGCCCTGGTCGACATCACGGTGGAGTTCCTGCGTGTGCAGGTCGACGCGGGTGTCGATGCGATTCAGATGTTCGACTCCTGGGCGGGCACGCTGTCGCTGGCCGATTACCGCACCTATGTGCTGCCGCACAGCTCCCGCGTCTTCGCCGCGCTGGCCGAGGCCGGTGTGCCGATGACGCACTTCGGGATCGGCACCGCCGAACTGCTCGGAGCCATGTCGGAGGCCCTCGGAGATGGACCGGCCCGCATGGTTGGGGTCGACTGGCGCACCTCTCTGACCGCAGCCGCGGGCCGGGTCGGAGCTGGCCGCGCGCTGCAGGGCAACCTCGACCCAGTCGTGCTGATGGCCGGTTGGGACGTCGTGGCGCGCCGGGCCCGTGACGTCGTCGCCGATGGTCGCGCAGCCATCGAGGCCGGCGCCGCGGGTCATGTGTTCAACCTCGGCCACGGGGTGCTGCCCGCCACCGACCCCGGCCTGCTGACCGATCTGGTGGCGCTGGTGCACGAACAGTGAGCGGCGCGTCCTACTGCGTAGTCGGCGGCGGCATCTCCGGTCTGGTCGCCGCCTACCGGTTGCGCCGCCTCGTCGGCGCGGACGCCTCCATCACGCTGTTCGACCCCGCAGACCGTCTCGGCGGAATCCTGCGCACCGAGCGCGTCGGCGGACAACCGCTGGACATCGGTGCCGAAGCCTTCATCGTGCGGCGCCCCGAAGTGCCCGCTCTGCTGGCCGAATTGGGCTTGGCGGCAAGCCAACTGGGCACCACCGGGGTCCGTCCGCTGCTCTACAGCGGAGCCCGGTTGCACAACCTGCCGCCCGACACGGTCAACGGCATTCCCAGTTCCTCTGCGTCGATGGCCGGACTGGTCGACGACGAGACCCTCGCCCGGATGGCAGGCGAACCGAGTCGGCCGCTGCGGTGGCAGCCCGGCGCCGACCCATCGGTCGCCGACGTGGTGGGGGATCGGTACGGCATGCAGGTCGTGGCCCGGTCGGTGGATCCGATGCTGGGCGGGGTGTATGCGGGTTCCGCGGCGACCATCGGCATGCGGTCGGCCGTTCCGACCGTCGCCGCGGCCCTGGACCGCGGCGCGCCGTCTCTGACCGCGGCCGTGCGGTCCGCACTGCCCAAGGTGTCCGGCGCGCCGGTGTTCGGGGCCATCGACGGCGGATACGAGGTGCTCGTGCGGGCTCTCGTGCAGCACAGTGGCCTGCGATGGATACAGACGAGCGTCGAATCCCTGGCCCGCGACGGTGCGCGCTGGTCCGTGTGCGATGACGAGGGCGCCTGCCACACCGCCGACGCGGTGATCCTGGCCGTACCCGCACCACGCCTGGCACGGTTGGTGGCCTCCGTGGCGCCCCGCACCGCTGCCGCCGCGGGCCGGGTGCCCGTGGCCTCGGCCGCCGTCGTCGCACTGGCCGTGCCGGGCGGCACGCCGCTGCCGCAGCACTCCGGTGTGCTGGTGGCCAGCGGCGAGCGCCTGCACGCGAAGGCGATCACGCTGTCGAGTCGCAAGTGGGGCCGCCGCGGCAACGTCGAACTGCTGCGATTGTCGTTCGGCCGCTGCGGCGACACCGTGGCCCGCGACACCTCCGACGACGAACTGCTGGCCGCCTCGCTTGAGGATCTCGGCACGGTGTTCGGCATCGACGTCACCCCCGAGGACGTGTGCGTGCAGCGCTGGCTCGACGCGATGCCCCAGTACGGGCCGGGGCACGCGCTGGTGGCCGCGGAGATCCGCGACGGTCTGCCGCACGGTCTCGCGGTCGCGGGCAGCCACCTCGACGGCATCGGAGTTCCGGCCTGTGTGGCCGCCGCCACGCGCGCGGCGACCGAGATCGCGGCCTTGCCCTGACCCGCTGCGCGGGGCCGTCCTCCTGACGGGTCCGGAAACGCGACGTGGCACGATGGAGCCATGGCTCGCTTGGATTTCGACGAACTCAACGCCACCATCCGCTACCTGATGTTCTCAGTGTTCGCGGTTGAGCAGGGGGCGCTTCCCGAGGACCGCGCCGCGGTCATCGACGAGACGGCGACCTTCCTCAAACAGCAGGAGGACAAGGGCGTCGTCGTGCGCGGGATCTACGACGTCGCTGGGCTGCGCGCGGACGCCGACTTCATGTTCTGGACGCACGCCGAACGTGTCGAGGATCTTCAGGCCACCTACTCCGATTTCCGTCGCACCACGACACTGGGCCGCTCGAGCACCCCGGTGTGGAGCAGCGTCGCACTGCACCGGCCCGCCGAGTTCAACAAGAGCCACATCCCGGCGTTCCTGGCCGGTGAGGAGCCCGGAAACTACGTCTGCGTGTATCCGTTCGTGCGGTCGCTGGACTGGTACCTGCTGCCCGACGAGGACCGTCGCAAAATGCTCGCCGACCACGGGATGGCCGCGCGCGGCTACAAGGACGTCCGCGCCAACACCGTCCCGGCGTTCGCGCTCGGCGACTACGAGTGGCTGCTGGCCTTCGAGGCTCCTGAGCTGTACCGGATCGTGGACCTGATGCGTGATCTTCGGGCCACCGAGGCGCGCAGGCACGTCCGCGAGGAGACGCCGTTCTTCACGGGCCCGCGGGTGAGCGTCGAACAGCTGGTGACCGCGCTGCCGTGAGGCCGCGGGGCCGTATGGCCCTAAGGCTTGGGCACCAGCCTCAGTGAGATCGAGTTGATGCAGTAGCGCTGGTCCGTGGGCGTGGGATAACCCTCGCCGGTGAACACGTGCCCGAGGTGGCTGTGGCATGTCGCGCACAGCACCTCGACGCGACGCATGCCGTGCGAGTCGTCGGGGCGCAGAATCACCGCGTCCGAGTGGGACGGGTCGAAGAATGACGGCCACCCGCAGTGCGAGTCGAATTTCTCTGTGCTGCGGAACAATTCAGCCCCGCATGCCCGGCAGTGGTAGATGCCCTCGGTGTGGGTGTCGGTGTATTCGCCGACGCCTGGGCGCTCGGTTCCCGCCCGGCGCAGCACCGCGAACTCCTCGGGAGTCAGCTTCTCGCGCCACTCGTCGTCGGTGAGGGCGATCTTCGGCGGCGGAAGAGGCGAGGGGCTCATCGGTCTACGCTAGCGCGCTCTTTCTCCTTCGTCATCCAGGTCGGATCAATGCCCTCGTCCAGGCGGCCGTCCTCTTTGGCGTCGAGATACCGGAAGTACAGCACACAGAACACCACGATCAGCAGCAGTGACCATCCGTAGGTGATCTTCATGTACTCCAGGAACCGGCCCGTCGTCGGCCAGTGCACCAGAAGATAGCGGTCCATGGTCATGAAGCCGTAGATCGCCAGCCAGGCCGGCCAGTTGCGCAGCACGGAGTTGCGCAGCACCACGGTCATGATGAACGGGAACAGCATCATCGAGTAGTAGCCCTGTCCCAGGGACAGCACCAGATAGGACGCGGTCAGCAGGACGCCGGCCGACGTCAGCATCCAGAACAGCGGATCGCGGGTGCGGTAGTACCGGTACAGCAGGTACATGCTGCCGACTGCCAACAGCAGGAACAGGATTCGCAGCGCGAGGATCAGCCAGCCCGGCAAACCGTAGTAGATGCCGTTGCCCTGGATCGAGGAGTTGAAGTAGTCGCGCGTGCTCAGGATGTAGGGGACCGTGTTCTTGACGAAGCCCCACGGGTCGGCCACCAGGGGCCAGGCCGCGAGGTTGAACAGCGCGGGCACCCCGAAGGCGCCCACCAGAGGCCGCCACTGCCGGTTCAGCACGGGCAGCAGCAGCAGTGGCGCGAGGGAGGGTTTGACCACCAGGGTCAGTCCGATCGCGACACCCGCGAGCCATTCCCGGCTGCGTCGGCCGTCGAGTGCCCACATGAAGAACAGCACCTGGGCCAGCAGAATGCAGCCGTTGATGTTGGTGAACACCAGCGTGCTCGTCACGGACTCGGTGACGAACATGGCCAGCAGCACGGCCGGGGCGGCCACCGACGCGAGCGAGAACTTGAACAGGCGCAGCAGGAAGTATGCGGCCAGCACGATCGCCAGCGTGTTGAAGGTGATGAACCAGTAGCGCGAGGCGTCGACGGGCAGGAAGCCGAACGGTGCCAGCAGCAGTGTCCCGCCCGGCGGGTACAGGTAGTGCGGATCGACGTGGTCGAAGTGCTCGTTGTAGATGTCGAGGCCGCGGCGGAAGTTGCTGACAGCGCGGTACACCGGCCCGAAGTCGTCGGTGATGTAGCCGTTGGTGGCCAGAACGTAGCTGCGGTGGAAGACCGACATGATCGCGATGGGCCACAGAATCGAGCGCAGCACGGTCGCGGTGCTCGGCGCACTGGTGCGTGGGCGGAACGGCGCGAGCAGGGCGCTGCGCAGGCCTGTGGGGGTCGAGTCAGCTTCCGTCACGAACGGCAACCTACACCGGAGCACATGTGAGCCGTATCAGGCGGGGCAGTACGTGTCCGTCGACGGAGCCCGCCCGGTGTCCAGGTAGGACAACAGCGGCGGCACCGCGCAGGGCGAGTAGACGCTCGCGCCGTGCCCGACGCCCTGCCACATCACACGTTTGCTGGTCGCTCCGGCGTTGATGATGGTGGCCGCGGTCGCGGCGACACCCTCCGACCCGACGATCGGATCGTTCTGCACCCCGAGCAGCAGTACGTCGATCTTGAGGTTCTTGGGGTCCTGCGGCGCGGATCCGCTGGGCCAGTTCAGGCACTTCACGAGGTCGAGCGCGCCGACGGCCCCGAACTGGGGGTAGAGCTTGGGCCAGGCGACGACGAGTTGCCGCACGCGGTCCGGGGTCGGCCGGTTGAGTGAGTCGCTGCAGCGGTTGATGAACTGACCGTCGGTGTCGCGGAGGCCTTCGGTGCGACTGATCAGGTCGAGCAGCCCTGCGGCGTCGCCCGAGCGTGCGTCGGCCAGCGTCCGGGCCAGGTCGTTGGTGGAGGCGATTCGATCGCCGTCGGGAAATCCGAGCGCGGTCACGATCGCGTTGGCCACCGCCGCCACCGAGGCGCCGCCGGGACCACCGCCGGCCCGCGCGGCCGACAACAGGGAGTCGACAGCGGCCTTGGGGTCCGGGCCCAACGGGCAGTTGACCGCCACGCACTGGGCCGCGAACGCGTCGAGCGCGGCCTGCTGTCCCTTCACCCGCTGCTCGGCCGCGGCCTCGGCGCTGATGGCGGGGGGCAGCGGTGAGTCCAGCACCAGGCGCGAGACCTTGTCCGGGTGCGAACCGGCGTAGGCCATCGCGATCTGCGCGCCGTTGCCCACGCCGACCAGCGCCAGTGCCGGCACATCCCAGATGCTGCGCAGCCGTTCCAGATCCTCGGCGGCGTGCGCATTGTCGTAGGCCGAGTCGCCGGGCGCGATGATGTCGGTGCACGAGGTCGTCGCCGTGAGCGTGACGGCACCCAGGTTGGCCACGGGATCGTCGCCCGCTTCGAACTGCGCCTGATCGCGCATCTCCTGGCGGTCGTACAGGTCGCGGCAGTCGACCGCGCTGGACATGCCGAGCCCGCGGCGGTCCACGGCCACGACCGGGTTCGTCTTGAGGATGTCGGCGCCCGCACCGGTCACCCACACCGGCAGCTGGTGGGAACTGGCGAGGTCGGTGCCGCTGGTGAAGACGACGGGGCCGGCGTCGGCCGGTGTCGCCTCCGACCGCGCCCGCACGACGCCGATGCGCAGGGAACCCGTGGCACCGTTGATCGGGTCGAGGTCTGCGTCATAGTCGGCGCATTCGAGCGTCACCCCGGGGGCGCCACGCACCCCGGTGTCGCCGAACACCCGGTCGGTGCAGTCCTGCCATGCCAAATCGGCCTTGGGTGCCGCGATCGGAGCCGGCCCCGATGGTGCCTCGGTGGTGGTCTCGGCGTCCTGGTGGCCGTGGCTCCGGTCGGTGGCGAAGCGCGGGTCCGCGCCGATGATGGGGGCGCAGCCCGCCAGAAGGGTTGTCGCCGCAACAAGGAGCGTGGCGAACTGGGCCTGCCGACTCATGCCGCCAAGACTAGCGAGCGCATCACAGCACTCATGCTTCCCGCACGTACCGCGTGTACAGAAATCCGGAGTCGTCGGCCAGCACGTGGGCGCGGCGCATCGGCGTCCGTGTCTCGTCCACTCCGCTCGCGATGCGGTGTGCCGCCCCGCCGACCAGCACCGGCGCGATGGACAGGCAGATCTCGTCGAGCAGGCCCGCCGCGATGAACGTGTCGTGCAGCAGGGGGCCGCCCTCGGTCAGCACCCGCAGCAGCCCGCGCCCGGCCAGCGCCGCCAGCGCGACCCTCAGGTCGATGTCGTCGGGGACGGAGTTCGAGCAGTCGACGACGGTGGCGACATCACCGAGCCGCGTCCTGGTGGCGGCCAGGGCCGACCCCGAGGTGAGGATCAGCGGCGGCACCTCACTCTTGGTGAACACCAGCATGTCGCGGTCCAGCAGGCCCGATCTCGTGACGATCGCGATCGGCGGGACTTCGGCCTGGCCGCGCGCCTGGCGGGCCTGGCGGGCGGGGACGGACAGCTGCACGCCGCCGTAGTTCTCGACGCGGACGGTTCCGGCGCCGACGACCACCACGTCGGCGTTCTCGCGCATCAGCGCGAACAGGGCCCGGTCGCCCGGCCCTCCGAGGTCGCCGGACTTGCCGCCGGCCGTCGCGCCGCCGTCGAGGCTGGCGATGAAGTTGGACCGGACCCAGCAGCGGGTCAACTCAGGCGGGTAGGCGTACAGCTGCGCCAGGCGCTCTTCGCCGACCGGACCGGCACCGTCGAGCAGTGTGAGTTGCGTCCCAGCGTCGGGTTCGGCCATGAGTTCGATTGGAGCACGTCGCTACAGTTCCTGCCATGCTCGCCCCCCATCTCGTCGACCGGCATCCGACGGTGTCGCCGGAACGGTTGATCGCCCAGCTCGTTCCGCCCCCGACGTTCACCGACGTCAGCTTCGACAGCTACCGCCCTGATCCTGCCGAGCCGAGCCAGGCCGCCGCCGTGGTCGCGTGCCGGGAGTTCTGCAGCAACGCGGTCGCGCGGCGCGCCGGGCGGAAGAAGCTGTTCGGCAAGCGCGAGGTGTTGCCCGGTGTCGGCGTCTACCTCGACGGCGGGTTCGGCGTGGGCAAGACGCACCTGTTGGCATCGACGTACTTCACGCTGGCAGGGGCCGACGCGGGGAAGGCGGCGTTCGCGACCTTCGGTGAGCTCACGCAGTTGGCCGGGGTGTTCGGCTTCACCGAGTGCATCGAGCTGCTGGCCGAGTACGTCGTGGTCTGCATCGACGAGTTCGAACTCGACGATCCCGGAAACACGACGCTGGTCTCGCGCATGCTGTCGCAGTTGGTGGAGCGCGGAGTGTCGATCGCGGCGACGTCGAACACACTGCCCGAGCAGTTGGGCGAGGGCCGGTTCGCCGCGCAGGACTTCCTGCGCGAGATCAACACGCTGTCGCAGATCTTCACAACGGTCCGCATCGAGGGGCCCGACTATCGGCACCGCGGCCTGCCGCCCGCACCCGAGCCCCTGACCGACGAGCAGGTCGCCGAGCGTGCCGGGCGGGTCTCCGGCGCGACGCTCGACGATTTCGACGCGCTGTGCGCCCATCTGGCGACGATGCACCCGTCGCGTTATCTGACCCTGATCGAGGATGTGCAGGCCGTCTTCATCACCGGTGTGCACGCCCTCGACGACCAGAACGTGGCGCTGCGTCTGGTGTCGCTGACCGACCGCCTCTACGACGCGGGCATCCCGGTGGTGGCCTCGGGCGAGAAGCTGGACACCATCTTCAGTGAGGAGATGCTGGCCGGCGGGTACCGGAAGAAGTATCTGCGTGCCACCTCGCGGTTGTTGGCTTTGACCGCGGCCGGCATGGAATTGGGCTGACCGCCCGGGGTGGGTGTCTGAAATGCCCGCCTCGGAGCGATTTTCAACGGGCGGGAACCCGGGGTGACTTCAGGAAGCCGTCCCGAGCACCCGCAGCATCACGTAGTCGTTCTCCAGGTGTGTGCCGAGCAGAAACGTCTTGGTGCCGCTGACCCTGAAGCCGTGCTTGGCGTAGAAGCTCTGCGCCCGCGTGTTGTTCTGGTTCACACCGAGCCACACCGCGGCGGCACCGTCCTCGGCGGCGTGCCGCAGCGCCGCGGTCATCAGTTCGGCGGCCACCGCTGACCCGTGTGCCTCGGGCAGCACGTACATCTTGGACAGCTCCACGGCGGGCCGCACCGTGACGGCCCGCTGCACCACCGGATCGTCGGGTACACCACGAATCATCATGGCGTAGCCGAGGATTCGGCCGTCGACGGTCGCGATCAGCACGTCGCGCCCGGGGTCGCGAAGGTAGGCGGCGAACCGATCCGCCGTCAGATTCTGCGCGATGAACGCCGCGACGTTCACAGGAGACACCGCCGGCGGGCAGGCCAACGGAAAGGTCTGTGCTGCAACGGCAGCCAGCTCGTCGAGGTCGGATTCGGTGGCAGCGGTGACGGTTACCTGCTGGCCCAACTCAGACGTTCCACTGCGCCAGTCGCTGGCCGGTCTTCTTATTCGTCAGGACGACGTTGGCCACCAGGTCGCGGTAGCAGTCCCAGTACACAAAGCCGCCCACGGCCGATCCCTGCGGGGCGTTCTGCAGGCCGTACTGCAGTGCCTCAGGCGCGTCGCTGTTGCGCGGCTGATAGGCGTCGCCGGTCGGCGTCACACCGCTGAACTGAAACGACACCGCCATGGCGTACGGATTGGGCACCTGAACGGCCTGGACGGCGACCTTGGCCTTCCACACCTGTTGGCGCGGCGGGCGCGGCGGATAGCCGAACCCGGGCGGGATCTCGGAGGGCTCCACGCTCAGCACCGTGACGTCGGCGATCAGGTCGCCGTCCTGAACCCGCAAGGTGTCGCCGAGTCGACCGATCGGGCTGTCGGCCGCGACCGCGGTCGGCATCACGCCGACGGTGATGCCGCTCAACGCGAGGGTGGCGACGACTGTCAGCAGGGTGGTGAACCAACGACGCATGCCTGGCATGATGGCACACCGCGCGGCGGCGGCGTCGGCAGTCCGGCTCAGGCGGCCCAGGGGCCGATGCCACCCACCTTCTCCACGCGTATCCGGGTCAGGTAGCCGGGAGGGGATCCCGGCGGGGGAAATCCGCTGCCGGGCATCAGGACCGCGGACAGTCTCGTCAGCAGTTCGGGCGCTCCGCCTTCAACGATGCGCGCGGTTCCGGTGATTGCGAGGTAGGGCCGCATTCCGGGGCCTGTGGTGTCCGAGATGATGGTGACCGCGACTCGGCCGTCCCGCCTGATGTTGCGGATCTTCTGGTAGACGGCGAGATGGGCCGAGACGAGTTCATCACCGTCGGGAGTGGACTCCAGGGCCACCCAGACGACGCTGACCTGCGGGCTGCCGTCGGGGTTGAGGGTCACGAGGGTCGCGTTGGCGCCGTCGCCGATGAGGGCCCGCGCAGTGTCGTCGAGTTTCATCATCACGTCGACGACGTGTCGTCTGGTTTTGTTCCCGTCAGCGCGGACAGGGCCGCGATCAGGTCGGCCTCGAACCGCGCCTTGTCGGCGCCGGCGCGATGCAGTGGGCCGGGCGTCGCCGCGTCGTTCTCGGATTCGAGCAGGGCCAGCACGAGGTGTTCGGTGCCGATGTAGTTGTGGCCGAGGCGCAACGCCTCCCGGAACGTCAGTTCGAGGGTCTTCTTGGCGGCGGCGCTGAAGGGAACCAGTTCGAGGGCCTCGCCCGGTCCGGGGGTTGACTCGACAGCGGCCCGCAGGGAGTCGAGGTCGATCCGCTCCCTGGTCAACAACGTCGCGGCCAGGCTCTCGCGGTCGGTCAGCAGCCCGAGGATCAGATGGTCGGTGGTGATCTCCGGGCTGCGGTCGGCCTGAGCGGCGCTCTGGGCGGCGACGATCGCGTTTCGAGCCCGCGGTGTGAAGCGCTGGAACCCCTCGTTGGGGTCCAGCGCCTCTCCCTTGGGAACGAAGCGCTTCTGCGCGGCCTGCTTGGTCACTCCCATACACCTGCCGATGTCGGTCCACGACGCGCCGGAACGGCGGGCCTGGTCGACGAAGTGGCCGATCAGGTGGTCGGCGACCTCACCGAGGTGTTCGGCGGCCAGCATCGCGTCGGTCAACTGGTCGAGCGTGTCCTCGTGCACCGATTTGATGGCCCGGATCAGGGCGTCGAGGCTGACGGGTTGAGTGATGGAGTTCGGGCCGGTCATATCGTCAACGGTAGGTTGACGGTGGATATACGTCAACCCTGGGTTGACGGCTGAGGATGTCCGCGACGGGCGGTGGGGTCGGCTCTGGCTCGATCCTGACGGGCTGGGCGTGGTGGCTGACTAAGATCGCGCCTTGTGTCTGACGAGTTGCCGATGGCCCTCATCGACGAGGTGTCGGTGACGTTGACCTCGTTGCCGCGACTGACCCTGCCGCCCGAGCGGTGGCCTGCTGTCGCGGAATCCGTCAATCGCCTGGACGACGCGGTGTGGACCGGTGACGAGAAGATTCTGCGTGCGGAACTGAAGAGGTTGCGGGGCGCCGTGATCGGCACCACGCCGCGGCCGCAGCCCGGGGAGGGGGTCGCACCCACCGTCAATCCGCTCTCGTACCGCACGACCGATTACGCGACGCGCACTCCGCTGCGCTCGATCACGGTGTTCCTGATCGCCAGTGCCGTGCTGTTGGCAACCCTGGTGGTTTCGCTGATCGTGCTGTTGGCTGTCGGCGACGACTCGCCGTCGGGCTCGATGACGTCAGGGGTCACCACGTCGGTGGAGGCGACGCCGAGCGCCGACGGGCGACCCGAGGGCCAGCGCGAACCCGCCGAGGGTGGCGGCGGCCTTCAGCTGGCCATCCTGGGCCTGATCGCCGTCGCCGGTGTCGGCGGGTTCATGGTCTTGATCTGGCGGCGTCGCGCCAAGGCTGCGGGTACACCCGCCGGGTCGCGGGAACCTCGTACGTCCACACGTCTTCAGACCGTTGCGGTGCCCGATGACCTCCGCGACGCCGCCCGCCGCCTGGTGGCGGAACTGGAGCGGCGTCGCGGATAGCGGTCAGATCCCGATGGGCGGGGCGTCGGGGGCGGG
>NZ_LZHW01000077.1 GCF_001667265.1 Mycobacterium sp. ACS4331 | reverse complement strand
CCCCGCCCACCGGGCCAGTCACGCCGGCGACCCCCGCCGCGCTTGCCGCCCGCCGCACCGAGGTTCGTGAATGAGTGACAGCAACAGCATCCCGCCACCTGTGACCATCGAGGTCGCCGTCGACCCGCCCTACCCGGTCATCATCGGCACCGGTCTGCTCGGCGAGCTGGGTGAGCAGTTGGCCGGCACCCACAAGGTCGCCGTCCTGCATCAGCCGGTCCTGGCGCAGACCGCCGAAGCCATCCGAAGTCATTTGGCGGACAAGGGAATCGACGCCCACCGCATCGAGATCCCCGACGCCGAGGCCGGTAAGGAGCTGCCGGTCCTGGGCTTCATCTGGGAGGTGCTGGGCCGGATCGGCATCGGCCGCAAGGACGCTGTGGTCAGTCTCGGCGGGGGAGCGGCCACCGACGTGGCGGGCTTCGCGGCGGCGACCTGGCTGCGCGGCGTGGACGTCGTGCACATCCCGACCACCCTGCTGGGCATGGTCGACGCCGCCGTCGGCGGCAAGACCGGCATCAACACCGATGCCGGCAAGAACCTCGTCGGCGCATTCCACCAACCGCGCGCGGTGCTGGTGGACCTCGCCACGCTGCAGACGCTGCCGCCCAACGAACTCGTCGCCGGCATGGCTGAGATCGTCAAGGCCGGTTTCATCGCCGACCCGGTGATCCTCGACCTGATCGAGGCCGACCCCGCTGCCGCCATCGACGCCGGCGGTGACGTGCTGCCCGAACTGATCCGCCGGGCCATCGCGGTGAAGGCCGAGGTGGTGGCCGCCGACGAGAAGGAGTCGGCGCTGCGCGAGATCCTCAACTACGGACACACGCTGGCGCACGCGATCGAACGACGCGAGCGCTACCGCTGGCGCCACGGCGCCGCGGTGTCGGTGGGGTTGGTGTTCGCCGCCGAACTGGGCCGGCTGGCCGGACGCCTCGACGACGAGACCGCCGACCGGCATCGCACGGTCCTGGAGGCGCTGGGCCTGCCGGTCAGCTATGACGCCGACGCGCTTCCCCAGCTGCTGGAGTACATGGCGGGTGACAAGAAGAACCGGGCCGGCGTGCTGCGGTTCGTGGTGCTCGACGGCCTGGCCAAACCGGGCCGGCTCGAGGGGCCCGACCCGGCCCTGCTGGCGGCGGCCTACTCCGAGGTCGCCCGCGGCGCCTGAGCGCTCAGTCCTTGGGACGGTCCTCGGACGCGGTGATGGTCTCGGTGTCGTCGCGCTCGGCGACCGCGACCGACGAGGTCTGCTGTTCGGTCTGTCCCGCCGCACCCTCGTCGTCGCGGACGGCGGCGAACACGTCGGTGTCGGCCCGGTCGGGATCATGGCCGTGCGCGGAGGCGTGGCGGTCCACCGGCGGCGCCTTGCGGTCGACCAGCCAGCGGCCGACGGCCACCGCGGTGATCGCCGGAACGAACACCAGCAGCGCCGTGAACGCGGCGAACGTCGTCAGTTCGTTGACGATCCCGCCCACATACAGCGCGGGGTACAGCAGCGACAGCAGCCAGCAGACCGCTCCGGACAGCAGGCCCGCGACCAGACCGGCCACCAGCCACGTCATCGCGAGGTCGTTGCGGCGATCGGGATCGGGGTTGGCGCGTGCGTCGGCCCGCCCGTCGGACAGACCCCAGAGCAGAGCGATGACCGCGAACACCACGAGCGCCACGACGCTGATCAACAACGCCTTGGTCTCGAACTGGTTGATCAGGGTGCCCTGCACCAGACGGACCACGACCATCAGCGCTGCGAACACCAGTCCGCGCAACAACCACTTGCTCATGGGGGGTCAGCCTAGCGAGTAGCGTGATGCGGCGTGACACATTCCCAGCGCCGTGACAGGTTGTGCGCCTCATTACAGTCCGCCGATCTGGATGCGCTGCTGGTCAGCGACCTCAACAACGTCCGCTACCTCTCCGGGTTCAGCGGATCCAATGCGGCGCTGCTGGTGTACGCCGACGGACGAACCGCGGTGCTGGCCACCGATGGGCGCTACCGCACCCAGGCGGCGAAACAGGCCCCGGACGTCGAGGTGGTCATCGAACGCGCCTGCGGACGGTGCCTGGCCCTGCGCGCGGCCTCCGACGGGGTGCGCCGACTCGGGTTCGAGGGGCACGTGCTGACCGTCGATGCGTTCGACGTGCTGAGCCGCTCGCTGGCCGACCATGAGCAGACGGAGCTGGTGCGGGCCTCGGGTGCCGTCGAATCGCTGCGGGAGGTCAAGGACGCCGGCGAGGTGGCCCTGCTCCGGTTGGCGTGTGAGGCGGCCGACGCGGCTCTGGCCGATCTCATCGAGCGCGGGCGGCTGCGTCCGGGCCGCACCGAGAAGCAGGTGCGCAACGACCTCGAGGCGCTGATGTTCGACCACGGCGCCGACGGCGTGTCGTTCGAGACGATTGTGGCCGCGGGCGCGAACTCCGCCATTCCGCATCATCGCCCGACCGAAACGGTCTTGGCGGCAGGCGATTTCGTCAAGATCGACTTCGGCGCGCTGGTGGCCGGCTATCACTCGGACATGACGCGGACCTTCGTGCTGGGGCACGCCGCGGACTGGCAGCGGGAAATCTATGACCTGGTGTCCGCCGCGCAGCGCGCGGGGCGGGAGGCACTGGCTCCCGGCGTCGCGCTGTCCGACGTCGACGCCGCGTCCCGGCAGATCATCGTCGACGCGGGCTACGGGGACACCTTCAGCCATGGCCTCGGGCACGGGGTAGGACTCCAGATCCACGAAGCGCCGGGAATCAATGCCAGCGCCGCCGGTACACTGCTTGCTGGCTCGGCGGTGACCGTGGAGCCTGGTGTCTACTTGCCCGATCGCGGCGGTGTCCGCATCGAGGACACCCTGGTGGTGGGGGAGGCGGACGCTCCCGAACTGCTTACTCGGTTCCCCAAGGAACTGCACATTCTTCCGATTTAAGGAGCACTGACCGTGGCATCGACTGCCGATTTCAAGAACGGCCTCGTCCTCAACATCGACGGACAGCTGTGGCAGATTGTCGAATTCCAGCACGTCAAGCCCGGTAAGGGTCCGGCCTTCGTCCGCACCAAGCTCAAAAACGTGCTGTCCGGCAAGGTCGTCGACAAGACCTACAACGCGGGTGTGAAGGTCGAGACCGCCACCGTCGACCGCCGCGACGCCACCTACCTGTACCGCGACGGCAGCGACTTCGTGTTCATGGACTCCGAGGACTACGAGCAGCATCCGCTGTCCGAGGCGCTGGTCGGTCGGCTCGCGGACTTCCTGCTGGAGAGCATGCCGGTGCAGATCGCGTTCCACGACGGCGTGCCGCTGTACCTGGAGCTGCCGGTGTCGGTCGAACTCGTGGTGACCCACACCGAGCCGGGCCTGCAGGGTGACCGCTCGAGCGCGGGCACCAAGCCGGCGACCGTGGAGACCGGTGCCGAGCTGCAGGTGCCGCTGTTCATCAACAGCGGTGACAAGCTCAAGGTCGACACCCGCGACGGAAGTTACCTGGGCCGCGTGAATGGCTGACGGCAGGCTGAACAAGGCTTCGAAGCCGGTCAAGGGCAGGCATCAGGCTCGCAAGCGCGCGGTCGACCTGCTCTTCGAGGCTGAGGCACGCGGGCAGACAGCCGCCGAGATCGCCGACGCGCGGGCCGAGCTCGCGCGAGTGAAGCCGGATGTCGATCCCGTTGCGCCGTACACCTACACCGTGGCGCGCGGGGTCACCGAGCACGCCGCGCACGTCGACGACCTGATCAGTTCGCATCTGCAGGGCTGGACGCTGGAGCGGCTGCCCGCGGTGGACCGTGCGATCCTGCGGGTCGCGGTCTGGGAACTGCTGCATGCCGAGGACGTTCCCGAACCGGTGGCCGTCGACGAGGCCGTCGAGTTGGCCAAGGAGCTGTCGACCGACGATTCGCCGGGCTTCGTCAACGGGGTGCTGGGACAGATCATGTTGGTGACGCCGCAGATCCGGGCCGCGGCGGAGGCCGTGCGCTCGACGGGCCCCGACGACGAGTCCTGAGGCTGGCGGTCGCGGCGCCCATCTGGTTACGTCAGCAGCATCTGTCGAACAGCCACCCACCGAAAGGCGGCCTGTGATGGGCTTCAACCCCAAGGATGCAGTCGACTCCGCGCGGGACATCGCGACCTACGCGGTGGACATGTCGAGCGACATCGTGGACAACTCGGTCGAGATCCTCAAAGGCAACATCGCCGAGGGGCTGGGCAACATCGTGCAGGACTCGCTCGACATCGCCGGGCACACCTTCACCAAGGTCAAGGAGATGGTCACGGGCCGCGACGTCCAATGACCGGCGTGCAGAGATTCTGCACAGGTCTCAAGACGCCGTGAACCGCGCTGGCATCCGGGCCACACAGCCCGCATGCTGGTGGCGTGCTGCCCGTCCTTGACCTCGAACACGCCGACGCAGACCCCGCGGGATTCCGCACCGCGCTGCGTGAGGCCGCGCACCAGTTCGGATTCTTCTACCTGACCGGACACGGCGTCCCGCGCGAGCAGCGCCAGGAGGTGCTGCAGCTGGCGCGGCAGTTCTTCGCGCTGCCGGACGCGGCCAAGGATGAGATCAGCCAGTTGAAGAGCCCGCAGTTCCGTGGCTACTCACGCCTGGGCGGCGAACTGACCAACGGCACCGTCGACTGGCGCGAGCAGATCGACATCGGCCCCGAACGCGCCGTCATCGCGGGGGCGCAGGGCTACTGGCGCCTGCAGGGCCCGAACCTGTGGCCCTCCGCACTGCCCGCGCTGCGACCAGCGTTCGAACGGTGGAGCGCGGTGCTGTCGGACGTGGGGCTGCGTCTGCTGCGGCACTGGGCGGTGTCACTGGGCGCACGGGAGGACGTCTTCGACGCGGCGTTCGCGGCGCTTCCCGCCACGCTGATCAAGGTGGTCCGCTATCCCGGCACGCTCGACACCACGCAGGGCGTCGGCGCTCACAAGGACTCCGGTGTGCTGACCCTGCTGCTGCTCGAACCGGATTCGACGGGCCTTCAGGTGCAGCTGAGCCCTGGGACGTGGATCGACGTGCCCCCGCATCCGGACGCGTTCGTGGTCAACACCGGGGAACTGCTCGAGGTGGCCAGCGGCGGCTACCTGCGCGCGACGCAGCACCGGGTGCTGGCCCCCGCGCCGGGTACCGACCGGGTGTCGATTCCGTTCTTCCTGAACCCCGCATTGGACGCGCAGGTGCCGCTCATCGAGCTGCCGCCCGAATTGGCCGCAGCCTCAAGGGGAGTTGAGCTCGATCCGGCCAACCCGATCTTCAACACCTACGGCGAGAACGCGTGGAAGTCCCGCACCAGGGCCCATCCGGACGTCGCCGAACTCCATCACGGCATCAGGGCCACCGGTCCCGCGCGCGTACTGACTCTTTCCCTCCGCCTGATCGCAATACTGGGAACCCGAAGCCGCGCTTCATAGATTGAGGCGGTGTTCGACGTCCGCAGGCTCGTGGTCTTCCGTGAGGTCGTGCGCACCGGCTCGCTCTCGGCGGCCGCGGCCGCGTTGAGCTACACCACATCTGCGGTGTCCCAGCAGATCGCCGCGCTGGAGCGCGAAGTCGGTGTCGCGCTGTTGGTGCGTGGTCCGTCGGGCGCGCGGCCGACGCCGGCTGGGCGCCGTCTGCTCGAGCACACCGGCACGATCCTGGCCGCCATCGAACGCGCGGAACGGGATCTGGCCAGCCCGGACTCAACCGAGACGCTTCGGGTGGCGTCGTTCTCCAGTGCGGCCGCGGCGATCCTGCCCGCCGCGCTGTCCCGGTTGCGCGCGGCACACCCTGGCCTGCGGCCCAGTCTGGTCGGCGCCGACCCCGACGAGGGTGTGGCGCTGCTGAACCGGGGTGAGGTCGACGCGGCCATGGTCACGGAGGTGCCCGGTGAACGTCCGCTGTACGTCGGCGTGGTCACGGCGCCGGTGTACGACGACGAGTTCTACGTCGTTCTGCCCAGACGCCATCGGCTGGCCGCCCTCAACGAAGTGGCGTTGGCCGACCTCGCCGACGAAGAATGGGTGGTCAGTTCGGCCACTGGCAGCTGCCCCGACACCAGGGTGTTTCAGAATGCCTGCCGCAGTTCAGGGTTCACACCTTCAGTGACCTTCCGCCCGGAGGATTACTCCACCGTGCAGGGTCTGGTCGCGGCCAACCTCGGGGTGTCGCTCGTGCCGTCTCTGGCGGCGGCGCAGGCCCGAAACAACGTCGCGGTGCGCCGGGTCGCCGGACCGCGTCCGGTCCGGCGAATCTCGATGGCCACCGCTGCGGAGCCGTGTCGGGATTCAGCGCTCGCGACGCTGGTCAGTCTGGTGCAGGCGGTCGGTGCGCGGTTGGCCAACGATGCGGCCTACAGCGTTCCTGCACGCCCTTTCAGTGTCGCTTGATCGCCCTTCCCGGCGATCTCTGCGCTCCCTAGCCTCTGTTTCATCACCGACTCAAGGAGCGAAAAGGCATGACTGTCACTGAAATTCGTCCACCAGCTCAGCGAATCGACACAGTCGAGGAGGCGCTGCGGGTGGCGCATGAGGTCGCCGCGGAGGTGGCCGCGGGTGCGGTGCAGCGTGAGCTCGACGGCGTCTGGCCCACCGAGGCGCTCGCGCTGGTGGCGCGTTCGGGGCTGCTGTCGGTGATCGTGCCCGTCGCGCACGGTGGCCCGGGCCTGCCGCGGGCCACCGCGGTGGAGGTGCTGCGGATCCTGTCGACGGCGGACTCCGCGGTGGGCCAGCTGCTGTTGTCGCACTTCGTGCTCTCGGCGGCGATCGAGGCGCTCGGCAACGGGCAGCCGGCGCCGGAGATCTATGCCGACATTCTGGCCGGCGGCCAGTTGGGCAACGCGACCGTCGAGCGCGGCACCAGGACCTCCCAGGACCGGCTGACCACCGTGGCTCGGCGCGACGACGGCACATGGGTGCTCAACGGCACGAAGTATTACGCCACCGGCACACTCGGCGCCACCTGGATCGCCGTGGCCGCACGCATCCCCGACACCGCTCCCGCGCACGGGGCCACGGTGTTCGTGCGGCCCGACGCCGCCGGAGTCACGCTGAACCTCGACCGCTGGTCGTCGTTCGGGCAGCGCGGCACGGCCAGTGGTGAGGTGGTGTTCGACGACGTCGTGGTCGACGGCGCATACGTGCTCGACGAGGGGCCCGATCCGGATCCTGTGACGGCCGATCCGTCGGTGCTCGGCGCCTTCGATCAGGCACTGCACACCGCGGTCGACGTCGGCATCGCCCGAGCCGCACTCGAGGACGGCGCCGAGTTCGTCCGCACCAGGAGCCGGCCGTGGTTTGAGGCCGGAGTCGACAGCGCGGCCGACGAACCCCACGTGATCCGCCGCTTCGGTGAGCTCACCGCCCGGCTGTACGCGCTGGAGGCGCTGCTGGAGCGCGGTTCGGCGCTGGTCGACGCCGCGCTGGCCGAACCCGAACTGACCCGGGAGGCCGCCGCCACGGCATCGCTGAACGTGGCCGCCGCCAAGGCGCTGGCCCAGGAGTTCGCGGTCGAGATCGCCAGCGGCGTACTGGAACTCGCCGGCTCGTCAGCGACCGACCGCAGGTACGCCCTGGACCGGCACTGGCGCAATGTCCGGGTCCATTCGCTGCACGACCCAGCCCGGTGGAAGTACGTCCACCTGGGCAACCACACCCTGCACGGCACCACACCGCCCCGCCTGGGCGTCCTGCTCTGAATTCACCGTTGACCGAAGGAGTTCCACCGATGTCCGGTTTCTATCTCACAGGCAGCATCAACGCTCCGACCGTCGAGGACGCATTCGCACTCGTCGGCTCGCGGCTTCAACCCGGCGTGACCAGGGTGCCCGACGGCGAACCCGGTGACCGCGCCAACTGGGTGCTCACACAGTCCGACCTGTTCCTGGACAACCCCACGCTCGACGTCGTCGACGGCAAGGTTCGCACCAGGGCCGGAACCCCCGTGGAGTTCGGGACCGTCGACTACCACAGCACCGCGGTGCAGTCCTACGCCGCGTTCGTCACGGCCCGCGACAAGGGCGTCCTTGCGCCGGAATCCCGGTTCCTGGTGTCGATTCCGACTCCCTTCAACGCGGCCAACTTCTTCGCCGAGTTCGACTCGCAGGTGGAGGTCGCGCTCGCCTACGAGCAGCGACTGCGGGAGAGCGTCGAGGCCCTGCAACAGCAGATCCCGACGCACGACCTGGCGATCCAGTGGGACCTCCCGGCCGAACTCGCGACGCTGGAGGGCTGGTTCCACAACCCGTACGCGGGCCCGGAGGCCATCTTCGCCGCGACGGCCCGCCTGGCCGACTGGGTGCACGACGACGCGCAGTTGACGTTCCACCTGTGCTACGGCGACTCGAAGTTCGGGGCGTCGCCGTTCATGGGGGATCCGCCGGACGCCGAGGCCGCCGCGCGCGGTGGCAGGCACATCCTGCCCCGGGACGCCTCGACGATCGTCACGCTGGCCAACGGGCTGTCCCGTCATGTGCGCCGCCGGATCGACGCGTTCCAGGCCGCGACCGTGGCCGCATGGAATCGGCGGGCGCACTGGCGGCCGCTGGCCGACCTGGCCATCGAACCCGGAACTGAGTTCTTCCTCGGTCTCCTGCACGCCGAGGACGGTGCCGAGGGGGCGCGAGTGCGCGCCGCGTTGGCCGCCGAATTCCTTCCGGAGTTCGGCATCTCCACCGAGTGCGGGCTGGGCAGGCACTCGGCGGAGCAACTCGAGGCGGTGCTCGTGGGGTGGCAGGACTACGCCGCCTCCCGTCAGCCCGCGCTCATCGGATAACGGATAAAGGGGGAGACATGACAGACACGTTGGATCGTCGGCTCGGTGCGCTCGAGGTGGATCAGGTCGCGGAACCGGCTGCGGCGCAGAGTAATCCGGGGCTACTCGGGCTGCCGCTGACCCTGGCGGGTGCGGTCGGGCTGGGTTTCACCAACACCGGCATCGTGTCGGCGGCTGCGGCACCTGTGCCCATCCTGCTGTCGGCCACCGCGGTCGGACTCCTGCTCACCACGATCTGGGCCGCCGCACTCGGGCAGAACGTCAACGCCACGGTGTACGGCGTGTTCTTCGGGTTCTACGCCAGCTTCGCGGTGCTCTCACTGGGGCAGACCCACGACTGGTTCGGCATCGCGCCGGAGGCCGCCGCGCAGACCACAGCCCTGTGGCTGGGCAGTTGGCTGCTGGTCATCGGGCTGCTGACCGTGCTGACACTGCGGTTGCCCTGGACCTACCCGGTGCTGTTCGCGGTCGTCGACGTGGCGTTGGTGCTGCTGCTGATCGGCACGCTGACCGGGAGTTCGGCGGCCACCGTCGCCGGCGGCTGGTTCGTGTTCCTGTTCGCGGCGTTCGTCGTGTACTTCTACGTCGCCGCGCTGTGGGAGGAGACGGGCGGGCGGGCGCTGCCGTTGGGCCGGCCGCTGGTCAGCTGAGCGGGTAGTCCGGCAGGTCGACGCCATCCGGTGTGGTGAACCACGTCCTGGCGGCCAGCGGCCGAAGCCCACTTCCATACCTTTGGGTATGGTAGCGTCGCCCGCATGACGCTGCTCACCGATGAGTTCGTGACCGCGCTCGGCGAACGCGCCGCCGAGGCCGAGGATCTGCGGAAACTCCCGGCCCAGACCATCGCCGACTTCCGTGCGTCGGGACTGGCGAACCTGCTGCTGCCCAAGCGGTACGGGGGACTGCAGGCGGATTTTCCCGCAATCCTCGATCCCATCAGGCGGATGGCGCACGGATGTGCCTCCAGCGCATGGACTCTGGGCTTCTACATGCTGCACAACTGGATGCTGGCCCTGTTCGACGAACGCACACAGGATGAGGTCTTCGCCAACGGACCGGTGCTGTGTCCAGCGCCCCTGGCGCCCACCGGACGGGGTGAGCCCGCCGACGGCGGGGTCCGGATCACGGGACGGTGGTCGTGGGCCACCGGAGTGATGGACGCCGACTGGATCATGGTCGGCGCGCTGTGCGGAGACGGCGCCGACATGTTCCCCGCTCTGGCCCTGCTGCCGATGTCAGACGTCGAGGTTGTCGACGTCTGGCACACCGCGGGGATGCGGGCCACCGGGTCCAACGACGTCGTCGTCACCGACGCCTTCGTGCCGCAGCACCGCCTGGCGAAGGTGCTCGACGTCTACCGGGGCACCGCGCCCGGGGCGGGCCTGCACGACGCCGACACCTACCGGTGGCCCCTGGTCCCGGCGCTGTCGCTGGTCGCGGCGATGCCGGCGTTCGGGGCGGCCGAAGCTGTCACCGACGCCTTCGCGGCGCGGCTGAGCGAGCGGGTCCTGGCGTATTCCGGTGTGGCGCAGAAAGATCAGCCCGCCGCACAGATCAGGCTGGGAAGTGCCCGGGTGCGGCTCGCGGCGCTGCGCGGACTGCTCGACCACACCACGGCCCGCATCCAGGAGTTGGTGGTCGCGGGGGAGCCCGTGTCGCGCACCGAACGCGCCGCGGCCCGGTCCGCGGCCGCCCACATCGTGCACGAGTCGCGGGCGGTGATCTCCGACCTTCTCGAATCCTCCGGTGCCAGCGCCCAGTTCCTGGCCAACCCACTGCAGCGCGCCAAGCGCGACGTCGATGTGATCTGCGGGCACGTCGTGTTCGACTACGACGTGAGTCGGGAACTGGCGGGGGCCACCGAGATCGGCGCGAAGGTCAGCCCGATCGCGATGATCTAGAGGCCGAGCGCCCGATAGGTGCGACGGACGAACCGGGGCTGCGCGGTGCGCAGCGCGGCCAGCGACGTGTTGCCTGCGATCGCCGAGGCCGCGACATCGGGGGACAGGTCGGGCGCGTTCTGAACCAGGTAGATCAGGACCAGGTCCGCGGTCGGATCCGCCTGCCACCACGTGCCGTAGGCGCCCGGCCAACTGAACGAGCCCACCCCGCCCGGCCCGAACAGCGGCGCCGACTTGGCCGCATCGGTGACCACCGACAGGTTCAGCCCGAACCCGCGGCCCACCCAGAACGGCATGCCCAGGAACGGGATCCTCTTCTGTGCCTCGGTCAGCTGATCGGTGCGCATGGCCCGCACCGACGCCTCCGAGAGCACGCGCGTGCCGTCGAGGACACCGTCGTGCAGAAGCATGCGCGCGAACTTCAGGTAGTCGTCGACCGTCGACCACAGGCCCGGGGCGCCCCGGGAACACGCCCCCCCCCCCCGACCGGGCGGCGCCCCCCACCCCCATTTTAAAACATAATTAGAGGAGCACGGTCTCAATGATCCGCCGCGCCC
>NZ_LZHW01000076.1 GCF_001667265.1 Mycobacterium sp. ACS4331 | reverse complement strand
GACCCGGGGGGGGGGGGGGGGGGGGGCCCCCCCCGCCGGGGGGCAGCCAACTCCCGCGGCCCCACCCGGTGGGTTTTTGGCCTTTACTTGTTGAGGCGCAAACGACCCCCCCCCCGGGGCCCCCGCGGGGGGGTCGTCTCAGGGGATGGGGATCAGAAGAAGCCCAGAGCCTTGTTGCTGTAGCTCACCAGCAGGTTCTTGGTCTGCTGGTAGTGGTCGAGCATCATCAGGTGGTTCTCCCGCCCGATGCCGGACTGCTTGTAACCACCGAACGCGGCGTGCGCGGGGTACTGGTGGTAGCAGTTGGTCCACACGCGACCGGCCTTGATGTCGCGCCCGGCGCGGTAGGCGGTGTTGCCGTCGCGGCTCCAGACGCCCGCTCCCAGGCCGTACAGCGTGTCGTTGGCCAGGCTCATCGCGTCGTCGTAGTCGGTGAAGGACGTCACCGCGACGACGGGTCCGAAGATCTCCTCCTGGAAGATCCGCATCTTGTTGTGGCCGGTGAAGATCGTCGGCGCAACGTAGTAACCGCCGTTGAGGTCGCCGCCCAGTTCGGCCCGCTCACCGCCGGTGACGACGGTGGCGCCCTCGCTCTTGCCGATCTCGATGTAGGACAGGATCTTCTCGAGCTGATCGTTGGATGCCTGCGCACCGATCATGGTCTCGGTGTCCAGCGGATCACCCTGGCGCACGGCCTTGGTGCGGATGGCCGCCATCGCCAGGAACTCGTCGTAGATGTCGGCCTGGATCAGTGAGCGCGACGGGCAGGTGCAGACCTCACCCTGGTTGAGGGCGAACATCGTGAAGCCCTCGAGCGCCTTGTCCTGGTAGTCGTCGTTGGCGGCGAGCACGTCGTTGAAGAAGATGTTGGGGCTCTTGCCGCCCAGCTCCAGGGTCACCGGGATGAGGTTCTGGCTGGCGTACTGCATGATCAGCCGGCCCGTGGTGGTCTCGCCCGTGAAGGCGATCTTCGCGATGCGGTTGCTCGACGCCAGCGGCTTGCCCGCCTCGACGCCGAAACCGTTGACGATGTTGACCACACCGGCGGGCAGCAGGTCCCCGATGATCGAGAACAGGTACAGCACCGAGGCCGGGGTCTGCTCAGCGGGTTTGAGCACGATCGCGTTGCCCGCCGCCAGCGCCGGGGCCAGTTTCCAGACCGCCATCAGGATCGGGAAGTTCCACGGAATGATCTGGCCGACCACACCGAGCGGCTCGTGGAAGTGGTACGCGACGGTGTCGGCGTCGATCTCCGACAGCGAGCCCTCCTGGGCGCGGATCGCGCCGGCGTAGTACCGGAAGTGGTCCACGGCCAGCGGGAGGTCGGCGTTGAGCGTCTCGCGGATCGGCTTGCCGTTGTCCCAGGACTCGGCGACCGCGATCGCCTCGAGGTTCTCCTCGATCCGGTCGGCGATCTTGTTGAGGATGACGGCCCGCTCGGCCGCGGAGGTCTTGCCCCACGCCGGTGCGGCGGCGTGGGCCGCGTCGAGCGCCTTCTCGATGTCGGACTCGTCCGAGCGCGCAACCTCGCAGAACACCTCACCCGTCACCGGTGTGCGGTTCTCGAAGTAGCGACCCGCGGTCGGCGCCACCCACTCGCCGCCGATGTAGTTGTCGTACCGGGCCTCGAACGACATCAGGGCGCCGTCGGTGCCGGGACGTGCGTAGACAGTCATGGTTGCAACCTCTCGAAATGTGTCGGTCGTCACTGAACATAGGCCGGTGAGGGTTGCACCACGGTTGCACTGGCGCGGTCGGCCGACGACCGGTTGATCAGGGTGCCGGGTGCTCTGTCAGCCGAAGGCGAAGTCGATGCCCGCCAGATGACCGCCGGCCTGCGCGCGGCTGACGGTGTCGGGGGCGCTGCGGTGCAGCGCTTCCCACCCGTCACGGTCGTCGCGGCCCTCGGGCAGATCGAGCCACCGCCGCAGCAGCTGGGGCGACTGCGCCGCCTCGGCCAGCACGGCGGCCCGCAGGGTGGCCGACAACTGCGTGCGGAGCCGAGCGATGGCCGGCGACACGGACTGCGGCAGCAGCGGGCCCTGGTAACGCGCCAGGGCGGTCTCGACGTCACCGGAGTCGAGGGCCGCGAAGACCTCGCCGACGTCGGTGGTGATCGGCAGCGTCAGCCGGTAGGGCCGCGACCCCAGCTGCGGCCCGCCGATCACCTTGCGCAGCCGGGACATCTCGGCGCGCACCGTGACCACGTCGAGGTCCTTGTCGTCGAGCAGCACCGCCAGATGGTCGGCGCTGAGCCCCTCCGGATGGCGGCTCAGCAGCACCAGGATGTCGGCGTGCCGGCCGGTCAACTGCGATGCGCGCAGGTGACCGAACTCGTCGGTGACGACCCAGCGCGGGCGATCGGCCCCGAGGACCACCAGGTGCGGCTGGGGTGCCGCGGGCTCGGGCGTCGCTCCGGTCAGTCTCAGCAGCGCCAGATGGTTCTCCACCGCGACGGCCGTCGCGCGCACCAGCGCCAGCGTCTGCGGCGAGGCGATCTGCACTCCCCCGGTCAGATCGATCGCTCCGAGCAGCGCGCCGCTGTCGGGGTCGTGCACGGGTGCGGCCGTACAACTCCACGGCTGCACGATGCGCGAGAAGTGCTCGGAACCGTGGATCTGCAGTTCGCGGTCCAGCGCGAGCGCGGTGCCGGGCGCGTTGGTGCCCGCGCCGCGCTCACTCCAGTCCGCACCGGGCACAAAGTTCATCTGCTCGGCCTTACGCCGCGCGCCGGCGTCGCCTTCGACCCACAGCAGGGTGCCGTCGGCCGACGTGACGGCCACGAGCGCACCGGACTCCATGGCGTCCTCGACGAGGAGGCGACGGATCACCGGCAGCGCGGGGGCCAGCGGATGCCGGTCGCGCATGTCGAGGATCTGCTGGGCGGCCGACGACTCGCGGGCACCGCAGATGTCGGGGTCGACCCCCCTGTCCAGGCTGCGCTGCCAACTCTGCGCGATCACCGGTCGGACGATCTCGAGATCGGCGGCCCCGGCCTCACCGGCGAGGAACTTCTCGTGCGCCGTCCGGACAGCGCGCGCCCGCGAGGGATCGCTTCGTGCAGTCCTGTCCGCCGAGGTCACGTGCGAAGACGATACGCCGGGTTCGTGAGGGCGTACACGGCGTCTGCGCGGCCCCGGTTGGGCTCTCCTCCCGCCCGGGGCCGCGCAGCGGTCTGATGCCGGCTACCGGTACCAGATGGTGGCGGCGTGCCGGTCGGCTTCGGCGACGGCGGCGGTCCCATCCCGCACCGCATTGCCGAGTCGGACGAGGATGTCGTTGAGCGCGGTCGCGGACTGGTTCCACCGGGCCTGCTCGACGCGGTAGGCGGCCGCCGCGTCCCGGGTCCACACCTCCTGCAGGGGCGCGATCGCGGCCTTGAGGTCGTCGAGCAGCGCGTTCAGCTGAGTCGCGGTGGCGTGGATCTCGCGCCGCACGACCGCTTCGATCTCACCGAACTGATAGGACAGGACGGGGTCCATGGCGTCTCCCTAGAGGTCCGCGGCCGCGGCGCCGAGATGGCGGGCATGGGTGTCGGCGGCCTCCCGCAGCGACTGCTCGTTGGACCGGATGGTCGCGGCGATTCCGTCGAGTGCGCTGCACAGTCGATTCGACTCGGCGCTCCAGCGCCCCACCGCGTCGTGGAACACCGTGGCCGCCGGACCGCTCCAGACCGACGGCGGCACCGCGGTCATGCGCGCCAGGAAGGTCTGCAGCAGGGCGCGGACCTCGGCGCTGCGGGCGTCGGTGGCGGCCGCAGCCCTGCCCATCAACGCGAAATCTGTGGACAGCGTGTCTGTCATCGGTTCTCTCCTCGGGTTCTGTCCTGGCCGGATGAAGCTGTTGATCATTGGACGGTGCGACACCCGAATCGGTTCCACGTCAGCGGATCTGGCGCGCAGTGCGCACCGCGTCGTCACACACCTGCGCCACGTCCCGTTCGGCACCGCGACCGCTCTGACAGCCGATGCCGATGCGGGTGTCGCCGTCGACGAGCACGAACCATCGAATGTCCCGGGCACCGCGCTGCTCCCGGTAGCTGACGACGTGGCGTCCGGCCCGCTGGTCCCCCGGATTGAAGTCGACGAACACGCCGGGCGACTGCGAGTCGAGCGACGCCCGCAGCTGGGCCGCGACCTCGGCCATCCCCCGCCCGGGCACCGGAGCCTGCGTCAGGTGCAGCACCTTCGTGGTGTCGGGCGACACCACCTCCACTCGTCTCGACCCGGGTCCGGTCCCGACGTGGCGAACGGTCCAGTCCCGCGGGATCGCCGCGGCCACCCGGCCTTCGACGAGCGTCGCTGTGGGCCCGGCCGGCCCGGGTCCCGGCGATGAGCCCATCCACCAGATCAGCGCGGCCGACAGCAGCAGGGCAACGGCCACCGTTGCCGCCGACCGAATCCCGACGCGGGACCGATCCCCCGACAGCGATTCGGTCTCGGGGCCGGCCGACACCCATCGAAGCGGGTCCACGGTGCGGCTGGCCCGCCCCGCAGCGGCCAGACGGTCGGCGATGCCGGCCGCGAGCGCTCGCGCCCCGGGCACGTCGAGCGGCGCATCGAGCCATACCGGTCCGGGCTCCTGGGAGTCCAGCACCGCGCGCACCACGTCGGCCACCACCGCGGCCGGGTCGTCGGACAGCACGGGGCGCGGCACGGCGGCCGGCACCTCGCGCGCTCGGTGAATCAGCACGAGCCGTGGCGCGATCTCCACCAGCGCCGCCCCGGCCGCGGTCACCATGTCCGCCCGGGTGGTGAGCACCGCCGGACACAGGGTGGCGACGGCTTCGGCGAGCACGGCACACCGCGCGGGCCGCCACCACGTGGGATGGACCAGCGTCGCCGTAGCCGCCCCGCCCAACAGCGGTTCGAGCAGACGTCGCCACACCTCGGCGGTGGGCACGACGTCGTCGCCGAGGACCGTGAGGGTGTCGACCTCGTGTTCGAGCACCGCCGCGGCGAGGACGGGATCCCCGCCGATCGTGCGACCCGGACCCAGTGTCCGCACGGAGACCGGCCCCATCTCGCACATCACGGTACGAGTCACGCTCCACTCCAGGCGGTTTGGATGATCCGTTGGCCACCGCTGCGCGTGACCAGAACACCCCGCCCGGGCGGCCGCACCCGGGCCCGCCCGGCGGCCAGCGTCGGGCCCTCGTCGGTGCCGGTGCTCAACTGCAGGCCCGCCGCGTCCCCGTCCCGGACGGCGGCCAGCACCGGTTCGTACAGGGCGCGGCCAGCGCCGGCACTGCGCCGGGCGATCACCATGTGCAGCCCGATGTCGCGTGCGTGCGGCAGCACGGCGAGCAGTGCCGCGAACGGATCCCCCGCCGCGATGAGGTGGTAATCGTCGACCACCAGGAACACCCGGTGCGCGAAGTGTCCAGCGCCGATCCGCCGATGCAGCTCGGGGAGCAGATCATCGATCACGGCGGTCACCTGCGCACCGGTGCCGGCGTGCCTGACGACCCGCGGCGGGTCCAGGGTGCGTCTCGGATCGACGACGACCACGTCCGCCGTCGCGGGCAGCTGCCGGACCACGGTGCGCAACGCCGCGGTCTTGCCCGACCCGGGGTCGCCGAGGATCAGCAGGTGCGGCTGCTCGTCGAAATCGAGGGACACCCTCGACAGCCGGGTCTCGTCGATGCCGAGAGTGATTGTGGTGTCGATGGATTCGGTGCGGTCCTCGAGCTCCTCGAACGCGACGAGGGAGGGCAGCACCCGGACCGCGGGGGCGCGCACACCGGGATGCCTGGCCGCCAACCGCGTCCCCGCCCACTGGGCGGCCTCCGTCAGCCCGGTCGGGCACTCCCCTCCGTCGAGCCGGGGCAGTGCCACCGTCAGCGGCATCCCGTCGTCCGCCAGCCCTCGGCCGGGGCGGCCGATGGGGACGCCACGCGCGGCACGCCGATCGATCTCCGAGTCCAGTGGGTCGGCCAACCGCAGTTCGATCCGGGTTCCGATCTGATCGCGCAGGACGGGCCGCAGATCCGCCCATCGCGTCGCGCCGATCGCCACATGCACGCCGACCGAGAGTCCCTCGGCCGCAAGCGCGGTGATCGACGCCTCGAGCGCCTCATTGTCCTGCCGCAGGGACCCCCATCCGTCCACGATCAGCAGGACGTCACCGTAGGGATCGTCGTCCGGTTCCTGCGGCCGACGCCGCTGGTACTCGGCCATCGAGTCGGCTCCCGCGCGGGCGAACAGCACCTCCCGGCGGCGCACCAGCGCGCTGAGCTCCGCGACGGTGCGGGCCGCCAGTTCGGTGTCCCGCCGGCCCGCGACCACGCCCACATGAGGCAACGCCCGAAGCGGGGCCAACCCACCACCGCCGAAGTCCAGGCAGTACAACTGAATTCGCCCCGGCGAATGCGTGGCCGCCAGTGCCGTCGCCAGGGTGCGCAGGGTGCAGCTCTTCCCCGACTGCGGGGCACCGATCACCGCGACGTTGCCCGCGGATCCGGACAGGTCCACGACGAGCGGCACCCGACGCTGGTCGAAGACACGGTCCACCACGCCGACCGGGACACGCAGATCAGCCGCCGGCATCTGCGCGAGAACGGCGTCCAGCGACGGAGACCGCTCAAGCGGGGTCAGCCAGACCTGATGCGCGGGCGCACCTCGCCCGGCGACGCCGTCCAGTGCCGCATCGAGAACCGACCGCGGATACCGGTCCGCCGATGGCGGAGTCACACCCTCTGCGACGGACGTGGTGAAGAGCGCTGGTGCACTGCCGATCTCATCCGGCTGCCGGTCAGGCGGGCGCACGGGGCCGGAGACGTGGGCGGCTGCGAACCTGATCGGCTCGGCGGCGCCGACCTTGAGGAACCCGTTGCCGGGCGACCGCGGCAGTTCGTAGGCGTCGGCCACGCCGAGCACGGCCCGGGACTCCGCGGCGGACAGCGTCTTGAGGCAGATGCGGAACGACAGATGGGATTCCAGACCCCGCAGCCGGCCCTCGTCGAGACGCTGACTGGCCAGCAGCAGGTGGACGCCCAACGAACGGCCGAGGCGGCCGATCGCACCGAAGGTGTCGATGAACTCGGGGTGGTGGGTGAGCAGTTCGGCGAACTCGTCGACGATCACCAGCAGGGATGGAAGCGGCTGCAGCGCGGCACCTTCGGCGCGGGCCCGGGCGTAGTCGGCGACACTGGAGAGGTTGCCCGCCTCCCGCAGCAGCCGCTGACGGCGGGTGATCTCGCCGGCCAACGCGTCCTGCATGCGGTCGACCAGATACGACTCGTCGGCGAGGTTGGTGATCACGGCGCTGACGTGCGGGGCCCGCTCCAGGCCGAGAAACGCCGCGCCGCCCTTGAAGTCGACCAGGATCAGGTTGAGGTCCTCCGAGGAGTTCGCGGCGACCATGCCGAGTGCGATCGTCTTCAACAACTCCGACTTGCCCGATCCCGTCGCGCCGATGCACAGGCCGTGCGGGCCCATGCCGCCCGCGGCAGCCTCCCGAATGTCGAGTGACACCGGCTCGCCGTGGTCGGTGACACCCAGCGGAACGCACAGCGCGCCACCCTCGGGTCGACCGTCCATCAGATCCGGCCATTCGGTGCCGCGGCGGCGCGCGGGTGCACCCCGGTGCTGGGCCAGTCTGCGGGCACACGCCCACGCGTGGGCCATCGACATCAGGTCCGGTTGGGCCACGCCGAGCGTGCCCCACCATGCCCCCTCCGCCTCCAACCGGACTGTGATGTCGGCACCGTCGCAGGGGCCGACGGTCAGCACCGACACCTCCGGCGGCAGGGTCGGCAGGTCGGGGCCGGGACCGTCGATCACCACCAGCAGATGAGTGCCCGACTGGCGCGCGGCCACCGCGACGGTGAGGTCGCGGTAGACCGTCGGCTGCCGGACGTGTGGCAGCCATTTGATCCAATCCCACTGTGCTGCAGTCATTGCGGTGACCACAGCGGTCACTGAGAGCGCATCCGGTCCGTGCGTCACGGCCGACCGGCACAGCACGTTGCGCAGGAACGCCCGAGCCTGCGACGCTGTACCAGCGACCGCCGTCACGCGGTGAGCCAGCACGTCGACCACGACGGGCATTCCGGCCAGCACCCTGTGCCGGCCCAGGACCGCCGCCAGTGCCGCCTCGCCGACCGGATCGGGCACCTCGTCGGCCTGGCGGGGCTCACCGCGGACAGGCCTGTGGTTCGGCGCGCCGTCTCCGAGTCCGATGCGCACGGGGCCGCTCCGCCACATCGACTCGGATCCGACTGCGGCCCAGAGCTCGTCGGTCGCCGGATGCCGCAGCAGCGCGTCCGCGCGCTGCGCGTCGGCGTGCGCGTCCAGCACCTCGGCCATCCGGTGCAGATGCCCGAGGTAGTCGTCACGCTCGCGGTCCACGCCACCCCGACGCGATGCGCCCGAGGTGTAGGCCAGTGAGGCCAGCGTCGAACCGACCATCATCACCGGGAACATCAGTGACGTCACGCCGTGCTGACCGAAACCGCCGGACGCACCGAGCGCGATCATCACCGCGACACCGATCAGCAGACCCGCCGGCGGCAGCAGCCGAGCCCACCGCCCGGACGTCTCTCGTGCACGTGCCGGCGGCGCGGCGATCACCACGACGTGCTCGTCGTCCGTGCGGTCCACCACGGGAGCGAACGTAGGCAGCCCAGGGTGTGGGCGGCAATTCACCTGTGGACGGCTGTGCACACGCGACGCCGCGGCGTGATTAGCGTTCGGGCTCATGGTCTCTTCCCCCGATGACGCTCGCCGTGTGGCGATTCGCTGCGGCGACAACGTGTTCGACGTCGCGCTGCCCAGTGACGTGCCGCTGTCCGAGATGATGCCCGCACTGTGCGAGTTGGGCGCCGTGCCCGCCCGACAGGCCACCTGCGTGGGTACGCCGTCGGGTCCGCTGGACTCGTCGCGAACCCTGGCCGAACTCGGTGTCGCCGACGGCACGCTGCTGGTACTCGGCGGGTCGACTCCCGCGCCCCGAAGGCGCGCAGACACCGACGCGGCCGAGGCCGTCGCCCGATCGGCATCGAACCCGGACAACCCGGCTCTCGCGGAGCACGCCGCGCTGGCGGCGGCACTCGCGTTCGGCGCGGTGGCCGCCGCCGCGGTCCTCCCGTACGCCGCGGGTACACCGCGGCTGCTGCTGGTGGCCGCGGTCGTCATGGCGCTCGCCCTGCTTGGTGCCCGCTGGCGGCCCGACACCGCGGCGGTGGCCGCTCCCGTGGCGCTCTCGGCGGGCGTGCTGACAGCGACGCTGTTGCCCGCCACGATCCTCGGAACGCGGTTGGCCACGGCCACCGTCGCGGCCGGCGCAGCGGCGGTCGCAGTCATGGCCGCCGCCGGTCGCATCGCACCCCTGCTCCCCCGGTCGCCGGACCACGCCGCCGCCGTACTGGTGGCGCACCGGCGCCTCCTCTGCGGCGCCGCCGGCGCGGCCGCGGTGTCGGCGCTGTGCACGGTCCTGGACGCGGCCGGGTGGCCACAGGCTGTCTTCGGCCTGCTGGTGGTGTCGGTGCTGCTGACCCGCACCTGCACTGCGGCCGCCGCGACGCCGCCGGGAGTCAATCACCTGCTGGTGGGATGCGAGAACGCACTGCTGGTGGCGGTCGTGCCGGTGGCGGTGTGGGCCTGCGGCGGATTCGGCGCGCTGGGCGGTGTGCTGTGATGCGCGCGGGTGCCGCAGTGCTGGCCTCGGCGCTGCTGGCACTGGGCCCGGGCGTGCTCGCGCCGCCGGCGCACGCGTTGACGCCACCGGTCATCGACCCGAGTCTGCTGCCGGAACCCGCCCGCCCAGCACCACCGCGGCCCACCGTGCAGCGCGGGGCCTGCGCCATCGGGAAGGCCGCGAAAACCGCTGGTGCACAACCGTCTCCGGCGAAGGCGCTGGGCATCGACACCCTCTGGTCGATGACCCGCGGTGAAGGGCAGCGGATCGCCGTGATCGACACCGGCGTGGCACCCCACCACCGACTGGGGCATCTCGAGGGTGTCGGCGACTACGTCGGATCCGGAGACGGCACGCAGGACTGCGACGGACACGGCACGGTCGTGGCGGGCCTGATCGCGGCCGCACCCGATACCGCGGACGGCTTCTCCGGGGTGGCTCCGGCGGCGACGGTGCTCAGCGTGCGGCAGTCGAGCACCCGGTTCGGGCCGGCCGACGAGCCCGCGACCGCCGGGTTCGGTGACGTCGACACCATGGCCCGCGCCGTCCGCGTCGCGGCCGACAGCGGCGCCACGGTCATCAACATCTCGGTGGTGGCGTGCGCGGAGGGCGATCTGGCGGACCGCGCGCTCGGCGCCGCGCTGGCCTACGCCGTGGACACCAAGGACGTGGTGGTGGTGACCGCCGCCGGAAACGTCGGTGGCCCCGTCCGCTGCCCGGCGCAGCCCGAGGGTCAGGCCGCGCAGTGGGACACCGCGACTGTGGCGGTCAGCCCGGCCTGGTACGACGACTACGTCCTCACGGTCGGCTCGGTGGCCGCCGACGGTGCCCCCTCGGCGTTCACTCTCGCCGGCCCCTGGGTGGATGTCGCCGCGCCGGGTGAGGCGCTGCTGTCCCTGAACGCCTCCGGCAGTGGGCTGGTGGACGCGCTGCCGTCGGCCGCCGGGGACGCCCCCATCTCGGGGACCAGCTACGCCGCACCGATCGTCAGCGGGCTGGCGGCCCTGATCAGGTCGCGTTTTCCCGAACTGACGGCGCGCCAGGTCATGCAGCGCATCGAGAACACGACTCACCGGCGCGCGCTCGGGTGGGATCCGGCGGTCGGCAACGGCCTGATCGATCCGGTCGCCGCGATGAGCAGCGAGGCGCCCTCCACGCTGCCCGAACGGCCGGTCCCCGGCCCGCTGGTGGAGACCGGGTCAGAGGCCTCGGCCGGTGATCAGGCACGCACCGTCGCCGTGGCGGGGGCGGCGGTGTGCGTCGCCGTCGGCATCGCGGCGTGGGGATCGTCAGCCATGCGGCGTCGCGGCCGTCGGGACGTCTCGCTGCACTGAGGCCGCGGCGCGGCTCAGTTCTGGGCCTTCGGGCAGGGCGGCGACCAGTGGCCACGGGGCCGGCATGGGGTGCTCCGGCAGGCCGAGGAGGCCCGCGGCGTCGGCGTCCACGGCAAACCGAACCCCGGTGTCGGTGATGAGCGCGCCGCCCCCAGGACCGCGCTCGGCCCGTACGTACAGGCTTCGGCCCGGCGGCAGGGACACCTCGTCGAGTGCATGTCCGGCGCCGTCGGCCCGGGCCAGCCGGATCGATGCCCGCCCCTGCGGGAGGGGAAGGGCGCCGGCCGTGGTGATGGTGACGCGTCCGGCCGCCCAGTGCACGCACACCCAGCGTTCGCCCTGACGCGACACCTCGACACGGTCGGGATAGCTCGCGACCGCCAGCGTCCCGACGATGGGAACGGCGCTCAGCACATCGGGCGACAGCGTCGGCGTCACCCGCTCCGCGGTTGCGCCGGCTGCCCGGATCAGGTCGGCGGCGACCCCGGACACCGGTTGAACACCACCCTCGAGCACCACGAAATACTCTGCTCCCGAAGACCTTTCAATGCTGACCACATCTCCGACGCGCAGTCCGGACAGTTGCCCGGGCCCGGGGTTGCCTGCGCCGGGGATGCGTGGGGTCACCAGCGGCGGGGCCTCGGGCAGGAGGTTGAGCAGCCCGGCCGACACCGGCACGGGCTCGGCTCGGTCGAACCGCAGCGCACGCGACACCCCCGGATCGGCGACGTCCACAACCGCCCGCGTTGCGGCATACAGCAGATGGGTGGTCCCGCTCGGACCCGTGACGAACACCGCCTCACCGCCGTCGAGGGGGTCGGGGGGTGCCGGGGTGCCCACCAGCACGACCGTGCGAGGTCCGTCGCACACCGCCCAGGTGGCCGCCTCGCCGTCGAGACCGGCGCCGATCTGTGCGGGGGCACCCGGGATGCCCAGCGTGGGACCGCGTTCGAATGGGGCCAGGGCGTCGGATCGCACCGCGCGCGGGCCGCCGCCGTGGCCGGTGAGCAGGTGCGCCGAAGTCAGATTGAGAACGGGGTGCAACGTGTCCTCGACGCGGACGTAGAGCGCACCGCTGTCGCGGTCCATCAGAATTCTGGAATCACCGGCGTCGCCGCCCGGACGGAGTGTCGACAGCGCGGCGGCGCCGGCGGCGGCCGCCGCGGCGACCACGGCGCCCACGCCGACCCAGAAGGACCGAGGCCGCGGCCCGTCGGGCCCGCCACGGGCGACGCCGCGGTCCAGCGCGCGTTCCATGCGCCGCGCCAGGTAGCGCCGGCCATCCGCCGGGAGGGTCACGAGGGCGACCGTAGGCGGATGCCGGGGCAAGCGCGTTCGGTGATCCCCAGGCTCAGCGCCAGCGGGCCCAGACGTACGGCACCAGGGAGCGCAGGAAGTCCAGGTCCGGCCCGGGGCGGGCGTCGGCGAAGGCCTCCTCGAAGTAGTCCTCGGCCGTGAGCAGGATGCCCTCGGCGAACTCGGACGTGAAATTGATGCAGTCGTAGTCGTCCATGAGCGCGCGGACGGCGCGGACCATCTCCTCAGAGCGATCGGCGCGCTGCAGTCGCAGGTAGTCGCGGACGAAGTCACGATCGGAGCCGGTCGCCGTCGCCATCAGGTGCACCAGCGTCAGCGTCCGCTTGCCCTCGTAGAGGTCACCGAGAATCTCTTTGCCGTACATCGCCTCGTCACCGATGAGGTTCAGCAGGTCGTCCCGGATCTGGAAGGCGGCGCCGAAGTGGAACCCGAACCGCACCAACGCCGAAAGCTCGGCCTGCCCGCCCGTGGCGATGATCGCCCCGACCCGGAGCGGATGAATGGTGGTGTACCAGCACGTCTTGTGCATGATCAGGTTGAGATAGTCCTCGGGGCCGAGGTCGACGACCTCGTCCAGTTGCCAGCCGGCCTCCGTCGCCTGCCCCTCCAGCGTGCGCAACGCCATCGTGTCGAATTCGCCCCACACCAACTCGGCGAGATCGCGGTCCAGCCTGCGGGTCGCCCGTCGCAGCACCTGGCCGGCGACCACCGCCAACCCGTCGCCCGCATTCAACGCTGCGGCGACCCCGTGCTCGGCGGCCAGCGTCGGCCGTCCCCGACGCATCTCACTGCCGTCAGCGATGTCGTCGTGCACCAGAAAGGCGTTGTGCAGCAGCTCGATTGCCACCGCCACGCCGAGAAGATCGTCGGCGTGGCCGCCGAACGCCCGCCCCGATGACATGCACAGTGCGGGCCGCAGCGCCTTGCCGGGCCGGGCGGGGTAGGCCCGCATCGGGCCGTACAACCACTGCACGGGGTCACCGTCGGGCATCGCATCGAGCATCGAGTTGCGCACCACCCGACCGACCTCCCGCAGCCGGGTCTCGACGCTGGAGATCAAGCCCGTTCGATCAGCGGTGCTGGTCATCTGAAACCTCGCCCACCACTTGGTTTCCTCCCCCGTTGGCGCATCACGGACGCCGAATACCGCTTATGCTAAGCCCGAGACCGACTCGGGGGGAGTCGCACATGGTGGAACCGCAGGCGCAGCTGGCGTGTTTTGGCGCGATCGATGAGGCACTGCCCCAATGCAGTCCCGGCACCGTGCGGATGGTCGAGGAGCAGCTTCCCGGTGTGACCCGGCCCGGGCGGCGCGGTTGGTACGGCGAACTGCAGCGCTTCCTGACGAGGAACGAGGATGCGCTGCGCCCCCTGGACCAGGACCGGCCCGCGTCCGTGACCCTGCCGGACTTCACCGACGCGGTGGCCATGGTGTTCGACGAGCCCCGTGAACGGGTCCTGGGCACCGAACCTGTCGCGGTCCGCGCGCCCACCGCGCAGGACCTCATCGAGGACTGCGCCAGCAACGCCTCCTCCTTGATCCGAGCCTCCACGGTGATCAACAAGATCGTCGAGGCGGAGAACGGCACCCACGTGTTCGGCGAGAAGGCCGCTGACGCACTGCTCTTCGACGGCAATGTCGACCCCCTGGCCGTGGTGGTGAACCACGCCACCGCGCTGCCCGAGGACCGCAGCGTCGAGATCGCCTCGAAACTGCGGGCCACCACCTGTCGCGCCGAGGTCGATCAGACCCTGCGCGAGATGGTCAACGAGGATCCGGACACGGTGTCGCTGCGCATCGAGGATCACTACACGGCCAGGCTGCGGAACCTGAAGGGCCGGTGGTCGAGCATCCTGTCCTCGGACTGGCAGCGGCCCGAACTCACGCTCGAACAGTTCAAGAGATTCATCGAACCGCGCAACTGGCATCTGCTCTATGACTTCTTCTCCGCGATGGAGTGGAATCGGCCGCAGACGTCCAACGGCTGGACCCGAATCCTGGAGGTCGTCAGCCCCGACCCCCTCGACCGGTGGATGCTCAAGACCACGCTGCGGTACTGGAAAACGGACACCCGAGACGGCGGAATCTGCATCAACTACGACCTCGCGGAACTGCGGGATCCCCACGACTCCAGGCTGGTCGAGGTCGACAACGGCTACATCTGGATCACCAACCTGGACCGGGAGGATCCGGACGCCGGGGTTCGGGTTCGGGCCAGCAAGGAGCTGCGCATCCGCGGGCTGAGCCCCACCGCCACGGCGGCCCTCGGGATCTACACCGGCTGGCCGGACGCGGCGGCCCAACTGCT
This sequence comes from Mycobacterium sp. ACS4331, assembly GCF_001667265.1. Taxonomy (GTDB): domain Bacteria; phylum Actinomycetota; class Actinomycetes; order Mycobacteriales; family Mycobacteriaceae; genus Mycobacterium. The sequence goes on along the minus strand of NZ_LZHW01000076.1, from coordinate 18,888 downwards.
CACCGCGAAGGCCGCATCCCCTCCCGACGGGTGCATCGAGTTCGGTCCGGTTTCCCCCACCGAGGAGCCGGCCCACGCCGGCCCACACGGGGCGGCCGACACCTCGGACACCGATGAGCTGGGCCAACCCACTGCTCCCACAGAAGCGCCCGATCTTCCCCCCGGATGGCGCGAGGCACTGCTGGACAACGCGCAGACCCAGGCGCTCGAGTTCAGCAAGACAGTGTCAGGCCTGACAAAACACACGGTGAACAAGTGGAGTGACGGCATCAAGCCGAGCGACATCGTCGATATCGGCACCGACTGGGGAACCACGCTGACGGACTTCGCGGTGTCATCGTTCGAACAGGCCGTCAACACCGTGCGCCCGCCTTCGAAGGAGTCACCGTGACCAAAGACGGCGGGCCCGAATCCGCCTCCGAGTACGACGCGATCATCGAGGGCGTGCAGGAGGTCGCGGAGAAGGCCATGAAGCGCGCCACCAAAGTGGCCACTCGGGCTTCCCGGAAGATCAATCGGGAGGAGTACACGGCGCGGGATCTCATCCTGACCATGACGGAGATGGTCGAGATCGCTGTGACCGGAGGCGCCGAAATCACCAGGCGGTCAATGACGAACACGCCACCGGGACTCAAACAGGTCGCCGAGTACTCGCGGGCCGTCGGGCGACGGTTCATGCAGGAGGCGCGCGGTGTCTCCACCGAGGCCACCGAGAGGATCGACAAGGGCACCTACGATGTCGACGATGTGGTGATGTCGATGACCAGGCTGGCCGACTACGCCATCGTCGGGGGCCTCGAAATCGCGCAGACCCTGTTCAGTGGTCCGGCCCAGTTCGACGCGGGCATCGTCGCGATACCGATCGACGTGTCCCCCGGCGAGGAGGGCCACAAGCCCAAGCTTGGAGCCGTCCGGGTGGGCCGTTACGGCGACGAGCAGATGACCAGAGTCCCCTCTCGCCGAATCACTTTCGAAACCGCGACCGCCGACGATGCCGAGGGGACCCATATCCTGACGCTGCGCACCCGCGAACTCCCCAGCGGCGTATATAGGGGGCAGGCGGTCGTGGACGGTCAGACCATCGACTTCGACTTCTCGGTCGACGCGACCTGATTCTCACTGGTCAGGGAGTTCCGAGGCCACCACGAGCAGCACGGGCAGCCAGACGTCGGGCTGTCCGTCGGCCAGCAGCGTCCCCCGATAACTTCCCGGTGCATGGTCATCGGTGACATCGACTTCGACGATGATGCCGCGACTGGACCGGGCCGGCATCGCCACGACGTCGGGTTCGAAACGCACACAGTCACTTTCGATGACCGCACCATCGTGGGCCAGCAGGTCGCCGCACCGCAGTCGCACCTTGCCCATGTCCTCGGGACCACCGTTGTGCAGCCACACCTCGGTCGAGACCGCGCCCGGCCCATCGGCGTTCAGCACCACCTGTCCAGCGGCGTCCGAGGTTCGCAGGTCGAACATCGCCGGACCCGACGCAGCCGGTGGGGTGACGGTGTCTTTGACGGAGTTCACCAGTTGCCCGATCATGCTCTGCCAGGTGCCCAGCGCGCGCTCGATGTCGATGCCACCCTGCGCCGACGAGTCGGCGCACGTGCGCGCCTGTTCAGATTCCGATTCCGGCTCGCGCGCCGGGGAATCCAGATCGGTGGCCATGGTGATGAAACGATCCACGACCTCCCGGGCCGCCCGGAACCCCCGCGCCTGGACTGCGCTCAACGCGCGGGCATTCACCACCGGATCGAACACGGCGCCCCACGGAAGGTCGGCGATACTGCCGTCGTCATGCACCGATTCGGCCATCAGTTCCCCCCTCGATGGACCTCCACACACGCTGTACGAAGGTATGCTAAGACCACACCGCGGGGGAGGTGGGGGGAATGCCGGTCCAACACTCTGTACTTGCGCTCTATGGCGCGGTCAGTGACGCGCTCTTTGAGCTCAACAGTCCGGGCGGGCCAGACGGCGCGGAGCCCGACCAGGCACGGGAGCAGGCCCGCAACATCACCGGGTTCACCGGAAGCACCGGTGAAATCGGTTGGTACGGCGAACTGTTCAGGTACTTCGGGGACCACCCGACCGAGTCCACCGGCGAACCCGAACCGCTGATTCCGCCGACTCTCGAGGACGCGGTGGAGGAGTTCGAGGGAATCGTCGAGGGCGGCATCACCTCGGACGAGGACGGTCTGGCGCCCTCATGGGCAAGCCGCGCCATCGAAGCGGCGTTCGTGCTCGACAGTGTTCGGCGGGCGATCGATCCAGGTGGGGAGTTCGAGCCCGTCCTCGACCTGGTGTTGGCGGCGACGCCCGTCCTGCCGGGCATCGACGGCGGTGTCCTGGGCAGGGCGGCCGGGGCGGAGTTCGCCGAGACGATCCGGGCCCAGAACATCACCACACTGCGTGGTCTGCACAAAGCCCTGAAGAAGAACAGCCCGCTGCATCCGGCCATCGCGACGGCCACCATCGACCCCCGGCTGCGCAAGGTCAAGGACGAGTACTGCGCGGTGGTCCGGACGTCGGTGAAGTGGCCCGATGTGACGCTGGCCAAGCTCAAGCGCGGAATCAACCCCGTCAACTGGAACAAGTACTTCGGCGGCTTCTTCTGTGACATGACAGCAGAACCCTCAAACATCTACGGTTGGACGCCGATTCGCGAGGAGGTGAGCGGCGAATGCAGTCGCTACCGGCTGCGGACGCCGCTGAAGTTCTGGAGCGCACTGCACGGCTCCGGGCTGTTCCTCAACTACGACTTCGACACCGGCAGCGGATGGCCCCAGGCCGACAAGATGGTGCTGGTGGACAACGGCTACATCTGGATCACACTGTTGGACCCGAGTGACCCCGACGCCGGGGTGCGCGTGCGCACCAGCAAGGAACTGCTGATCAGCGGGATGAGCGCCACCGCGCTTGCGGTGATGGCCAGAACCATGGGCTATGCCACCAACGCCACCGACATGTTCCGCAAGCTGCAGGTCTACAAGGGCGCTCTCAAAGACTTCACGGCGTCGGTGGCCCCGGTTGCGCCGGTCCCGCCCAAGGACACGTCGACGACGTGGCCGGTGGTCGTCCCCCAGCTTCCCGCCGACATCCGCGACGAGATGTGCCGCGACACCAATCGGGTTCTCAAAGACAGCCTCGACGATGCCAACCTGTGGTTCCACCAGTACATGAACCGGTGGCACGACGGCATCGACGCCGACGATTTCGACGATCTCACCAACCTCATGAGCGCCCTGTTGCGCGGGCGCACCAAAGACGCGTTCACCACCGCGACGGAGAACTTCCGGCCGAAGCCGACCGCGGACTCAACACCCTAGGAGCGACCGATGGAAGACCCCGCAGTCGTCGCCGACCGCCTGACCAAGACCGCCAAAGAGATCGCCGATCAGGCCCGGGCCATCGCCGCGCAGGCCATCGCCGAGTCCGCCGACGTCTCGACCTACACGACCGGCCAGTTCATCGACTCCTTCACCAAGTCCGTCGATTTGGCGGTGCGGAGCGGGATCCAGCTGACCAAGGACGTCATCGACCGGCCCCCGGCCAAACCCGATCCTGGCGAGGAGGGGCGTCGGCAGGTCGCCGACGTCATGGAGTCCATCGGGCGCCGGATGATCCGGCAGGCGGGGGCCGTCGCCCGAGATGCCGCCGTCGAGTTCGAGACCAAGCCCAACAGCCCGGATGTCTGGACCAGGTCGATGGTCAAGTGGGCCAACATCTCGCTGCTCGGCTCGATCGAACTGGCCGAGACCGCCCTCATCGGACCCGCGAAGTACGAGCGGACCGTCACCCTCTCCGATCGCTTCGTCGCTCCGGGCAGCGCCGACCGACTGCTCCGTCTGAAGGTGGGAGAACCGGGCGGTGGCCTACGGCGGCCGGGCACCTCCGACGAGATCCCGGCGGCCCTGGTGTCCTTCCATGGCGCGGGGAAGGGCGGCAACAAACCGTTGGCGCAGAACGTCCTGCCCAAAGACCGGAAGAAATTCCGGATCGGCGTCGACCCCAGGCCCCTGATCAGCGGAATCTACGTCGGCGAGGTCGAGGTGGTCGTCGGCGGCACGACCACCGCGACGGTCCCCGTCGAGATCGCGATCTGAACTCATGGAGACGTCTCGCGCGTGACCGACCGAACAAAGAGGGTCGCCATCCTCGGTGGCGGCATGGCCGGACTGACCGCAGCATGGCGCCTGAGCGAACCCGGTTGGCAGGACCGCTTCGAGTCGATCACGGTGTATCAGCGCGGCTGGCGGCTCGGCGGGAAGGGGGCGTCGAGCCGCGGGCAGAACGGCCGCATCGAGGAGCACGGCCTGCACGTGTGGCTGGGATCCTACGAGAACGCGTTCACGCTGTTGCGTGAGTGCTATGCCGAACTCGACCGTGCCACAACGGATCCCGAGAGCCCCATCCACACCTGGGACCAGGCCCTGGTTCCCGCCAACGACCTGGGTGCCGCCGATGACTTCAACGACGAATGGCAGGTGTGGCTGGGCAGGTTCTCGCGCACCGCCGATCAACCGGGCGACCCCGATCCCGACAAGGGACCGCTGACGGTGGTCGGGTTCTTCGAGCGGATGATGCAACTCATCGGCGACCTGGTGGAGTCGATGAAGACAGAACCCGACACCGGACTGACGCTGTCGGTGTCCCCGACCCCGCCCAAACCCCCCGGCGCCCTGCCGCAGACAGTGCAGCGCGCAGTGCTGGCGGCCACCATCGCGATTCTCAACCCACGCCCGCAGCACGAAGCGGGAACTGACCTTCTGGGGCAGGTCCTGGATGCGGTCCGCGAGACGCTGGACTACGACCGGCGCACCGACCACCGGCGAACGTGGATCCTGATCTCGCTGCTCACCGCGACCGCGCGCGGGATGATCGTGGACAACCTGATGACCGATCCGCGGGGGTTGCGCACCATCCAGGACGAGGATTTCAGCCAGTGGGCGCTGCGCCACGGGGCACACCCCGACACCGTCGACTTCCCCCTGGTCCGGGCCATGTACGACATGGTGTTCGGCTGGGACAAAGCCGATCCCGACAAACCCGCGTTCGGCGCCGGCCTGGGAGTGCTGTTCACCGGCGTGATGCTCTTCCGGTACAAGGGTGCGATCTTCTGGAAGATGACGGCCGGCATGGGCGACGTCGTCATCGCACCGCTGTATCAGGCCCTGCGCCGACGCGGCGTCGACTTCGAGTTCTTCCATCGCCTCGACGCTCTGCACCTCGACGCCCACCACCACGCGATCGAATCGGTGACGCTGGGCCGGCAGGTGCGCCTGGCCGCCGGAGTCGAACACTACGAACCGCTGACCACCGTCGGCGGCCTGCCGGTCTTCCCGGACCGCCCTCTCGCCGATCAGATCGAGGCGCGCGATGGCCTCGAGGGCCTCGAATCCCACTTCGGGAGCCGAGACGACGTCGAGACCCGTGTCCTGCGCCGCGGTGCCGACTTCGACCAGATCATCCTCGCGGTGTCGCTCGGGATGCTGCCGATCGTCGCGGGCGAACTGATCGACGACCGCCCCGAGTGGCGCGAGATGACGACGAAGCTGCACACGGTCGCCACCCAGGCGTTCCAGCTGTGGCTGCGACCGGACCACGAGACCCTGGGCCTGCGCTGGCCGGGGGCCACGATCAGCGGCTATGTGACGCCCTACGACACCTGGGCCTCGATGCCGCAGACGCTGTGGGCAGAGCAGTGGCCGGACGACGACAGGCCCGGCACGGTCGCCTACTTCTGCGGCCCGTTGCAGACCGACTGGCCCACCTCGCGCGACCCCGCTGAGTTCGCCGCCGAGTGTGAGCGGCGCGCGCAGTCGGAGATCCTGGACTACCTGCAGGATCACGTGCGACTGTTCTTCCCCAACGCGGTGACCGACGACGGATTCGCGTGGCACATGCTCACCGGAGTCAACGGTCACCGCGGCAGCGCCGCGTTGGCGACACAGCACGTCAGCGTCAACATCGACCCCTCCGACCGCTACGTGCAGTCGGTGCCGGGGACCGACCGTTATCGACTCCGGCCGGACGAGAGCGGCTACGACAACCTCGTGCTGGCCGGTGATTGGACGGATTCCGGAATGAACGCCGGATGCATCGAATCCTCGGTGCTGTCGGGCCTTCAGGCGGCGAACGCGATCCTCGGTCGAGGCCGGCACCACCGCATTCGGGGGTTCTACATCCCTTGAGCACGGGTCACAATCAGTCTGTGCACGGCAGCCCGGGGCGGCGGCAGGCCGCGATCGATGAACTGCTCGACCGCGCGGTGGCCGCAGTCAACAGCGGTGATCGTAAAGCAGCACGCGATCTCGTGGGCCAGGTCCTGGCGGTGGACAGCACCAACGCCGACGCCGAAGATCTGCTGGTCGCGCCCATGGAGGACGGCGAACTGCGCCGCCTGACCATCATGTTCGCCGACCTCGTCGACTCGACCGCGTTGTCGACCCGCATCGACCCCGAGATCTACCGCACGGTCGTGGGCCGCTACCGCGACGAGGTGCTGCGCACGGTCAACCACTACGGCGGCCACATCGGAAACACCAAGGGCGACGGGCTTCTCGCGGTGTTCGGACACCCCCGCGCGCACGAGGACGACGTGCGGCGCGCCGCACAGGCAGGCCTGGACATCACCAGGGCGATCGACCAGTTGAGTGCGCGGGTCAACCGCAGCTTCGGCTTCGAGATCGACGTTCGGGTCGGCATTCACCGCGGCCTCGTGTATCTCGACACCGCTCAGGACGACGTCTACGGTTTCGCGGCGAATCTCGCCGCCCGGATGTGCAGTGTGGCCGAACCGGGCACCGTCGCGGCCTCCGATGCGGTGGCCAGCCTGATCCGCGACAGCTTCGAAGTCGAGGCCTGCGCTCCTCAAGCCGTCAAGGGGGTCGACGGCGAAGTGGTGCCCTTTCGCGTGGTCTCCGAACGGGACACCGTGTCGGTCACTCAAGCGGGACCGATCATCGGCCGCGAACCCGAGCTGGCGGCCCTGGCCGAGCGGTGGAGCCAGACCGTCGCCGGGAGTTCGACGACGCCGAGCATCGCCTTCCAGGGTGAGCCGGGCATCGGGAAGAGCCGGATCGCGCGCCACGCGCTCACGCTGGTCGCCGACGCCGGCGGGGTGGCGCTGGAACTGGTCGGGTCGCCGTTCCACACCGATGTCGGGATGCATCCGGTTCGCAAGCTGCTCGAACGTCGCTGCCACATCCGCAGGACGACCGGGCCGGGTGAGCGGCTGCAGAACCTGTGCGACGAGGTGGCGGCAAGAGGCCTGGACGTGGACACGGTGGTGCCTCTGCTCGCGCCGGTCCTGGGCATCACACCGGACCAGGGTTACCGGCCCGCTCCCGCCGAGGGACAGCGCCTGCAGGAGCGCATCGCTGGTGCGATCACCGACTACCTCGTCGCATGCCTGGACGGCGGACCCGGGGTGCTGCTGGTGGAGGACATGCACTGGTTCGACCAGAACACCACCGCCCTCGTCGGCTCACTTCTGCACACCGCCCGCGGTCGCCTTCTGGTGGTGATGACCTCACGCGACCGCGCCTCGCTGCCCGAGGGCACCGACACCACCGTGGTGGAGCTCAAACCGCTCACATCCGGCGACACCGACCGCCTCATCCTCGCGCTGCACCCGGATTCAACGCCGGCCGAGCGGCGCGCCGTCCGCCGGCGCTGCGACGGCGTCCCGCTCTACATCGAAGAGGTGATCGCCAAGATCAAGAACTCGCCGTCGCCGATCGTCTCCGATCAGCAGGTGCCCGACTCGCTCTACGAGGCACTGTTCGCCCGGTTGCGGGCAAGCGAGCGCTCACTCCGTTTCGTCGAAGCCGCGGCCACTGTGGGAGACCACTTCGACCGTGCCGTCGTCCGTTCCGTGACCGACCTGTCCGAAGACGAAGTCGACAGTGTCATCGCCGAACTCGAAGCCAGGCTTGTGCTGCAGCCGGTGACCGAGGATGTCTGGCGGTTCCGGCACGAACTGCTCCGCGAGGTGGCTGCGGAGCTGCCACCACCGAGCATCCGGCGCAGACTGCACGGCCGAGTCGCGGAGGCCCTCACCGCGGAGGCCAGCCACGGCGAACCGGACTGGCCTCTGATCGCACAGCATTTCGAGAAGGCGCGTCGGCACGACGAAGCCGCCGCCGCTCACCAGAAGGCGTACTCTGCCGCTCGCCGGCGCGGCGCCCTGAGCGAAGCACGCAACCACCTCTCCAGTGCGCTCGCGCAGCTGAGTCAGCTGGCACCGAGTCCCGCGCGCGATCACCGTGAGGTGAGTCTGCTTCTGCGCCACGGCTTTCTCACTGCGGCCGCCGAGGGCGCTGGCAGCGCACGCGCGGCCGCGGATTTCGAGCGCTGCCTGGTGCTCAGCGGCACCGACCCGCATGCCGACGAGTTGTTCGCGACCCTGATGGCGCTGTTCACCTACTACGTGAACCGAGCCGATCTCACACGAGCCGACGCGGTGGTGCGCACGCTGCGGGTCGGCGTGGACGGCGGCCGTGACTGGTGGCGCTCGGAGAACCTCGCCGGCGCCGGGGTGGTGTGCTGGCTTCGCGGCGAATTCGAGGACGCTGCGCAGCATCTGGAGGACGCCGCCACGATGGCGACCGAGCGCGGCGACCACAACATCGAAGCCGAGTGGTTCCAGCCATTCGATCCGATGGTTCTGGGGCTGACCAGCCTGGCTCAGGCCCGTTGGGCCCGCGGCGATCTGGCGGGTGCGGACGATGCGCTGCGGCGGGCCACCGCGCGCGCAGCCGAGCTGGACTTCCCGCAGGGCCCGTTCAGTCACTGCTACGCCCGTTATGTCGAAGCCACGATCGCCGTGGAGGCGGGCCAGGCCGCCCGCGCACTCGACGCCGGCGCCGACATCAGTTCCGTTGGCGCGCAGCATGAGTTCGATCAATGGATCGCAGCGGGCGCGCTGATGATCCAGTGTGGCACCGCGGTGGCGGCGCTGCGCGCCGAGCCTCCCGACCGTGACGCGCTGACGATTCCGATCAAGATGCTGACCGGCTGGGTGACGGCGTGTCGGGCGCTTGAGACCACGGGATTCCTCCCGTCGTTCGACGGCTTCCTGGCACGGCTTCTGCTTGCGGCGGGGCAGCCGGGCGAAGCGCTGGGACGGATCGAAGACGGGCTGCGGCTGGCCCACGACACCGGAATGCACTACTACGATGCCGAACTGCTTCGGCTGCGCGCCGAAACGCAGGCCGACCCGGTGCAGGTTCGGGCCGATCTCGCGAGGGCGGCAGAGGTGGCATCACGCTGCGGCGCCAACGGTTTCGCGTTGCGTACCGCACTCGACGAGTACCGACTGCGTGGGCCCTCCACCCTCGACACGCTGCGCGCGGCCCTCGAACGGATGCCGGCCGACGGCACGTGGCCGGAGGTTGAGATCGCGCGTGCAATCCTGGCCGAGGCGGACGATCACAGCACGCGGTGAACCTCGTACTCGACCCTGCCGCCTTCGACCACGTGCCCACGGGCGACGAACGTCGAACGATTCACCCAGGAGTAACGCGGATCGCCCGTCTCAAGCCGCGGCGCCGTCCGGAAGTACTGGTCCTCGTACCGGGTCCCACCAGCGGTGGCCAGCGCTTGAGCGACGACCTCGTTGATCTCGAGCAGACCGAAGTACTGGACGAAGATCAGGGCACCGTCAACGGTTTTGAACTGCAGGCGGACATCGATGCGTCCGTATCCGTCGGCTCCGACCAGAATCCAGTCGCCCCCGCCCGAGAGCACGTCGCCCTTGAGGCGCTCGCCGGTCACCTCGCCGCCGACCACCTCGAAGCACAGCCGCTGCCCGTAGGGTCCCGGCCCGACGTCGACAGCGGGATTCAACTGCGCCCAGAAAGAGAATTCATGTGACAGCTCAATGCCCATGGCGCCCCCCACGCTCGGCTGATCCCCCCACGATAGGGCCATCGCGGCGCGCGCACTGTGACTTGCGCTAACCCTGGTTGGCGCGCCGTTCGCGGTAGGCCGCGACGTGTTGCCGATTACCGCAGTTGCCCGTGTCGCAGAACATCCGTGAGCGGTTGCGTGACAGGTCGATCAGCACGGCCGAACAGTCCGGCGCCGAGCAGGTCTTGAGGCGGCGCAGTTCGCCACCGCGGATCAGGTCGGCCAGTGCCATCGCCATCTCGGCGCCCATCCTCTGGGCCAGCGGATCGTGGATCGAGGCCAGGTGCAGATGCCACTCGGGCATCTCCGGGTGCCGGGTCAGCCATGGTGCGGCCCTGGTGTCGGAGAGCAGTGCGTTGACGGCCGCCACGGTGCGCTCCTCGTCGTCGGCGAGGGCCCAGATCTGCCCCAGCCGCTCCCGCAGCCGATGCACCTCGGCCAGCTCGTGGGCGTCCCGGTCGCGGCGCCCGGTCCAGCCGAATCCCCCGAGGTACTCGTCGAGCGCGCGCTGATCCCCGAGCTGCTCCCCCTCGACGCGGTCGCTGTTGATCAGCGCACTCGCCGCACGCAGAGTGAGCTCTGTGTCATGAGTGAAATTCATTTGACTCATGACTCCTCTCCGACCTATGGTCATGACCAAAGACGATTTTACTCATTACACGGGTCTCCCCAGGATTCCCGCAGGTTAAGGGGCCGCAATGCTGACGACAACGTCGAGCGTCAACCGCTTCCGCGTCGGACTGATGTTCGCCGTGGCATCCGCGCTGAGCTTCGGCATGTCCGGCCCCTTCGCGAAGGCGCTCATGACCGCGGGCTGGAGCCCCACGGCAGCCGTGACCGCACGGCTCGTCGGCGGCGCCGTGATGATGGCGATCTTCGCGAGCTTCGTCCGACCGGGCTGGTGGGGCGAGGCGCGGCGGCACCTCAGGACCGTGGTGGTCTACGGCGTCGTCCCGATCGCCGGCGCGCAGCTGTGCTACTACAACGCCGTCAACCATCTGTCGGTGGGCGTCGCGCTGCTGCTGGAGTACACCGCGCCGATCCTGGTGGTGGGCTGGCTCTGGGCGACCACGCGCCGGAGGCCGAGCGCACGGACCCTTGCCGGTGTCGCGGCGGCCATCGCCGGAATCACGCTCGTGCTCGACGTCTTCAGCGGCGCCCACATCAACGCGGTCGGCGTCATCTGGGCCGCGGGCTCCGCGGTCTGCGCGGCCTTCTACTTCATGATGAGCGACACCACCGCGACCGCCGCCGACGCCGAACCACTGCACCCGATCACCCTGGCCGCGGGCGGTCTGATCGCGGGCGCTGTGACCGTCGCCGCGCTCGGGCTGAGTGGAGTCATGCCGTTCACCATGACCTCGGCACCCGTCACGGTCGCCGGCTTCACGACATCGTGGGTGGTACCCGCGCTGATGCTGGCCCTGGTGAGCACCGCTGTGGCCTACACCCTCGGCATCGTCGGCGTCGCGATGCTCAAGCCGGGCTTCGCGTCCCTGGTGGGTCTGGCGGAGGTGCTGTTCGCGGTCCTGTGGGCCTGGCTTCTGGTCGGCGAGGCCATGACGCCGATCCAGGCGGTCGGCGGCGCCGTGGTGCTCGTCGGGCTCGCTCTGGCCCGCACCGGCGACCGGACGGCGGCCTCCGTGGGCAGCCCGACTGACGACATCCAGCCGACCGACGTGGTCCGCACTCGCTAACATCTTTGCTGTGACCGCACCCCGCCTCCGCAGAATCGTGTCTCTGACTGGTGCCGCACTGACGATGGCGTTCACCGCCACCGTGTTGCCGGCCACTCCCGCCCCCGTCGCCTCGGCCGACGACTGCCCGGACATCGAGGTCGTGTTCGCTCGCGGCACCGAGGAGCCCGCCGGCATCGGTCGAGTCGGGCAGGCCTTCGTCGACTCCCTGCGCGGCCGGGTCGGGGGCCGCAGCGTCGGAACCTACGCCGTCAACTACCCCGCCTCGTGGGATTTCCTCGCGGCTGCCGGTGGCGCCAACGACGCCAGTGGCCACATCCAGTGGATGATGGCCAACTGCCCCGCCACCCGGCTCGTCCTGGGCGGCTATTCACAGGGTGCGGCGGTGATCGACGTGATCGCCGCGGTTCCGGTGCCCGGCGTCGGATTCACCGCCCCGCTGCCCCCGAACACCCCCGACCACGTCGCGGCGATCGCGGTGTTCGGCAACCCGTCGACCAGGCTGGGTCTGCCGCTGACGACCAGCCCGGTATGGGGTTCGCGCTCGATCGATCTGTGCAACGGCGGAGATCCGGTGTGCTCGGGTGGCGACGACATCCCCGCGCACAGCAACTACGGCCCCGCGGGTCTGACCAGCCAGGCTGCCGCATTCGTGGCTGGCCTGCTCTGACACAAAGATTCGGTTAGCCCGTTTAGATATGTCAGGATGAACCCCATGCGTCTGATGCGAAGGACCGCCGTCGCGGCATTGTCGGGCCTGTCTCTTCTCACCGGCACGGCCGCGGTGTCGGCAACCGTCGCCACAGCGACCGCGGAACCGTGCCCCGACGTCGAGGTGATCTTCGCGCGCGGCACCAGCGAGCCCGCCGGCGTCGGCCGCGTCGGCCAGGCCCTCGCCGACCAGCTCCAGGGTCAACTCGGTGGCCGCACCGTGGGCACCTACGGCGTGGTCTACCCGGCGACCTACGACTTCATGGCGGCCGCCGACGGCGCCACCGACGCCACCAACCGCATCGCCCTGATGGCCCAGCAGTGCCCGTCCACCCGGATCGTGCTCGGCGGCTACTCCCAGGGTGCCGCGGTCGTCGACATGCTCGTCGGGGTTCCCCCCTTGGGCAACAAGGTCGGCTCGGTGGGCTCGGCTCCCCCGCTGCCCGCCAGCCTGCAGGGAAATGTGGCCGCCATCGCGGTGTTCGGCAACCCGTCGGCGAAGTTCGGGGTACCGGTCACATCCGGCAACCTGGGTGGCCGGTCGATCGATCTGTGCAGCAACGGTGACCCGATCTGCTCCGACGGCCGCAACCCGTTCGCGCACACCAATTACGAGTCCAGCCCGATGATCGGTCAGGCCGCCGGCTTCGTAGCCCGACTCGTCTAGCGCGCATTCGCTACCATTGTCGAGTGGGCTTCCACCGACGTAGCGCTGGATTCGGGGCAGGCGTTCTCGCCGTGATGTCCCTGTTCGTCGCGCCCGTGGTGATTCCACAGGCCGCGCAGATGCTTCCGAGCGCATCGGCGGCCTGCTCCGACATCGAGGTGGTGTTCGCCCGCGGTCGGCTTGAACCACGGGGTGCGGGGCAGATCGGAAACGCATTCGCCAACGGCCTGCGCTCCAAGACCGGACGCAGCGTCAACCTCTATGCGGTGAACTATCCCGCCAACAGCGAGGTGGACATCGGCGCCAACGATATGAGCCGCCGCATCCAGGATGTCGCGGACTCGTGCCCGGACAGTCGCATCGTGGTCGGCGGGTATTCGTTGGGCGCCGCGGTCGCCGACGTCGTGCTCGCAGTACCGATGCCGTTCTTCGGCTTCAAGAACCCGCTGCCCGCCAACGCTGAACAGCGCATCGCGGCGGTGGCACTGTTCGGCAACGGTATTCAGTGGGTTGGGCCGATCGGGAACTTCAACCCGGTCTATCGCGACCGCACCATCGAGTTGTGTCACGGCGACGACCCGATCTGCAATCCCACCGATCCCGAGAACTGGGAAGCCTACTGGCCGGACCATCTCGCACCCGCGTACATCAACGCCGGAATGGTGAACCAGGCCGTCGATTTCGTCGTGGGCCGCGTGTAGCGAGTCCTACAGGTCCTCGACGCTGCGCACATCGCGCGTGACGACATTGCGTGCCGCCAACTGGTCGTCCGGCGGATAGTCCACACCCACCAGGGTCAGGCCGCGCGCCGGGGCGGCCGGAAACTCGCTCGAGCGCGCGCTGGCGCCGAGCAGACCGGCGATCCAGTCCGGGCCCCGCCGCCCCTCCCCCACCGCGAGCAGGGCACCCACCAGGGATCGAACCATGTTCCAGCAGAAGGCATCCGCGGTGACATACGCGCACACCCGAGAGCCCGTGCGCTCCCACTCCAACCGCTGCAGGTCCCGAATCGTGGTCGCCCCCGGTCGATGTCGACAGAACGCGGCGAAATCGCGCAGCCCCATGAGCTCCGCCGACGCCGCGTTCATCGCCTCGAGGTCCAGTGGCCGGGGCCACGGCGTGACGAACCGGGCCTCCTGCGGCTCCACGCCGTACGGCGCCGACGACAGTCGATAGACGTAGTGCCGGCGCAGCGCCGAGAACCGAGCGTCGAATCCGGCGGGCGCGCGGCGGACGTCGCGCACCCGCACATCGGTGGGCAGGAAACGGCCCAATCGCCGCACCAGCGCCAGGAACTCCGGCTCCTCTGGACGGCGTGTGCGCGAATAGGCTTGCGGGAGAGCCTCATTCGGCACGTCCACGTGCGCGACCTGACCGGTCGCGTGCACCCCGGTGTCGGTCCGTCCCGCGGCCCGCACCACCACCGGGACACGGAACACCGTCGTCAGCGCCTCGTCGAGGACACCCGCCACTGTGCGCTGCCCGGTCTGGGCCGCCCACCCGGCGAAGTCCGTGCCGTCGTAGGCGATGTCGAGCCGCAACCGCACCGGGCGGTGGTCTACGCGCACGGTTCGACGAGCAGTGTCGTTCTGCGAGGAAGAGGCCGGGCGGTGGTCAAAGCCAACATGCCCGCCATCGGAATCGATGGCGGGCATGTCGCGACTGTCCGTTGGACTACTTGGCGTCATCCTTGGCTTCGGCCTCGGTGGTCTCCTCGGCAGCAGCCTCCGGAGCCTCCTCGGCGGCGGCCTCGGTGGTCTCCTCGACCGGAGCCTCGGGAGCCTCTTCGGCCTTCTCCTGAACCTTGGCCTGCGAAGCGGCGGCGCGACGGGCGCGGTCGGCCTCGGAGGTCACGGTCTTCTCCCGCACCAGTTCGATGACCGCCATCGGGGCGTTGTCGCCCTTGCGGTTCTCGACCTTGATGATGCGGGTGTAGCCGCCGTTGCGGTCGGCGTAGAAGGGGCCGATCTCCGCGAACAGGGTGTGCACGACATCCTTGTCGCGGATCTTCTTGAGCACCTCGCGGCGGTTGTGCAGATCGCCCTTCTTGGCGTGGGTGATCAGCTTCTCCGCGTACGGCCGCAACGCCCGGGCCTTGGGCTCGGTCGTCTTGATCCGGCCGTGCTCGAACAGCGAGGTGGCCAGGTTGGCCAGCAGGGCCTTCTGGTGCGAGGACGACCCGCCGAGGCGAG
Organism: Mycobacterium sp. ACS4331; assembly: GCF_001667265.1. GTDB lineage: Bacteria > Actinomycetota > Actinomycetes > Mycobacteriales > Mycobacteriaceae > Mycobacterium. The sequence continues at coordinate 3,706 of NZ_LZHW01000076.1, read as the reverse complement.
GACCCTTGGTGGGCTTGGGCATTGCGACTGTCTCCTAAATGGGGCCGGCCCCCGTATCAGGTAGGACCGGGACGGATCTCTTGCGAGATTGTTGGTTAGAGCTGTTCGGTTTCGGCGTAATCCTGGTTGTCGTCCAGGTCGTAGCCGGCATCGCCGTTCCAGGTGCCGGTGGCAACGTCGTAGCCGGCGACCTCGGACGGATCGAAGGTGGCAGGTGAGTCCTTCAGCGAGAGACCCAGCTGATGCAGCTTGATCTTCACCTCGTCGATGGACTTCTGGCCGAAGTTACGGATGTCCAGCAGATCGGACTCCGTGCGGGCGACGAGCTCGCCCACCGTGTGCACACCCTCACGCTTGAGGCAGTTGTAGGACCGCACCGTGAGGTCCAGGTCATCGATCGGCAGCGCGAAGCTGGCGATGTGATCGGCCTCGGCAGGCGACGGGCCGATCTCGATGCCCTCGGCCTCGACGTTCAGCTCACGGGCCAGACCGAAGAGCTCGACCAGGGTCTTACCCGCCGACGCCAGCGCGTCACGCGGGCTGATCGAGTTCTTGGTCTCGACATCGAGGATCAGCTTGTCGAAGTCGGTGCGCTGCTCGACGCGGGTGGCCTCCACCTTGTAGGTGACCTTGAGCACCGGGGAGTAGATCGAGTCGACCGGGATGCGGCCGATCTCGGCACCAGAGGCCTTGTTCTGCACGGCCGGCACGTAGCCACGGCCCCGCTCGACGACGAGCTCGACCTCGAGCTTGCCTTTGTCGTTCAGGGTGGCGATGTGCATGTCCGGGTTGTGCACCGTCACACCGGCAGGCGGAACGATGTCACCCGCGGTGACCTCACCCGGTCCCTGCTTGCGCAGGTACATGGTGACCGGCTCGTCCTCTTCGGACGACACGACCAGGCCCTTGAGGTTCAGGATGATGTCGGTGACATCCTCCTTGACGCCGGGCACGGTGGTGAACTCGTGCAGCACACCGTCGATGCGGATGCTGGTGACCGCTGCGCCCGGGATGGACGACAGCAGCGTGCGCCGCAGCGAATTGCCAAGGGTGTAACCGAAACCGGGCTCCAGGGGTTCGATGACGAACTGGGAGCGGTTGTCGGCGAGAACCTCTTCGCTCAGTGTGGGTCGCTGAGAGATCAGCATGGTGTTTCTTCTCCTTCTCGGCACCCGCTATTTGATGCCGGTCGGTGCTCCGCAGAGGGTCTGCGGAACGGCTTACTTCGAGTAGAACTCGACGATCAGCTGCTCGGTGAGCGGCACGTCGATCTGCGCGCGCTCGGGCAGCTGGTGCACGAGGATGCGCTGACGCTCGCCCACGACCTGCAGCCAGGACGGGATCGGACGCTCACCCGCGGTCTCCCGCGCGATGATGAACGGGTCGGTGTTCAGCGACTTGTCCTTGACGTCGATGATGTCGTACTGCGACACCCGGTAGCTCGGGATGTTCACCTTGACACCGTTGACGGTGAAGTGGCCGTGGCTGACCAGCTGGCGGGCCATCCGGCGGGTGCGCGCCAGGCCGGCGCGGTACACGACGTTGTCCAGCCGGCTCTCCAGGATCTGGAGCAGGTTCTCGCCGGTCTTGCCCGCCTTGCGGTTGGCCTCTTCGTAGTACTTGCGGAACTGCTTCTCCAGCACTCCGTAGGTGAAGCGAGCCTTCTGCTTCTCCTGCAGCTGGGTGCGGTATTCGCTCTCCTTGATCCGCGCGCGACCGTGCTGGCCGGGCGGGTAGGGGCGCTTCTCAAACGACTGATCTCCCCCGACCAGGTCGACGCCGAGGCGGCGCGACTTGCGGGTCATCGGTCCGGTGTAACGAGCCATGAGTCTGTAGTTCCTCTTTCCCGCTTAGACCCGGCGCCGCTTGGGCGGACGGCAGCCGTTGTGCGGCTGCGGGGTGACATCGGCAATGGCGCCCACCTCGAGGCCGGCGGCCTGCAGCGAGCGGATGGCGGTCTCGCGGCCGGAGCCGGGACCCTTGACGAACACGTCGACCTTCTTCACGCCGTGCTCCTGCGCCTTGCGGGCAGCGTTCTCGGCGGCCAGCTGTGCGGCGAACGGGGTGGACTTACGCGACCCCTTGAAGCCGACATGGCCCGACGACGCCCAGGCGATGACGTTGCCCTGCGGATCGGTGATCGACACGATGGTGTTGTTGAACGTGCTCTTGATGTGAGCAGCGCCGTGCGGGACGTTCTTCTTTTCCCTGCGACGGGTGGTCTTGCCGCGCTTGGCGCCCGCGGCCTTCTTCGGTGGTGCCATCGGGATTACCTAGCCTTCTTCTTGCCGGCGATGGTGCGCTTGGGTCCCTTGCGGGTGCGCGCGTTGGTCTTGGTCCGCTGGCCGCGCACCGGCAGGCCACGGCGATGCCGCAGGCCCTGGTAGCAGCCGATCTCGATCTTGCGGCGGATATCGGCCTGCACCTCGCGGCGCAGATCGCCCTCCACCTTGAGGTTGCCCTCGATGTAGTCGCGCAGCTGAGTCAGCTGATCGTCGGTCAGGTCCTTGGTGCGCAGATCCCGGTCGATGCCGGTCGCAGCCAGGATCTCCTGGGAGCGGGTACGGCCGATGCCGTAGATGTAGGTCAGCGCGATCTCCATGCGCTTGTCGCGCGGAAGATCGACGCCCACTAGACGTGCCACAGTGGTGTGTTCCTTTTCTCTGCGGAGGTTTCGTTCCCAGTCCGTTCCCGCCGCTGGCGGGGTCCGGCCTCCGTACCGGACGTGGCTGAGCGGCGAATCCGCTCAGTGGTGCTGGGAGGTCTGCATTCAGTTATGGGGTGTTGCGTGCGTCCGCGACAGCCGAAAGGTGTCAGCCCTGCCGCTGCTTGTGGCGCGGATCGGAGCAGATCACCATGACCCGCCCGTGCCGGCGGATCACCCTGCACTTGTCGCAGATCGGCTTGACGCTCGGGTTGACCTTCACGGCAGTTTCGATCCTTTTGCTCGGTTGTTCTTGGTGTGGTGCGCGGGGTTACTTGTAGCGGTACACAATGCGGCCGCGGGACAGGTCATAGGGAGAGAGCTCCACTACAACGCGGTCCTCGGGCAGGATGCGGATGTAGTGCTGCCGCATCTTGCCGCTGATGTGCGCGAGCACCTTGTGTCCGTTCTCAAGCTCAATGCGGAACATCGCATTGGGCAGAGGCTCGACCACGCGGCCCTCGACCTCGATGGCACCGTCTTTCTTGGCCATACTCTTCGGCGATCCTGTCGTCTGGTGTTTCGTATCTTCTGCTGGTTACGTGTCTTCGTGTTTCGCTAGCGCCCGTGCTCGGAGCAGCCTGCGCCCCGACTGAAACAAACGTGAGATCTCGTCCGGGATATTCCAGACTTCGTAGAAAGCACGCAAGAAGTCGGCGCGTGAAGCCGCACCGCCGATCCACGATACTCGCTCCCCCGCCAGGCTCCAAAATTGCCGTCACCGCGCGGGCCGCGGAGGTGCTTGAATCGTCTCACGGAGTTCGACGGGGAGGGGAACCACCGGTGACAGCGGTCTACGTGGCGGCGTTCGCGGTGGGTGGAATCGCGGTTCTGGTGACGCTGCTGCTGACCGATCTGGACCTCGGGGCAACCCATGACGGCCTGCCCTTCCTGAGCCTGACGAGTCTGTCGGCCGGGTTGCTCGGCGCCGGCACCGGCGGCCTGGTGGCCACCTGGGCCGGGGTGGGGCGCTCTCTTATACCCATCTGCGAGCCCCCGTGA
>NZ_LZHW01000075.1 GCF_001667265.1 Mycobacterium sp. ACS4331 | reverse complement strand
GTTGTGGCAGCCGGATCGCAGCCCTGACGTCGACATCGCGGGACCGGTAAACGCCAGCGTCGCGCCACCGCAAGCGGTGACGCGACGCTGAGTCGGGTGTCGTCAGTCCTCGGAGCCGCTGCCGGGGCCGCCATTCGACTCAGACTGCGAACCCCCGTCCGAGCTCTCGCTGTCGGTGCTGGGCGCCGAGTCGGTGTCCTTCGACCGGTCGATGCCGAGGCCCTTCCGGATGTTCGAGCCCAGCTTCTCGACTGCGGCGCGCGCCCTCTCGGCGCGCTCCTGGCGCTGCTCGGCGGCATCGGCGCGTACCTGGCTGATGCGCTCCTTGAGGCTCAGGGTCGGTGCCGGCGCCTCTGGCTCGAGCTCACCTGCAGTCGGGGTCTTGGGCGACTCGTCGACAGGTGATTGCGACGAGTCCTCCCCTGAAGCCGTGGCCGCGGGGCTCTGCGGCTCCGAACCCGGCAGCGAGATATTGAGCGCCCTGGAGCCGACCGCGGGGTCCGCCGGGGAACTCGACGCCACCGTGGGGCCCGCCTCCGTGGTGGAGCTGGGAGCCGGTGTCGGCCGGGGGAAGGTGAGCGCAGTCGCGATCGCCTCGGGAACCTGCCGGAAGAAGAAGTCGACCGTGCCCGTGGGTGAGAAGAAGCCCGGGAAGTTCTGTCCGGGGCCGGGCGGGATCGATCCGTCATCCAGGAACTTCGGGCGGAACCCGTTGAAGAATGCGTTCGTGATCTTGGCCGGCGCATTGATCAGGGAACTGACGGCGGTCACGAAATCCCGCGCCTGAATGGCTTTCACGGTGTCATCGACGATCTCCAGAGTCTGGAAGATCGCGGTGACCGCCGGTGCGAGAAGCGCTCGGCCGAAGTTGCCCACCACGGTCCGTGACAGCAGGCCGGGGCCGTCGAGCTGTCCGCTGCTGTTGGGGGTGGCCATCCATGAGGTGCCGAGAATCCTTGCGAGGGGTTCGATGCCCAGGGCGTCGAAGAAGTCGCCGGGAATCCGGAGGGCGTCGAGGTATTCGGCCCGGCCCCCCGACAGGATGTCGGCGAGGAACCACTCGTTGACCTCGCCGAAGGCTCCGATGATGTTCCCCTGAAAGAGCTCCGTCGCTGCCTGCTGCAGCACGAGCGGCAGTTCCCCGAGGGCCTTCTGCAGGGATTCCCCCGAACCCTGTGTCGCCGCGGCGAGGCGGTCCAGATAGCCCGGGAGGCCAGAGAGGGCACCGAGCAGGCGCTGGGGATTGGTGACGTTTCCGAGCACGGCGCCGAACTGAGCCTGCACGGCTGGGTTGGCGAGGGCCGTGGTCAACTTGGTCGACGCCAGCGAGATGGACTCCAGCAGCGATTTCTGGTCCGGCGTGGTGACCGCGATCGTCTGGAACGTGTTCGCAAAAGTCTGATGCCAGACCTCCAGCGGATTCTGGAACGCCGAAAGGTCGACGGCCTGGTGGGTGGAGGACACCCGCACGTCGGGCAGTGTCGGTGTGACCAGTGCCGGGCTCACGGCCACCGCGGCGGCCGTGGTCATTGCGATGCCCGCAGCCAAGAACTTCCCGCGGTGCGTACGCGCGGGCGACTCTGCGGTCACCGTGACGCTTCCAGCACTGGGCATGGATTACCTCCTGTGAGAAACCTGTGAAATCGCTGTGTTTCGCCGAACGTATCCGAATGAAAGGCAAATCACAATAGGTACGCCTTGCCTTAGTAACCACAGCCTTACCTATGTGCTTTGCACGGCTGGAAGCCGCGCCAGCGATTCGGAACGGGGGCGTCGCGGGACGCGTGGTCGCCGAGGGGCCCCCGATGGGTCGGCCCACCTGGCGGTTTTCGTTTCGCGGCCCTGCCGTCGGGTGTGGAGGCCGGCACTGTGGAAGGCGCTACCGATAGGTGTACAGTATGCGCATACATCGGGTGCGCGTCGATCTGAGGAGACCGTAGGTGACCGCTTCGGACCGTGTGGTGGAAACAGCGGAGCCCGCGCGGGCTGGCGGGACTGACAGCCCGGCCGTCCTGTACGAGGTTCGTGACTCCGGCGTGGCGGTCCTGACATTCAACCGACCCGAGCGCATGAACGCGTGGGGCAACGCCCTGTCGACGGGTTTCTACCGCTGCATCGAGGACGCCGAAGCAGACCCGCAGGTGCGGGTCATCGTCGTCACCGGCAGCGGTCGGGCCTTCTGCGCGGGTGCCGACATGGGCAACCTGGACTCCATCTCGTCGACGACCGTCGAATCGGCGAACAAGACTGACGTCAGTGCTCTGGTGGCCGCCAAACACCCGTACTTCCTCACCCAGCTGAGGAAGCCGGTGATCGTCGCGATCAACGGTGCGATCGCCGGAATGGGGTTGTCGCAGGCGCTGATGGCCGACATCCGGTTCGCCGCGGCGGGCGCGAAGTTCACCACCTCGTTCGCGCGCCGAGGCCTGATCGCCGAGTACGGAATCTCCTGGATCCTGCCGCGACTCGTCGGCTGGGGTGCGGCGACCGAGCTCCTGCTGTCCGGCCGCACCTTCCTCGCCGAGGAGGCCGCCGACCTCGGGCTGGTCACCAAGGTGCTGCCGAAGGAGCAGCTCATGGCACACGTCCTCGACTACGCCGACGAGATGGCCCGGAACTGCTCGCCGACGTCGTTGGCGGTGATGAAGAGGCAGCTGTACGCGGACGCCGACATGCACCTCGTCGAAACCAGTAACAAGGCAGAGAAGCTCATGCACGATTCGATGCAGCGCACCGATTTCATCGAGGGCATCACCGCGTTCTTCGAGAAACGCGCACCGAACTTTCCGCCGCTGGCGGGCGAACCCGCAGCCGAGAACTGAGAGGAACCCGCGATGACAACGCTGGAGAGGCCAGTGCCGGCCAAGCTCGACTACCGGGCTGTCGATGTCGACAACCATTACTACGAGCCGATCGACGCCTTCACGCGGCACCTGCCCAAGGAATTCCGCAGCCGTGGTGTGCAGATGGTGCAGGACGGCAAGCGCACGCTGGCGGTGTTCGGGGGCGTCGTCAACCACTTCATCCCCAATCCCACGTTCGACCCGATCATCGAACCCGGATGTCTGGACCTGCTGTTCCGCGGTGAGATCCCGGAGGGCGTCGACCCCGCCTCGCTGATGAAGGTCGACCGGCTGGCCGACCATCCCGAGTACCAGAACCGGGATGCGCGGGTGAAGATCCTGGACCAGCAGAACCTCGAAACCGTGTTCATGCTGCCGACTTTCGCGTGCGGCGTGGAGGAGGGGCTCAAACACGACATCCCGGCCACCGCGGCTTCGGTGCACGCCTTCAACCTGTGGCTCGACGAGGACTGGGGATTCGACCGGCCGGACCACCGGATTCTGAGCGCGCCGATCATCTCCCTGGCCGACCCGGAGAAGGCCGTCGAGGAGGTCGAATTCGTCCTCGGCAGGGGAGCGAAGCTGGTGTGTGTGCGACCCGCGCCGGTGCCTGGTGAGGTCCGCCCGCGCTCCCTCGGCGACCCGCTGCACGACCCGGTGTGGGCGCGTCTGGCCGAGGCCGGTGTCCCCGTGGTCTTCCACCTCTCCGACTCCGGATACATGGCGATCCCCGCGTTGTGGGGTGGCAGCGGTGTGTTCAAGGGCTTCGGCAAGCGTGACCCGCTCGACATGGTGATCATGGACGACCGCGCCATCCATGACACCCTGGCTTCGATGATCGTGCACCAGGTGTTCACCCGGCATCCCAAGCTCAAGGTCGTCAGCATCGAGAACGGCTCGTACTTCGTCTACCGGCTGATCAAGCGCCTCAAGAAGTCCGCCAACAACGCGCCGTACCACTACAAAGAGGATCCGGTGGAGCAGTTGCGCAACAACGTCTGGATCGCGCCGTACTACGAGGACGACGTGAAACTGCTCGCCGACACCATCGGGGTGGACAAGATCCTGTTCGGCTCGGATTGGCCGCACGGCGAGGGATTGGCGGACCCGACGTCCTTCACGGCCGACATCCCGCAGTTCCCCGAGTTCAGCTACGAGGACACCCGGATGGTCATGCGCGACAACGCATTGACCCTCCTGAGCGCCCACAAGTCCGGCGCCTGAGTCCTGCCCATGGCTGAGTGGACCCTCGGTGCGGTGCTCGACGCCATCGCCGATGCGGTGCCGGACCGCACCATGACGGTGTGCGGGTCGCGCCGCAGCACCTATGCGGAGACGGCGTTGCGCACCCGGCGGCTGGCGAATTGGCTGGCGGACAGGGGGTTCGGCGCGCACCGGGAGCGCAGCGAACTCAACAACTGGGAATGCGGCCAGGATCTGGTGGCGCTGGTCATGCACAACGACCTCTACCCGGACATGGTGCTGGCGTGCCTGAAGGCCCGGGTCGTTCCGGTGAACGTGAACTACAACTACACCCCCCGCGAGGTCGCAGACCTCTTCGACTACCTCAAACCCCGTGGCGTCATCTACCACCGGGCGCTCGGAGCCAAGTTCGCCGACGTGCTGCCGGGCAAGGCGGAGCTGCTGCTCTCGATCGACGACGGCAGCGGTCTTGCCGAACTGCCCGGCGCGGTCACGCTCGACGAGGCCGTCGCGGCCGGGTCGCACGACACCGTGATCACGGCATCTCCGGACGATCTGATCATGGTGTGCACGGGTGGCACCACAGGTCGGCCCAAGGGCGTGCTGTGGCGACAGGGTGACTTGTACGTCGCGTCGATGAACGGTGCCGACCACGGACACGTCAGCGAAATCCAGGACCGGGTGCAGAATGTCGGTGCGCCGTGGTTCGCGGTCTCACCGCTGATGCACGCAGCGGGCATGTGGACCGCCTTCTCCGCCGTCCTCAATGGGCAGCCCGTCGTCCTGCACGACACCTCGCGCAGGTTCGACCCCAGCGAGGTGCTGCGGACCGCGGAACGCGAGAAGGTGGGCCTGATGACGATGGTCGGCGACGCCTATGCCGGACCGATCGCCGAGGAACTCGGCACCCGGCGGTATGACCTGTCGTCACTGTTCGCGATCGGGACGGGTGGGGCTGGCACCAATCTCAAGAACCAGCAGGCCCTCCTCGAGCACCTGCCGCAGATCACGCTGATCAACGGTTATGGGTCCTCAGAAACCGGCAACATGGGCTTCGGTCACAACCAGCGCGGCAACCACACCGAGACGTTCACGTTTCGTGAGGGCGGTCTGGTGCTCTCCGAGGACTACACCCGGTTTCTGGCCCCCGGAGACAAGGAGATCGGCTGGGTCGCCCGTAAGGGCCGAATCCCGTTGGGGTACTACGAGGATGCGGCGGCGACGGCCAGAACCTTCCCAGAGGTGGCGGGTGTGCGGGTCGTCATCTCGGGCGATCGGGCGGCCGTCGAGCCCGATGGCGCGCTGCGCCTCTACGGGCGGGACTCCCTGGTGGTCAACACCGGCGGGGAGAAGGTCTTCGTCGAAGAGGTCGAGGAGATCCTGCGGGCGCACTCCGATGTCGCCGATGCACTGGTGGTCGGCAGGCCCAGCGCGCGGTGGGGTGAGGAGGTCGTCGCGCTGGTGTCACTGAACGACGGCGCGTCCATGACGGCCGACGACATGCCCGCGGTGCTCGCCGATTTGTGCGCCCAGCGTCTGGCGCGGTTCAAGACACCCAAGCAGTTCATCGTCGTCGATCAGGTGCGCCGTCTCGGCAACGGCAAGGCCGACTATCGGTGGGCCAAAGAACGAGCAGTGCAGGATGAGTCGGCCCTGGTGGCATCCGAGCCGACCCGAGTCGAGGGGTGAGATGACGCAGGCCGAACCGGGTGGACGGGTCATCGACTGTCTGGTCAATGTGCATTTCGGCGAGACCGAGGTGCAACCACAGTTCATGACGAAGGTCCGCGACGACTACTTCAAGGGGCCGAAGTCGATGTTCGATCCCGTCGATCTCTCCGAGCTGATCGACGAGATGGACCAGCACGGCGTGAGCCGCGCGATCCTGATGGACAACCTGGCCAAGCCGTCGGTCACCGCCCGCAAGTTCGTCGAGGCCAAACCCGACCGCTTCACCCTGGCCATGGGTGGGGTCAACCTGTTGCGCCCGGTCGCATCGCTGCGGGAGCTCGCCGCGATCGCCGCGGACCTGCCGGTGTCCTACGCCGTTGTCGGGCCCAGCTTCTGGGGCGACGGTCAGTATCCACCGAGTGACGCGGTGTACTACCCGCTCTACGCCAAGTGCGCCGAATTGGGGCTTCCCCTGTGCGTCAACACCGGTATCCCCGGACCGCCCATCCCGGGTGAGGTGCAGAACCCCATCCACCTCGACCGCGTCTGCGTGCGTTTCCCGGAACTCAAGCTGTGCATGATCCACGGCGCGGATCCGTGGTGGGACGTCGCGATCCGGATGCTGATCAAGTATCAGAACCTGCGTCTGATGACCTCAGCCTGGTCGCCCAAGCGACTACCGGAGGAACTGCTGCACTTCATGCGCACACGCGGCGCCGGCAAGGTCATCTTCGCCTCCGACTGGCCCGTGCTGCGGCAGCACCGCGTGGTCCCCGAAGCCAAAGCCCTCGACCTGCCACCCGAGGTGCTGGACAACTACCTCTACCGCAATGCCGAGCAGTTCTTCTTCGAGAGCCAGGAGCAGTGAGCCGCATGGACCGTTACGAATTGCGCAGGCTGGACTACAGCCTCAGTGAGGATCACAAGGACCTGCAGGCCGCGTACCGGCAGTTCTTCGACACGCACTGTTCGATCGAGGTCGTGTGGGCGGCCGAGGAGTCCGGTTACGACAAGAGCCTCTGGGAACGCATGTGCGCGATGGGTGCCAGCACCATGGCTCTCGACGAGTCCGTCGGCGGCGACGGCGCGACTCTGGTGGACCTGACCCTGGTGGCCGAGGAAGTGGGCCGGGCCGTCGCGCCCGTGCCGTGGATCGACCACGTGTGTGCGGCCCGACTGTGGGCACGTCTCGGCGGCGTCGACCCAGAGGCCGTCGAGGGCACCCAACTCCTCGGCTTCGACTCCCGCGTCGAGGCGACGCCCGGCAGGCGACTGGTCGCCTCGGGTGCGGTGGCCGACCGCATCATCGTCCGTGACGGTGACGACGTCGTGGCCCTGAGCTATGACGCGCGTCCCGAGCGGGTGGCCAACCTCGGCCGTCTGCCGATGGCATGGGTGGATCCGGCCACCGCCGACCAGCGCACGGTCCTGGGGTCGGGGCCCGAAGCCGTCGCCGAACATGCCCGGGCACTGGATGAATGGCGAGTGCTGACCGCCGCGGCGCTGACCGGCCTCGTCGAGCAGACCATGACGATCGCCGCCGAGTTCGCCAAATCCCGCTACACACTGGGTGTTCCGATCTCCACGCTGCAGGCCATCTCGCATCCGCTGGCCAACATGGCGATCGTGGTCCAGGGCGGCCGCAACCTCGCACATCGCGCCGCGTGGTTCCTCGACAACGAACCCGCCGAGCGTCCCGAACTTCCGGGCTCGGCCTTCGTCTTCATGGCCGAGGAGGCGCCCAAGGCCGCGACCATGGCCGTCCACATCCAGGGTGGTCTCGGCGTGTCGACTGAGGCCGCCTCGACGGCGTACCTGGTGCGGGCGCGCGGTTGGGCGTTGGCCGGCGGTGACCCCGCGGACACCGCCAAACAGATCGGCCGGATCGTCGCAGAACGCGAATCCCAGTCGGCGTAAGGACAGACAAGACAATGGATTTCACACGAGTTGAGCTCAACGCCGAGGACCGGGCCTTCCTGGAGGAGGTGCGCGGCTTCCTGGCCGAGCACGTGACCGACGAGGTTCGCCGCCGCGACCGCGAGACCGGAGACAACTTCGATGAGGGTGTGCACCTCGCGATCGGCGCGGCGGGCTACCTCGAGAAGGAATGGAAGTCCGAGGACGAGGGCGGGTTCAGCCGTGTCCGGCGCAGGATCTGGGAACTCGAGAAGCGTCGGGCCCACGTGCCCTGGGTCACCTGGGGCACGACGTCTCTGGTGGCGCGGTCCGTGCTGGCATTCGGCCGCCCCGAACTGGTCGAAGAGGTCATGCCCAAGGTGTTCAGCGGCCACGTCCGGATGTGCCTCGGCTACACCGAACCCGAGGGCGGATCCGACATCGCGACCTGCAAGACGCGGGCCGTGCGTGACGTCGGTGGATCTGGCTGGATTATCAATGGCGCCAAGATGTTCACCACCGGTGCCCACAACTGCCAGTACGTCTTCCTGATCACCAACACCGACCCCGAGGCGCCGAAACACAAGAGCCTCAGCATGTTCCTGGTACCCCTGGATCTGCCCGGTATCGAGATCCAGGGCATCCGTACGGTCGACGGGGACCGGACGAACATCGTGTACTACAGCGATGTCCGCGTGGATGACAAGTACCTGCTGGGCGAAGCCAACGGTGGATGGGCCGTGCTGCGTGGACCGTTGGACACCGAGCACGGTGCGGTGGCGTCGGCGCCGGACGGGCTGCAGGACGTGGCGATCATGGCGCACCAGGCGGGGTTCATGTCCGCCGCACTCGATGCCGTGGCCGCGACCACTACGACACCCGACGCCGCGGGCCGGCGCCGGATCGACGACGACTCGGTGGCCCACCGACTCGGGCGCAGCACGGCACGGCTGGAGGCCGCGTTGTCGACGCCCAGCATCTTCGGACGGGTGTCGCAGGCGCAGACCATGCGCGACATCGGCCCTGACCTCATGGACATCGCCGGGCCCGCATCTGTGTTGCCCATCGAGACCGATGGGGCCGCCGACCATGGAACCTCGGAGTATCTGTACCGGTTCGCGCCGCTGGCCGGCATCTACGGTGGCACGCTCGAGGTCTTCCGCAACATGATCGCCCAGCATGTGCTGGGCCTCGGCAAGCCGAACTACTCGCCGCCGAAGGCCCGGGTGTCGTAGGGGCGTCGCGCGTCGAAAATGCAGTGAGGGTCGTCATCGATTGCGGATGACGACCCTCACTGCAATCTCGGCACGCCAACTAGGCGATCGCGCCGGCCTCCTTGAGCTCTGCGATGCGATCCCAGTCGATGCCGAGCTCCATCAGCACCAGTTCGGTGTGCTCCGAGGCCTGCGGCGCGCGCGTCGTCTCCAACGGTTCGTGGTTGAACTGCACCGGGCCGCGGACCACCTTGAACGGTTCGCCGCCGTCGGCCGCCTCGACCTCGACGATCATGTCGTTGGCGATGGCCTGCTCGTCGGTGCCGAGGTCAACCAGGCTCTGGAACGGCGCCCACTGCCCGCGCATCGACTTGAGATGCTGACGCCAGTACTCGAACGGTCTGCTGCTGATGGCCTCGGCGATCAGCGTGCTGGCCGCCTCGGCATTCTGGATCAGCGGCATGACGTCGCTGAACCGAGGATCGTCGGCCAGCTCGGGCAGGCCCAGATGCTCGAAGGTGTCCCGGATGTAGCCCGTGGGGCTCACGATGCACAGGTTGATGGTGCCGCCGTCGGACGTCATGTAATTGGCCATGAAAGGGTTCACCGAACCGACATCGCCGGGCATCAGCGATCGCATGGTCTCACCGGTCTCCATGCCCTGCGTGACGCTGGCGCCCGCGGCCCACCACGCGGTGGACAGCAGCGACACGTCGATCTCGGCGGTCTCCCCGGTGCGCTCCCGGTGGAACAGCGCGGCCGAGATGCCGCCGGCGATGTTCATGCCGCCGATCGAGTCGCCGAACGCCGGAATGCCCTGCGACAGCGCACCGCCGATCGCCTCCGGCGTCAACGCATGCCCGACGCCGCTGCGGGTCCAGAAGGCCGTGCCGTCGAAGCCGCCGGTGTCCCGCTCGGGCCCCTTGTCACCGTAGGCGCTGCCGCGGGCATAGATGATGTTCGGGTTGACGGCGCGGATGTGCTCCACGTCGAACTTGTTCTTCTGCCGTTGCGCGGGCATGTAGTTGGTCAGGAAGACATCCGCGGTCTTGGCGATCTCGTAGAGCACCTCCTGACCACCGGGGGTGGAGACGTCGATGCCGACGCTGCGCTTGCCGCGGTTGGGGTGCTCGATGAGCGGGTGGCGCTGCGGGTCGAGTTGGAAGCCGCCCATGTTGATGAAACCGCGCTGGGTGTCGCCGCGGACGGGGTGCTCGACCTTGATGACATCGGCGCCCCAGTCGGCGAGGATCGCTCCCGCCGCGGGGACGAACGTGAACTGTGCGACCTCGAGAACCCGCACACCTTGCATCGGCTTGAGCACAACAACCCTCTCGTCGGTTTCGTCGGAGCGAACCGGTCAGCCCGGATGTCCGATGGTCTTGATCTCGAGGTACTCCTTGAAGCCCTCGTCGCCGTTGCGGCGGCCCAGGCCGCTCTGCTTGGTGCCGCCGAACGGACTGGTGATGCCGAAGTGGCTTCGACCATTGACTGTGACGTTACCGGTGCGCAGTCGTTGAGCGATACGAAATGCACGCTGAGTGTCAACCCCGGTGACCTCGCCGGAGAGCCCGTAGATCGAGTTGTTGGCGATCGCCACAGCCTCGTCCTCGGTGTCGTAGGGGATGACGGTGAGCACGGGTCCGAAGATCTCCTCCTGCGCGATCTGCGAGTTCGGGTCGACGTCGGCCAGCAGCGTGGGCTGGGTGAAGTACCCGACCGGCAGGTGTTCGGGGATGCCGCCGCCGGTGATCAGACGTGCCCCGGAGTCGATGCCGCTGCGGATCAGGCCGAGCACCTTCTGCCGCTGGGTCTGGCTGATCTGCGGGCCCTGCAGGACGCTGGGATCCCACGGATCGCCCACCGAGGTGGCCTCCATGGCGGACTTCAGGATTTCGACACCCTCGTCGTAGCGGCTGCGGGGCAACAGGATTCGGCTGGCCATGATGCAGGCCTGCCCCGACATGACGCAGGCGACCATGGCCGCCATCGGCAGGCACTTCTCGAACTTCGCGTCATCGAGCACGACGTGGGCGGATTTTCCACCGAGTTCCATCATGGTGCGCTTGACGGTGGGTGCCGCGGCGGCCAAGATGGCGCGCCCGGTCGCCGTGGATCCGGTGAAGGTGATCATGTCGACCCGCGGGTCCGCGGAGAGGGCGGCACCGACCTCGTTGGCGTTGGAGGTGACGATGTTGAGGACACCGGCGGGGATGTCGGTCTCCTCGGCGACGATGCGCCCGTACTCGCTGCCCGACCACGGGGTCAGCTGGCCGGGCTTGAGCACGACCGTGTTGCCCGCCATGAGCGCGGGCACGGTCTCGGCGATGTTGAGGTAGAACGGCACATTCCACGGCGTGATCGCCCCCACCACTCCGACGGGGTCGTAGGCGATGGTGCGCCGCGCGGTGCCCATGGGCGCCTTGTGGACACCGGTGTCGACGAGATACTCGAAGTCTCGGCCGTAGTCGGCCCAGTGCTTGACCTCTTCTATCGGGTCCTCGATCTGGCTGCCGGTGACGCTGATGGGGCAGCCGACCTCGGTGACGACGATGCGCCGAAGGCGTTCCTTGTTGCGTTCGAGGGCCGCGTGCAACTGCGACAGGCAGTGGTGGCGGAACCCGACGTCGCGAGACCACTCGGTCTCGTCGAAGGCTCGGCGGGCCGCCGCGATCGCCCGGTCCATATCGGCGACGGTGCCGTCGGCGGCCTGTCCGACGACCTGCCCGGTGCCGGGATGCTCGACGTCGAACAGGGCACCGGAGTCGGTGTGCCGCAGTTCGCCGTCGATGAACATGCGCTGCTCACCGGCGAGAATCCCGGTGTCACTGGCGGTTTGGGTCATGTCATGTTCCCGGTGCGACGAGTTGGGGCGGGTGGACGGCGTCCGGGTCGGGGTTGGCGATGGGCAGGCCCATGAACCGGCGGGCGTTGTCACCCATGAAGTCATAGGTGCGGCGGGTGTCCATGCCCTCGGCGTACTTCCAGAAACCCTTGGGTTCCGCGAGGCCCTCGGGATGCGGATAGTCCGAACCGAACAGCACCTTGTCCCAGCCGACGGTGTTGACGACGTCGGCAACGCAGCCCTCCCAGAAGGGGCTGACCCAGATGTTGCGGCGGAAGACGTCGTGCGGATGCTCGGGGAAGTTCTGCGGCATCTTCTTCTGCAGGTCCTCGAAGTCGTTGAACAGCGGGAAGATCCACGAGCTGCCGTTCTCGACGCTGGCGATCCGCAGTTTCGGGAACCGGGTCAGGGTCCCGTGGCAGATCAAGGCGGTGATCATGTCCGAGATCTCCCGGTGACCCAGCACCATCCAGCGGAATGCGCTCTGCGTCATGAAGTTCTGCGTGTGTGCCGGTTCCCACTTGTTGACGTACTCATCCAGCGGCGGATAGCTGGCGTGCAGCACGATCGGCAGGCCCGCGGCCTCGACGTCGCGCCAGAACGGGTCGAACTCCGGCAGGGCCGGTGAGCGCCAGCCGTGCAGGCCGTTGACTGGGCCGGGCTTGATGAGCGCGACTCGGGCGCCGTTGTCGAGGACGTAGTCGAGTTCGCGCTGGGCTGCGTCGACCTCGGAGAGGTTGATGATCGGCGTGGAGAACACCCGGTCGGCGTAGTTGAAGCTCCAGTGTTCGAGGATCCACTGGTTGAGCGCGTGCACGATCGCCAGTGTCAGTTGTGGATCGTCGGCGCTGGAGTGCTCGACCAGCGAGCCCAGGGTGGGGTAGTTGAGCGCTTCGACGACACCCTGGCGGTCGAGCTCTGCGATCCGGTCTTCGGGATTGCGGGTGGCCGCGGGCGCCTCGATGGCCTTGCCCTGCATCTCCCGCAGCGTCAGGCCCTCGGTGTTCTCGCCGGCGAAGAACTTCTCATGCGCGCCCGGTGCGGCGACCCGCTCGAAGGTGGGGTTCGGGATGAAGTCGGTGACCCGGTTGTTGATCACCACCCGGGTCTGCCTGCCGATCTGGGCGTACTGCACCGCGTGGCGGTACCGCTCGGGCAGGAACTTGGTCAGAGCATCCGCGGTCTCGTACATGTGCTGGTCGGCATCGAAGATCGGTGCGTCGCGGAACTTCTGGGTCATCGGAGTCTGCCTTTCTCAGGAGGCCGAGATCGACGAAATGGTGGGATCTACTCGCACTTTCTCGCCGGTTTGTTCGTTTGGGCGTCAGAGGGTCAGGACGGTCGCGGCGGCCGTGCCCGGCGCACCGTAGAGCTGGGTGAATCCGACCTTGGGGGAGCCGGGCACCTGACGGTCGCCGGCCTGGCCACGCAGCTGCTGGACGATCTCGTGGATCTGCCGAAGCCCGGACGCGCCGATGGGCTCCCCGTTGGCGATCAGTCCGCCGTCGGTGTTGATCGGCATCGAACCGCCGATCTCGGTGGCCCCATCGGCCAGCAGCTTCTCCTGGTCGCCGTCGGCGCAGAAGCCGCACTCGGCCATGTGGATGATCTCGGCACCCGCGTCGGTGTCCTGCAACTGGATGACATCGACGTCCTCCGGGCTCACTCCGGCCCTCTCGAACGCCGCCCGCGCCGCGTACACCGTCGGGGCCACGTCCTCCTCGACGGGCGCGAAGGTGGTGTTGACCTCGTAGGCGCCGTAGCTGCGGGTGCGGACCTCCACAGCCTTGAGGTAGATGGGCTTGTCGGTGTAGCGGTGGGCGATGTCGGCGCGGCACATCACCACCGCGGCCGCGCCCTCGTCGGGTGCGCAGAACATGTACTGCGTCAGCGGGTAGTTGAGCATGGGCGACGCGAGGATGTCGGCTTCTGATATCTCCTTGCGCCGGAACGCGTTCGGGTTCAGCACGCCGTTGCGGAAGTTCTTGTTGGCCACCTTCGCCAGGGTGGCCTGCGAGATCCCGTGGTCGTGCAGGTAACGGTTGGCCTTCATCCCGAAGAACTGCGTGGTGAGGTACTGCCCGTTCTGGGCGTACCAGCGGGGCATCCCGACCAGCGCCGGGTCCTCGGTGAACGCGCCCTTGGGGTGCTTGTCGAGGCCGACCGCGATCCCGATGTCGTAGTCGCCGAGGCGGATGCCGTCGGCGCACGCCTTGGCGGCGCTGGCGGCCGTGGCGCACGCGTTGAACACATTGGTGAAGGGGATGCCGGTCAGGCCGACCATGCCGACGATGGCGTCCGGGTTGGCGACTGTCCAACTGCCGCCGGTGGCCGCCTGGACGTCACTCCATTCGATGCCCGCATCCGCGACCGCGGCGAGGATGGCGTCGACGCCCATCTGCATCGCGGTCTTGCCCTCGAACCGACCGAAGGGATGCAACCCGACGCCGATGATCGCCACTTCGTTCACTGGATGACCCCTTCCGCAGGCCGTGGGCGGGGCCTGACGATATGGCTGTTCGACCGTCCAACGGTAATGATTACAGTATCTTATCTAGTGCCCCGAGACGACGGTAGGGAGGCGCGGAGCATGTGAGCGTCGTGCTCGACTGGCCGGGGGTGGGGCCGAGGTCGCTCTCCCGCGCCCGACCAAGATACTGTAACCTTTACCGTTGAGCGCCCAGCATGGCGGGCGGTGGGAAGGGCTGGGAGGCTGCCGATGAGCACGCAGGAACTGGCCGCCGACGGCGCGGTGTGGGATCACCGCACCGAACTGGAGACGCTGCTGCAGCACCAGCGTGCGGCGTTCGTCGCGCAGGGCCCACCGGACCTGGACGTTCGCCTGAACCGCATGGACCGGCTGTCGGCCCTCGTGCTGGACAACACCGACGCCTTCGTCACGGCCATGGACGCCGACTTCGGTACGCGGTCCCGTGCGGCGTCGTTGTTCACCGAAGTCGTCGGAATCATCCCGGTCATCGAGCACACCAGAAGCCACGTGGCGCAGTGGATGAAGTCCACGAAGCTGTTGCGCGCGGCCCGCGCGCTGGGATTGCGGGCCGATGTGCAGCCCACTCCACTGGGGGTGGTCGGCGTCATCGGCCCGTGGAACTTCCCGCTCAACCTTGTAGTGCTGCCCGCCGCGGCGGCATTCGCCGCGGGCAACCGCGTCATGATCAAGATGTCGGAGATCACCCCGCGCACCGCCGAACTCATGAAGGACCTCGCGCCGAAGTACTTCGACTCGACCGAACTCGCGGTCGTCACGGGTGGACCAGAGGTGGCCGCCACCTTCAGCGCGCTGCCTTTCGACCACCTCTTCTTCACCGGGTCGCCCGAGGTGGGCAAGCTGGTGCAGCAGGCCGCGGCGCAGAACCTCGTGCCGGTCACGCTCGAACTCGGCGGTAAGAACCCCGTCGTCGTGGCACCCGATCAGGGACACGCCGACATCACGAGGGCCGCGGCCCGCATCGCCGCGGCCCGGATGGTCAACGGCGGTCAGGTGTGCGTGTGCCCCGACTACGTGCTCGTCCCCGACGGTGTCGTCGAGGTGTTCGTCGATCAGGCGCGCCGCACGCTCGAGGGGATGTTCCCCAGCATTCTGACCAACGACGACTACTGCTCGTGCGTCAACGAACCGAACTTCGACCGGGTGCTGGCACTGCTCGACGACGCGCGGACCAAGGGCGCCGACGTGGTGTCGGTGGCGCCGGCGGGCGAGCCGCTTCCGGACCGCGCCACGCGAAAGATCGCGCCCACCATCGTGCGTGGGGTCACGGGGGACATGCGCATCGCGCACGAGGAGATCTTCGGCCCGGTCCTGGTGGTGCTGGGGTACTCGAACCTCGACGACGCCATCGCGTTCATCAACGAAAGGCCCGCGCCGCTGGTCGCCTACTGGTATGGGCCGGGCAATGACGATTTCCGGAACTTCGTGCAGCGCACCCGAAGTGGTGGAGTTGCGCGCAATGACTTCGCCGCGCAGATGATTCCGTCGGCAGCGCCGTTCGGTGGCGTGGGCCGCAGTGGGATGGGTGCCTATCACGGCAAGGCCGGGTTCGACGCCTTCAGCCATTACCGCACAGTGGTCGGATCGGATCTGCCGTTCAGCATCACCGGATCGGCGTCACCGCCGTTCCGCACGCCGATGAAGCTCTATGCCGACGCGACACTGCGCTTGGCCCGCAACCGAACTCACCGCCGAATCGAGAGACACCGATCGGCCAGAATCGCAGGAGTGCAGCAATGACCACGGCAACGGTGGTGTTCGACCCGTTCTCCGAGGAGTTCTTCACCAGCCCCTACGAGACGTACCGCAGGATGCGTGCGGAGGCGCCGGTCTACTACAGCGAGCAGTACGACTTCTACGCGCTGACAAGGCATGAGGATGTCGCGGCCGCGTTCAAGGACTACGAGACCTACTCCTCGGCCTATGGGGTGGATCTGGCGCAGGTCCGCAAAGGCCATGTCACCGAGCACGGTTCGATCATCGCGATGGATCCGCCCGCTCACCGCCGGATGCGCAGTCTGCTGAACAAGGTCTTCACGCCGCGGGCCATCGAGGCCAGGCGGGGCCTGGTCGAGGACTGCGTCGACAAGTTTCTGTCGAAGGTCAACCCCGACGGATTCGATTTCGTGCAGGACTTTTCGGCATTGTTCCCCGTTGACGTCATGACCGCCATGCAGGGTGTTCCCGACGAGGACCGTCAGCAGATCAGGTTGTGGATAGACGATTTCCTGCATCGCGATCCCGGCGAGGTCGAGATGAGTGAGGACGGTCTGAAGTCCGCGATCAACATGTCGGTCTACTACTACACGCTCATCAAGGCGCGCCGCGACGATCTGGGCGAGGACCTCCTGAGCAGGCTGATCGAGGCCGAGATCGAACGCGACAACGGCGAGATGGAGCCGCTGAGCAATCTTGAGATCACCGAGTTCGCAACGTTGTTGGGCGGTGCCGGCGCCGAGACCGTGACCAAGCTGCTGGGCAACGCCGCAGTGGTCTTCGGCCGGAATCCCGATCAGTGGCAGAAGCTGCTCGACGATCGCAGCAGGATCCCGGCGGCGGTCGAGGAACTGCTCCGCTACGAGGCTCCGGCGCAGTACAACGTACGCTGCTCGCTGCGCGAGGTGACGCTGCACGGCGTGACCATCCCGGCGGGCAAGCCGGTGTTCCTGGTGGGCGGATCGGCCAACCGCGATCCCGAGGCCTGGACCGATCCTGATCGCTTCGACGTCGACCGCGATCGCACCCAGGCACAGAACCTCGGCCTGGGATACGGCATCCACAGCTGCCTGGGTGCCGCCCTGGCCCGGATGGAGAGCGCGATCGCGCTGGACCGCATGCTCGACTTCATGCCCCGCTTCGAGGTCGACTGGGAGGGATGCAGGCGGGTCAACATGCAGAACGTCGCGGGATGGAGCAACGTCCCGGTGCGGGTGCTGCGCTAGCGCGTCGCGCCGAGAGCCGCATTGTTGTACAGGTTTCTCGACTGCGGCCGGCAACAACCCGGCCCTCGCGATGAAACCCCCTCTCAGCCCTGCTCGGCCTGCTGCTTGGCCCAGCGATAGTCGGCCTTGCCTGCGGGACTGCGTTCGATCTTCGGTCTGAACACCACGGCCTTGGGCAGCTTGTATCGCGCGAGCGTCGCGGCCGCGTGGTCGATGAGGGCTTCGGCGTCTGCATGCGCCCCGGGTTCCAGCGCCACGACCGCGACCACCTCCTGGCCCCAGCGATCACTGGCACGACCGGCCACCAGGACGTCGGCGACTGCCGGGTGTGATGCCAGTGCGGTCTCCACCTCTTCGGCGAACACCTTCTCGCCACCGGTGCTGATCGTCACCGAATCTCGGCCCAACAGATGGATGGTGCCGTCGGCCAGCAGTTCGGCCCGGTCACCCGGAACCGAATATCGGACACCCTCGATGACTGGGAAG
Source organism: Mycobacterium sp. ACS4331 (assembly GCF_001667265.1). GTDB lineage: Bacteria > Actinomycetota > Actinomycetes > Mycobacteriales > Mycobacteriaceae > Mycobacterium. The sequence goes on along the minus strand of NZ_LZHW01000075.1, from coordinate 68,877 downwards.
GTCCGCGCGGTCTTCTCGGGATCGCCCTTGTAGCCCAACGGAACCGGGCCCCGCTGGGCCAGCCATCCGTTGCCTTCGTGCCCCGGTTCCAGCACGGTGCTGAGATCCTCGGCGACGACGCACGTGTCGGGGCCGGGATTGAACGTCCCGGTGGACACCGCGCCGGGCGCCGACATGTGCGTCATCTGCGCGCCGGTCTCCGACGACCCGACCCCGTCGACGACGATCAGGCCCGGTTTGGCATCGATCAACCTCTGCTTGGCGGTGGGAGTCAGCAGCGCACCGCCATTGGCGATGACGTTCAGCGACGACGCGTCGGCGCCGCGTTCGATGGCGTCGGCCAGGGGGCGAGCCATCGCATCGCCGACCACCGTCACGACGCCCGCCTGGTGTTTCGCGATGTCGGCGAGCACCGCCTCAGCGTCGAATCGGTTGGCAGTCTCGGCGAACAGCACAGTCTGGCCCGTGGTCAGCGCCGTCATCACACCCCACTGGGCCGCGCCGTGCATCAACGGCGGCAGAATCATCAGCGTCATCCCCGGGTTCGCCTTGGCCTTCTCGACGAGTTCCTCGATGGATTCGGCAGTGTGTCCACTGTAGAGATCGCGCCCACCGAAGGACGCGACGAAAATGTCGTGCTGGCGCCACAGCACACCCTTGGGCATGCCGGTGGTGCCGCCGGTGTAGAGGACGTACAGATCGTCGGGATCGGCCTCGGGAAGTTCCGTGCCGTCGCCGGCCCGCAGGGCCTCCTCGTAATCGACTGCACCGTCGAGCAGTTCGTTGCCTGAGGCGTCGGCGATCTGGATCAACACCCGCAGGTTCGGCAGGTCGGGCCGGATCTCGGCGACGCGCGGGGCGAACTCCGCGTGATACAGCAGGGCGGTCGCGCCCGCGTCGGCCAGCAGGTACTGGAGTTCACCCTTGACGTAGCGGTAGTTGACGTTGAACGGCGCGACGCGCGCCCGGAACGCGCCCAGCATGCCCTCGACATACTCGGGGCCGTTGAAGGCGTAGATGCCCAGCAGATCCTGGCCCGTCTCGTGACCCGCGAGTTGGGCCCGCGGCGCGTGGCAGCCCAGGCCCTGCGCGCGCAGAAACCTGGCGAGACGCTTCGAGCGGTCGACCACCTCGGTATGGGTGTACCGGCGGTCCCCCTGGATGATCAGGGTGCGGTCGGGGAGGGCCGCGGCGATGGCGTCGGCCACTGCGGGGACGGTGAATTGCATCAACACTCCTGCCAGGTCTGGATCAGCTCATCGGTGGTGGTCACAGTCGTCAGCAGCGACAGCGTGTTATCGATCATCGCGCGGGCGTAGTCGCTCGGGATTCCTGCGACCGCGTCCCGCGGCAGCACCACGCGGTATCCCGCGTTGACGGCGTCGAACACGAGGTTGGGGATCGCGACGTTCAGTGAGACGCCGACTGCGACGATCGTCTGCACGCCGAGGTTGCGCAGCACCGAGTCGAGGTCGGTGCCGCCCATCGGGCCCAGACCATGCCAGCGGCGCAGCACCAGATCGTCTGGCTCCGGACCGAATTCGGGCAACAGGCGCGCGCCCTCACTGCCCGGGGTGATGTCCACGTCGCGCTGTCCGACGGAGAACAGACGGGCGTTGTGGTTCGATCCCCGGCCGTCGGGGCGTCTCTGCACCAGGCAGTGCACCACGTCGACGCCAGCGGTGCGGGCTGCGGGCAGCAGGCGAGTGATGTTCGGGAGTGCCTCGCGGCGGGCCTCCTCGGCGAGCGCGGCCAGACCGGCCCGAGGCCCCACCACCGCACCCTGCAGTTCCTGGGTGACGACGGCGGTGTGGGCGGGCGCGACGAGTTCGGCCAGCGTCGGGCGGCTCACCGCTGGGCTCACGCGCGCACGGCCTCGACGGGCGGCACCTCGTAGAACCTCTGAGCCCACTTGCGCATGGCCATATAGGGTTTCGCGTCGATCTTGGCCAGCGGCGGGTTCTCGACGTACTTCTGGTGCTCCCAGATGTCGACGTCCTCCCACACCGTCTTGAGGAACTGACGCTCGACCTTCGCCCGCACCTCGGCCGGTGGGATGTCGGAGGTCTCGCCGGGAACCTTCGGCCACCAGATCGAATAGAACATGTCCGACACCTCGTCGTCGACGGGGGTGCACGCGAAGATCAGCCGATGGTTCGACGAGCCCTCGAAAGCACTCATCGCGAAGCCCAGACCGCTGAAGTGGCTGTGGATCTTGAGCGCCATCCTGTCCGTGCCGGGGTGCCGGGCGTCGGGCCAGCCGGTGAGGAACCGCCACTCCTCGTCGACGTGCTCCCAGTGCAGGCACACCGGGGTGACGGACGCTCCATGCACGTACCGGAAATGTGAACTGTCCGGGCCGTTCTCGGCCACGATCTGTGGATGCACGTGGATGCCGTCGGCGCGGCTGGAGAACTCGGGATAAGGGCGGTAGTAGGCGTTCGGGTCCGTCTCGAACTGGGGGAACTTCAAGAAGATGTCCGGTAGTTCCCACTGCGGGGGCTTGCCGTCCGGCTGGTACCACATGAAGATGCAGCCGTACTGCTCCTGCACCGGGTAGGACCGGAGGTGCAGTCCGCGATTCGGCCGGTCGGGCTGGTACGGGATGTAGGTGTTGTTGCCCTCCGGGCCCCAGCGCCACCCGTGGAACGGGCATTCGATGCAGTCGCCGACGACCTTGCCGCCGTGTCCGATGTGGGCGCCCAGATGCTTGCAGTGCGCTTCGAGGACGTGCAACTGGCCGGACTCGTCGCGATAGGCGGCCAGGTCCTCACCGAAGTACTTGAGCGCCTTGACGGCTCCGACCTCGAACTCCGCCGACCAGCCGATCATGAACCACCCGGTGACTTTCCAGGTGAACGGCACCTTCATCTTTGCCGCCCTTTCTCGCCTCACAACGTTATGGAATACATTACAGTAGCGGTTTCGGGCGGGATGATGAACCGGCGGGTTCTCGACCGTCGGCCACTGATCGCGCACAAGGAGGCGTCCCGCATGAGCGACATCCGATATGACGCGATCGTGATGGGCGCCGGGTTCTCCGGGCTGTACATGCTGCACCGCCTGCGGGAACTGGGGATCTCGGTGCTGGCGCTTGAGGCGGCCGAGGGTGTGGGGGGCACGTGGTTGTTCAACAGGTACCCCGGTGCGCGATGCGACATCGAGAGCATCGAGTACTCCTACAGCTTCTCCGACGAGATTCAGCAGGAGTGGGACTGGTCCGAGACCATGCCGGCTCAGCCGGAGATCGAGGCCTACCTGAACTTCGTCGCGGACAGGCTCGACCTGCGGCGCGACATCCGGTTCAACACCCGGGTCACGGCCATGACGTTCGACGCGGACGACGCGGCCTGGACGCTGAGCACCGACACGGGTGAGCGGTTCGTCGCCTCATTCGTGGTGGCCGCCACTGGAATCCTGTCGGTCCCGCTCGAACCCGACATCCCCGGTATGGACAGCTTTGAAGGCGCCTCGCTGTACACCAGCTGCTGGCCGAAGTCCGGTCATCCGTTGACCGGCAAGCGGGTTGGGGTGATCGGCACCGGCTCCACCGGGGTGCAGTTGATTCCCGTCGTCGCACGGGAAGCCGGACACCTCACGGTCTTCCAGCGCTCGGCGGCCTTCACCCTGCCGTGGGACGTGCGCAGCCTGGATTCGGCGGAACTCGCCGAACTGAAGGCCGCATACCCCGAGATCCGCGCCGCCCAGCGGGAGCATCCCGTCGGGGCGGCGCGGTTGAGTGCCTTCTCCCTGCTGTTGGACATGCTGGTCCAGCCGCCGATCAAGTCGGCATCGCGGGCGGACCAGCTGCGGGCGATCGACGAACGAGGCGTCATGGGGGCGCTGAACTGGGGCGACATCTTCTTCGACATCGAGGCCAATCGGATGGCGGCCACACTGTACGGCGAGGCCGTGGCCCGGATCGTCAAGGATCCCGACACCGCCGCGGCGCTGGTGCCCAGTCACCCGTTCGGCTGTAAGCGGCCGATCATCGACCAGGGCTACTACGAGACGTTCAACCGTGACAACGTCACGTTGGTGGATCTGCGCCGAGGTCCGATCCGCGAGATCACGCCCACCGGGATCACCACCGAACAGGGCCACCACGACCTGGACGTCATCATCTACGCCACCGGTTTCGACGCCATGACCGGCGCGCTGAGCCGCATCGACGTCAAGGGGCGCGACGGCAGGACGTTGCGCGAGGTCTGGAACGCCGAGGGGCCGGCGTCGTATCTGGGCCTGCAGGTGGCCGGGTTCCCCAATCTGTTCATCGTCCAGGCGCCCGGAAGTCCCTCGGCCGCGACCAATTTCATCGCCGCGCTCGAGCAGCACGTGGAGTGGATCGGCGACACCATCGGCCATCTGCTGGCAGGTGGCTACCGCACCATGGAGGCCACCTTGGACGCGCAGCGCGAGTGGATCGAGCACACCACGTCATTGGTGGAGCCCACGGTGCTGGCGCACCCGAGCTGCAACTCCTGGTACAACGGTGCCAACGTGCCCGGTAAGAAGCGCCGGTACATGGCCTACACCGCAGGCATTCCCGAGTACCGTCGTCGATGCGACGAGATCGCGGCGACCGGCTACCCGGGCTTCGTGCTGGCGTGAGTGTGACCGGGATGCGGCCTCAGGAGCGGGTCCGGCAGATCGCGCGGGAACTGTCCGGGGTGCTGCCGCGCTCGGTGGGCGCGCTCGCCGGAGACGGTGACTGGTCGGCCTGGTCCCCGCGCGGCCTCCGCCAACTGGGCGAGGTGGCACTCGACGAGTTGGTGGTCACCGGCATGACGTTGACCGCGTCGCCTCCGGCGTTGCACAGCGAGGCCAGTGGCTACGCGGCGGTGGCCGAGACGTTGTCCGGGCTTTCTGTCGCGGAGGCCTATCCCGCTCCGGATCGGTTGCAGGTCAAGAAGAGTCGACGGCGACTCGCGGGACAGCTCGCCTTCGAGGAGATCACCTACGAGCACGACCCTCGGCTGCCGGACTGCCTGTCGCAGTACGGCGCCCCCGCCCCCGCGGTGTGCAACGTCGTGCGGCATCGCGGCGGACCTCGGCCCTGGCTGATCTGGGTGCACGGTGCCGGGCAGGGCGGGCTGTCCGACTTCGTGGTGGCCCGGATCGGCCGGATTCATCACCGCCTGGGCTACAACATCGCGATGCCGATCCAGCCCGGACACGGCGTCAGGCGTCGATGGTTCCCGACCTACCCCGACACCGATCCGGTGTCCAACGTCGCGGGCATGATGCGCGCGGTCTCTGAGGTGCGGGCCGTGGTCGGATGGGTGCAACCGCAGGCCAGCACGACCGTGCTGTCGGGGCTGTCGCTGGGCAGTGGGGTGACCGCACTGGTCGCGGCACTGGAGCCTGGACTTGACGGGGTCGCGCTGTACACACCGATCCTGGGACTCAACGGCATGATCGCCAACCATCTGCATCGCTGGGGCGGGGCGGCCGACGCCGTCAGCGCGGTGTTGGCCTCGGCGGAGGTGGCTGCGCTGACCGCGGTGATCGACCCGCTGGCCAACCCGCCGCTGGTGCCGCCGGAGCACCGGTTGATCGTCGGAGCCTGGAACGACCAGATGGCCATGCGTGCACCGGCATTGGCGATGCATGAGCGCTGGGGTGGCAGGTTGCACTGGCACGACGGCGGTCACGTGGGGCACCTGTTCTCGGGTCGAGTGCAGGCCGTGACCGAGGCGTTCCTCCGCGACGTGGCGAGCCAGGGGTGGTTCGAATGAGGACTGCGCGCGAAGTGGTGGAGTTGTACAACCTCGAACTGTGGAACAACCAGCGCTATGACCTGGTGGACGAGATCATCGCCGACACCATGGTCCGCCATGAGGTCGGGGAGTCGCACACGCTGACTCGCGCCGATGCCCGTAAGCGGGTCGAGGACATGTGGGAGCAGTTCGAGAGTCTCACGTTCGTACTGAACACCGTGATCGCCGACGAGGACGGACAGCACGTCGCGATCATCTACGACTCGACGATCCGCGCCAAGGACGGTTCCGAGTTCAAGATCGCCAGTATCGAGGTGTTCAAGGTGGTCGACGGGCGGATCACCGAGGTGTGGAACTGCGGTTACGGCCAGGGAGTCTGGAGCTGACACCGGGTTCCTGACAACTGGAGCCCCGGAGTGCCGTTGAATGCCGTAGGGGGACTGACGAAGTGCGTGGAGAGGATCTGACGATGACCGATCGAGTGCTCGATGAGTTGGGCTACTACCTGCTGGCCGGTGCCGGCGGAGAGGGGCCCGCGACGCTCATGGACGAGGCACGCCGGGGTGAAGAACTGGGCTTCGGCACAGCATTCATCTCGGAGCGCTGGAACGTCAAGGAGGCCTCGTCGTTGACCGGCGCGGCGTGTGCCGTCACATCGCGTATGCAGATCGCCACCGCCGCGACCAACCACAACACCCGGCACCCGCTGATCACCGGATCATGGGCGACCACCATGCACCGGCTTTCGCGAGGGCGTTTCACCCTGGGGATCGGGCGTGGGGTTGGCGCGATGTACAAGGCGTTCGGCATCTCGGCGGTGACCACCGCGCAGATGGAGGACTTCGCGCAGGTGATGCGGCGCCTGTGGCACGGCGAGCTGATCTTCAACCACGACGGGCCCATCGGGAAGTACCCGGTGCTGTTCCTGGATCCCGACTTCAACGAGGACATCCGGTTGGCGTTGGTGGCCTTCGGTCCCGAAACCCTCAAGCTCGGCGGCCGGGCCTTCGACGACGTCATCCTGCACACCTACTTCACTCCCGAAACGCTGCAGCGGTGTGTCAAGACCGTCAAGGAGGCCGCCGAGCAGGCTGGCCGCGACCCCGATTCGGTGAAGGTCTGGTCCTGCTTCGCCACCGTCGGTGACCACCTGCCCGAGGAGCTTCGGCTGAAGAAGACCGTCGCCCGCCTGGCCACCTATCTGCAGGGATACGGCGACCTGCTGGTGTCGACCAACAATTGGGATCCGGCTGTGCTGGAGCGCTTCCGGGCCGACTCGGTGGTGACCTCCATCCCCGGAGGCATCGACCACAAGGCGTCCGCCGAGCAGATCGAGCACATCGCGACACTGCTGCCCGACGAGTGGTTGGAGATCGCGGCCACCGGCAGCCCGCAGCAGTGCGCCGAGCGGGTGCGCAAGGAATTCGACTACGGCGCCGACGCGGTCATCATGCACGGCGCCACACCCGACGAACTGGAACCCATCGTGGCGGCGTATCGCGCCGGCGAGTGACGTGAGCGTGCGGAACTGCCGGGAATCTCGTCAGATCGCCTGCAGTTTCGCACCCCGGACACGTCGTCGGTGCGGGCCGAAGTTCCCGCATTGAGCGCGTCACTTGTAGCTGTTACTGTTGCCGCAACAGTAGCGAGGCGAAGGTGGGGCCGATGGGTGTTCAGCAGGCGCGCCAACTGACGCGCGGACCAGTCCAGCGGGTCGACGAGCTTCTCGCTGATGTGGCGCCGAGCAGGCAGGCCCGCAGGTATCGCGTCGCCGTGGTGGCGGCTTCGGTCGCGGAGGCCGTGCGGGCTGCCGGGGGTTCTGCCTTCGACAGGTCGCTGTCAGGTTGGGATGTCGCCGTTTTCGTCGACGACGAGGACGTGCATCCAGTGCGGATTCTGGGCGGACAGCTTGCACGACTGGATGACCTGGCAGATGTCACGGCGAGTGCGCCGCCCGATGTGGTGATCGTGTCTGCGGCGACGCACGCGGACGACGGGAGGGTTGGCGCCTTCGTCGAGGCCGTCCTGGAAGCCGGCCGGGTTCCGGTGATGTTCTGGGATTCCGTGCCTTCGATCGACGGCGTCGCCCTCGAACTGAGCGCCGCGGCGCGGGCGTTCAAGGCGCGCGCGTTGGCCGCCGCTGGGGCGGTGGGCGAGGCGGTGGAGTCCGTCGAGCGCTTCCGACGGGCCTGAAAGGGCCCACGAGCGTCCGGTTTTGTACGCCGAAGACGGCGGTGTCACCGTACAGACACGGCCCGTCGCCGGGGTCAGATGCGGCGCCTCGCCGGGGTCAGATGCGGCGCCTCGCCGAACGCCTCGATTCAGGGCAGGATCGCGGTGCGCGTCACAGGTTCCGCGGGCACGGCCCGGCTGTGCATGGCCCGCACCAGCGTTGTCAAGAGGGCGTCTCGGGTCTCGCGGGGATCGATGAGTTCATCGAAACTGAGCTTCGCGGCGGACCGGAACGACGCCTGTGTCTCGGCCTCGTGCAGCTTCTCCGACGCCTCAGCGTCCACCTTGGCCGCCCGGGTCAGCGCCGCCGCGCTCATGGCGCCCAGGGTCGAGCCCGGGTAGCCGAACGTGGCCACCTGATCGTCGAAACCCAACAGCGACATCACCATCGAGCCGAACCCGTAGGCCTTGCGCAGCGTGAGGTGGAGTTTGAGCGTGGTGGCCATGGTCTGCGCCGCGAACATGCGTGCGCCCGCGCGCAGCACGCCGCTTCGTTCGGACCTGCTGCCCGGGAGCATGCCGGGATTGTCGGACAGGAAGACGATCGGCAGGTGGAAGGAGTCCGCGACCATGATGAAGTGCGCGGCCTTGTCGGCGGCGTCGGCGTCGATGGACCCAGCCATCACCATCGGCTGATTGGCGACCACGGCCACTGGATGGCCGCCGAGATGGGCCAGGGCGCAGACGATTCCACGACCGAATCCAGGCTGCACCTCGAACCAGTCGGGGGCGTCGAACACCACGTCGATCACCTTGCGGATGTCATAGACGCGGCGGTTGTCACGCGGAATGATGTCGAGCAGTTCGGGTGTGGGCCGCGGTCGAGTCGACGCATCGGCGGGCCGTGTCGGCGGATAACTCCACGAGGTCGGTGGGAAATAGGACAGATAGCGCCGGATGTCGGCCAGCGCGGCCTCGTCGTCGGGAGCGAGATTGTGGATGACACCGCTGGATATGGCCACGTCGGGGCCACCGAGGTCCTCCTTTGAAATGTCCTCTCCGGTGGACTCTTTCACCACGGGCGGGCCTGCGGTGAAGATGGCCGCTCCCGCAGTCATGATGCGGAAGTCACACACCGGCGCCACGAGTGCGCCGTGACCCGCCGACGGACCCATGACGGCCGCGACCGTCGGGACTATGCCCGAACAGCGCGCCTGGGCGATCAGGTCGATGGGTGCGCGTCCGCCCCCATGCTTGCCGGGACGGAACCCGGCCCCCTCCAGCAGCATCACCAGCGGAATGCGGTTGCGCAGCGCCAGTTCGGCGATTCGGTGCCGTTTCGAGTTGCTGCCCGTGCCGATGGTGCCCGCCATCGTCGTGAAGTCCTCGGCACCGACCATCACAGGTGTTCCGTCGATCTCCCCGGACCCTGTGACGATGCCGTCCGCCGGGACGTCGCCCCCGACGAGGGTTCCGATCTCGCGGAAACTGCCCGGGTCGAGAAGGGCGTCGATGCGGGCGCGGGCGTCGAGTCTGCCCGCGCCGCGATGCTTGGCCAGGCGTTCGGGACCGCCCATGGCGTAGGAGCGTTCGCGACGGAGTTTCAGATCGGCCAGCGTGCCAATCCAGTCGGGCCGTTCCGCGTCTGCCATACGTCTCCTCGGGTGGTCGACGGCATGATCCTAACGCTCACCGCAGAAGCGTTGACCATACCGAATCACTTACTGTAGCTTCACCGGCATGGTCGGGACGTTGAAGATCGACCGTGGTATCCCCGGCCGGTTGGACGGCGCAGGCGCCTCGGCCCGAGCGCACGAAGAGGCCGGCTATGACGGCTGCTGGACGGGCGAGATCAACCACGATCCGTTCCTGTCGATGCTGTTGGCTGCGGAGTACACGACGTCGATCGAGTTGGGCACCAGCATCGCGGTGGCGTTCGCCCGCACCCCGATGACGGTGGCGCAGTCCGCCTGGGACCTGCAGTCGTATTCACAGGGCCGGTTCATCCTGGGCCTGGGCACGCAGATTCAGCCGCACATCGAGAAACGGTTCTCGATGCCGTGGAGTCATCCGGTGCGGCGCATGGCGGAGTTCATCGCGGCGCTGCGGGAGATCTGGCGGTGCTGGCACACCGGCGACAGGCTGAGCTTCGACGGGGAGTTCTACACCCACAAGCTCATGACGCCGATGTTCACCCCGGAACCGTCGGACTTTCCGGATCCCAAGGTGTTCGTCGCGGCCGTGGGCGAGGCGATGACCGAGATGTGTGGGCGCACCGCCGACGGCCTGCTGGTGCACGCCTTCACGACGCGGCGCTACCTCGACGAGGTCACCATTCCCGCCCTTCAACGCGGGCTCGCGCGGGAGTCGAGGGACCGTGTCGACATCGAGGTCTCGAGTCCGGTGTTCGTGGTGACGGGACGCGACGAGGACGAGATGTCGACCTCCGCGGCGGCGTTCCGTAAGCAGATCGCGTTCTATGCGTCGACGCCGGCGTATCGCCGCGTACTCGACCTGCACGGGTGGGGTGAGCTTCAGCCCGAATTGCGCCGGCTGTCCCTCGAGGGCGAATGGGATGCGATGTCCGCGCTCATCGACGACGAGATTCTGGGCGCGTTCGCGGTGATGGCCCCCGTCGACGAGGTCGCGGCGGCCCTGGCCAAGCGGTGCGCCGGCGTGATCGACCGCGTGCTTCCCGGATTTCCCTCGGGCACACCGGAACCCGTGATCGCCACGGTGCTCGACGAGGTGCGCACCGCCCGCTGACAGGAGAAGTGACATGGTGGACAGGATCAGCGGTAAGACGATCGCCATCACCGGAGCGGCCCGCGGTATCGGGTACGCGACCGCCAAGGCCATGCTGGCGCGTGGTGCGCGGGTGGTGATCGGAGACCGCGACGTCGCCGCCCTGCGTGGGGCAGTCGCCGGCCTTTCCGGGCCGGTCACGGGCCACGCACTCGACGTCACCGACCCCGAGTCGTTCGCGGGCTTCCTCGATGCGGCCCGCCGGGACGGGGACGGCCGAGTCGACGTGCTGGTGAACAACGCCGGAGTGATGCCGGTTGGCGCGTTCCTCGGCCAGTCGGAGCGGGCGATTCGCGCCGCGATCGAGGTGAACTTCTACGGCGTGCTCAACGGCAGCAGGTTGGTGCTGCCCGAGATGACCGCGCGCGGAAGTGGCCACATCGTCAACATCGCGTCGTTGGCCGGTGTCGTCCCGGTTCCCGGCCAGGTCGTCTATGCGGGCACCAAGTTCGCGGTCGTGGGTTTGTCGACCGCGATGGCCGACGAGTTCGCTCCGCAGGGCGTACAGGTCAGCGTCGTCATGCCGCCGTTCACGCGAACCGACCTGATCGCGGGCACCAAAGGGACTGGGGCGAGCAGGCCAGTCGCTCCGGAGGTGATCGCCAAGGCCGTCGCCCGCGTCCTGGACAGGCCGAAGACGCATGTGGCCGTGCCGTATCCGATGCGGTTCATCTCACCTGCGCTGTCGTTGCTCGGCCCTCGAGGGCGTCGCTGGCTGAACCGCAGCATGGGTTCGGATCGGCTGTTCCTGGATTTCGACGCGACCGCGCGCAGGGCCTATGCGGAGCGCGCGGAGGCCGCGACAGGCGTGCTCGACGAGGCTCAGCAGACCTGAGGTCCCGATACCGAAGTCATTACGGGAACTGCTACTGTGACTTCGAACAGTGGCCGGTGTCACCGTGACGAGGCGGGAGCAGCGATGAGCAATCCGGTGGTCGAGTCCCCAGGGGCGATGCTGGCCGACCCGAAGGCCTACACCGACGAGGCCAGGCTGCATGCGGGTCTGGCACAGCTTCGGGCCACGGCACCGGTGTCGTGGGTCGAGGTGGACAACTATGCGCCGTTCTGGGCCGTCACCAAGCACGCCGACATCATGGAGATCGAGCGGGCCAACGACATCTTCACCAACTCGCCCCGCCCGGTGCTGGTCACCCGGGAGGGCGATGAACAGCAGGCCGCCGTCGGCGTCCGCACGCTGATCCATACCGACGATCCGCTGCATCGCGATCTGCGGGCGATCGGGGCGAACTGGTTTCGGCCCAAGGCCATGCGTGCGTTGAAGGACCGCGCCGACGAGTTGGCCAAGCGGTTCGTCGACCAGATGGCCGAGGCTGGCCCGGAATGTGACTTCGCGCAGCAGGTCGCGGCGAACTACCCCCTGTACATGATCATGACCCTGCTCGGGGTGCCCGAGCAGGACTTCAAGTCGATGTTGAAGTGGACGCAGGAGTTGTTCGGCAATGACGACGACGAGTACCAGCGCGGCGAAACCAAGGAAGAACAGATGGTGTCGCTGCTGGAGATGTTCCAGTACTTCACCGAACTGACCGCATCACGGCGCGCCAACCCGACCGACGACCTGGCGTCGACGATTGCGAACGCCACTATCAACGGTGAGCCGCTGTCCGACATCGACACGGTGTCCTACTACCTGATCGTTGCTGCCGCGGGACATGACACCACCAGCGCCGCCATCGGCGGGGGCATGCTGGCCCTGCTGGAGAACCCCGACCAGTTGGCCAGGCTGCAGGCCGACCCCAGCTTGATGCCGTTGGCGGTCGAAGAGATGATCCGCTGGTCCACGCCGGTCAAGGAGTTCATGCGCACGGCGCAGCAGGACTACGAGATTCGTGGTGTGCGCATCGCCAAGGGCGAGTCGGTGCTGCTGTCCTACGTGTCGGGCAACCGGGACGAGGACGTCTTTGACGAACCGTTCAGGTTCGACATCGGCCGAGACCCCAACAAGCACATCGCGTTTGGGTACGGCGTGCATTTCTGTCTGGGTGCGGCGCTGGCTCGGCTCGAGGTCAACAGCTTCTTCTCCGAGCTCCTGCCGCGGTTGAAGTCGGTGGAACTCGCCGGTGCACCGCAGCACATGGCGACGACGTTCGTCGGCGGCCTCAAGCACCTGCCGATCCGCTACGAGCTCTCCTGACCCAAAGGCGGCCAACCCGGTTGGGTTGGCCGCCTTGTCGTCTGAGCGTCAGCGCGGGGCCGAGTTGGCCTTCGCCGCCGCGGTGAGCGCATCGAGACTGTGCTTGTCACCGCGACTCTCGTGATGGGAGAGGGCGCGGATGGACACATCGTGCCCCTCCGCGGCCTTCCTCAATGCCCCGACGGTGGCCTGGTCTTTGGGGATGTGGGTGAACGGGTCGAAGTGGTAGAGCCGCATGGCGTTCTCGTGGGTGATCTTGTTGATCTCGTCATCGGTGACGTCATAGGTGTCGAACACCGCCATGAGCTCCTCGGGGGCGCCGGGCCACATCGAATCCGAGTGCGGGTAGTCCATCTCCCAGCAGATGTTGTCCACTCCGATCAGATGCCGGTTCTTCACCCCGACCGGATCAGAGATGAAACAGGTCATGAAATGCTCCCGGAACACCTCCGAGGGCAACTTCCCCCCGAAGTCCTGATGGGTCCACGTCGAATGCATCTCATAGGTGCGGTCCACCCGATCCAGGAAATACGGAATCCAGCCCGTCCCACCCTCACTCAACGCGATCTTGAGATCCGGGAACTCCTTGATCGGCGCTGACCACAACAGATCGGCGGCGGCCTGGACGATGTTCATCGGCTGCAGCGTGATCATCACGTCCATCGGCGCATCCGGAGCGGTGATCGCCAACTTGCCCGAGGACCCGATGTGCACATTCATCACCGTGTCGGTCTCCACCAGCGCCTCCCACAACGGCCGCCAGTACTCCAGATCATGAAACGACGGATACCCCAGGGTCGACGGGTTCTCGGTGAAGGTCAGCGAATGCACGCCCTTCTTGTTGACCCGGCGCACCTCATCGGCACACAACTGCGGATCCCAGATCGCCGGGATCGCCATCGGAATGAACCGCCCCGGATGACTGCCGCACCACTCGTCGATGTGCCAGTCGTTGTAGGCCTGCACCAACGCCAACGAGAACTCCGCATCCTCGGTGGCGAACAACCGCGCGGCGAACCCGGGAAACGACGGGAAGTTCATCGTGGCAAGAACCCCACCGGCACTCATGTCCTTGACCCGCTCGGCCGGGTCATAACAACCCGGGCGGATCTCATCGAGACCCTGCGGCTCCAGCCCGTACTCCTCCTTCGGCCGGCCCGCCACCGCATTCAACGCCACATTCGGAATCACCACATCCCGGAACTGCCAGGTGTCGGACCCATCGGCGTTGTGCACCAACCGCGGCGCCTCATCGACATACCTGGCCGGCAGATGATTCTTGAACATGTCCGGCGGCTCAATGATGTGATCATCCACGCTGATCAGAATCATGTCGTCCTTGTTCACTGGCATCCTCCCGATAGGCATACGGTAGACACCACGATACTGAGGATGCGGTCAGGGCGAGGCCGAGTTCGGCGAAGTGAACGGGTGAATCAGGCGGTGAGCAGTGGCGCGAGCCAGGTCAGTTCGCCGGGCAGTTGAGCGCTCCAGAATCCCCCGTCGTGCCCGCCGGGGGAGAACCCGCCCGCAGGCGGGGTGGCCAACTGGCCGATGAACTCCTGCGTCGCGCCGTAGAAGGGATCGCTGGTGCCGCAGTCGATCCGGATCGGAATCGAGTTCAACGCGGGCATGCCGAACACGTTGTTTGCGGCGAAGTCCTCGGGGCCGTCGAACGCGCCCGGGGCGGAGGCCCCGGACGACAGCCACAGTGCCGGACTGACGGCCACAATCGCGGCCGTGCGGGCCGGGCCCAACCGGCCGCCGAGCAGCAGGGCGCCGTAGCCGCCCATCGACCAGCCCAGAAACGCGACCCGCGACGTGTCCAGGCCCTGGGAATCCAGCATGGGGAGCAGTTCGTCGAGCACCATCGCGCCCGAATCCTCACCCGATGCCCGCCTGTGCCAGTAGCTTCCGCCCCCGTCAACGGCGACCACGGCGAACGGCGGCAGGCCCGCTTCGACGGCCTGGGCCAAGCCCTGCTCGACTCCGCCGGCCATCACCGCGGCGGCGTCGCTGCCTTTGCCATGCAGCGCGATCACCGGGCGAAGCGCGGAGGTTTGGCCGGGCGGCCGCGCAATGGCCCAGTTGGTGGCGACACCGCCGCGGGCGGCGGACACGAACGATCCGGTGCTCATCGTGGGCGCCGCCGAAGGCGGACTCAGCGGTGTCACTGGGGCCAAAGGGGCTGGTGGTGCAACAGGAGTGGCGGTGGAGGGCTGTGTGCTCAGAACGCCGGATGCGGCATAGGCGCCCGCCGCGCCGGCGGCCGCCCCCATCGCGAGACGCAGGACGGCGCGGCGGCTGAGGTCTGCCATACCGGCCA
The DNA here is from genome assembly GCF_001667265.1 of Mycobacterium sp. ACS4331. Classification (GTDB taxonomy): domain Bacteria; phylum Actinomycetota; class Actinomycetes; order Mycobacteriales; family Mycobacteriaceae; genus Mycobacterium. Next base: position 53,699 of record NZ_LZHW01000075.1, on the reverse strand, counting down.
TACTGCCATCGCGCAGGGGTTTGCCCGAAAACGCCCAGTGTGCCCTGGTGACTGGCAGCATGCTCATTGTGACGGCAGCGGTGACTCCGAAAGGAGAACGTCGGCGGTGCGCTTTGGTCAGCGCCGCCGCCGATCTGCTGTCCGAAGGGGGATTCGAAGCAGTCCGGCACCGCGCCGTGGCCCGGCGTGCGGGCCTGCCGCTCGCATCGACCACCTACTACTTCTCCTCGCTGGACGACCTGATCGCCGCGGCAGTCGAGTTCATCGGTATGCGGGAGGCTGCGCAACTGCGGGCGCGCGTGGCTGGGTTGTCGAAACGGCGCCGCGGTGCCGAGACGACGGCTGACGTGCTCGTCGAACTGCTGGTCGACCACGAGGGTGTCGACACCGTCGCCTACGAACAGCTGATCTCCCGCTACGAGCGCTACATCGCGTGTGCGCGCCAACCCGCCCTTCGTGACATCCAGCGCAGGATGCTGCAGCAGCGGACCGAGGCCGTGGGCGAGGCTGTCGAGCGGTCCGGACGTTCGGCGCGGCCCGAACTGATCTCCGCACTGGTGTGCGCGGTCGACGGCGCCGTGGTGTCCGCGCTCATCGACGACTCCAGTTCGCCGCAGGACACCGCGCGGGCCACCCTCATCGACGTCATTGACGCGTTGGCGCCTTACGAGAGGCGCGCGCTGCCGGTGTGACCCGCGTACGGCACGGGTTGCTGGCGACTCGCCGGTTCGGGCATTGAGTCGGCATCTCGAGCGCGTGAGGCAGATGATGGAGTCACCGCAGAGCCTGAGGGAGGCAGCATGACGAAGCCCGAGACAGTGACCGAGCAGCCTGCGCTCAAGCGGGTCATGGGTCCGGGCCTGCTGTTGCTGTTCGTGGTCGGGGACATCCTCGGCACCGGTGTCTACGCACTGACCGGCGATGTGGCCGCCGAAGTCGGCGGGGCCGCGTGGCTGCCCTTCCTGGTGGCGTTCCTGATCGCCACCATCACGGCCTTCAGCTACCTCGAACTGGTCACCAAATACCCTCAGGCCGCGGGCGCGGCGCTGTATGCGCACAAGGCGTTCGGGGTGCAGTTCGTGACCTTCCTGGTGGCGTTCATCGTGATGTGCTCGGGCATCACCTCGGCGTCCACCGCGTCGAGGTTCTTCGCCGCGAACTTCTTCGTGGCCTTCGAGTTCGACTGGGGCAAAACGGGTGTCGTCATCGTGGCGCTGCTGTTCATGGCGCTGCTGGCGATCGTGAACTTCCGCGGTGTGGGCGAGAGCGTGCGGCTCAACGTGTTGCTGACGGTCGTCGAGATCACCGGTCTGCTCCTGGTGATCTTCGTCGGGTTGTGGGCGTTCACCGGCGGTGGCGCGGACGTCGACTTCTCGCGGGTCGTCGCCTTCGAGACCGCGACGGACAAGAACGTGTTCGTCGCGGTGACCACCGCGACGTCCCTGGCGTTCTTTGCGATGGTCGGCTTCGAGGACTCGGTCAACATGGCCGAGGAGACCAAGGACCCCGTCAAGATCTTCCCCAAAGTACTGCTGAGCGGTTTGGGGATCGCGGGTTTCGTCTACGTGCTGGTGGCGGTCGTCGCAGTGGCGCTGGTGCCGGTCGGCACGCTGGAGGCCAGTGACACGCCCCTGGTGGAGGTGGTCAAGGCCGGAGCGCCGGGGCTGCCGATCGAGACCATCCTGCCGTTCATCTCAATGTTCGCCGTCGCCAACACCGCACTGATCAACATGCTCATGGCCAGCCGCCTGATCTACGGTATGTCGCGCCAGCACGTGCTGCCCGCCGCGCTCGGCGTGGTGCATCCGACGCGGCGCTCACCGTGGGCGGCCATCATCTTCACCACGCTCATCGCGTTCGGATTGATCTTCTACGTCACCGCTTTCGCCAACAGCAATGCGATCTCGGTGTTGGGCGGAACCACGTCGCTGCTGCTGCTTGCGGTGTTCGCGATGGTCAACATCGCGGTGCTGGTGCTGCGCCGGGATGTGAAGGCGGTCGGGGGGCACTTCACCACACCCACAGTGCTGCCGATCGTCGGCTTCCTGACGTCGCTGTATCTGGTGACGCCCCTGTCGGGACGCCCTGCGCAGCAGTACATCCTGGCCGCGGTGTTGGTCGCGATCGGAATCGCACTGTTCCTCCTGACCATGGCGATCAACCGGCAGCTCGGCATCAGATCCACCGGCATCACCGACCCGACCCATCTCGGGGACGCGCCGGACTGACGGCCTACCGCGTCAAGCCGGCCTCGCGCAGTCGCTCGAGCCTGGCCTCAAGCCGCGCGACACGATGGGTGTTGCCGGCAAGTTCGAGGTAGCGGCTGCCGAACGCCGCGAGCAGCACGTCGTCGAGGCGCCGGACCGCGCCGGCGGGATACCGGTAGGCCAGTGCCGTGTTGACCGCGGGGCTGTCGACGTCGGCCAGCGCCGACTCGAGGTCGTCGAGTGAGGAGACTCCAAGTTCCACCAGCAGACCCGAGATCCAGGCGTAGTGGTCGGTGCGAGACCAACCGGCGTCGGGGAACCTGTTGCCCAGGTGGGTCGCGAGCACCGCGGTCGGGATGCGCGGATCGCTGGTCGGCTCCTCGGCACGTTCGGCGGGAGGTGCGGCGCGTAACCGCTCCCGAATGGCCGAGAACTCGCGGTCGGCCAGTTCCAGCAGACCGGCGGCGAGGGTGAACCGGCGGTCGAGGTCGGGGGCGTCCTCTTCGGGGATGGATCCCTTGTAGCGGACGTCGTGCTCGAACTGCGCCCACGCGTGCTGCAGGATTGTGCGCACCTGCACCGAGGCCGGCTGCTGCTCACCCTCAAGTGCGACGAGCAGATGTCGGCTCGCGTATCCCCAGCGCCCCTCGCTGGCGGTCTCGAGGCCCATATCGCGATCGTCGAGCATCCGCATCTCCTCACCGAGGAGGTTGGCCACGGCCGTCACGTCGTCGCGCAGGTAGGTGATGACCCGCAGCCCGACCTGATCGGTGATCTCGGACAGCGGATCGGTGTAGAGGCGATGGCCGTCGATGCTGCGCTCAGCCTTGGCGGCGAACGACGCGACGGTCTTGGTCCGTCCCGTGACGCTGACGTAGTTGATGCCGGCGTCATCGATGAGGGTGGAGACGTGTTCGAGGTAGCGCTGCGTGGTGTCCTTGAGCGCGGGGACCCGCTGCGCGTACTCGGCGATGGCGTCGAGAACGGCTGGGGGTGTGGCCTCGCGCGGGGCGGGTTCGAGGTCGGGCGGAAGCGTCGGGGTGACGATGTAACCGGTCTGTCCGTCGCCGTAGGTCGTCACGTCCTCGGGTCGCAGGGTTGCGTACATGGCGACGTACGCGCACACCACGGCGTCGACGGGGTCCTCGGCGCGGCGCAGGTCGCTCTTGCGTTCGGCGGTCTCGACCGTCTCCCGCAGTTCTGCCCACTGGTCGTTGTCGGTGACCCGCAGCGGCGGATCGCGGCGCGCGAGATGCTCGATGTGGTCCATCAGAAGCAGCAGTTCGGCGCGCAGCGCAGCGACGCTGCGACCGGGTTTGGCCTTGTACTTGAGGGTGCGGCCGAGCCGGAACAGCGCGATGGTCGCCGGATGCGGATACACCTCGATGGCGCGCCGGTCTGACGTCGAGTCGGGGTCGATGTCGAGGCCGAGGTCCGCGGCGATGCGGGCGCCGCGTGGGGTGTCGGCGAACTCGGGCTTGCTGGTGTTGGCGGGATGCGCACCGGCCTGGAACCGGCCGAAGTCCGCGTTCAACTGCCGCTCGCAGGGCCGTTGGCCCGTCGGGTTGACCACGATCAGCGGCGCGTCCATCGCGACCACGCACGGACCGGCCACGTAGGGCTGCAGCGCGGCATGGATGCTGGCGTCGTCCTGGGCGGCGCCCAGACAGACCAGTCGTGCGGTCGCGCCGTCCACGACCGCGATCCCAGTGGGCTTGCGCTGTCCCCAGGCCAGATCCAGTCCGACGAAGTGCATCGGTCTACTGTGCACCACCGGGCCGATAGGCTGTGTGTTCGTGAGCATTCCCAATGTCTTGGCGGCGCGCTATGCCAGCGCGGAAATGGTCGCCATCTGGTCGCCCGAAGCCAAGATCATCGCCGAGCGTCGACTGTGGCTGGCTGTCCTGCGAGCGCAGGCTGAGCTGGGCATCGCGGTTCCCGACGGTGTCGTCGCCGATTATGAGCGGGTGCTCGAGAACGTCGACCTGGCGTCCATCGCGGCGCGCGAGCGGGTGACGCGCCACGACGTCAAGGCCCGGATCGAGGAGTTCAACGCCCTGGCCGGGCACGAGCACGTGCACAAGGGCATGACCAGCCGTGACCTCACCGAGAACGTCGAGCAGTTGCAGATCCGGCAGTCGCTGGAGTTGGTGTTCTCCCACGGCGTCGCCGTCGTGGCCCGGTTGGCCGACCGCGCGGTGACCTATCGGGATCAGGTGATGGCGGGGCGGTCCCATAACGTCGCGGCGCAGGCCACGACCCTGGGCAAGCGGTTCGCCTCTGCCGCGCAGGAGACCCTGATCGCCCTGCAGCGGGTCCGCGAACTGCTCGACCGCTACCCGCTGCGCGGCATCAAGGGCCCGATGGGCACCGCGCAGGACATGCTCGACCTGTTCGACGGGGACTCGGTCCGGTTGGCCGAACTGGAGTCCCGGGTCGCGGGGTTCCTCGGGTTCTCGACGGTGTTCGACAGCGTCGGCCAGGTGTACCCGCGCTCGCTCGACCACGACGTGCTCTCGGCGCTCGTGCAGCTGGGCGCGGGCCCGTCGTCGTTCGCGCACACCGTGCGGCTGATGGCCGGCCATGAACTGGTGACCGAGGGTTTCGCGCCCGGCCAGGTGGGTTCGTCGGCCATGCCGCACAAGATGAACACCCGCTCGTGCGAGCGGGTCAACGGTCTGCAGGTGGTGCTGCGCGGCTACGCGTCGATGGCCGCCGAACTGGCCGGCGCGCAGTGGAACGAGGGTGACGTGTTCTGCTCGGTGGTGCGCCGCGTCGCGCTGCCGGACGCCTTCTTCGCCCTCGACGGGCAGACTGAGACGTTCCTGACCGTCCTCGACGAGTTCGGCGCCTACCCGGCCGTCATCCAACGCGAGCTGGACCGGTACCTGCCGTTCCTGGCGACCACCCGAATCCTGATGGCCGCGGTGCGTGCGGGCGTGGGCCGGGAGACCGCCCACGAGGTGATCAAGGAGCACGCCGTGGCGGTCGCGCTGGCGATGCGCGAGCAGGGCCGCGAGCCCGATCTGCTGGACCGGTTGGCCGCCGACTCGCGGCTGCCGCTGGATCGCGCCGCCCTGGACGCCGCGCTGGCGGACAAGTCGGCGTTCACCGGTGCGGCCGGGGATCAGGTCGACGCCGTGGTGTCCAAGGTCGAGGAGTTGGTGCGCCAACATCCCGAGGCCGCGAAGTACACGCCCGGCGCGATCCTCTAGTCGACATGTTGACCGCGGGCATCGATCTCACGGACCTCGACAACTTCTCGGCTGGGTTCCCCCATGAACTGTTCGATCTGCACCGTCGCACCGCGCCGGTGTTCTGGCACGAACCCACGGAGCACACTCCGGACGGCGAGGGCTTCTGGTCGGTGGCCACGCACGCCGAAACCCTTGCGGTGTTGCGTGATCCGCTGACCTTCTCCTCGGTCACCGGCGGGACACGGCCGTTCGGGGGCACCCTGCTGCAGGATCTGGCGGTCGCAGGTCAGGTGCTCAACATGATGGACGATCCGCGGCATGCCGAGGTCCGGCGCCTGGTCAGCTCCGGGCTGACACCGCGGATGATCGCCCGGGTCGAGGACGACCTGCGGGTGCGGGCCCGCAACCTGCTGGACGCTGTGGTGCCCGGCGAGCCGCTGGACTTCCTGGTCGAGGTCGCGGCCGAGCTGCCGATGCAGATGATCTGCATCCTCCTGGGAGTGCCCGAGTCCGAACGGCACTGGTTGTTCCAGGCGATCGAGCCGCAGTTCGACTTCGGCGGTTCCCGGAAGGCGTCACTGGGCCAGCTCACCGCCGAGGAGGCCGGTTCCCGGATGTACACCTACGGGCAGGAGCTGATCGCGGCCAAACGGGCCAAGCCGACCGACGACATGCTCTCGGTCGTGGCCAACGCCGAGGATCCCGCGTTGTCCGACCTGGAGCTCTACCTGTTCTTCAGCCTGCTGTTCAGCGCGGGTGCCGAGACCACCCGAAACGCCGTCGCGGGCGGCCTGCTGGCGCTGATCGAGCACCCCGATCAGTTCGCCGCGGTGCGTGCGGACCGCGCGCTGCTGCCCACTGCGATCGAGGAGATGGTGCGCTGGACGTCGCCGTCGCCGTCGAAGCGGCGCACCGCGACCCGGGCGGTGTCGCTGGGCGGGTGTGCGATCGAGCCCGGGCAGAAGGTGCAGATCTGGGAGGCGTCGGCCAACCGCGATCCGTTGGTGTTCGCCGACCCCGAGCGGTTCGACGTGACCCGAAAGCCCAACCCGCACCTGGGTTTCGGCTATGGCGTGCACTACTGCCTCGGCGCGAACCTGGCCCGCCTCGAGCTGCGGGTGCTGTTCGAGGAACTGCTGTCGCGGTTCTCGGCGGCGCACCTGTCCGGGCCCGTCGAGTGGACGCGCAGCAATCGGCACACCGGGATGCGGCACCTGCCTGTCGTGTTCTCCGTGTGAGCGCCGAGATCGACACCAGGGCTGTGGAACCACGCTCGCTCACAGCCCTGGTGTCGATCTCGGCGGCTCAGGAACGGCGGCGCAGACCCGCCGAACGCAGTTCGAGATTGGCCAGGCCGCGCACGGCGATCGGGTCCTCTCGCCGCCACGCGCCGACGGGATCGACGCTCACCGCGGTCAGTTTGCGCAGAGGGCGGTTCGCCAGCGCACGCAGCGCCAGCAGCTGCTCACCGGCCGGTGTCGCGGCCAGCGCGATGGCCGTCCACTTCCGGCGGAAGAACCGGATGCGCAGATACAGCCACGGCCCTGCGACCGCGAGGATGGGCGTCGCGGCGACCGCGATCGCCAGCACCCAGGCCAACCACGTCGCGGTGCTGTTGAGGCTGCTGCCCGCGCCGGCCAGATCGAGCGCGGCCTCGCTCGCGGCGTTCAGCGGCCTGCTCAGGTCGTCGCCGATCCACGGCACCCCGTCGACGCTGCCGCTGGCGGACTTGAGGTTCTCCGAGATTCCGTTGGCGCCGCCCTCGACCTGCCGGCCGACTCCCGCGATGGCGGCGACCGCCGCGTGCACCGCGACGCCGACCAGCACCCAGATGACGATCCAGCCGATCACCACGACATCGCTGAGGAACTGCATCAGGAATCGGTGTGGTCGGGTGGCGTAGGGGACATACCGGGAAGTCATGACTGTGATCCCAACACGTCGGGCTCGTCGCCGTGGGGCATCCCGATAGGCTGGGCCGATGCGACCGACCCTGTCCGACTACCAGCACCTGTCCAGCGGCAAGGTCCGCGAGCTCTACCGCATCGACGACGACACCCTGCTGTTCGTGGCCTCGGACCGGATATCCGCCTACGACTTCATCCTGGACTCGGAGATCCCCGACAAAGGTCGCATCCTCACCGCGATGAGCGTGTTCTTCTTCGACCTCATCGACGCGCCGAACCATTTGGCCGGCCCACCCGACGATCCGCGCATCCCCGGCGAAGTCCTGGGCCGCGCGCTGGTGGTCAAGAGCCTGGACATGGTGCCGGTGGAGTGCGTCGCGCGCGGCTACCTCACCGGGTCGGGTCTGCTGGACTACCAGCGCACCGGCGAGGTCTGCGGCATCGCGCTGCCGACCGGGTTGGGGGAAGCCAGCAGGTTCGACGAACCGATCTTCACCCCGGCGACCAAGGCCGAGATCGGCGAGCATGACGAGAACGTGGACTTCGCGGCCGTGGTCGGCCTCGTCGGCGCCGAGCGTGCCGAGCAGCTGCGGGATGAGACGCTGCGGATCTATAAGCAGGCGGCCGACCACGCGCTGACCAAGGGCGTCATCATCGCGGACACCAAATTCGAGTTCGGTGTCGACGCCGACGGCAGCCTGCGGCTGGCCGACGAGGTCTTCACCCCCGACTCGTCGCGGTACTGGCCCGCTGACACGTATCAGCCGGGTGTGGTGCAGCCCAGTTTCGACAAGCAGTTCGTGCGTAACTGGCTGACCTCCCCGGAGTCCGGTTGGGACCGCTCCGGGCAGGCGCCTCCACCGCCGCTGCCACCGGAGATCGTCGAGGCCACCCGCGCACGCTACATCGAGGCCTACGAACGGATCTCGGGGTGTGAGTTCAGTAACTGGATCGGACCGGCCGCATGAGTGACGATCTGACGCCGCCTGTGGCCAAGCGGGTCGACAGCCGGCGCGAGTTCCACGGTGATGTGTTCAATGATCCCTATGAGTGGCTTCGGGACAAGTCGTCTCCCGAGGTGATCAGCCACCTCGAGGCCGAGAACGCCTACGCCGATTCGGTGACGGCGTCGCAGGAGCCGTTGCGGCAGAGGATCTTCGACGAGATCAAGGCCAGGACCAAGGAGACCGATCTCTCGGTCCCCACCCGGCGGGGCGATTACTGGTACTACGGCCGCAGCTTCGAGGGCAAGCAGTACGGCGTGCACTGCCGATGTGTGGTGCGGGATCCCAGCGACTGGAGCCCGCCGGAGTTCGACGAGCACACCGAGGTCCCCGGCGAGGAAGTGCTTCTCGACGAGAACCTCGAAGCCGACGGGCACGACTTCTTCGCCCTGGGCGCGGCGACCGTGAGCCCCGACGCCGAGATCCTGGCATATTCGACCGACACCGTTGGTGACGAGCGATACACGTTGCGGTTCAAGAACTTACGCACCGGGCAGATGTACCCTGACGAGATCACCGGCATCGGTGGGGGAGCGACCTGGGCCGCTGACAGTCGGACCATCTACTACACCACCGTCGACGAGGCGTGGCGGCCCGACACAGTGTGGCGGCACCGCCTCGGCAGCGGTCTGCCCGGCGAGAAGGTCTACCACGAACCGGATGAGCGGTTCTGGCTCGGCGTCGGGCGCACTCGCAGCGATGCCTACGTGATGATCGCGGCCGGGTCCAGCATCACCTCCGAGGTCTTCGTCGCGGACGCATCCGACTCGGAGGCCGAGTTCACCAGCGTGCTGCCACGCCGCGAAGGCGTGGAGTACTCGGTCGAACACGCTGTCGTCGGTGGCCAGGACCGGTTCCTGATCCTGCACAACGACGGGGCGGTCAACTTCACTCTGGTCGAGGCGCCCGTGAGCGATCCGACCGACCAGACAACGCTGATTCCGCACGACGACGAGGTCCGCATCGAAGGGGTCGATGCATTCGCCGACCACCTGGTGGTCAGCTACCGTCGGGCGGCGCTGCCGCGAATTCAGTTGTGGCCCATCACTGCTGACGGTCGCTACGGCAGCGTCGAGGAGATTGGGTTCGAGTCCGAACTCATGGCCTCCGGCCTGGCGGCCAACCCCAACTGGGAGTCGCCGCGCCTGCGGGTGGCGGCGACGTCGTTCGTCATCCCGGTGCGGATCTACGATCTGGACCTCGTCACCGGGGAGCGGGTGCTGCTGCGCGAGCAGCCCGTCCTCGGCGACTACCGGCCGGAGGACTACGAGGAGCGCCGCGACTGGGCGACGGCCCCGGACGGGGTCAAGATCCCGGTGTCGCTGGTGTACCGCAAGGGCATTGAATTCCCCGCACCGACACTGATCTACGGCTACGGCGCGTACGAGGCCTGTGAGGACCCCCGGTTCTCGATCGCGCGACTGTCGCTGCTCGACCGGGGAGTGGCGTTCGCGGTGGCGCATGTCCGCGGCGGCGGTGAACTGGGCCGGTTGTGGTACGAGCACGGCAAGCTGCTGGAGAAGAAGAACACCTTCACCGACTTCATCGCCGTGGCTCAACATCTGGTGGACGACGGCGTCACCACACCGCAGAACCTGGTGGCGCTCGGGGGCAGCGCCGGCGGCCTCCTGATGGGCGCGGTCGCCAATATGGCGCCGCACCTGTTTGCCGGCATCCTGGCCCAGGTCCCGTTCGTCGACCCGCTGACCAGCATCCTCGACCCATCCCTGCCGCTGACCATCACCGAATGGGATGAATGGGGAGATCCGCTGCACAACAGCGAGGTCTACGCCTACATGAAGTCCTACTCGCCGTATGAGAACGTCGCCGCCAAGGACTATCCGGCGATCCTGGCGATGACCTCACTCAACGACACCCGCGTGCTCTACGTGGAGCCGGCCAAATGGGTTGCCGCGCTGCGGCACACCAAGACGGACGATCATCCGGTTCTGCTCAAGACGCAGATGACCGCGGGACACGGCGGGATCAGCGGGCGGTACGAACGATGGAAGGAGGTGGCCTTCCAGTACGCATGGCTGCTGGCCACCGCCGATCCCGAACGACACGGCGCTGGACAGGTCGACGACCTGCTCGCCTGACGCCGAGTGCTAGCGTCGCGCCATGAGCCTGAACGACATCGAGTTGACCACCCTCGACGGGCGGGCGACCTCGCTTGCTGAGTACACCGATGGTGCCGTGCTGATCGTCAACGTGGCGTCCAAGTGCGGCCTCACACCGCAGTACGCCGCGTTGGAGCAGTTGGCCCGCGACTATGGTGACCGGGGACTGACCGTGCTCGGGGTGCCCTGCAATCAGTTCATGGGTCAGGAGCCGGGAACGGCCGAGGAGATCCAGACCTTCTGCTCGACGACCTACGGGGTCACCTTTCCGCTGCTCGCCAAGACCGACGTCAACGGCCCGGACCGGCACCCGCTCTACGCCGAGTTGACACAGGCCGCAGATGCCGACGGCGAAGCCGGTGACGTGCAGTGGAACTTCGAGAAGTTCCTGCTGGCCCCAGGCGGGACCGTGGTGAACCGGTTCCGGCCCCGCACGGCCCCGGACGCCCCCGAGGTCATCGCCGCGGTGGAGAGCGTGCTGCCGAAATAGTCGAAAGGCCATCTGCCGTCCGGGTGCTCGACACCGCCTGGACACCTGGGATTGCGACCCTGGCGGTGTGCCTGGGAAGTTGACGGTCTCCGTCTCGGCGATCAGTGCGCAGAGTCTGGACGTCGCGCGCGGGTTCTGCGCCGAACTCGACGCTCGCGGCGTGCCCGCGTCCCTGCTGGTGGCGCCGCGACTCAAGGGCGGGTACCGCCTCGACGCCGACCCCGCCACGGTCGACTGGCTCGGTGTGCGCCGAGAAGCCGGGGACAGTCTCGTGCTGCACGGCTACGACGAGGCCGCGACCAGGGGCCGCAGGGCCGAGTTCGCGGTGCTGCCGGCGCACGAGGCCAACCTGCGGCTGATGGCCGCCGACCGGGTGCTCGACCACCTCGGCCTGCGGACCCGGCTGTTCGCCGCGCCGCGCTGGTCGGTGTCGGACGGTGCGCGGATGGTGCTGCCGCGAAACGGGTTCCGCCTTCTGATCGGAGCCGACGGTGTCACCGACCTGGTGCGCGGCACCGTCGAACGCGCGCGTGTGCTCGGCATCGGCGAGGCGTTCCTGGCCGAGGCGTGGTGGTGTCGCACCCTGGTGCTGTCGGCCGAGCGCACCGCGCGCCGCGGGGGGACGGTGCGCCTGGCGGTCTCAGCTCGCCAGCTGCGCAAGCCAGGACCTCGTCAGGCCGCACTGGATGTCGTCGACCTGGCCCTGCTGCACGGCTGCGTCCCCACCGTCTACCAGTGGAACCGTGGGCCGCTCGTGAATCGCGCAGCTTGACGCCGGCAGGCCGCTAGCCTGGGCACATGGACGCTGACGTCATCGTGGTCGGGGCCGGCCTGGCAGGTCTGGTGGCCACATGTGAACTGGTGGAGCGGGGCCGGCGAGTCCTGATCGTCGAACAGGAGAACAGCGCCAACATCGGCGGTCAGGCGTACTGGTCGTTCGGCGGGCTGTTCTTCGTCGACAGCCCCGAACAGCGGCGCATGGGAATCCACGACAGCCACGAGTTGGCGTTGCAGGACTGGCTGGGCACCGCGGCGTTCGACCGCCCCGAGGACCACTGGCCGCAGCAGTGGGCACACGCCTACGTCGACTTCGCCGCCGGCGAGAAACGGGCCTGGCTCAAGGAGCGCGGCCTGAAGATCTTCCCGTTGGTGGGGTGGGCCGAACGCGGTGGATACGACGCCCGCGGACATGGGAACTCGGTGCCGCGGTTCCACATCACCTGGGGGACGGGACCGGCACTGGTCGACGTCTTCGCGCGCCGGGTACGGGAGCACTCGCTGGTGCGGTTCGCGCACCGCCATCAGGTCGACGAACTGATCGTCGAAGGCGGTGCCATCACCGGTGTACGGGGCAGCGTGCTGGAGCCCAGCGACGTGCCCCGGGGCGTCGCGTCGTCGCGGAACACTGTCGGACAGTTCGAATTCCGCGCCCAGGCGGTGATCGTCACCAGCGGAGGGATCGGCGGCAACCCGGAGATGGTGCGGCAGAACTGGCCGGCGCGGATGGGGCGGGTGCCCGAGCAGATGCTGGCCGGCGTGCCCGCCCACGTCGACGGGCGGATGATCGCGATCACCGAATCCGCGGGCGGGCGGGTGATCAACCGCGACCGGATGTGGCACTACACCGAGGGCATCACCAACTACGACCCGATCTGGCCCAACCATGGCATCCGGATTCTGCCGGGCCCGTCGTCGCTGTGGCTGGACGCGACGGGCAGGCGGCTGCCGGGCCCGCTGTACCCAGGGTTCGACACCCTCGGCACGCTGGAGCACATCACCAGGACTGGCCAGGACTACACCTGGTTCATCCTCAACGCCCGGATCATCGCCAAGGAGTTCGGGCTGTCCGGACAGGAGCAGAACCCCGACCTGACCGAACGCAGTGTGCGCCAACTGCTCTCCCGCGTGCGGTCCGGTGCTCCGGGCCCAGTGCAGGCCTTCGTCGACCGCGGCCCCGACTTCGTCCACCACACCACGCTGCGTGGTCTGGTGGAGGCGATGAATCGCCTGCCCGATGTGGTCGAGTTGGACTACGCCACGGTCGAGGCTGAGGTGACGGCACGGGACCGCGAGGTGGCCAACTCCTTCAGCAAGGACGGGCAGATCACCGCGATCCACGGTGCGCGCGCGTACCTGCCGGACAGGGTGTCACGTGTGGTGGCGCCGCATCGGCTCACCGATCCGAAGGCGGGGCCGATGATCGCGGTCAAGCTGCACATCCTGACCCGGAAAACGCTGGGCGGCTTGGAGACTGACCTGGATTCACGGGTTCTCGGCGGTGCGGGCGACCCAGTGCCGGGGCTGTACGCCGCGGGGGAGGTCGCGGGCTTCGGCGGTGGCGGTGTGCACGGCTATCGGGCGTTGGAGGGCACATTCCTGGGTGGGTGCATCTTCTCGGGGCGCGCGGCGGGCCGCGGTGCGGCGCGCGACATCGGCTGACTCTTAGTGTTCTCCTGCCGAGCAGACGCAAACTCGCATGGAATGGCTGGATTTCGTGCGAGTTTGCGTCTGCTCGCGCGCTGGTTGGAGCGTGCGGGGCTGGCTGGAGCGTGCGGGGCCGGCAGTGGGTCGCGGTGTCGCCTGGGCCTCCTTCGTCGCCGATAATGTGCGAAATAGCATGCTTCTCAGCGGATTTAGCTGCAATTCCGCACATTTTGCGCGCGGGCTGCGCGGCCCGGGCGGCGGCCTAGAACGTGATCCGCAATCGCTCCCAGCCGCGGACCGTCGACGTCGGCGCCAACTGCGCGCTGTCGTAGTCGACACCCCATTCGGGCCAGCGGTTGAGCAGTTCGTCGAGCGCGACGCGGCCTTCGAGACGGGCCAGGTTCGCGCCGAGGCAGTAGTGCACACCCTTTCCGAAGGTGAGGTGGCTGATGTTGTCGCGGTGGATGTCGAAGCGGTCCGGATCGGCGTAGCGGCGCGGGTCGCGGTTGGCCGCGCCGAACAGCAGCAGCATCGCGCTGCCCGCCGGCACGGTGGTGCCGTAGCACTCGAAATCGCGTGCCATGTACCGGGCCACGTGCGGACCGGTCGGTTCGAATCGCAGCGTCTCGTCGATCGCGCGGTTGAGCAGTGAACGGTCCTGCGCGATCTGGCGACGCTGATCCGGGTGCTCGGCCAGCACTTTGGCCAGCCAACCGATCAGCCTCCCCGTCGTCTCATTGCCTGCTCCCGCGACCACCTGCGTGTAGTGCAGCACCTCCTTGCGGGTCAGCTTGCGCTCGGTTCCGGTCTCGTCGGTGAACTCGACGTTGAGCAGTGCGGTCATCAGGTCGTCGGACGGGTTCTTGGACCGCCATTCGACGTAGTCGGCGTAGATGCGGCCGTCGGCGATCGCGTCGGCGCGGGCGACCTTCATCGGTGCACCAGGCTTGGTCCGCAGGTTCGCGTCATTGGCGTCGCGTACCGAGACCTGTTCGGACTCGGGAATTCCCAACAGCATGCCGATCACGCGCATGGGCATCATCGACGCCAGCTCGGCGATGATGTCGAAGCCGTCGGAGCCGACGTGTGGATCCAGGCAGCCGATACAGAACTGCCGGATCTGATCCTCGATCGCGGCCATCCGCCGCGGCGTGAACACCCGGGACATCAACCCGCGCAGCATCGTGTGCATCGGCGGGTCCTCGAACATCATCACGCCCTTGGGCATGTCGAACTCGGAATTGACCAGTTCGAGGATGTCACTGCGCGAGTTGGAGAACGTCTCCCAGTCGCCCAGGGCCTTCTCGACATCGGAATGTCGCGAGATGGCCCAGAAGTCGTAGCGCTCGTTGTAGTAGAGCGGTGACTCCTCCCGCAACCGCGCGTAGGTCGGGTACGGATCGGCCACGATGGAGACGTCATAGGGGTCGTAATACACGGCGGTGCTGGTCATTTCAGCAGGCTTCCGGCGTCGATCGGCAGAGTCACGCCGGTGACGTACCGGGCCTCGTCAGAGGCCAGGAACAGCACGGCGTTGCTGATGTCCACGGGTTGCACCCACGGGATCGGCATGACGTGGAATGACTGGCAGATGGGTGCGAGGTCGTCTGGGCCGGGGTTCTCCAGGTCGGGCCGGAACAGGCGGTAGGTCTCCTCGTTCATCAGCAGTGGCGTGTTGACGTGGGTGGGGTGCACGGTGTTGACCCGGATCATGTGCTGCCCGAGTTCGACGGCCAGCGTGCGCATGATCCCGACGACACCGTGCTTGGCCGCGACGTAGTGGCCGACCTGCGGGTAGGCCTTGGTGCCGCCGACCGAACTGGTGATGATGATCGACCCGCCGCGACCGCCGGCGATGAGGTGCGGGATCGCGGCCTTAGCGGTCTTCCAGACGCCTGTGAGGTTGACGTCGACGGTCTCCTGCCACCGCGGTTCCTCCATCTTGTGCAGTTTGACCCCGGTGGTGCCGATGCCCGCGTTGGCGACCACGATGTCGAGCCCGCCCAACTGCTCGACGCCGCTGCCGACCGCGTCCGCCAGCGCGTCGAAGTCGCGAACGTCAACTTCAGCGGTGACAACGCGCCGGCCCAGATCCTTGATCAGGCCCGCGGTTTCGGCCAGGTCCTCGATCGTGGCGGCCGGTGCCGTGGAATCCGGGAAACCGCGGCAGATGTCGACCGCGATGATGTCGGCGCCCTCCTGCGCCAGGCGGACCGCGTGACTGCGGCCCTGCCCTCGGGCGGCCCCGGTCACCAGGGCGATCTTGCCGTCGACTCGTCCCGCCATTGCGCCTCCGAACGTCGTGCTGAGCGGTCGCTCAACTTTAGCGGGGCGCGGGTGCCGCTAGAGCGAAATCGACTGTTCCTCGGGCAGCACTCGGAAGTCGGTCTCGGTCATCTCCGACAGGCGTCCGTAATAGATGCCACGGGCCTCCGGCGCGATGATGCCCTGGTGGATCGGCACCGCGTGGGTGGGTGCGACGGCCCGCAGGAACTCGACGGCCTCGGAGATCTTCATCCACGGCGCCGCGGCGGGGGTGGCCAGCACGTCGACTGGTTCGCCGGGGACGAACAGCGCGTCACCGGGGTGCATCAGCCGGGCGGGGTGCTCGCCGTCTCCGACGAGGTAGGAGATGTTGTCGATGACGGGGATCTCCGGGTGGATCACCGCGTGGCGGCCACCGACGCCGCGGATGTCGAGGTTCCCGACGGACAGCCGGTCACCGACGTGGACGGCCGTCCAGTTGCCGCCGAGTTGCGCCGCCGTCTGCGGGTCGGCGTACAGCGCGGCCTGCGGATTGGCCTCGACGAGCGCCGGCAGGCGTTCCGGGTCGGCGTGGTCGGGGTGCTGATGGGTGATCAGGATCGCCGACAGGTCCGTGATGCCCTCGAACCCGTGGGAGAAGTTGCCCGGGTCGAACAGGATTGTGGTGTCGCCGAAGCTCGCCAGCAGGCACGAATGCCCGAAATGGGTCAGTTCCATGCCTACGATTGTGCAGCGGTGTCTGAGGGCGGGGGAGGGGCCTGGTGCTTCGTCTGATGGTTGCGGGTGTGCTGGTGGGCGCCGGACTCGTGGCGTCGCCGATGGCGAACGCCGACCCGCAGACCTGTCCGCCCACATGCGACCTCATCCCCGCGACGGCCTGGGTCGAGCCCTGGGCCATCCCGATGAACGCCACGCATCAGTGGCCCCGACCGGCCACGGTGGCCGTGCCGGTGGCCGCACCACGGTTCAGATTCGAGGAGCTGTGCGCGACGCCCGCGCCTCGTGACGATCCCCGCGCGTACGCGGTGGCCGCGCGGGCGACGGTCGCCTCCCCGCCCGGTCGCTGGAACCTGCAGGCACAGGTGCTGCATTGGCGCGGCGACACGTCGCAGGGCGGCGCATGGGCGATGCAGGTCCATGACGCGGCCGTGGCCGCGCTGCGGTCGTGTCAGGTCCGCGCGCCGCAGTACTCACCGACGCTCACGACCGCCGACGACGGTCGGCTCGCCGCGGTGATCAGCGGCCCCCACGTCGTGCATCAGTACCTGATCGCCGATCCGAGCAACAGCAGCGTCAGCGAGCTTGTGCTGTGGACCACACCCGGACCCGATGTGCAATGGCCCATGGTGTCCGACGACCGTGTGCTCGATGCGCTCGAGGCGGCGCTGTGCGGGGCCTACCTGGGGTCGTGTGGGTAGAGTTGACCCGTCATTGACAAGGAACGACAGGAGTCGCGCGTGGCCCGGGTGGTTGTGCACGTGATGCCCAAGGCCGAGATACTCGACCCGCAGGGACAGGCGATCGTCGGCGCGCTGGGCCGGTTGGGTCACAACGGTGTGTCGGATGTCCGCCAAGGCAAGCGTTTCGAACTCGAGGTGGACGACAGCGTCGACGACGACACGCTCGCCGAGATCGCCGAGTCACTGCTGGCCAACACGGTCATCGAGGACTGGACGGTCACGCGGGAGGCGCAGTGACCCGCGTCGGAGTGATCACATTCCCCGGCACGCTGGACGACATCGACGCCGCGCGTGCGGCGCGGGCCGTCGGCGCCGAGTCGGTGAGCCTGTGGCACGCCGACGCCGACCTCAAGGGCGTCGATGCGGTGATCGTGCCCGGCGGGTTCTCCTATGGCGACTACCTGCGGGCCGGTGCGATCGCCCGGTTCGCCCCCGTGATGGGTGAAGTGGTGGCCGCGGCCCAGCGGGGACTTCCGGTGCTCGGCATCTGCAACGGTTTCCAAGTTCTGTGCGAGGCCGGCCTGCTGCCTGGGGCGCTGACCCGAAATGTCGGTCTGCACTTCATCTGTCGCGATGTGTGGCTGCGTGTCGATGCGACGTCGACGGCCTGGAGTTCGCGATACGAGCCCGGCGCCGAGATTCTGGTGCCGCTGAAGTCGGGCGAGGGCCGTTACGTCGCGAGCGATGCGGTGCTCGACGAACTCGAAGGCGAGGGCCGCGTGGTGTTCCGCTACGTGGAGAACCTCAACGGTTCGCAGCGCGACATCGCCGGCATCAGTTCGGCCAACGGCCGCGTCGTCGGCCTCATGCCGCACCCCGAACATGCCACCGAAGCGCTGACCGGACCGTCGGATGACGGGCTGGGGATCTTCTACTCCGCGCTGGACGCGGTCCTGGCGGCCTGACGCGGGTTCGCCCGGATCTCGATGTCGCCGGATTCGACGTCCTCGGGGTCCTCCGATGTCACGCACACCCGCACCCTGCGGCCGTCGCCGTCGACGAAGCTCAGCGGTCCGCCGTCGGGTTGCAGGTGCTTGTCGCCCCATTCGATGAGCGCGAGCAGGATCGGCAGCAGCTCCTCACCCGCTGAAGTCAGCACATACTCGTCACGAACCCTGGCACCGGGCTCCTGGTACGGCGTGCGGGCGACGATTCCCGCCGCCTCGAGTTGCCGGAGTGCGCGCGAGACCGCGGGCGCGGACGCGCCGATCCGCTCGGTGAAGTCCTCGAACCGCCTGGTTCCGTAGAGACACTCCCGCACCACCAGGAAGGCCGTCTTGGTGCTCAGCAGGTCGAGCACCTTCGCGGCCGAACAGGCGTCGGTGCGCCACCGGGTGCGGTCCTGCAGACGCTTCTCGAAGGTCATGGCCATCACTCCAGTTTAACTAACGCTTGCATTAGTCAGGTGGATGCGCTTAGCCTGATCTGACTAACGTAATCATTACTCAGATGGGAGCGGGGTCATGGTGGCTGTCGAAGGCAGTGTGGTGGTGGTGACCGGAGGGCGGCGCGGACTGGGCGCCGCGATCGTCGACGAACTGCTGCACCGCGGCGCGCGCAGGGTGTACTCCACGGCGCGGGAGGAGTTCGCCGACGAGAGGCCGCGGGTGGTCACCCACCGACTCGAGGTCACCTCGGAGCGGTCCGTCGCGGAACTGGCCGCCGCCGCCCCCGATGCCGACATCGTGATCAACAACGCGGGCGTGCTGCTTCCGGGCGGACTGCTGACCGCGGACATGGCCGATGTGGCAACCACATTCGACGTCAACGTGTTCGGGCCGCTGCGAGTCACCCGTGCCTTCGCGCCCATCCTGGCCGGCCGCGGGGGCGGCGCCGTCGTCAACGTGCACTCGGTGCTGTCCTGGCTGGGCGGCAGCGGCGCCTACGGCGCGTCCAAGGCGGCGATCTGGTCGGTCACCAACTCGCTGCGTGCCGAACTCGCCGGCCAGCACACCCAGGTGCTCGGTGTGCACGCGGGTTTCATCGACACCGACATGGTCTCGGCGATCCCACTGCCCAAGACCGCTCCCGCCGAGGTCGCGCGGCGCATCCTGGACGCCCTGGAGGCCGGCGCAAACGAGGTGCTCACCGACGACGCCACCGCGCAGGCGAAGGCGGCTCTGTCCGGGCCCGTCGAGAACCTGACCTTCACCCTGTCCCACTGACCCGAGGAGACCTGTCATGCCGCTGTGGACCATCCACCACACCCCGGGTGTCTTCACCGACGCCGACAAGAAGGAGCTGTCTGAACGCATCACCGACCGCTACGCCGAGGCGGGACTGCCGCGGTTCTACGTCGTGACGGTCTTCAACGAGATCCCACACGGCGACATGTATGTCGGTGGCGTCGCACCGCTGGCGGGAGTCCGCGTGGTGATCGACCACATCGCGCGCCATGCCGCCGACCGGGCCCATAGGCACCGAATCGCGCACTGGGTCAACACGATCCTGGATCCGTACCTGAGCCGGCATCCGGGCCTGCACTCGGAGTTCCACATCGACGAGACCAGTGAGGACCTCTGGATGATCAACGGACTGATCCCGCCGCCGGCGCGCTCGGAGGCCGAGCAGCGGTGGGTGAGGGAGAACGCCGCCAGCCCCTACTAGGGGCTCAGCGCCACCGACGCCTCGGCGGTGTAGCACAGGAACGTCAACGTCTCCTCCAGGTACAGCTGCACCGTCTCGGCGTCGTGCGACAGGTAGCCGATGCTGACGTCGGTGCCCAGTTGAAGGTCGAAATCCCCACCGCGGGTGGACAACACGAATGCACCGTCGATTGCCGGCGCCCAGATGATGTCCCCGTCGACCAGCCTGTTGATGTGCTCGCGGATCGGATAACCGTGCGCGGTGGTCTCACTGACCTGCGTGTAGATGTCGGCCGACAGCAGCACCGAATACGGCCCGTCGACACCGGCCAGCCGAAGTTCGCTCAGGGCCTGGGCGATGACGTCGGGGATCTCGCGCGGGTCCTCGGGGATCGCCAGGGCGGGGTTGGAACTGCACTTGCGGATGCCGCCGATCGACGCGGCCTCGTAGCCTTCGAAGATCGCGCGATCCTCGACGAACGCCAACTTCTTCGCGGCTTCCTTGACCGGATCCCAGTCCGAGTCCTGCGATCCGCGCTCGACATCGTCGATGTCGATCCGCTTGACGGTGAACGGAACCCGCAGCCGCACCAGCGGCCGTGCCTCCCGCAGGTGTGCGACCACCCCGTCGGACGGCGAGGCGACGTCGAGCAGGTGGCCTGTGCTGATGCCGGCGGTCACGGGGCCGCCGGGTTCGCTGACGTCGACCACCCGACGGCCCGCCACGTGACGCTTGAACGTCCGGGTCGCCTCCAACTCGATCTCGGCCCACGCCGCATCGGTGACCGGCGCCAGTTCGCGGTACAGGTTGTTCATTGACGTTGTCCTTTCAGGCTGCCGATCGCCAACGAGCCGTCGTGGCGGGGAGATGTCCGGGGTGCGGAATCCTCGTCCTCCTCCGGGGCGGTCGCCGCCGCATCCGGCAGTGGAGGGGGGTCGTCGAGGAAGTCGATCGTGGGGACGAAGAACATGCCGCCGGTCTTGGCCGTCGAGAAGTCCAGGATGCGGTCGGTGTTGCCCGGCGGGTCGCCGATGAACATGTTGCGCAGCATCTTCTCGGTGACATCCGGGTCAGCGGAGTAGGCGATGTAATACGTCCCGGATTCGCCGTCGCCGAGCGTGCCGAACGGCATGTTGGCCCGCACGATGTCGAGATCGTTGCCGTCCTCGTCGACCAGGGTGTTGAGGGCCACATGGGAATTGGCCGGTTTGACCGCGTCGTCGAGTTCGATGTCCTCGAGTTTGGTCCGGCCGATCACCAGTTCCTGTTCGGTGACGCTGAGCGCGTTCCATGCCGTCATGTCGTGGGTGTAGCGCTGCACATGCACATAACTTCCCCCGGGGAAGTCGGCGAAATCCGGGTGTCCCTCGCCGATCTGGACGGCTTCGACGGCGTCGGGTCCGTCCGGGTTCTCGGTCCCGTCGACGAAGCCGAGCAGATCGCGCTGCTCGTAGAACTTGAACCCGTGCACCTCGTCGACCACGGTGACGGCACCGGACATGGCACCGAGCACCCTTCCGCCCAGTTCGTAACAGACGTCCATGGATTCGGCGCGGATGTGGAACAGCAGGTCTCCCGGCGTGGAGGGGGCCCGGTGGCGACCGCCGTCCAGCGGGACGAAGGGATGCAGTTTGGCCGGTCGCGGTCCGGCGAACAACCGGTCCCAGGCCGCAGAACCGATGCCCGCCACCACATTCAGGTGCGCCTGCGGAGTGCGGAACCCGACAGCGCGCACCAGGCCGGAGAGCCCGGTCAGCGCGTCGTGCACCCGCGCCGCGGCGTCGTCCCCGTCGTCGATGGTGGCGACGAGAAATATCGCGGCGGGGGTCAGTGGCGTGAGGATCGGTTGGGGTCTGCCGGTGGCCACGGGTCGACATTAGCGGCACTAGGCCCTCCACACCGGCCCGAATGTGCGGAAATGCCTGCAGATCGGCCGAAAACCACGCAGTTCCGGACGGCGGACACCGGCCCAGCGGTGGCCGCAGGAGAGAATGGACGCCATGTCCGCCAGCGCCTCGGGTCTCTGCGAGTTCATCGACGCCTCGCCGTCGCCGTTTCACGTCTGCCGCACGGTCGCCGCGGCGCTGACCGACGCCGGGTACGTCGAACTCGAGGAGACCGACGCCTGGCCGGACGCGGGCCGGTTCTTCACGGTGCGCGCCGGATCGCTGGTGGCGTGGGACAGCAGCGGCGCCCCCGGCGGGCCGTTCCGCATCGTCGGCGGGCACACCGACAGCCCCAATCTGCGGGTCAAGCAGCACCCCGACCGCGCGGTGGCGGGATGGCAGGTGGTGGCGCTGCAGCCCTACGGCGGAGCCTGGCTGAACTCCTGGCTGGACCGCGAGTTGGGGATCAGCGGACGGCTGTCGGTGCGGTCCGGGTCCGGACTGCGGCACTCGCTGGTCTGCATCGACGAACCGGTGCTGCGTGTGCCTCAGCTGGCCATCCATCTGTCCGAAGACCGCGCGGGGGTCAAGCTGGACCCGCAGCGCCACGTCAACGCGGTGTGGGCGGCCGGGGAGCGGCCCGGCTCCTCCGGATCCTTCCTGGGCCTGGTCGCCGCGGCCGCCGGGGTCGACGCCGACGACGTCCTGGGCTTCGACCTGATGACGCACGACCTGACAGCGTCGGCGGTGTGGGGGCCGGACTCGGAGTTCGTCAGCGCACCCCGGCTGGACAACCAGGCCACCTGCTACGCGGGGCTGCGGGCCCTGCTGGACGCGCCCGCCGGCGAGCACGTGCCGGTGCTGGCGCTGTTCGACCACGAGGAGGTGGGGTCGACGTCTGGCCACGGGGCTCAGTCGGACCTGCTGATCACGACGCTGGAGCGCATCGTGCTGGCCGCCGGCGGCAGCCGCGAGGACTTCCTGCGGCGTGTCGCGGGGTCGATGGTGGCCTCCGGCGACATGGCCCACGCCACGCATCCCAACTACCCGGACCGGCATGAGCCCGGCCATCTCATCGAGGTCAACGGCGGCCCAGTGCTCAAGGTGCAGCCCAACCTGCGCTACGCCACCGACGGTCGGACGGCCGCGGCCTTCGAGTTGGCGTGCCGTCAGGCCGGTGTGCCGCTGCAGCGTTACGAACACCGCGCCGACCTTCCCTGCGGATCGACCATCGGGCCCATGACCTCGGCGCGGACCGGGATTCCCACGGTGGACGTGGGGGCGCCGCAGCTGGCCATGCACTCCGCGCGCGAGTTGATGGGCGCCCATGACGTCGTGACGTACACGGCCGCGCTGCGGGCCTTCCTGGCACCTGACTGACGAAAGCTCCTTCTGCTTGTCGGCGCCTGGGGTTAGCGTCGAATGCATGGCTTTGAATGTGGCGATGGTGACGATGGACACGCTTGACCCCGGCCGGCTGGCGACCTGGTGGGCCGAGGCGTTCGGCGCGGAGGCCAGGGAGGTGATGGCCGACGAGTTCTACATCGTCGCGTTGCCCTCCGGGCTCAACCTCGGGTTTCAGCGCGTGGAGGATCCGACGCCGGGCAAAAACCGCCTTCACCTGGATCTGGGCGCCGACGACGTGCAGGCCGAGGTCGACCTGCTGGTGTCGCGCGGGGCCGTCGAGACCGGACGGCACAGCTTCGGCGACGCCTTCTCGTGGGTGGTCCTGACCGATCCCGACGGCAACGCCTTCTGCGTCGCGGCCGGGCATTGAGCCGCTCTGCGGCTGTCGCGCAGCGGGGAAGAACGCCCGGCCCTTCGGCGCTTACTAGACTGTGCCCGTGACCAGCCCCGAAGTAGACACCGTCGAGCGTGCCGCCGCCAGCCCCGACCAGCCGCAGCCGTTCCGTGAATTGGGGCTCAAGGACGACGAGTACGAGCGCATCCGCGAGATCCTCGGCCGTCGTCCCACCGACGCCGAACTGGCGATGTACTCGGTGATGTGGAGCGAGCACTGCTCCTACAAGTCCTCCAAGGTGCACCTGCGCTACTTCGGCGAGACCACGACGGACGAGATGCGCGCGGGCATGCTGGCCGGCATCGGCGAGAACGCCGGTGTGGTCGACATCGGCGACGGCTGGGCCGTGACATTCAAGGTCGAGTCGCACAACCACCCGTCCTACGTCGAGCCCTATCAGGGCGCCGCCACCGGCGTCGGCGGCATCGTGCGCGACATCATGGCGATGGGCGCCCGCCCGGTCGCGGTGATGGATCAGCTGCGCTTCGGCGCGGCCGACGCGCCGGACACCCGCCGGGTGGTCGACGGCGTGGTCCGCGGCATCGGCGGCTACGGCAACTCCCTGGGCCTGCCGAACATCGGCGGCGAGACCGTCTTCGACGCGAGCTATGCGGGCAATCCTCTGGTCAACGCGCTGTGCGTGGGCGTGCTGCGCAAGGAGGATCTGCACCTGGCGTTCGCGTCGGGCACCGGCAACAAGATCATCCTGTTCGGCGCCCGCACCGGCCTCGACGGCATCGGTGGCGTCAGCGTGCTGGCCTCGGACACCTTCTCGGGTGACGAGTCGGGAACGGGGCGTAAGAAGCTGCCCTCGGTGCAGGTCGGCGACCCGTTCATGGAGAAGGTGCTCATCGAGTGCTGTCTGGAGCTGTACGCCGCTGACCTCGTGGTCGGCATCCAGGACCTCGGTGGGGCCGGACTGTCCTGCGCCACTTCCGAACTCGCCTCGGCCGGCGACGGCGGTATGGCGATCGAGCTGGATCGGGTGCCGCTGCGCGCGGCCAACATGACGCCGGCGGAGGTGCTCTCCAGCGAGTCCCAGGAGCGCATGTGCGCGGTGGTGACGCCGGAGAACGTCGAGAAGTTCATGGCCGTGTGCCGCAAGTGGGACGTGCTGGCCACCGTCATCGGTGAGGTCACCGACGGCGACCGCCTCGTCATCACCTGGAACGGCGAGACCGTGGTCGACGTGCCCCCGCGCACCGTCGCGCACGAGGGACCGGTCTACCAGCGTCCCGTGCAGCGTCCGGACAGCCAGGACGCCCTGATCGCCGACAGTTCCAAGACCCTGCCGCGGCCCAGCACCGGTGACGAACTGCGCGAGACCCTGTTGGCGCTGCTGGGCAGCCCGCACCTGTGCAGCCGGGCCTTCATCACCGAGCAGTACGACCGCTACGTGCGGGGCAACACCGTGCTCGCCGAACACGCCGATGGTGGTGTGCTGCGCATCGACGAGGAGACCGGGCGCGGCGTCGCGGTGTCGACCGACGCCTCCGGCCGCTACACCCAACTCGACCCGTACGCCGGCGCGCAGCTGGCGCTGGCCGAGGCCTACCGCAACGTCGCCGTCACCGGCGCCACCCCGGTCGCGGTGACCAACTGCCTCAACTTCGGTTCGCCGGAGGACCCGGGCGTGATGTGGCAGTTCTCGCAGGCCGTCCGCGGTCTCGCCGACGGCTGTGCGGCGCTGGGGATTCCGGTCACCGGCGGCAACGTCAGCTTCTACAACCAGACCGGGTCCACCGCCATCCTGCCCACCCCGGTCGTGGGTGTGCTCGGCGTGATCGACGACGTCACCCGGCGGATCCCGACCGGATTCGGCACCGAACCGGGTGAGACGGTCTTCGTCCTCGGTGACACCCGCGACGAGTTCGACGGGTCGATCTGGGCGCAGGTCACCGCCGACCACCTCGGCGGCGTGCCGCCGAAGGTGGACTTGGCGCGCGAGCAGCTGCTGGCCGAAGTGTTGACCGCAGCGTCCCGCGACGGTCTGATCTCGGCGGCGCACGACCTGTCGGAGGGCGGCCTGATCCAGGCGGTCGTCGAGTCGGCGATCGCCGGCGAAACCGGCTGTCGCCTCCTGCTTCCCGAGGGTGCCGATCCGTTCGTCACGCTGTTCTCCGAGTCGGCCGGGCGAGTCCTGGTCGCGGTGCCGCGCACCGAGGAGAGCAGATTCCGAGCGATGTGCGAGGCGCGTGACCTGCCCGCGACGCGAATCGGCGTGGTGGACCAGGGATCTGAGGACGATGGCCCCACGATCGAAGTGCAGGGGCTGTTCACGGTGTCACTCGCCGAGGTCCGCGCGACGTGGGAGGGCGTGCTCCCGAAGCTGTTCGGGTGACCTCGACGACATGGTCGCGACGGGTGAGCGCACGGCCACGCATCCGCTCCTGTTGTGGGCGTGGGGCCTGCTGCGTCTCGACTTCGTCGGGGTCGCGTTCGGTGCGCTGTTCTTCTGCCTGTCGCTGACTCCGTCCCTGCTGCCGCGCAGTTGGGAATTCGCCGGACTGATCGGTGGCATCAACGCCGCAATCGGTTACGGAGTCGGCGTTCTCGTCGGAAAAGTGGTCCGGTACTTCGCGTTACGCAATCGCAGCTGGTGGCCTCCGTCAAAGACGGTGCTGTGGCGGCTCAAGGTCGCCACCGTGGTCACCTCGATCGGTGCGAGCCTGCTCATGGTCGCGCCCGCCGCGGCCTGGCAGCGGCAGGTGGCCGCGGTGGTCGGGATGGAGGGGCCGGCGACGCTGGGGTACTACCGCACGCTGCTGCTGGCACTCGTGGTCGGCGGTGTCGCGATCGGGGTCTCGCGAGTGGTCCTGGACCTGATCAGGGTGGTGGCGCGATTCCTCATTCGGCGGTGGCGCATCAACGACGAGGTGGCGCTGTTCGTCGGGACCGCGGTGGTGGTGGTGCTGCTGGTCATGCTGATCAACGGAGTGCTCTACCGAGGATTCCTGGCGGGAGCCTCTCGGGTGTTCCAACCGCAGAACACCGCGACCCGAGACGGGATCGCGTCGCCGACCAGGCCCGAAAGATCGGGCAGCCCAGAATCATTCGCGGCGTGGGACACCCTCGGGTATCAGGGCCGCAACTTCGTGGCGACGGGTCCCAGCGCCGAGGAGCTGACCCGCATCAACGGCAGGCCCGCCAAGGAGCCGATCCGGGTGTACGCGGGCCTGCAGACCGCCGACACCGACGAGGGTCGGCTGGCGGTGCTGCTCAGCGAACTTGAGCGGACGCATGCGTTCGAGCGCAAGGCCCTGATCATCGTGCCCACCACCGGAACCGGGTGGGTCAATCCCGTCGCCGCGCGCTCGGTCGAGATGCTCTACAACGGTGACACCGCGATCGTCGCGCTCCAGTACTCCTACCTGCCCAGTTGGATCTCGTTCGTCGGCGATCAGGAGAAGTCCGTCACGGCCGGTCGCATGCTGATCGAAGCCGTGCAGGGACGCTGGGCCCAGCTGCCGGAGGATCGGCGGCCCAAACTGATGCTGTACGGCGAGAGCCTGGGCTCGATGGCGGGCCAGGGGGCATTCGGATTTCTGCCCGACGTGTCGCTGATGGGGTTCGACTCGGTGCTGTGGGTGGGGCCGCCGCAGGCCAGCACGCTGTGGCGCGCACTCATCGAACGGCGGGACCCCGGCACCACCGAGGTCGCGCCGCGCTACGACAACGGACGCACGGTGCGCTTCTCCCAGGGCGCCGACGCCGCTGTGATCGCCCGCGACACCGCGGCGCCGTGGGAGGGGACGCGCGTACTGTTCCTGCAGCACGCCTCCGATCCGATCGTCTGGTGGTCACCGGATCTGATGTTCTCGCGCCCCGACTGGCTGATCGAACCGCCGGGCCGGGACCGCACCGCGGCCATGCGGTGGTATCCGTTCGTGACGTTCTCGCAGGTGGGTGCCGACATCTTCAACGCCGCGGGAGTGCCTGGCGGACATGGTCACAACTATGGGCACTATGTGCTCGACGGCTGGGTGGCGGTCGCGCCCCCCGAGGGGTGGACCCCCGCGGACACCGAACGCATTCGGATCGCGCTGGACAAGACCGCGGCCGAGGACGGGCCGGAGACCTGATGACCGGTGAGGGGTGCGGCCCGCAGCCGGGCGCGGTGGGTTTGGGTGCGAAGGCGGCTGCGGTGGGCTTGGGCGCGGCGCTGGTCGCGTGGAGCACGACGGCCGGTCTGCAGATTCCAGGCCGGCGCCATCCGCTGATCCAGGCGGGGCTCGGCACGGCGCTCGCCCTGAGCGTGCGTGCCCCGCTGGGGCTGCGCGGCCCGGCGCTGCGGGCCGGTGTGCATTGGGGTGTCCTGGGTGCCGCCGCGGTGACCGCAGGAGTGGCCGCGACCACCGCGGTCCCGCTCGTGCGGACCGGAATGGCGGCACGCGATCTGCCTACGCCGCAATGGAAATGGCTGGCCGTCGAAATTCCGCTCGGCACCGTGTGGTCTGAGGAGACCGCCTATCGCGCCGCGCTGGGCACGCTGGCGGAGTCGGCATTCGGCCCGCGGGTGGGCCGGCTGCTGCAGGCCACGGCGTTCGGTCTGTCCCACATCGTCGATGCGCGCGGCGCGGGTGAACCGGTGCTGGGCACCGTCCTGGTGACCGGGGTGGCCGGTTGGGCGTTCGGGTGGTTGGCGCACCGATCGGGCAGCATCGTGGCGCCGGCGTTGACCCACCTGGCGGTCAACGAGGCGGGCGCGGTCGCGGCCGGATGGGTGCAGCGTCGAGCAGCATGAGCTCAGACGTCGCGACTGTCGACCTCCAGGAGATGAGGTTCGGTCTCCACGTCGTCGATCCCGAAGCTGATGATGCGCCGCGGTGTGATCCGGATGATCGCGGTGTCCAACACGTCGCCGTTGGGTTCCACAGTCGGGGACTCGGTTTCGGCCTGCACGGCGGTGCCTCGGATCTCCAGGCAGCGAACCCGCCATGGGTCACGGGATGCGATGTCGTCGACGACGAATGCCACCGCGTTGTGGTGCTTGAGGTTTCGGTATTTGCGACTCTTCGACATGTTGTAGCCGCTGATGTCGATGGTGCCCAGGCCGGCGTTGTAGGTGAAGCCGACCGGACTGTTCTGCGGTGTGCCGTCGGCGCCGATGGTCGCGAGTCGGCCCAGCGTCGCGGCGGCCATGTAGTCGATCTCGTGCTGTCGGAAGGGCGCGGTCCCGGGGGTGTTGGGGGTCGTCGTCTTGGAGGTCGTGGTCTTGGAGGTCGTGGTCTTGGAGGGCATGGCCGCCACGGTATGACCTGAACCATGGTTGAGGTCAACGGGTCACGGGGCGATGGTGTGCTCCGGGGTGTGAATGCACCCGACACCGCCGCGGGTGGTTCCCCACCATCAGCACCGCGCCCGCTTCCCGGCGCCGGTCCACCGTCTGAGAACCTGGGGTATGGCCGCTCGTCGCACCGCTGATCCGGCAAGGTCGCGCGCCGCGGTGGCGGCGCTGGCGGGCTGGCTTGCCGACCCCGAGGCACCCGCGCCCGCGCGCGCCGAACTCGCCGAGGCCGTGCGCCTCACCGCCCGAACCCTGGCCGCGGAGGCGCCCGGTGCCTCGGTCGAGGTGCGTGTCCCACCCTTCGTGGCGGTGCAGTGCATCGAAGGCCCGCGGCACACCCGAGGTACGCCGCCCAACGTCGTGGAGACCGATGCCCGCACCTGGCTGGGTCTGGTGACGGGGCAGCTGACCGTCGCCGACGCGGTGGGGGCGGGCCGGTTGACGCTCTCGGGGGCGCGAGCGGGCGAGGTGGCCACACGGCTGCCGCTGTTCCCTGGTCTGCTCAGCGGAAGTACGGATACTCCTGCACCCAGTTGAACCCCCGGTTGAGCAGGGTGAAGTCTGCGGGGTCGGTCCGTCGGAGGTCGATCCGAACGGATCGCCCGGCCAGTTCGCCCTCCAGGTGCAGGTCGTCGGCGCCGTCGCGGGTGAATGCGAAGGTCGCCACGACCTCCGGTGCGGCGATCGTCAGGGTGTGCGCCTGCGGGTCCACCTCTGCGGGCACCGTGGCCAGGCTGCCGTCGACGCGCTGAATGGTGGCCGCGCCCGGGGTGTCGATGACCAGGCGTCGCCAGCGGTGCTCATCGGTGGCCAGCGGTGGAACCGCCGCGCCGTCGCGGTCGAACTCGGTGACGGTCCACATCCCGTACAGCGGCGGTTCCGGGCTGCCGCCGCCGTACTCCCGCCACGCGGTCCAACTGGCGAACGCCGAACCGGCGAGCATCCACACGCCGAGCAGCACCTGAACCCACGCCGCGACGCGGTTGGCCCGGCCCGAGGCGAACAGCGCCGGCTGTGACGGCGGTGCGGCGACCCGCTGCAGCACCAGGAAGTCGGCCAGGCGGCGGATCTGCGGTGCCAGCAGCACCAGGGCGACCAGCAGCAGGTGAAATGACAGGATCTTGACCGGGACGTCGAACGTCATGTTCAGGATGAACACCTGGCCCATGCAGCCCGCGCTGACCAGCGCGCCGAGCGTGGCGGTGCGTGGTGCGAACAGCAGCAGCCCGCCCAGCACCTCAGCCGCGCCGAGCAGCATCTCGTACGGATGCGACGAGCCGACCTGCAGCCACAGCACCGAGGCGGGGCTGAGATCGCCGTAGGGTTGCAGCAGCGCACTCAGGGGCGGCGCGGGCATCTGCGTCGGAATCAGCTTGGCCATGCCGTAGAACAGCATCTGCCCGCCCAGACACAGCCGCAGAAACGTCAGGAACCACGCCTGCAGGCGCGGGTACGCAGATCGGCGCCGGTCCAGGACGCTCCACACCGCGGTCGCCGCCGCGGCCGCCAGCAGCAGGCAGAACACCATGACCCAGATGGCGGCCTGGTCCCCGCTGTTGGAGTCGAGGTGCAGGTTGGCCTCGGCGCCGAACACCGTGCGGCCCACCCAGCCGAAGACGGGCGCCAGTGTCGCCATCTGCCACAGCACGGCACCGTCGGGCAGCCAGTGCGAGACTGGGCCGGTGAACGCCAAAATGACCTGGGCGAACAGCAGGCAGAACAACCCGAGGTAGACGACGCCGAACCGGAACACGACGCGGGTGAGCGGATGCCAAGACGGGCCGGTGCGGTCATCGGTGGTGATCTGCTTCACGTCGTCGGTGTCGACCGCGCTCATGCGCCCTCCGGAATCGGTGTCGGTGGTCGCCGGCCGATGCTACCTGCGGCCGCGGATCATCGCCGACCGCTGACCCCGAAAGGCCAGTGCGGCAATCTGTTTGGCTCTGTACGCCACGTTTCGATGGCGCATTGGTGGCGGAGTGTGCCAGATTTGGCGGAGATGTGAGATTGGCCACCGCGGGCATGGGTGAGCCGCAAAATGGGTTGCACCTGGCTGTATCGGTCGTCAACTGGCCGTAGACTCGGACCTTGTCACCAACCCCTCGTCAGGGAGCAGCCCGCAAACGTGACTGAGCAGTCGATCGACCTCGAGAACTCCCCCCGCGAAGAATGCGGCGTATTCGGAGTCTGGGCACCCAGCGAAGATGTCGCCAAGCTGACCTATTACGGCCTCTACGCGCTGCAGCACCGCGGTCAGGAGGCCGCTGGCATCGCCGTTGCCGACGGCACTCAAGTCCTGGTCTTCAAGGATCTCGGTCTTGTCAGTCAGGTGTTCGACGAGCAGACCCTGGCCGCGATGCAGGGTCACGTCGCCATCGGACACTGTCGTTACTCGACCACCGGTTCGACCACCTGGGAGAACGCTCAACCGGTGTTCCGCAACACCACGGCGGGCACCGGCGTCGCACTCGGACACAACGGCAACCTGGTCAACACCACCGAATTGGCGTCGCGCGCTCGCGACGCGGGTGTGATGGGCAGCGCGGGCACTCCGGCGGCGACCACCGACTCCGACATCCTCGGCGCGCTGCTGGCGCACGGCGCCGCCGATTCGAGCCTCGAACAGGCAGCCCTCGAACTGCTGCCGACGGTGCGCGGCGCGTTCTGCCTGACCTTCATGGACGAGAACACCCTCTACGCGGCGCGCGACCCCCACGGCGTGCGTCCCCTGTCGCTGGGTCGCCTGGACCGCGGCTGGGTGGTGGCCTCGGAGACCGCGGCGCTCGACATCGTCGGCGCCTCCTTCGTCCGCGACATCGAACCGGGCGAACTGCTGGCCATCGACGCCGACGGTGTCCGGTCCACGCGCTTCGCCAATCCCACCCCCAAGGGCTGCGTCTTCGAGTACGTCTATCTCGCCCGCCCCGACAGCACGCTGGTCGGGCGGTCGGTGCACTCCACTCGAGTCGACATCGGCAGGCGCCTGGCCCGGGAGATGCCCATTGACGCCGACCTGGTGATCGGAGTTCCGGAGTCCGGCACCCCGGCGGCCGTCGGCTACGCGCAGGAGTCCGGCATCCCGTTCGGGCAGGGCCTGATGAAGAACGCCTACGTCGGCCGTACGTTCATCCAGCCCTCCCAGACCATCCGCCAATTGGGCATCCGGCTCAAACTCAACCCGCTGCGCGAGATGATCCGCGGCAAGCGACTCGTCGTGGTGGACGACTCGATCGTGCGCGGCAACACCCAGCGTGCCCTGATCCGGATGCTGCGGGAGGCCGGCGCGGTCGAGGTGCACGTCCGCATCGCCTCCCCGCCGGTGAAGTGGCCCTGCTTCTACGGCATCGACTTCGCCTCTCCGGCCGAACTGATCGCCAACGCCGCCAACGCCGAGGGCTCCCAGGACGAGATGCTCGACGCCGTGCGGCATGCCATCGGTGCGGACTCGCTGGGCTACATCTCGCTGGAAGGCATGATCAGCGCCACCGAGCAGCCCGCCACCCGCCTGTGCTGCGCGTGCTTCGACGGCGTCTACCCGATCGAACTGCCCAGTGAGACGGCGTTGGGCAAGAACGTCGTCGAACACATGCTCGCGAATGCCGCGCGCACCGGTGGAGCGCCGGTTAGTGTTGCCCAATCGGACAACGACAACGCTTCTGCGCTGCGGCGCCCGTGATCTGGCGGGTAGTCGCGATTGCCCTCACCGCTCTGCTGGCAAGTGGCTGTGGGCTGGGGCGACCCAACGACGCCGTCAGCGGTGAGTACCTGACCGTCGGCACCACCGACAAGGTCGCGACGTTGGATCCGGCGGGGTCCTACGACAACGGGTCCTTCCAGGTGATGAACCAGGTCTACGGGTTCCTGATGAACTTCGTGCCGGGCACGGGAGAACTCAAGACCGATCTCGCCGAGCACTGTGCGTTCTCCGCGCCGACGGTCTACACCTGCGTGCTGAAGCCAAACCTCAAGTTCGCCAACGGCAACGAGCTGACGTCCTCGGACGTGAAGTTCTCGTTCGACCGCGAGAACGTCATCAACGACCCCAACGGTCCGCAGTCGCTGCTGGCCAACCTTGACAGCATCGCGACCCCGGACCCGCTGACCGTGGTGTTCACGTTGAAGCTGCCCAACGACCAGACCTTCCCTCAGGTGCTCGCGACCAACGCCGGGCCGGTCGTCGATGAAGAGGTGTTCCCGCCGGACAAGCTGTTGGACGACAACGCGATCGCCGAGGCTGAACCCTTCTCCGGGCCGTTCACCATGACGACCCACCGCAAGAATGAACTCATCGGACTCAAGGCCAACTCCGAATACCGAGGGCTGCTGGGCGAGCCGAAAACCCAACTGGTGGGCCTGAAGTACTACGCCAACAGCGACAACCTGAAACTCGACATCGCCAACCGTGCCATCGACGTGGCGTGGCGCAGCCTGTCCTCCACCGACATCGAGGGACTGCGCAGAAACCCGAACCTCGTGGTGCACGAAGGTCCCGGCGGCGAACTGCGCTACATCGTGTTCAACATGGTGACCATGCCCGGTTCCACCCCGGAACAGAAGCTGGCCGTTCGTCAGGCGGTCGCCTCGTCGATCAACCGCGAGGCGCTCTCCCGAGATGTCTACAAGGGCACTTACTCGCCAGCATATTCTGTTGTGCCGGAGAGCATCGCGGGGGCCAACGAAGCATTCAAGGACATCTACGGCGAGAAACCGGACGTGGCCAAGGCGCGGCAGTACCTGGAACGCGCCGGTCTGCCCATCCCGGTTCGGCTCAACCTGCAGTACAACCCCGACCACTACGGTGTCTCCTCGTCGGAGGAGTACGCGGCGATCAAAGGCCAGTTGGACAGCACGGGCCTGTTCGACGTGAACCTGCAGTCCACCGAATGGGTCACCTACACCAAGGAACGGGTCGCCGACGCGTACCCCCTGTACCAGCTCGGCTGGTTCCCCGACTTCCCGGACGCCGACAACTACCTGACGCCCTTCTTTCTGCCGGACAACTTCGTGGGCAACCATTTCGAGGACGACGCGATCACGAAGTTGATCACCGATGAGGCCACCGAACCCGACCCGGGGCGACGCACGGCGATGATCGAGCGGATCCAGGATCTGATGGCAAGCAGCCACATCTCCACTCTTCCGCTGCTCACCGGGAAGCAGATTGCTGTGGCGGGCAAGGACATCGACGGTGTGCTGCTGGACAAGTCGTTCAAGTTCCAGTTCACACCGCTGAGGAAAGTCTCATGACCGTCACCGTGGACACCGGTCCCAGCGCGGCCCCGGCCCCTGCCACTCGCCGCGGTGGGCCGTCCCGGTTCGGCGCGTTGTCGCGCTACCTTGGGGTGCGCGCCCTGCTGATCATCCCGACCGCGTGGTTCCTGGTCACCCTCGTGTTCTTCCTGATGCGCGGCATCGGTGACCCGATCACCGCGGCGGCGGGCGGACGCCTGACCCCGGCGCAGATCGCCGAACGCAAGGCCGACGCCGGATTCGACCGTCCGCTGCTGACGCAGTACTGGGAGTACATCGCGGGCCTGTTCCGCGGTGACTTCGGCACCACGCTGACGGACCGCAGGCCGATCACCGACATCCTGTTGGTCAACGGCGCAGCCACCCTGGAACTGGCGTTCTGGTCGCTGCTGATCGCCTTGGCTCTGGGAATTCCCTTGGGGCTCTTCGCCGCCACCCACCGGGACCGGTGGTCCGACGTGAGCCTGCGGCTGCTCGCGGTGCTTTTCTACGCCGCGCCGGTGTTCTTCGTCGGCATGCTGGGAAAGCTGCTGTTCTCGGTCAAGCTCGGCTGGCTGCCCGCATCGGGGCGGTCGAGCGCCTCCACGGAGATCGCGCTGTCGGAGGTGCGTCCGCAGACCAACATCATGATCGTCGACGCGATCCTCTACGGCGACTCGACCTACATCGTCGACGTGCTGTTGCACGCGATCCTGCCGGCGCTGGCGCTCGGACTGCTCACGGCCGGAGTGTTCCTGCGGTTGGTTCGCGTCAACATGCTCCAGACGCTGCGGTCCGGGTACGTCGACGCCGCCAAGGCCCGCGGCCTGTCCCCGGGCGTGGTCACCCGCAGGCACGCGTTCCGCAATGCGCTGGTGCCAGTGGTGACCGTGATGGGGATGCAGGTCGCGCTTCTGCTCGGCGGCGCGGTGCTCACCGAGACCACGTTCGAGTGGAACGGCCTGGGACTGCAGTTGGCGCATTATCTTTCGGCGCGGGACTTCGTCGCGGTACAGGGCATCGTGACGATCATCGCGCTGATCGTCGCGGTGATGAGTTTCGTGATCGACCTGGCGGTGGCGTTGATCGACCCGAGAGTGCGGTTCTAGTCATGACACAGGCGGCCGGAGTCGAGACCATCGTCGTCGGGACCCCCAAGCGGCGGTCCTTCCCGGGCCTGGGCCTCCTGCGGTCGACGCACGGGCTGCAGCGCGCCACCCTCATCGCGGGCCTCGTGCTGGTGGCGGCCTTCATCCTGATCGCGGTCTTCGCCCCGCTGCTCGCGCGTTACGGATTCGCCCAGACCGGCGCCGACGGCGTCGAATTCGCCCGCCAGCAGGCCCCTTCGGCGGAACACTGGTTCGGCACCTCGGTGCGAGGCGAGGACGTGTACTCCCGCGTGATCTACGGCGCCCGCACGGCCCTGATGGTGATCGTGTTGTCCATGGTGATCTCGTTGGTCGTCGGGGTGGTGCTGGGCCTGGTGTCGGGCTACCTGTCAGGCTGGCTGGATCGCGTGCTGGTCATGGTGATGGACGCGCTGTACGCCATGCCGTCGCTGCTGCTGGCGATCGTGGTGTCGGTGGTGCTGGCGGCCGGGCAGTCGGGCACCCTGGGCGGCATCCTGTCCGCGTCGGTCGCCATCATGGCGGTCTTTGTACCGCAGTACTTCCGCGTGGTGCGGAATGCGACCGTGGCGATCAAGGCCGAACCCTTCGTCGACGCGGCTCGCGTGACGGGTGCGAGCACGTCGCGAATCCTGTTCCGGCACATCCTGTCCAACGTGACATCGTCGCTGCCGGTGATCATCACGCTCAACGGCGCCGAGGCGATCCTGACGCTGGCCGGCCTGGGATTCCTCGGTTTCGGGATCGAGCCGACCCAGGCCGCAGAATGGGGCTACGACCTCAACAAGGCCCTGTCGGACATCTCCAACGGCATCTGGTGGACGGCCGTGTTCCCCGGCGCGGCCATCGTGCTGGTGGTGCTCGGCATGACCCTGGTCGGTGAGAGCGTCAACGAGGCTATGAACCCGCTGCTGCGCACCCGTCGGTCGGAGGGCAGATGACCGAAACCACTCAGTCCGCGCCGGCGCTGTCGTTCCAGCGACTGTCGGTCAGTTTCGCCACCGACGCCGGATCAGTGCAGGCCGTCGATGAGGTGTCGTTCGACGTCCACCCCGGCGAAGTGCTTGCGGTGGTGGGGGAGTCGGGCTCGGGGAAATCGGTGTCGTCGCGGGCCGCGATCGGTCTGCTGCCCGACACCGCTCGGGTCAGCGGCACCGTGCGGCTGGGGGACCGCGACGTCGCCACGCTGTCGGACAGACAGTTCACGGCGTTGCGCGGCAAGGACATCGCGATGGTGTTCCAGGAACCGGGCGCCGCGCTGGATCCGCTGTTCACGGTCGGCTACCAGATCAGTGAGGCCGTACGTGCGCACTCGAACATGAATCGCCGGGAGGCCCGGGAACGCGCGGTCGAACTGCTGCGCCTGGTCCGTCTGCCCGACCCCGAGCATCGCTATGACTACTACCCGCATCAGTTGTCCGGCGGCCAGAAACAGCGCGTGGTGATCGCCACCGCGATCGCATGCGACCCCGCCGTGATCATCGCCGACGAGCCGACCACGGCCCTCGACGTCACGGTCCAGGCCGAGATCCTCGAACTGCTGCGCGATCTGCGTGACCGGTTGGGCAGCGCGATCGTCCTGATCACCCACAACATGGGTGTGGTGGCTGACCTGGCCGACCGGGTGGTGGTGATGAACGCCGGCAAGGTGGTCGAGATCGCCTCGGTGGAGAAGCTTTTCGGGGCGCCGGAGGCCGACTACACCCGGTCTCTGCTCGACGCGGTGCCACATCTGGGGCAGGGCCACACCGGGAAGGCCGCGACGGACGAGGACGCCCCGGTGGTGCTCGAGGTCAGCGGACTGACCGTGCAGTTCCCCGGCCCCATCGGCGGCGCGCCCTTCAAAGCGGTCGATGACGTCAGCCTCAAGGTGGCGCGCGGGCAAACCCTGGGTCTGGTGGGTGAGTCGGGCTCAGGCAAGTCCACGATCGGCCGCTGTGTCGCGGCGCTGCAGAGGCCGACATCGGGCACGGTCACGATCCTCGGTCAGGAGATCACGGGTCTGAGTCAGCGCGCACTGCGGCCTGTGCGAGGCAGGTTCGGGTTCGTCTTCCAGGATCCCGCGACGTCACTGAATCCTCGCCTGCGCGTGGGTGACTGCGTGGCCGAACCCCTACTGGTGCACAAGGTCGCCAAGGGCGAGAAGCTGCGGACGCGGGTGGCCGAACTGCTCGACGCGGTGAGGCTGCCCAAGGACACCGCCGAGCGCTACCCGCACGAACTCTCCGGCGGCCAGCGTCAGCGCGCCAACCTGGCCCGGGCTCTAGCGCTTGGACCGGACCTGCTGGTCGCCGACGAACCGACCAGCGCACTTGACGTGTCCGTGCAGGCCTCGGTGCTGGACCTCTTCGAGGAACTGCAGCGGGAGTGGCAGTTCGCCTGCCTGTTCATCAGCCACGACCTCGCGGTCGTCGACCGGCTGGCCGATGAGATCGCGGTGCTGCGCAACGGGGTGCTGCAGGAGATCGGCACCCCCGACGCCATCCTGCGCAGCCCACAGACCGAGTACACCAGGCGACTGGTGGCCGCCGTACCGGTGCCTGATCCGACCGAGCAGCGCCGCAGGCGGGAGGCGTCGGCCGGGCTGTTCGACTGAGTCAGTGGGTTTTCACCGACGGCTCACCCGACGCGAGCAGCGCGGAGATCCGTCGGTGCAGCAGGCGGCGCCGGATCGGCCACACCGTGGCGGCGTAGACCTGGCCCAGCAGACCGCGGGGCACCAGGACGCTGCGGTGTCCGACCGCGGCGCGTCCGCCGACGCCCGAGGCCGGGCTCAGTTCGAGCCGCACCTGGCCCATCGGCTCGCGCGCGCTGAGCACGAGCGTGCCCTCGGAGCCGTCTCCGACTGTTCGCCATCCGCGGCCGACGCCGTGGGTCACGCGGCGCAGCGCCGAGGTGGTGTCGGTGTGGGTGGTGGTCTCCTGCGTGGCGACCCGTGCGTGCGCCCCCGACCATTCGGGATCACTGGGCAATGGATCCGCCGGGTCTGTCGACCAGGGCGGTTCGACGGCCGTGCGTTGCTGCTGGGCCAGCGCGCGCTCGACCGCGTCGCGGTAGCCGGTCAGCCCGCCCGGCGGTGGCGCGATGACGGCGTCGATGTCGCGGTCGTCGGCGACGGCGTCACAGTGCAGGGACTCGACGAGGGGACGGGCCAGGCCCGCCGGGATCGGCGTGACGAGCCCGACCCACAGGCTCGCGATCGAGGGGGTCAGCCACGGCAGCACCAGGATCCGCCGCCGTCGCAGTCGCGCCACCTCTGCGTAGACCTGCATCATCTCGCCGTACCGCAGCACATCGGGGCCGCCGATGTCCCACGCGCGGGTCTGCGGGAACGGGGCCGTCGCGGACTGCGCGAGATAGTGCAGCACGTCGCCGACGGCGATGGGTTGAATCCTGTTGTGCACCCACTTCGGGGTCGTCATCACCGGCAGGCGGTCGGTGAGGTGCCGAATCATCTCGAACGACGCTGACCCAGCGCCGACGACGACGCCGGCCTGCAGCACCACGGTCTCCACGCCCGAGCTCATCAACGTGTCGCCGACCAGGGTGCGCGACTCCAGGTGCGGCGACAGCCTCGCATCGGCGGGGTGCAGACCGCCCAGGTACACGATGCGGCGCACGCCCATCTGCTTTGCGGCCGCCGCGACGTTGGCCGCCGCCGTCCGCTCAGCATCTGCGAAGTCCGAGGCCGTGCCCATCGAATGGACCAGGTAGTACAGGACGTCGACGCCGTCGAAGGCCTGCCTCAGCGACTCGGGGTCGCCGAGATCTCCACGCGCCACCTCGACGTCCCCGCGCCACGGCACCGACGCGAGTTTGTCGGGGTTGCGCACCAGGGTGCGGACCTGATGGCCCTCGGCGAGCAGCACCGGAGTCAACCGGCTGCCGATGTAGCCGGTGGCACCGGTGACCAGACAGCGAGACAATGCGGGCTCCTCCCATTTGGCGACCCATCTGTGATTCGGAGCCACGCCGCGTTCGGATTGCCCGAACCCGCGCCAGGGAAACGATCGGGTGAGTCGCGAGCCCTCGGTGCCAAGGTCCGGCTGTCGAGCCACCGAGCCGACCGGTAGATTGAGGCCCGATGACCGATCGTGCTCAAGATCCCGCTGTTCCTGCCATCTCCTACGCGTCGGCCGGGGTCGACATCGAAGCGGGCGATCGCGCCGTGGAACTGTTCAAGCCGCTCGCGGCGAAGGCGACCCGGCCCGAGGTCCGTGGCGGCCTCGGCGGCTTCGCCGGCCTGTTCGCCCTGCGCAGTGGCTACCGCGAGCCCCTCCTGGCCTCCTCGACAGACGGCGTGGGCACCAAGCTCGCCGTCGCGCAGGCCATGGACAAACACGACACCGTCGGCCTGGACCTGGTGGCGATGGTGGTCGACGACCTGGTGGTGTGCGGAGCCGAACCGCTGTTCCTGCAGGACTACATCGCCGTGGGCCGCACGGTGCCCGAGCGGGTGCAGGCCATCGTGGCCGGCATCGCCGAGGGATGTGTGCAGGCCGGGTGTGCGCTTCTGGGCGGCGAGACCGCCGAACATCCCGGGCTGATGGAACCTGACCACTACGACATCTCCGCCACCGGCGTGGGTGTCGTCGAGGCCGACGACGTGCTCGGCCCCGACCGCGTCCGCCCCGGCGACGTGATCATCGCGATGGGGTCCTCGGGGCTGCACTCCAACGGCTACTCGCTGGCCCGCAAGGTGCTGCTCGAGATCGACCGGATGAACCTCGCCGGCCACGTCGAGGAGTTCGGCCGCACGCTCGGCGAGGAACTGCTGGAGCCCACCCGGATCTATGCCAAGGACTGCCTGGCGCTGGCCGCCGAGACGCAGGTCCGCACGTTCTGCCACGTCACCGGTGGCGGGTTGGCGGGCAACCTGGAGCGCGTCATGCCTCCGGGACTGGTCGCGGAGCTTGACCGGGGCACCTGGACGCCCGCACCGGTGTTCGGCATGATCGCGCAGCGCGGACGGATCGAGCGCGCCGAGATGGAGAAGACGTTCAACATGGGCGTCGGCATGGTGGCCGTCGTCGCGCCGGAGGACACCGACCGCGCATTGGCCATCCTGACCGCCCGGCATCTGAACTGCTGGACGCTGGGCACCGTGAACAAGGGCACCAAGGACGGCGAACGCGCCACGCTGGTGGGCCGCCACCCGCGGTTCTAATCACCCGCGGGCTGACGTGCAGCACTCGTGGTCTGACGCGGAGGCGGGCAGGACATCAGCGCCCGGTCGGCTGGACTGGCCGACCAGGGGCGCTGAGGTGCCGAGGGGTGGGAACGTGACAGCTAGCGGCGCCAGCTGTCCTCGTCATCCCTCCAAGGATCGTCGGCTAACCCGTCGTCGAGCGCGTTGTTACCGCTCTCCGACCCGGCCAGCTCGCGCTGAAGCCGCTCAAAATCGGTCTGTGGAGAGCTGTACTTAAGCTCTCGTGCAACCTTGGTCTGCTTTGCCTTAGCCCGGCCGCGGCCCATGGGGGAACCCCCTCGCGCAATAACGGAGCGGCCCGAAATCAGGCGGCTCCGATCTGTGTCTGTTTATTGTCCTGCGACCAGCTTACCGTGCCCCGAGGCGCTCCGCTGTCAGGGCTGGGCGCGGCGAGCATCACACCAGGTCCTCACTGGCTTCGCCCGCGCGCCTGAAGCTTGTTGACGGCCGCCCGCCCGGCCCCGATGCCGTCGGCCGGGGGCAGCGAGTCTGCGTCGATGACCGCCGCCACCGCGACGTCACCTCCACTGGTCAGGGGTGTCTCGGCGGGCAGTCCGCGCTTGAGCAGTGCCAGGGCGATGGCGCCCTCGTCGACGTGGTCCACCACCGTGCCCAGCCGGCCCACCGCACGTCCGCCGGCAAGCAGTGGATCACCGGTTGCCGGGCGGTCGGCGTCGCCGTCGAGGTGCAGCAGCACCAGCATCCGCGGTGGCCTGCCCAGGTTGTGCACGCGCGCCACCGTCTCCTGGCCGCGGTAGCACCCCTTGTCCAGGTGCACGGCACCGATGCCGGGGCCGCCGATCCAGCCGACTTCCTGTGGGATGGTCCGTTCGTCGGTGTCGAGGCCCAGCCGGGGCCGCAGGGCCGCGACGCGGTGCGCTTCATAGGCCCACACACCCGCCGGGCGCACACCGGCGCCGCCCAGCCGGGCCAGCCAGTCCGCCTTGGCCTCGCGGGGGACGAGGAGGTCGATCTCGGGTGGACCGTCCGGGACGCTGGGCATCCGACGGACGAATCCGCCGCCGGCCAGGGGTGTCGCGGACATCTCCTGGGGCAGGCCGGAGATCCCCAGGGCCGTCAGCACCTCGTCGCCCGCCAACCGGGGGCCGAGAAGCGACAGCACCGCGAAATCACCCGCGGCCGGCGTCACGTCGGCCCAGAAGACCATCTTCGTCAGGAAGTTCAGCAGCGGCTGGGCCCGCCAGGGCTCGGTGTCCAGGTACGTGACGCCGCCGAGCTCGGTCT
Source organism: Mycobacterium sp. ACS4331 (assembly GCF_001667265.1). Taxonomy (GTDB): domain Bacteria; phylum Actinomycetota; class Actinomycetes; order Mycobacteriales; family Mycobacteriaceae; genus Mycobacterium. The sequence goes on along the minus strand of NZ_LZHW01000075.1, from coordinate 12,255 downwards.
GGAGCCAGTGGTCTTCGACGCGGCCCTGACCGTCCAGGCTCAGGTTCTGCGTGCTGGCGCCGTCAGGCAGTGCGGCCACGTGCTGGCTGGAGATGGTGTGCAGCCAGCTCTGCCGCTCAGATCCGGTGAGGGTGAGGACGCCGCGATGCGAGCGGTCGACCACGACCGCCTCGTGCGCCGCGGCGCGCTGCTCGCCCAACGGGTCGCCGTAATGCCACACGGCGCCCGAGTCGGGGCCGTCTTCAGGTGCGGGGACAGCTGACACAGGTCAACTCTACGGACCACCGCCTAGGCTGTGTGCCCATGGCGGTGGTGGTCACTCTCGACGGCGAAGTGCGCGATCCCGACGTGCCGTTGTTGCACGCCGACGATCTGGCGGCGGTGCGCGGGGACGGCGTGTTCGAGACGCTGCTGGTGCGCGGCGGCCGACCCTGCCTCGTCGAGGCACATCTGGCGCGCCTGACGAACTCGGCGGCGATGCTTGACCTCCCCGCCCCTGATCTTGCCGCGTGGCGGGCGGCCATCGACAAGGCCTCGGTCGAATGGTCAGCGCAGACGCAGGACGAGGGGGCGCTGCGGCTGGTCTACACGCGCGGCCGCGAGAGCGGGTCCCCGCCGACGGCGTATGTGACGGTGAACCCCCTGGCGAAGCGCGTGCACACGGCGCGCCGCGCGGGGGTCAGGGCCGTCCTGCTCGACCGCGGGCTGCCCTCCGCGGGCACGGACGCGATGCCCTGGCTGCTGGCCGGTGCCAAGACGCTGTCGTACGCGGTGAACATGGCCGCGCTGCGGCATGCGGCGACCCTCGGTGCCGACGACGTGATCTTCGTCAGCTCCGACGGCTACATCCTCGAGGGACCGCGATCGACGGTGGTGATCGCCACCGACATCGACGGCCGGCCCGGGTTCCTGACCCCGCCGCCGTGGTATCCGATCCTGCGCGGCACCACCCAGCAGGCGCTGTTCGAGGTGGCTCGCGCGGAGGGGTATGACTGCGACCTGCGGGCTCTGCGGCCCGCTGATCTGTTTGCGGCCCAAGGAGTTTGGCTGATCTCGGCGATCACGCTGGGGGCTCGGGTGCACACGCTGGACGACCGGCCGCTGCAGACTTCGGGGCTCGGCCGCGAGTTCGCGAGCATGGTCGACCGAGCCCTCACCGCTGCGCGCTGAGCGAACGAAAATCCCTTGTACCTCCGGGACTGCGCGAGTACGGTCGGCCGTACACAGGGAAGGAGGTGGTCCGACACATTGAGTGACATATGGACATGTGAGGTGGCTGCCCGCTAGCAGCACCAGGCGAGGAAATTCACCTGCGCGCGCTGGCGAATTCCAAGCAGCCACCCGGCCCCCGAGCCCTCGGTCTAGTCCAAACCGGAACACGGCTCGGGGGCCGCTCCATGTTCGGGCTCAGCCTCGTGACGGGGTGGGGGCCAACGAGGCGCACGCCTCGATCGCCCTGTCCCAGGTCTCCCGGTCCACGTCCGGCGGTGACGGGGGTGTGCCCCGACCCGGCTCAGGTGCACCGGCGGGTGGCGGTCCATCCGGTGCACCGGGCGGCGGTCCACCGGGTCCCTGGGGCGCTCCCGGCGGCGGTCCGTCGGGCGCGGGTCCGCCGGGGCCGCCTTCCGGCGGCGCGGGGATTCCGTTCTCGGTCATGCAGTCGGTGAAGGCCTGACGGTCGGCGGCCGTCGGCGACGCGGATCCCGTCGTCGAGGTGGCCTCTGTGGAATCGGACGAACAGCCGACGATCGCACCCGACAACGCGACCGTGAGACCGAACGTCGCGACGACAAGTCGAAGGGACACAGCAGAACTCCTTGCGTGGGGGGTGTCCCAACCGACGGTATGGACGCCTGCTTGGTGTGGGTTATCGACCGCTTAGCAGTGCGCTGTGAGAGCGCGGCGCAAAGGGATCACACCGGAGTTCAAGAATTTACGGAGCGGCGGGACCGGGGCCGAGCGGACTGCAGGCCTGCATGGCCTTGTCCCAGGTGCCCGGGTCCACACCCGGCGGAGGTCCGGCGGGGGACACCGCGGACTCGTCGATCCCGTGCTCATGCAGGCAGTGCGCCAACGAACCGTGCTCGGAGGTGCCTGGGGCCTGACTGGTTTCGGTGGGATCGGCCGGAGACGGTTCGGACCCGCATCCCACGACCGTCACGGCCAGCGCGGCCGCGATCCAGCCCGCCGCGACCGCGCGGCTACGACATGACAGCACAGTGTTCTCCCTGGGTCTGACTGTTGGCCGGGATCAGCCGGCGAATCGCGACAGGCGGGCCGACAGGTGCGGAACCAGGCCACCGTCGGCGTCGACCCGTTCCTCGACGTAGGCCAGGTCACCGCCCTCGATGATGCCGTACAACCGTTTGGCGCCGCCGACCAGGACTCCGGACTTGCTGCGCGCCAGCGCATCCGTCACCAATTCCCACGAGGACTGGTTGAGGGGGCGGCCGTAGAACAGCTCCACGTACCCCGCGGAATGCGCGAGCAGCAGTTCGATGGCCTGTGACTCGGACGGATCGCCCGAGTCGGTGACGAAGCGCCAGTAGCCGGTCTCGCGAAGCGCGTGCTGCTGGTAGTTGCCCTCGTCATCCAGGTGCCAGGACCGGGCTTCCCAGTTCAGGTAGTCGCCGCCGTCGTGCGAGACGACGATCTGCTGCCCGAAGCGGTAGTCGCCGTGCGCACCCCGGCCCTCGCCCTCGCCACGCCACACACCGACCAACGGCAGCAGTGCGAGCAGCGCATCGTGCAGATCCGCGCCTTCCCGAAGGTTGGCGGTGTCGGCCGGTGCCGGAAGGTCGTCGAAGACCGGGATGTTGCGGCCCGCGGTGACCTTGGCGCGCTCGGCCTGGGCGGCCACCGCGCGGTCACCCGAACCGGGGGTCGCGCGGTCGTCTGGACCAGGGGTCGCGCCGGGGACGGCGTCGCTGCCGGGCATCAGCCGGTCAGGACTCGTCCGAGATCAGCCGGTACAGCGCGTACAACGCGAACCACGTGATGACCACGACGGCCGCGACGAGCATGAATTCGAAGAACAGAACCACGTCGATGAGTCTAGTTCTTGACGTCTGCGCCAGTCGCGCCGGTCCCCGCCACACGAGTGCGAAATTGCTCACGTGCGGCGGGAACCGACTGGAAGCGACTAAGCGACCTTGACGTCGACCTCGTGGATGCCGGCGCCGGTGGGCGCCACCACGACATCACCGTTGCCGACCTTCGACAGGGCCCGCACGCGCCAGGTGCCCGGCGCGGCGAAGAACCGGAAGTCACCGGTGGCCGACGCGACGACCTCAGCGGTGAACTCGTCGGAGGAGTCGAGCAGCCGGACGAAGGCGCCGCCCACGGTCTGGCCGGAGTCGTCGACCACTCGACCGGTGATCACGGTCTCCTTCTCCAGGTCGACACCCGCGGGCACTGCCTGTCCTTGCTTAGGGGCTGAGCACATGTTCTTAACTTCCCAACTCGATCGGGGCACCCACCAGGGAGCCGTATTCCGTCCAACTGCCGTCGTAGTTCTTGACGTTCTGGTGGCCCAGAAGTTCCTGCAGCACGAACCAGGTGTGCGACGAGCGCTCACCGATGCGGCAGTACGCGATGGTCTCCTTCTGGCCGTCGAGGCCGGCCTCGGCGTAGAGCTTGGCGAGATCCTCGTCCGACTTGAAGGTGCCGTCCTCATTGGCCGCCTTGCTCCACGGCACGTTGATGGCGGTCGGAATGTGGCCGGCACGCTGGCTCTGCTCCTGCGGCAGGTGGGCCGGGGCCAGGATCTTGCCGGAGAACTCGTCGGGAGAGCGCACGTCGACCAGGTTCTTCTCGCCGATGGCTGCGATGACCTCGTCGCGGAAGGCGCGGATGCTGTTGTCCGGTTCCTTGGCGGTGTAGCTGGTCTGCGGACGCGAGACGGGATCGGCGGTCAGGGGGCGACCGTCGAGCTCCCACTTCTTGCGGCCGCCGTCGAGGAGCTTGACGTTCTCGTGGCCGTAGAGCTTGAAGTACCAGTACGCGTAGGCCGCGAACCAGTTGTTGTTGCCGCCGTAGAGGATCACGGTGTCGTCGTTGCTGATGCCGCGCTCGGACAGCAGCTTCGAGAACTGCGCGGCGTCGACGAAGTCGCGCTTGACGGGATCCTGCAGGTCGGTCCTCCAGTCCAGTCGGACGGCGCCGGCGATGTGGCCGGTGTCGTAGGCGCTGGTGTCCTCATCGACCTCGACGAAAACGGTGTTCGGCGCGTCGAGATTGCTCTCGGCCCAGTCAGTGGAGACCAGGACATCGGAGCGTGCCATGAAGTGGGTCCTTTCGATTGCGGTGCGTGGGGTTTCTAAGTGGTGACTCGGGTGCGCCGCAGACGAGCGACGAGTGGGTGGATCTGGCAGCCCAGGCAGATGCCGAAGGCTGCGTTGAGGAACGCCGCGAACAGTGCGAATGCGGTCGCCGTCAGACCGACCGGTGCACTGCCCAGGGCGAATCCGGCGGTGCCGACGACCGCGAAGACGAATCCGACCAGCTGCGCGAACTTCAGCGGGGGCGTCGGTTCGCGGTCGGTGACCGGCCCCAGTCGGGGTGCGATGAGGCCGGCGAAGATGCGGCCGTAGGGATGCTGACGGGGTCCCAGCGAAGCTCCGATGGCGAAGACCACAGCCTGCAGGCCCAGCAGTGTCGCCGCGGCCACCGTGCTGAACGAGGAGATGAGCAGCGTCGCGATCAGGACGGCCGTCGTCACCCAGGCGACGAACCTGGGACCTCTGACATCGACCTGATCAGGTGTGTTGACGTTCGACATGGTGGTGGTGCTCCTGCTGTGTTGTCTTTGGGCTGGGCGTGAACAGGCCACAGAGGCTGCTCGCGGGGTGCGACGCGAAGAACGCGCAGCGACTCAGCGGCAACAACAACAACAGCAACAACCCGCAACGCGGCACAGATCGACTGCGCGGCGCTTGGTGAGCGAAAGCTCAAGGCGGGCTGACACGCCGGACAGCTTACCCAATGAGACCGTGATCAGGCCAATAGTGGCTCGAGCGCTGACCGCAGGTCACCGGCATTGGGAACACCGGTGGTCCGGTATCGCGGGTGGCCGTCGCGATCGAAGATGATCGTCGTCGGCAGCGACAGCACCGAAAGTCGGCGCGCGGCCTCGGGATTGTCGTCCATGTCGATCTCCACATGCGCGACGGAGGGCAGGTCGGCGCACACCGTGTCCACGACCCGGCGCACAGCGGCGCAGGGGCCGCACCATGTCGCGGTGAAGTGCAGCACCGTGGGCCCGGTTTCGGACAGACCCAACCCCGTGGTGTCGACGGCGGCGGCCTTGGCGGCGTCGCGCAGCATCCCCGACCGCAGCGTGATCAGCCGGCCGACCAGATAGCCGACCCCCAGAACGGCGATCACGATGACGATCGTGAGGCCCACAGATGTGTTCATGGTTGTGTGAACCCCGCCAGCGTGATTTCCACTCCCTCGGTGATCCCCTCAATGATCACATCAGACCCACGGGCGCCCTGGCTGGTCGGCGCGACGCCGAACGGCAGGCGCTGGTCGGGCAGGCGCGCGGAGAAAGCCGCGAGCACCGCGGCGCGGTTCTCGTCGGGCACGTCCTGATCGGCGGTGCCGGGACCGGTGAGCACGTCCGTCGGCGTGAACACCAGCGTCGTGCGCTCGGGGCCCTCGATTGAGAGGTCGACCGAGACGCTGACCCGCTCGTCGAGCCCGGCCGATTTCGGCGTCGCGGTGAACACCAGGCCCTGGCTGCCGGAGATGCCGGATTCGGTGGTGCCTCCGGTCGCGTCGTTGGATTCGCGGGTCGGCGCCTCCACCATCAGGTCCTTGAGGCCCATGAATGCGCCCAGGTGGGCGGAGTCGATGATGATCCGACTTTCGAGCTTGCCGATCGGCAGCGGAGCATCCTGCCTGACCAGCCACGACGAGTCGGTCAGTCCGATCGAGTGCATGGTGGCCTCGAGCGACGCGCGCCCGACGTGTCTGTGTTCGACGTCGTTGGCCTTGATCTCGACCTCATCGAAGTGGTGACGCGTGGCCTGCGGGATGAACGGAAACCCGAGGATGGCCACGGACGGATCCCACTGCAGTTGCGCGGCGCTGCGGACCGCGCGGGACAGCCGGTACTCGGCGAAGATCGCGGCTCCGAAGTCCACGGCGACGGCAACGAGCACGACGGTCAGCGCGGCCACAGCGCTCCGGGTCACGAATCTCCGCACGCCGCCATTGTGTCCTACCTGCTTCTCATGGCCGTTCAACAGGGCTGAGCAGCACATGTCAGGTTATCGTTAGGTGAACCTGGTCGGTAACGACGATGTGTCGGCCATGAATCTAGGGGGATAACCCCTGGTCTCTGGAGGCCCAGTTGGAGCTGCTGCTACTCACCGTCGACCCACATCCGGAGTCCGTGCTTCCGTCGCTGGCTCTGCTGGCCCACAACGTCCGCTCTGCCCCGACCGAAGTGTCCTCCCTGCTCGAAGCCGGAACCGCTGATGTGGCGATCGTCGACGCGCGCACGGATCTTGCGGCCGCACGCGGCCTGTGTCGGCTGCTCGGGACCACCAACACCGGTGTTCCCGTGGTGGCCGTGGTCAATGAGGGTGGCCTGGTCGCGGTGAACGTCGAATGGGGTCTCGACGAAATCCTGCTGCCGAGCACCGGGCCCGCCGAGATCGACGCCCGGCTGCGCCTGTTGGTGGGCCGGCGTGGGGGAGTGGCCAGCCAGGAGAGTGCCGGCAAGGTCACCCTCGGCGAGTTGGTGATCGATGAGGGCACCTACACCGCGCGCCTGCGGGGTCGCCCGCTCGACCTGACCTACAAAGAGTTCGAACTGCTCAAGTACCTCGCGCAGCACGCGGGCCGGGTGTTCACCCGCGCGCAACTGCTGCAGGAGGTCTGGGGCTATGACTTCTTCGGCGGCACCCGCACCGTCGACGTCCACGTCCGGCGACTGCGCGCCAAGCTGGGCACCGAGTACGAGTCACTGATCGGCACCGTCCGCAACGTCGGCTACAAGGCGGTCCGGCCCACCCGTGGGCGTCCGCCGGTCGCCGATCCCGGTGCTGCGGAGGCCGAGTTCGCCGACGAGCTCGCCCAGGACGACCTCGTCGGCGACGACGACGCCCTCGGCGCGGAGGCCGAAGCCTTCGCCGATCCGCTGCGCAGCCAGTGACCGAGCTGTCCTGGCGTGCGGCGCTGACGTCCGATGAGCAGCTTTCCGTCGTCGAAATAATCAGAGCCGCAACAGAATTCGACGGTGTTGCACCCGTCGGCGAACAGGTGATCCGGGAACTCGGCCAGCGGCGCACCGAGCACCTGCTGGCACGCGACGACACCGGGGCTGCGATCGGATACCTCAACCTGACCCCCGAGATGGCCGAACTCGTCGTGCATCCGTCCGCGCGCAGGCGGGGTGTGGGCGCCGACCTGATCCGCGCGGCCCTGCAGCGGTCGGACCGGATCCGATTCTGGGCCCACGGCACGCTGCCCGCCGCCGAGGCCACCGCCGGCGCGACAGGTCTGGTGCCGGTGCGCCGGCTGATGCAGATGCGACGCCCCCTGAGCGACCTGCCCGTGGTCGGCGACGCCCCGCACACCGAGATTCGTACGTATGCGGGGCCCGACGACGACGCCGAACTCCTGCGCGTCAACAACGCGGCCTTCTCCTGGCACCCCGAACAGGGTGGATGGACCGAGGCCGACCTCGCCGAACGCCGCGACGAGTCCTGGTTCGACCCCGACGGCCTGTTCCTGGCGTTCGACGCCGGCACCGACCATCTGCTGGGCTTCCACTGGACCAAGGTGCACAAGGATCCCGGCGGCCTCGGCGAGGTGTACGTGGTGGGCGTGGACCCAGACGCGCAGGGCCGCGGTCTGGGCGGCATCCTCACCGCGGTCGGCATGCGTCACCTCGCACAGCGCCTGATGTCGTATCCGGAGCCCGTCGTGATGCTCTACGTGGAGTCGGACAACACCGCGGCGGTCCGGACATACGAACGGTTGGGCTTCACGGTGCACAGCGTCGACACCGCCTACGCGCGCGGTTAGAAACTCACAGCCCGCCGCTACCCGTCGTTCACGCAGCTGTTCATGTCGCGTTCACCCGCCATGCGGGATCTGTCCATCACCAGCGCATACCTTGCCGAGGGATACAGCAGGTCCATCAGGCGCACAGGAAGTGGGTTCGGTGAAGCGCAACACCTTTGGCAGGTCCGTTCTGACCGCGGTCTCGGCGACGGCGGTCGCCGGTCTGGCATTGACGGCATGCGGCAGTGACAACAACACGCCCGCAGGATCCGGAACGTCGGCCGCCGGCACGACGTCGAGCACCGCCAACTGTGAGGGCAAGAACACTCTGACTGGGGAGGGTTCGACGGCGCAGCAGAACGCCATCGCGCTGTTCAACCAGGCCTGGGGGCAGGCCTGCCCCGGCAAGAACCTCGCCTACAACCCCACGGGTTCGGGCGCCGGGCGCGAGCAGTTCATCGCCAAGAACGTCGACTTCGCCGGTTCGGACTCGGCCCTCAAGGGCGAGCAGGTCCAGCAGGCCGCGAAACGCTGCGGTGACAACCCGGCGTGGAACCTGCCGCTGGTGTTCGGGCCCATCGCACTGGCCTACAACCTGGACGGCGTCGACAAGCTCGTCGTCAACGCGGACCTGCTGGCCAAGATCTTCGGCGGGCAGATCACCAAGTGGAACGACCCCGCGATCGCGGCACTCAACGAGGGTGCGACGCTGCCGGACTCCACCATCACCCCGATCTTCCGCTCGGACTCCTCGGGCACCACCGACAACTTCCAGAAGTACCTCGAGACCGCCGCTCCGCAGAGCTGGACCAAGGGGGCCGGCAGCGAATTCCAGGGCGGCGCGGGCGAGGGTGCGCAGAAGTCGGCCGGCGTGGTGCAGGCCGTGAAGGCCACACCCGGGTCGATCGGGTACGTCGAAAAGGGTTTCGCCGAGCAGGCAGGTGTGCCGTTCGCGCAGATCGACACCGGCAGCGGTGCGGTGGAACTCACCGATGAGTCGGCGGCGAAGGCCATCGACACGGCGAAGTTCGCCGGCGAGGGCCACGATCTGGTGCTCGACCTGGCGTCGCTGTACGGCACCCGGGAGCCCGGCGCCTACCCGCTGGTTCTGGCCACCTACAACATCGTGTGCTCCAAGGGGTACGACGCCGACACCGCGGCTGCAGTGCGTTCATTCATGACAGTCGCCGCCAATGAGGGCCAGAGTGGGCTCTCCGCTGCGGGCTACGTTCCGCTGCCGGATAAGTTCAAGGCGCGGCTCACCGCGGCGATCGATGCCATTGCGTAGTACCCCTGCGAATCGGCACGGAGGCGGTGAGGATGTATGACGAGATCTACTAGTGACAGGATCGGCGATGGTGGTGTTGTGACGACCCCGAACCCAGCCGATGCGGGCTCCGGAGAGGTCCTCGCCTCCCCGTTCCCTGAGCCGGAACCCATCTCGACCGACCCCGGCCGCGGCGCCAGAGTTCGCCTGGGTGACCGGGTCTTCCGCTGGTTGGCGCAGGGTTCGGGCATCTTCATCATCGCGCTGATCGCCGCCATCGGCCTGTTCCTGCTGTGGCGGGCCATCCCGGCGCTGTCCCGCAACGAGGCCAATTTCTTCCTCTACGGCGGGAACTGGGTCACCACCGACACGTCGGCGATGAAGTTCGGCATCCTCGACCTGCTCCAGGTCACTGTGTTCGTGTCGGTCTTCGCGCTGATGCTGGCCATGCCGGTGGCGCTGGGGATCGCGATCTTCCTCACCCAGTACGCGCCGCGACGCGTCGCGGGGCCGCTGGCCTATCTGGTGGACCTGCTGGCCGCCGTGCCGTCGATCATCTACGGCGTGTGGGGCCTGTACGTGCTGGCGCCGGTGCTGCAACCGTTCGCGCTGTGGCTCAACGAGTACCTGGGCTGGCTGTTCCTCTTCGCCACGGGCAACGCGTCGGTGGCCGGAGGTGGCACGATCTTCACCGCCGGGATCGTGCTGGCCGTGATGATCCTGCCGATCATCACCGCCGTCACCCGCGAGGTGTTCGTGCAGACCCCGCGCGGGCAGATCGAAGCCGCGCTCGCGCTCGGCGCCACCCGGTGGGAGGTGGTCCGGACGACGGTGCTGCCGTTCGGCATGTCGGGGTACATCAGCGGGGCGATGCTGGGCCTGGGCCGCGCACTCGGTGAGACCATCGCGCTGCTGATCATCCTGCGCGGCACGCAGCAGGCGTTCGGGTGGTCGCTGTTCGACGCCGGCTACACCTTCGCGAGCAAGATCGCCGCGGCCGCCTCGGAATTCAACGACCAGTACAAGGCGGGCGCCTACATCGCGGCCGGACTGGTGCTGTTCATCCTGACATTTGTGGTGAACTCGCTGGCCCGCGCGGCGGTCGCAGGGAAGGGCAGGTCATGACCAGTTCCGTATTGGACCAGCCGGTCAAGGCGCGCACCTTCGGTGGTGTGAGCACGCGCCGCCGGATCGTCGACAACCTGGCCACGGTCCTGGTGTCGCTGTCGGTGCTGGTGGCCCTGGTGCCGCTGGTGTGGGTGCTCTATTCGGTGGTCTCCAAGGGCATCGGGGCGGTCACCTCGAGCACGTGGTGGTTCAACTCCCAGGCCGGTATGACCGCGTTCGCCGCGGGCGGCGGCGCCTACCACGCGATCGTCGGCACACTGCTGCAGGGCCTGGTCTGCGCGGCCATCTCGATCCCGGTCGGCGTGTTCGTCGGCATCTACCTGGTCGAGTACGGCGGCGGCACGCGGTTGGGCAGAATCACCACGTTCATGGTCGACATCCTCACGGGCGTCCCCTCGATCGTGGCAGCGCTGTTCATCTACGCGCTGTGGGTGGCCACGTTCGGATTCCAGCGCTCCGGATTCGCGGTGTCGCTGGCCCTGGTCCTGCTGATGATCCCGGTCATCGTGCGCTCCACCGAGGAGATGCTGCGCATCGTCCCGATGGACCTGCGGGAGGCCAGCTATGCGCTGGGCGTGCCGAAGTGGAAGACCATCGCGCGCATCGTCATCCCCACCGCGCTGTCGGGGATCGTCACCGGCATCATGCTGGCGTTGGCCCGCGTGATGGGGGAGACGGCGCCGCTGCTGATCCTGGTGGGCTACGCGCAGGCCATCAACTTCGACATGTTCGGCGGCTTCATGGGGTCGCTGCCCGGCATGATGTACGACCAGACCTCGGCAGGCGCGGGCGCCAACCCGGTGCCCACCGATCGCCTCTGGGGGGCGGCGCTGACGCTGATCGTGCTGATCGCCATTCTCAACATCGCGGCCCGGTTCGTCGCGAAATTCTTTGCACCGAAGAAGGTTTAGGAGTCCGTTATGGCAAAGCGTCTGGACCTCAAGGACGTCAACATCTACTACGGGTCGTTCCACGCCGTCGCCGACGTCTCACTGTCGGTGCCACCGCGCAGCGTCACCGCGTTCATCGGCCCATCGGGGTGCGGCAAGTCCACCGTGCTGCGCACGCTGAACCGCATGCACGAGGTCATCCCCGGCGCCCGCGTCCAGGGCTCGGTCCTGCTCGACGGTGACGACATCTACGCCTCCGGAGTCGACCCGGTCGGTGTGCGCAAGACCATCGGCATGGTTTTCCAGCGGCCGAATCCGTTCCCCACCATGTCGATTCGCGACAACGTGGTCGCGGGCCTGAAGCTTCAGGGCGTCCGCAACCGCAAGACGCTCGATGAGACCGCGGAGCGGTCGTTGCGCGGCGCGAACCTGTGGAACGAGGTCAAGGACCGTCTCGACAAGCCGGGCGGCGGGCTGTCCGGCGGTCAGCAGCAGCGACTGTGCATCGCCCGTGCCATCGCGGTGCAACCCGACGTGCTGCTCATGGACGAGCCGTGCTCGGCGCTCGACCCGATCTCGACCCTGGCGATCGAGGACCTGATCGCCGAACTGAAGCTGGACTTCACCATCGTGATCGTCACGCACAACATGCAGCAGGCCGCGCGGGTCAGCGATCAGACCGCGTTCTTCAACCTCGAGGCCACCGGCAAGCCGGGCCGGCTCATCGAGATCGACGACACCGAGAAGATCTTCTCCAATCCCACCCAGAAGGCGACCGAGGATTACATCTCCGGCCGGTTCGGCTGAGCCTCCCCACGACTGAGGGCCCCTGCTTTCGCAGGTCTATTATACACAAATGACGATGCCGACGATCGAATAAGTGTAGATATCGTTGTACGCCGTATCATTAAAAAAGAATGGGGGGGGGGGGGGGGGGGGGGGGGGGGGGGG
>NZ_LZHW01000074.1 GCF_001667265.1 Mycobacterium sp. ACS4331 | reverse complement strand
TATCAGACGCAGAAGGGCATGCAGGACCAGATGTCGGCCATGCAGGAGAACTCGACTGCCATGGGCCAGGCCTTCGATGCGGCCAAGAACGACGACTCGTTCTATCTGCCGCCCGAGACGTTCGACAACCCGGACTTCAAGCGCGGCATGAAGATGTTCCTGTCCCCGGATGGGCACGCGGTGCGGTTCATCATCAGCCACGAGGGTGACCCGATGAGCCCCGAAGGCGTCAAGCACATCGATGCCATCAAGCTCGCCGCGAAAGAAGCGCTCAAGGGCACCCCGCTGGAGGGGTCGAAGATCTACCTCGGCGGCACCGCGGCGACATTCAAGGACATGCAGGAGGGCGCCAACTACGATCTGCTGATCGCCGGTATCGCGGCGATCTGCCTGATCTTCATCATCATGTTGATCATCACGCGCGCCATCGTGGCCGCGGCGGTCATCGTCGGCACGGTCGTGCTCTCGCTCGGTGCCTCATTCGGTCTGTCGGTGCTGATCTGGCAGCACATCATCGGCATCGAACTGCACTGGATGGTGCTGGCCATGTCGGTGATCATCCTGATGGCCGTGGGTGCGGACTACAACCTGCTGCTGGTGGCCCGGTTCAAGGAGGAGATCCACGCCGGGCTGAACACGGGCATCATCCGGTCCATGGGCGGCACTGGTTCGGTGGTGACCTCGGCGGGCCTGGTGTTCGCCTTCACGATGGCCTCGATGGCCGTCAGTGAACTGATCGTCATCGGTCAGGTCGGCACGACGATCGCGTTGGGTCTGCTGTTCGACACCCTGGTGGTGAGGTCCTTCATGATGCCGTCGATCGCCGCGCTGCTCGGAAAGTGGTTCTGGTGGCCGCAGATCGTGCGCCAACGCCCGCTGCCGGCGGCATGGCCCAAGCCTGAACTGCAGGAGGTGCAGAAATGAAGCGCATCATGATTGCGGGCGCCGCCGCCGTGGCGGCGTTCGCGACGGCCGCACCGGCTCACGCTGACCCCGACACCGATTTCACGAATCAGCTTCACGTGTACGGGATCTACGGCCCGAAGGACTACAACGCCTGGATCGGCAAGATCATGTGCAAGCGGTTGAACCGCGGCGTGGACGCCGATGCCTTCGAGTCCGCGAAGTTCGTCTCCGACCAGTTGGACAAGGACGCCTCGACCGAACAGGCGTGGCAGTTCCTGGGAGCGGCCATCAATTTCTACTGCCCGGACAAGACCTACGTTCTGGCGCAGGCCGCCGAGCGGCACTGAGGGAGAACAGATTATGTGGAGTCGTAAAGTGCGCGCCGGTCTCGCGGTGGCCGCCACGGCGGCGGGACTGCTGGCGACCCCGGCGGCGATCGCCGGTGCGGACAGCACGGACAACTACCCGATTCCGAATCGGATTCTCAAGACGACGTGCACCGTGGACCAGTACATGGCCGCCGCTCGCGACACCAGCCCGGTGTACTACGAGCGGTACATGATCGATTACAACAACCGGCCTCTCGACGTTCAACAGGGCGCTCGGGACCGGATCTACTGGTTCTTCTCGCTGGACTACGCCGGCCGCCGGCAGTACTCCGAGAACACCGCCACCAACGTCTACTTCGAACAGATGGCGACTCGGTGGGGCAACTGGGCCAAGCTTTTCTTCAACAACAAGGGTGTCGTCGCGCACGCCACCGACGTGTGCAACAGCTATCCCGTGACCGATCCGTCGGTCTGGACCTGGATGCACTAGACCCCTTTACAGTCTGCACCAAAAGTGTCACGCTGTGGCGATGGGCAGCATCGCACGCCACGCGTACTCCGCCGTCGGTCTGGCGGGACATCTCGGCCGGGGGGTCGGTCGGGTGGCGGCCGACGCCGTGCTCGGCAGCCGGGTCGGCCTTCCGCGCAGCGCGGCCGACCTCGACACCGCCACACTGTCTCGGGTCATCGGCACCGCCGTTGACTCGGTCACGGTGCTCGACGGCGATTCGGGCACCTCATCCCGCGCCCGGCTGAAGCTGTTCGGCGACAACGTTCCCGACACGGTGTTCGTCAAGCTGCCGGCCAGTGCCGCCGCGACCCGCCTGATGGGCGAACTCGGCCGGCTGGGCCACACCGAGGTGCGGTTCTATGACGGGCTCGCCGCTGAGCTCACCGGCGTGCCGAAGTGCTACGGCACGGCCTTCGATCCGTGGACCGGTCGTTATCTGCTGGTGCTCGAGGATCTTCCGGCAGACGAGTGCGAGTTCCCGGACACGCTGCACCCGCTCAGCGTCGACCGGGCCGCGCTCGTCGTCGAACTGCTCGCCAAGCTGCACGGCACGTTCTGGGGCCGGCTGCCCGCCGACGGACAGGGGCCTCTCGGCTGGCTCTACACGGCGTCGGGCGACGTGACATCGCTGCTGACCGGTTCGCTGATCAGCACGTCCATCAAGCGGCTGTCCGAGCGCACCGACATCCCCGTGGAGAACGGGCGCTTCATCGCCGAGAACTACCGCGCCACTGCGGCATTGATCGACGCGCCGCCGCACACCGTGATGCACGGTGACGCCCATCCCGGCAACGTGTACTTCCGCAGTGGCCAGGCCGGCCTCTTGGACTGGCAGGCCGTGCGACGCGGGCATCCGTCGCGCGAACTGGCCTACACCCTCGTCACGAGCATGGCCACCTCGGATCGGATCAATTCTCAGCGCGATCTGCTCGACGTGTATCGAGCGGCGCTGGCCGCGGCCGGAGGGCCGGACCTCGACCGTGATGACCTGTGGCTGCGCTTCCGGCAGGGCGCACTGTATGCCTATGTCGCGCCGGTGATCACCGCAGGCATGGGCGGTATGCAGGTCGACGACATCGCGCTCGAGGGCGCACGGCGCGGTGTGGCGGCACTCGACGATCTGGAGACGGTGGCGGCGCTCAGGGCGTCGTTGTGAGCAGCGCACGCAGCAGGTAGGTGTCGACGAATCGGCGTTTGGCCGGCATCGATCGATTCCGCCAACCCGCGGTGACAGGAACGACATCGTGGCGCAGGCTGGAGCTGCCGTGGCTGCAGGCCCTCGGAATCACCAGATGGCCAGCATCTTTGAACATCGATCAAGGCGCTCGTCGATGCCGACGGCCCGGTCCTGCCGAGGGAGGAACGCATCGCGGCGCTGCAGGGGGCCGGCTGAATCTGTTGCACGCCGCCCGCCACCTGGCATGATCTGGGTCGGCAGAAGTTGTTCCTTTGGCGGGGAAGGCGGCGCAGTGCCCGCAGTGACCACCGACGACGGTGTCGAGATCTTCTACAAGGACTGGGGCTCGGGGCAGCCCATCGTGTTCAGCCACGGGTGGCCGCTGTCCGGCGATGACTGGGACACTCAGATGCTGTTCTTCCTGGCGCAGGGCTATCGGGTGATCGCGCACGACCGGCGCGGGCACGGGCGCTCGACCCAGGTGGCCGAGGGGCACGACATGGACCATTACGCCGACGATCTCAAGGCCGTCGTCGAACACCTGGACCTGCGGGACGCCGTGCACGTCGGGCACTCGACCGGCGGCGGCGAGGTGGTCCGCTACCTGGCCCGGCACGGAGAGAGTCGGGCGGCCAAGGCCGTGCTGATCTCCGCGGTGCCGCCGCTGATGGTGCAGACCGAGGCCAACCCGGGTGGCCTGCCCAAGTCGGTGTTCGACGATCTGCAGGCGCAGTTGGCCGCGAACCGGTCGGAGTTCTACCGCGCGCTGCCCTCGGGCCCGTTCTACGGTTTCAACCGGCCGGGTGTGGAGTCGTCGGAAGCGGTGATCGCCAACTGGTGGCGGCAGGGCATGATGGGCGGCGCCAAGGCGCATTACGACGGCATCGTGGCGTTCTCACAGACGGACTTCACCGACGACCTCAAGAAGATCACGCTGCCGGTGTTGGTCATGCACTCCGAAGATGACCAGATCGTGCCCTATGCGGACGCTGGGCCGCTCTCGGCGGCCCTGTTGCCGAACGGGACGCTCAAGACCTACGCCGACTACCCGCACGGTATGCCCACCACGCACGCCGATGTGATCAACGCCGATCTGCTGGAATTCATCCGGTCGTAGATGGCTCGGCTCGACTCCGGACAATTGGCCGCCCTGGCTGCCGTCATCGAATTCGGCAGCTTTGAGGCCGCCGCGGCGCACCTCCACGTGACACCGTCGGCGGTGAGTCAGCGGATCAAGGCACTGGAACAGCGTGTCGGCAAGGTACTCGTCGTCCGCGAGAAGCCCTGTGCAGCAACACCGGCAGGCGTTCCGCTGGTGCGGCTGGCGGCGCAGTCGGCTCTCCTGGAGTCCGAGGCGCTCTCGGAGATGACCGGTGAGAGCCGTGGCCTGACCCGGATTGCGCTGGCGGTCAACGCCGATTCGATGAACACCTGGTTCACCGATGTCTTCACGGCGTTGCCGAACGTGCTCTTCGACGTCCGCATCGAGGATCAGGACCTGTCGGCGGAGCTGCTGCGCGCTGGAGCTGTGCTGGGCGCGGTGACCACCGAACGGGCACCCGTCACCGGGTGCCGGGTGCTGCGCCTCGGTGCGATGCGGTATGTGCCTGCGGCGAGCCGGGAGTTCATCGCCCGCCATCTGGCCGCCGGCTTCACGGCCGAGGCCGTGGCACGCGCGCCGTCGCTGGCCTGGAACCGCGCCGATATGTTGCAGGATCGACTGGTGCGCAAGGTCTTTCGCAGGGATATCGCCAGGCCGGTGCACTACGTCCCCACCGCGGCGGGGTTCGGTGCGGCGGTGCACGCGGGGCTGGGGTGGGGGATGTTTCCGGTCGGACTGCTCGACGAGGGGATGGTGCCGCTCGCGGAACAGCACCTCGACGTGCCGCTCTACTGGCAGTGCTGGAAGCTCGACAGCGCCACCATCACGGCCCTGACCGATGCGGTCAGGTCAGCGGCCCAGGGGCTGTCCCGGTAGCCGCCGACTCAGCGTGCGCGCCGGGCCAGGCGCGCCGCGTCGTCGATGAACACGGTCTTGCCCTGTCGGCGAATCCATCCGCGCTGGACGAAATCCGACAGCGCCTTGTTCACGGTCTCGCGCGACGAGCCGACCAACTGCGCCAGCTCCTCCTGGGTCAGTTCATGGTCGACGCGCAGCGATTCGCCGTCCCGAACGCCGAACCGCTTGGCGAGGTCCAGAAGCTGCTTGGCAACTCGGCCCGGCACGTCGGTGAAGATCAGGTCGGACAGGCTGTCGTTGGTGCGGCGCAGTCGGCGGGCGAGAACCCGCAGAAGCTGTTCGGCGATATGCGGGCGATCCCGGATCCACGAGCGCAGCGCCGCGTGGTCCATGATGACCACTTCGACTTCGGTCAGGGTGGTCACTGTCGAGGTCCTCGGACCCGGGTCGAACAGTGCCAGTTCGCCGAACATATCGGCCGGGCCCATCAGCGTGATGAGGTTCTCGCGGCCGTCCGGGGTGCGGCGGCCGATCTTCACCTTGCCGGAGGTGATGATGAACAGGCTCTCGCCCGGCTCACCCTCGCGGAACACGGTGTGGCCGCGCGGATACACCGCAGGCTCGAGTGATCGGGCGAGGGCGGCGACGGCATCGGGAGCAACGCCCTGGAAGATGCCGGCCCGCGCCAGGATTTCGTGCACGCGCGGTCCTTCCGTCGCTGCGATGTCGCAGATCTCTTCGATCCGTAACCCTACGCGAACCTCCGGCACCGCGGCGCGGGCGGTGCCACCCCGTGGGCGACTCGGCCGTCGTGAAGCCGCCGCGGCTACTGACGGGTCGGCCCCTTGGGGGCCGGTGCCGGGGAAAGCCCGTTACGCACCAGGATCTGCGCGTTGGACACGACATCCTCCACCGATTCCTGGCGCGGGTCCCACCACTCGGCCGTCCAGTTGAGTGCCCCCATCACGAGAAGGCGGGCCATCCGCGGATCGAGGTCGGCGCGGATGGCGCCGTCGGTGATCGCGTCGGCGAACAGGTGCTGCCAGATTCGCCCATAGGCCGCCTCCTCCTTCTTCTGGCGGGTGCGCAGGTGGTCTGGCACCTGGCCGGAGTTGCGGATCGAGGCGGTGGTGTAGTCGGACAACTCGAGTTCGTGGCGCAGGTGGGCCTCCACTCCGGCCATGATCCTGTCCATCGACGAGGTGTCGGGCGGCAATGCGTCCAGGGTCGTCTGCAGGTGCTCCCGCATGTCCATGATTCCGCAGTACATGACCTCCTCGATGAGATCCTCGCGGGAGGGAAAGTAGTAGTAGATCGCCGGGGCCTGCAGTTCGGCGTACTCGGCGACGTCGGTCAGCCGCGTGCCCGCAAACCCTTTCACGCTCAGGACGTGGGCCGCGGCATCGAGGATGCGGGCCCGCGTGCGCTGGGACTTCGAGCCGCCACCCGCGGCACGGGCGGCCGTCCCGGGTTTTCTCGGCATCGGTCAATGATAGGGCGGCAGGTGGCCCGCGTCGGGGTTCTCACGGGGCCTGACCATCCCTGCTGACCTGGGAAGAGGTGGTTTCGGCGGCTCAGGTTCGGGCGCTCCGACGGTTGTCGCAGCGCTCCGGATACTGGGGGATCCGATCAGAGCGCTCGCAGCCCACTGAGGACCAGCACCGTCCCGATCACGACCAGGCTGACGAGCAGCAGGGTCGTGCCGTGGCGCTGCAGCCATGCCCGGAACCGTTCGAGGTGCGGGTCGATGCGGTGTGAGGCCACCGCGTAGGCCAGGATCGGCACCGCGGCGCTCGATCCACCGAGGAGGGTGAAATACACCACCGCAACGGCGTCGGCGCCCGGGCCGAGGCCGGCGGTGCCGATGGCGTATCCGGCGCCGGCGCACGCCAGCACGAGTTTGGGGTTGGCCACGGTGAGTGCGACGCCCGCCACCGCAGACCAGCCGGGGGTGATCTCCTTGATCCGCGTCAGCCATCGCGGTGACTCGATCCGGCCGGGCCTGCGCCACTGCGCGACGGCGGCGCCGAGCAGCAGCATGCCGAGGATGATGCGCACCCAGGCGCTCACGGCCTCGTCGGGTGCGCGGTCGATCTGCTGCAGCAGGCGCGGGACCTGCAGGAAGAGGATTGTGACGGCGGCCTTGCTGACCAGCCAGCCGCCGATGAAGGCCAGGCCCGTGCTGCGCGGACGTGCGCTGTGCAGCACGAGGGCCAGGGCGGGAATGATCGTGAAGGGGGAGATCGCCACGACGGCGGCCAGAGCGGTCAGTTCGCCGAGGAGCTTGAGCACCGTGAAGTAGTTACCGGTGGCGACACAGTGCGCGCAAGAGTTCCACTCAGCCGGACTGGGCGCGCGGCCGGTCCGGCGAGGTCGATCAGCGGGCGGGGTGGTGGCGGTGGAAAAGCCGGAACTTCAACCAGCGAATGTCGAGAAGCACTGTCATCACCTGTCTACGAAGGACTCGCATGTGTCGAGCCGGCAGTGGCTGCGACACCATTGAAATTAGTGGCGCACTTTAAGGCCGCAGGTAGCGACACATAATTCTTCGGTAAGAACTGCCGCGGCCCCGGGCGATCGTTTCTCGCCTCGGTGTGCGGGTACACGGACGGCATGACTCGTTTCGGCTACACCCTGATGACCGAGCAGGCCGGACCCCGTGAGTTGGTTCAGCATGCTGTGGCGGCAGAGCGGACGGGTTTCGACTTCGAAGTCTGCAGTGACCACTTCTCGCCGTGGCTGACCACCCAGGGGCACGCCCCGCACGCCTGGACGACGCTGGGTGCCGTCGCGCACGCCACCGACACGGTCGAGCTGATGACCTACGTGACCTGCCCGACCATGCGTTATCACCCCGCCGTCGTCGCGCAGCAGGCCGCGACGCTGCAGATACTGGCCGACGGCCGGTTCACGCTCGGTCTCGGCAGCGGCGAGAACCTCAACGAGCACGTTGTCGGGAGGGGCTGGCCCACAGTCACCCGCCGGCACGAGATGCTCACCGAGGCCATCGCCGTCATCCGCGAACTCCTGACCGGTGATCTCGTGGACTGGAAGGGTGAACACTTCCGCGTCGACTCGGCGCGGCTGTGGGATGTGCCCGACGACGGTGTGCAGTTGGCCGTCGCCGTCTCGGGGGAGGACTCGGTGAAGGCCTTCGCGCCCCTGTCGGACCACATGGTCGCGGTCGAACCCGACGGCGATCTCGTGCAGGCGTGGCACTCCGAGCGCAGCGGCGCCGGGGCTGCGGCCCCGGCGCGGGTGATCGGCCAGATCCCCATCTGTTGGGATCCCGATCCCGAGGCGGCGCTGCAGCGGGCCCATGACCAGTTCCGCTGGTTCGCCGGGGGGTGGGCGGTGAACGCTGACCTGCCCACTCCCGCCGGTTTCGCGGGCGCGACACAGTTCGTCCGACCCGAGGACACCGGAGAGTCCATCCCTTGTGGACCGGACCTCGATCGGATCGTCGACGCCGTCAGTGAGTACTGGAAAGCCGGATTCACTGATATTGCGCTGATTCAGATCGGCGGCGATCATCAGGAGATGTTCCTCAACGAGGCAGCCGGCCCGCTGCTGGAGAAGCTGCGCACGGCCGCCGGGGCGACGAGCACCTGAGACGCAGCAGGGGGCGGCCATGTCGATGGACTGGTTCGTCGATCCGCAGTACACCTTCGCAAGATCGGTGCTGCAGAGCGGCACCGCGGCGATCTACCTGATCGCGTTCGTGGCGGCGGCCCGCCAGTTCCGCGCGCTGATCGGCAGTCACGGTCTGACCCCGATCCCGGTGTTCCTGCGGCACAGCTCATATCGGTCCGCGCCCAGCCTGTTCCGGCTGCACTACAGCGACCGGTTCTTCACCGTGGTGTGCTGGGCCGGCGTGGTGCTGGCGGGAGCGCTGATGGTCGGCGCCGGTGATCTGGTACCCCTGTGGGGCGCAGTGCTCATGTGGCTGGTGCTGTGGCTGCTGTACCTGTCTATCGTCAACGTCGGCCAGCAGTGGTACTCGTTCGGCTGGGAGTCTCTCCTGCTCGAAACTGGATTCCTGGTGGCCTTTCTCGGCAATCATGAGGTGTCACCGCCCATCCTCGTGATCGTCGCCGCGCGGTGGCTTCTGTTCCGGGTCGAGTTCGGCGCCGGACTGATCAAACTGCGTGGCGATCCGTGCTGGCGAGACCTGACGTGCCTGCAGTATCACCATGAGACGCAGCCGATGCCGGGTCCGCTGAGTTGGTTCTTCCACCACCTGCCGCGGCCGCTGCACCGAGTTGAAGTGGCGGGCAACCACTTTGCGCAACTCATCGTTCCGTTCGCCCTTTTCGCGCCGCAACCCGTGGCCAGCATCGCGGGGGGCGTCGTCATCGTGACCCAGCTGTGGCTGGTGGCCTCGGGCAACTTCGCGTGGCTCAACTGGCTCACCATGATCCTCGCGTTCAGCGCGATCTCCTGGGGCGGCGCGGGCCCAGAACTGCCGGCACCGACCTGGTACGCCGGCGTGGTCGTGGCATTCACGGCGCTGATCGCGGTGCTCAGCGTGTGGCCGCTGCGAAACATGCTCGGCCGACGCCAGCGGATGAATGCCAGCTTCAACCCGCTGCATCTGGTCAACAGCTACGGCGCCTTCGGCAGCATCACCCGCCGGCGCGAGGAGTTGGTGATCGAAGGGACTCACGACCACACGATCAGCGAGCACACGGTGTGGCGCGAGTACGAATTCAAGGGCAAGCCCGGCGACGTCCGCCGCTGGCCCCGCCAGTGGGCGCCCTACCATCTGCGCCTGGACTGGCTGATGTGGTTCGCGGCCATATCGGCCAACTATGCCCGGCCGTGGTTGTCGACGCTGCTCCAACGTCTGCTCGAGGGTGACGAAGACACCTGCAAACTGCTGCGCGACAATCCGTTTCGCGATGATCCGCCGAATCTGGTGCGTGTCCAGCTCTATCGGTATCGGTTCTCCACGTGGTCCGAACTGCGGCGGGACGGGACGTGGTGGCAGCGGACCCTGATCGGGCCCTACGTCCCCGCGGTCGGTCTCAGCGGCGCCACTGCGCGCCCGAGTAGTTCTCCCAGGGCGAGTAGTCCGCGATCAGTTCCTCCTGGGCGGGACGCTGATCGGCCGGGACGTGCTGCAGGTTGATGCGGACGCGGTACCAGATCGACGACGGTCCACGCATACCGTCGATCAGGATGTCCACGGGTTTCAGCAGCGCCGCGGCGTCGGCGTGCTTCTCCTGCCACGTGTGCAGCGCGGCCATCGCCTCGTCACGGGTCTTCGTCCGCGCCACCTCGATCAGGTTGGCCGCCCGCGCGGCCTTGGGGGCCTTCTCGGCGGGACCGAGTTCCTCGGCCAGCGCCAGCAGCTGCTCCAGACCGCCTGCCGACGAGTCCATCTCGGCCCAGGGGTCGCCGATGCTGGCGTAGCGTTCGGGCACCGTCGCCACGGTGAAGTCCTCGGCCCGGCAGGTCGGCACTTCGGCCCAGTGCAGTGGGGTGGACACGCGGGCATCGGGCCGCGACCGCACCGAGTACGCCGACGCGACGGTGCGGTCCTTGGCGTTCTGATTGAAGTCCACGAAGACGCCTTCGCGCTCCTCCTTCCACCATCTGCTCGTCCCGAGGTCGGGGGCGCGCCGTTCGACCTCGCGGGCCACGGTCTCCGCGGCGAGCCGGACTTGGCGGTAGGGCCAGTTGCGGTGGATGCGCGCATAGATGTGGAACCCTCGTGACCCGGAGGTCTTGGGCCAACCGGTCAACCCGTGATCGGACAGCACCTCACGGACGACCATCGCGACGTCGAGGATCTGCGGCCACTCGACGCCGGGCATCGGATCCAGATCGACCCGCAGCTCGTCGGGGTGGTCGAGGTCGTCCGCGCGCACCGGGTGCGGATTGAGGTCGACGCAGCCCAGGTTGACCGCCCACACCAGGCCCGCGGCGTCCTGCAGGACAGCCTCCTCGGCCGAGGTCCCCGAGCGGTACTTCAACTCCGCGACGTCGATCCAGTCGGGCCGCTTCTTCGGCGCGCGCTTCTGGAAGATCGCCTCTTCATCGATCCCTTTGACGAAACGTTTGAGGATCATCGGCCGGCCCGCCACACCGCGCAACGCGCCGTCGGCCACCGCGAGGTAGTAGTTGATCAGGTCGAGCTTGGTCACACCCGGATCAGGAAAGATGACCTTGTCCGGGTGGGTGACGGCGACCTCGCGGCCGCCCACCTCCAGGCGCATGTCTGCCATCGTATGGGCACCGGGATCGACCGCGCCGTTCCAAACCGCGGCGGGGTGTCGTTCCCCTACGCTGTGAACATGCCAAGGCTCACCGACGTGCCCTTCCAAGCAGCAGCCAAACTTCAGCAGTATGCCGAGCGCGGCTCTGCGGAATTGCACTACGCGCGCAAGATGTTCGAAGCCGGAGCCCTGCGGATCGAACAACCGCAGAACATCGTCGCGCTGCTCGCCGACATCCGTCGCTGGGGCGAGTTCGGGATGATCCCGGCGCTCAACGCGCGCCGGAACCCCAACGGCGTCGCGGTGATCGACGACGACGGCCAGATCACGTTCGCCGAACTCGACGCGGCCGCGCACGCGGTGGCCAACGGTCTGCTGGCCAAGGGCGTCAAGGGTGGAGACGGCGTCGCGCTGCTGATCCGCAACCACAGGTGGTTCCTGATCGCGCTGTACGGTGCGGCGCGTGCCGGCGCGCGGATGATCCTGCTCAACAGCGAATTCTCGGGCCCGCAGATCAAGGAGGTCTCCGAGCGCGAGGACGCCAAGGTCATCATCTACGACGACGAATACACCGAGGCCGTCGCGCAGGCCGATCCGCCCTTGGGCAAGCTGCGGGCCCTGGCCACCAACCCGGACAAGCCGGAACCGTCGGGATCCACCGACGAGACGCTGGCCGACCTGGTCGCCCGGTCCGACAACTCGCCGGCCCCGAAGGCCACCAAGCACTCCAAGATCATCATCTTGACCAGCGGCACCACCGGCACCCCCAAGGGTGCCAACCGCAGCACGCCGCCGTCGCTCGCGCCGATCGGCGGCGTGCTCTCGCACGTGCCGTTCAAGGCCGGCGAGGTGACGTCGCTGCCCGCCCCGATGTTCCACGCGCTGGGCTTCCTGCACGCGACGATCGCGATGATGCTCGGCTCCACCCTGGTGCTGCGCCGCCGGTTCAAGCCGGCCACCGTGCTCCAGGACATCGAGAAGCACAAGGTGACGGCCATCGTCGTCGTGCCGGTCATGCTGTCGCGCCTGCTCGACGAGTTGGAGAAGACCGACCCCAAGCCGGATCTGTCGAGCCTGCGCATCGCATTCGTCTCCGGATCTCAGCTGGGCGCCGAACTGGCCACTCGGGCCATGAAGGATCTGGGCCCGATCGTCTACAACCTTTACGGTTCAACAGAAATCGCCTTCGCATCGATCGCCCGTCCGCAGGACCTGAAGAAGAATCCGGCGACGGTCGGTCCTGTGGTGAAGGGGGTGAAGGTCAAGCTGTTCGACGAGAACGGCAAGGAGGTGCCGCGCGGTGAGGTGGGCCGGATCTTCGTGGGCAACACCTTCCCGTTCGAGGGTTACACCGGCGGCGGCGGCAAGGCCATCATCGACGGTCTGATGTCCTCGGGCGACGTGGGCTACTTCGACGAGGACGGGCTTCTCTACGTCAGCGGCCGCGACGACGAGATGATCGTCTCCGGTGGCGAGAACGTGTTCCCGGCCGAGATCGAGGACCTGATCAGCGGTCACCCCGAGGTGGTCGAGGCCACCGCACTGGGCGTCGAGGACAAGGAGTGGGGGCATCGTCTGCGCGCATTCGTGGTCAAGGCCGAGGGCGCGTCCATCGACGAGGCCGCGATCAAGGAGTACGTGAAGGCCAATCTGGCCCGTTACAAGGTGCCGCGTGAGGTGATCTTCCTCGATGAACTGCCGCGCAACCCCACCGGCAAGATCCTCAAACGCGAACTGCGTGACATGGAGATCGACTGACCCGGGGAATAAGCCGATCGCGCCGAGGGTAGTACTGCGGCGTGAACATCGACCTGTCTGGTAAGACCGCGCTCGTCACCGGATCCACCCAGGGCATCGGCCTGGCCATCGCCCAGGGCCTGGTGACCGCGGGCGCTCGCGTGGTGCTCAACGGCCGCACCCAGGCTCGTGTCGACGAGGCGGTCGAGGCGCTGCCGGGCCCGGCGCTCGGAGTTGCCGCCGACGTCGCCACCGAGGCGGGCACGGCAGACCTGTTGGCGCAGATCCCCGCGGTCGACATCCTGGTGAACAACCTCGGCATCTTCGAGGCGGTGCCGCCGCGGGACATCACCGATGATCAGTGGCGCCGTTTCTTCGAGGTCAACGTGCTCTCGGCGGTGCGGCTCATCCGCGCCTACCTGCCGGGCATGGTGGAGGCGGGATGGGGTCGGGCCATCCAGATCGCCAGCGACTCGGCACTGGTGACTCCCGCCGAGATGATCCACTACGGCGTCTCGAAGACGGCGCTGTTGGCGGTCACCCGGGGCTTCGCCAAGGACGCCGCGGGCACGGGAGTCACCGTGAACTCGGTGATCGCCGGCCCGACGCACACGGCGGGCGTCGAGGATTTCGTCTACCAGTTGGTCGACAGGTCACTGCCGTGGGAACAGGCGCAGCGCGAATTCATGCGCAACCACCGCCCGCAGTCACTTCTGCAGCGCCTGATCGAACCCGAGGAGATCGCCCACATGGTGGTGTACCTGGCGTCTCCTCTCGCGTCGGCGACCACGGGCGGGGCGCTTAGAGTCGACGGTGGTTACGTCGACTCGATCGTGCCCTGACGCGTTGCGGCGCTGCACCGTTACGGGTCTCGGGGCAGGCCCAGCAGTCGTTCGGCGATGATGTTCAGCTGCACCTCGGAGGTGCCGCCGTAGATCGTGGTGGCCCGGCTGGCCAGCAGATACTGCGCCCATTCGCCTTCCAGGGTCGACTCATCGCCCAGCACGGCGTCGGTGCCGAACGACGACACCGCGAATTCCGCGTAACCCTGCCCGGTCTTCATCGACAGCAGCTTGGAGATGGCCGCCGAGGGCATGGCGTCTCCACCGGCCAGTGTCAGCAGCGTCGAGCGCATGTTCATCAGCTTGGCGGCGTGCCCCTCGGCGATCAGCACCCCGGCTCGGTTCTGCTCGATCTGGTCGAAGTGCCCGTCGCGCAGGAAGGCGACGAACTTGTCCAGGCTCGGCAGGAACGGCGGTTCACTGCTTCCGATTGAAACCCGTTCGGCGGTAAGGGTGTTGCGGCTGACCTCCCAGCCGCGGTCGACCTCGCCGAGCACCAGGTGGTCGGGCACGAACACGTCATCGATGAACACCGTGTTGAACATCGCGTTGCCGGTGAGCTCGCGCAGTGGCTTGACCTCCACACCCTCGCTGGCCATGTCCAGCAGGAAGTAGGTGATGCCATTGTGTTTTGGAGCGCTTGGGTTCGTCCTCGCCAACAGGGCGCCCCACTGGGAGTACTGCGCTCCGGTGGTCCAGATCTTCTGCCCGGTGATCCGCCAACCTCCATCGACCTTGGTGGCTTTGGTGGTCAGGCTCGCCAGGTCTGATCCGGCGCCGGGTTCGGAGAACAGCTGGCACCAGATCATCTCGCCGCGGAACGTCGGCGGCAGGAACCGCTGTTTCTGCTCATCGGTGCCGAACGCCACGATCGACGGGATGATCCAGGCCGCGATGCCCATCGCGGGCCGTTTGACCCGGCCGCTCGCGAACTCCTGGGCGATGATGATCTGCTCGATGGGGGAGGCGGCGCGGCCCCAGGGCTTCGGCAGATGCGGCTGCACCCAACCGGCCTCGGCGATCGCCGTGGTGCGTTCCTCGCGTGGGATCTCTTTCAGCGCAGCGACTTCCGCGCGGATCTCGTCCCGCAGCTTCTCGGTGTCCGGGTCGAGGTCGATGTCGATGCCGCGCATCCCCGTCGCGGTCGCGTGGTCGACGACGCGTTGCGGGTAGTCGGCGGCGCGGCCGAATGCCGCCGCGATCACCAGGGCCCGGCGGTAGTACACGTTGGTGTCGTGCTCCCAGGTGAACCCGATTCCGCCGTGCACCTGGATGCAGTCCTCAGCGCAGTGCTGTGCGGCGGTCGGGGCGAGCGTCGCCGCGACCGCGGCGGCGAATCCGACGTGTGAATCCTCTGCGCCCGCCGCGGCCTCGTCGACTGCCCTTGCGGCATCCCAGACTGCGGCCGTCGCACGTTCGGTGACCGCGATCATGTTGGCGCACTTGTGTTTCACGGCCTGGAACTGGCCGATGGGCCGACCGAACTGCTCACGGATCTTGGCGTAGGCCGCGGCGGTGTCGGTGGCCCAGCGGGCGACGCCCACGGCCTCGGCCGACAGCAGCGTCGAGATGAGGGCGTGTGCGGTCTCGCGGCTGAGGTTCGCGAGCACCCGTTCGTCGCCGACCTCGACGGCGTTGGCGCGCACATGGGCCACCGGACGCAGCGGGTCGAGGCTTGTGACGGGTTCGATCTCGAGAGAGTCGGCATCGAGGATGACCCATTCCTCGCCCGAGTCGATCGCGACCGGGAGCACCAGCAGCCCGGCCTGACCCGCCGCCGGCACGGCGCGCACCTCGCCGCGGATCACCAGGGTGTCCCCGGACCGGGTCGCGGTCAGACCCGAGTCGATCGCGTAGGCCGCGATGGCCGCTCCGGAGGCCAGATCGGCGAGGACTGCGCTGTGCGGATCATTCGCGGCGATCAGCGCACTGGCGATCGCGGAGGGAACGAATGGGCCGGGCACGGCGCCGTAGCCGAATTCGGCCAGCACGATTGCCAGTTCGAGAATCCCGAAACCCTGGCCTCCGACCGATTCGGCGAGGTGTACGCCCGTCAGGCCCTGATCGGCGGCGGACTGCCAATAGGGCGGCGGGTTGTCCACCGGGGTCTCCAGCCCCTCGTGCAGCACCTCCGACGGCACGGCCCGTGCCACCAGGGAACGCACCGAGTCGGCCAGGTCTGCATGCTCGGTGTTGATCGCGATCGGCATGGTCGCCCTTTCTCGAGAACGGGTCAGTTCACCACGAAGTAGGGCTGCTGCCCGTCCACGAGCCGGCGGCAGTTCTTCAGCGCGTGATCCAGGTAGCGGTCCATGGTGTCGGCGGTGAACCAGCTGACGTGTGGCAGCAGCAGCGCGTTGTCGAGGCTCAGCAGCGGGTTGTCGGCTGCGACGGGCTCCTCGGCGAAGACGTCGAGACCGGCGGCCGACAGCTGACCGGACGTGAGGGCGTCGACCAGGGCGTCCTGATCGACGATCGCTCCGCGTGCGGTGTTGACCAGAATGGCACCGGGTTTCATCTTGGCCAACGCCGCGGCGTCGATGAGACCTTCGGTCGACGGTGTCAACGGGGCGTGGATCGACACGATGTCGCTCTTCTTCAACAGGTCGTCGAGTGTCATCCACGAGACGCTGTGTTCGTCCCGGCGCGTCGTGGTGTGCAGCACCTGGGTGCCCATCGACCGCAGGATCTGCTCGACGCGCTTGCCGACGCTGCCGAATCCGATCAGTCCCACGGTGCAGCTGCCCAGGTCGCGGACCCGGTCCCCGAGGGTGGGATCGGTCGGCCAACCGGTTCCGGCTCGGGTGGCCCGGTCCAGTTCGGGAAGCCTGCGAAGCGCCGCCAACATGAGCATCACGGTGCACTCGGCGACCGAGGCCGCATTCGCCCCGGGCATGTTGCACACCGTGATTCCGCGCTTGGTCGCGGTCTCGACGTCGATGGTGTTGACGCCCGAGCCCAGCTTGTGGATGAGCTTGAGCTTGGGAGCCTTCTCCAGGTCGGCCCCCGACAGCGGGCGCAGCACGTGCCAGATCACCTCCGCTTCGGGCAGCTGACGGTAGAACGCGTCGTCATCGTCTTCGGGCACCCAGCGCACGTCCAGCCAGGCCGACTCCGCGGCGATCTTCTCCGCGGCACGCTCACCGGGTTTGAAGTGCGCCAGGACCCTTATCGCCTTATCGTCAGCCATTCCGCGATGGTATCCGCCTGCTGATCGCGGGCACCCGGGGTTGTGAAGTAGTGGTCGGAGTCGATGGCCACCGATGTCTTGTCGGTGCTGGCCAGCGCGGTGAAGATGCGTTCGGCATCGGACGGGAACACTCCGGTGTCCTGCGTCGCGTTGATGACGAGGGCCGGACATGTGATGCGCGCCAGATGGGGTTCGGCGCGAGTCTGGGCGTGCCGCAGACTCCACATGCCGATCCAGTTGCGCAGGGTGCAGGCCGCTGCGATGCCGCGGGCCGACCGGTTGGCCCGGACCGGTTCGCCCGCGTAGCACAGGTTAGGCGTGCGATTGGTCGGCTCGATCGTCGGATCCACCATGCGCGGGTCGGCCCAGGTCCGCATCACGGTGAACGGGCGGTCGGAGAACCCGGCGGCGCGCACGCGCTTCAGTTCGGCCTCGACCCAGTCGGTGATGGCCTCGTTGCGGGCCACCTGAGCCCGGCGGTAGCGCGCCACGAAGTCGGGGGAGAAGGGCGGGCCGTGGTGGCCGCCGAACAGGTCCAGGTCGGGTGCGGTGGCCACGGGGTCGGCCTCATCGACGACGGCGCCGTCCATCCACGCGGTCAGCACCTCGGGGCGGCCGGGATGGGCGGCGCTGGCGACGTAGGCGTCGGCGGCGGGCAGATCGTCGAGTCCGGCCGCGGGGCGCATCCCCTGCAGTGGCCTGACATTGGGGTCGACGGCCTGGGACTGGTAGGCGGCCATCAGCGATCCTCCGCCGGAGTTTCCCAGCAGAACAACGGTTTCCGCTTTCGCCACCTCACGCAGCCAACGCACGCCGACGCCGATGTCGACCAGTGCGTGGTCGAGCAGGAAGTTGGTCTCGAAGCCGCGGAACCGGGTGTTCCAGCCCAGAAAGCCGACCCCGCGCGCGGCCATGTACTCGGCCAGATAGTGCTCGGAGAAGTCGATCTGATAGTGCGTGGCGATCATCGCCACCTTGGGCCATCGGCCGGCGGGTCGGTGGTAGAGGCCTTGGCAGGGGTGGCCGCCGGCACCCGCGCGTCCCGCCGTCGGGGAGTCCAGGCCGACGAATTCACGGATGATCTCGGGGGTGGCCGTCACGGGTCCTCCTTGCTGAAGATGGCGCGGTAGAAGATGTTCGACAGCGTCCTGATGCACGCTTCGTCATCGACGTCGGACGCTGCCCGCCCGTTTCGGCCCGCCAACTGGACGTAGCAGAACTGGTTGAGCATCGAGACGATCGCGGACGCCATCAGGTGCGGGTCGTCGTCGGGGCAGTGCCCCAGCCGTTGCGCGCGCTTGACCATCTCCGTGATGAACCGCAGCGGGATCTCACACATCTGGGCCCAGTGTTCGGCGAAGTCGGCATTGATCATCGCGAGTTGGGAGACGCTGACCATCTCGGCGAGGCGATGACGGTAGGTGTGCCAGTGGGCCGCGGTGGCTTCGCGAACCCGTTCGCGGTCGGAGAGCCCGTGGCGGATCACCGTCTGCGCGCGGTCCCCCGCCTCGTCGCGGAAGCGCACCGCCCAGGCGCGGACCATGGCCTCTTTGGAGTCGTAATAGTTGTAGAAGGACGCCGGGGAACGTCCGGCCTCGGCGGCGATGTCGGCGACGGTCGCGGCCAGGATCCCCTTGCGGGCGATCACGGCGCGTGCGGCGTCGTCGATGGCGGCCTGCGTCGCACGCCCGCGCCGCGTCGGTTGGGTCACGCCGGAACTCCTCGTCTTCGGCCATTGGTCAGAACTGAATCTGATGTTACATTCAGGTTATGATCAAGCCGCGGAACGTCAACACCGAGTTCGAACTGGGCGGCATCAATCACGTCGCCCTGGTGTGCGCGGACATGCAGCGCACGGTCGACTTCTACAGCGGTGTGCTGGGAATGCCGCTGATCAAATCCCTGGATCTGCC
The DNA here is from genome assembly GCF_001667265.1 of Mycobacterium sp. ACS4331. Classification (GTDB taxonomy): domain Bacteria; phylum Actinomycetota; class Actinomycetes; order Mycobacteriales; family Mycobacteriaceae; genus Mycobacterium. Next base: position 25,947 of record NZ_LZHW01000074.1, on the reverse strand, counting down.
GAACGGCATGGGGCAGCACTTCTTCTTCGATGCCGGGGGCGGTGCGTGCGTGGCGTTCTTCTGGTTCGCCGACGCGCCCGACCGGGTGCCCGGCGTCTCGTCGCCCGACGCGCTGCCCGGTCTCGGTGAGATCGTCAGCGCCGTGAGCACCATGAATCACCTGGCGTTCCATGTTCCCGAGGAGCAGTTCGACGCCTACCGGCAGAAGCTCAAGGACAAGGGGGTGCGCGTCGGTCCGGTGCTGAATCACGACGAGAGCCCGGCCCAGGTGGCCCGGCACCTCCACCCCGGCGTCTATGTGCGGTCCTTCTACTTCACCGATCCCGACGGCATCACGCTCGAGTTCGCCTGCTGGACCAAGGAGTTCACCGAGTCGGACACTGGGACGGTGCCGCGCACGGCGGCGGACAGGCGCGTGCCGACCCCCTGATCGCGGGTCTCACTCGCGGAACAGGTGCGGATTGTTGAGATCGTCGATGATCGCGACCAGCAGTTCGATGAACTCCTCGCTGGACATCGCGACCTCGCCCGTGAGCCATGCGCTGATGGTCTGACGGAGTCCGCCCAGGACGAAGTTGGTGGTGGCCTTGAGCCTGCTGCTACCGCCCACCCGCAGCACGGTCTGGATGTGCCGATCGCCGAGGTTGACGAACAGCTCGGTTCGCTGCGCCCGCATCCGCAGGATCACCGCGTTGGACAGTTCGGTGCTGAACAGCAGCCGTCCGATCCGGGGATCCTCGGCGATGGTCCGCACGATGCTCGTGATGCCGGCGCGGTTCTGGTCGGCCGGCGCAACGTCGGCCACGGCGGCCTGCGTGGTGGTCGCCAGCTTCTCGGCGGCAGCGTCGAACACCGCCTCCACGAACGCGTCCTTGTCGGCGAATGCCTCGTAGAAGTATCGCGCCGTCAGGCCGGCCCTGGTGCAGATGGCGCGCACCGTCAGATCGTCGGGATCGGTCTGCCCGAGCAGATCCAGGCCCGCGTCGATCAACTGCTGGCGGCGTCGGGCCAGCCGCTCCCCGGCCTGGACGCCGCGATAGGGGCGCTGCGCTCTGTCAGCACTGTCTGGATGCCCGGCCTCTGCCACGGACCTCATATTGACACTCGATCACAGTCAGGCGCTAAAATTCCGACAACACTCGTTATCACTTTTCAAGGCAGGTCACGTCAATGACGATCAGCGATGTCCGTCCCGCGCCCGCGCGCCGAACCCGTCGAGGTGCCAGCATCGACGACGGGTTGATGGGAGTGGCGCTGCTGGCCGGCCCGGCCAACGTCATCATGCAGTTGGCGCAACCGGCCGTCGGCTACGGCGTGATGGAGAGCCGCGTCGAGAGCGGTCGCGTGGACCGGCACCCGGTGAAGCGGGCCCGCACGACGTTCACCTACCTTGCGGTGGCCACCAACGGCACCGATGAGCAGAAGGCGGCATTCCGGCGTGCGGTCAACCGCGCGCACGCCCAGGTGTACTCCAACGAGGACAGCAGGAGCCCGGTCGCGTACAACGCGTTCGACAAGGACCTCCAACTGTGGGTGGGCGCGTGTCTCTACAAGGGCGGCGTCGACGTCTATCGCACCTTCATCGGCGAGATGGACGAAGAGACGGCTGACCGGCACTACCGCGAGGGCATGCCCCTGGCGACGACGCTGCAGGTGCCCGAGGAGATGTGGCCGCAGGACCGCGCGGCTTTCGAGCGGTACTGGAACGAATCGCTGGAGAAGGTGCACATCGACGACGCGGTCCGGGAGTACCTGCACCCGATTGCGATCAACCGTCTCCGCGGAATGCGGCTGCCCGGTCCGCTGCAGCGCAGGCATGAGGACTTCTGGCAGCTCGTCACGACGGGGTTCCTGCCGCAGAAGTTCCGCGACGAGATGCGGCTGCCGTGGGATCCGCAGCGGCAGCAGCGGTTCGACCGACTGATGGCCGCGCTGCGCACTGCAAACAACGTGCTGCCCAGGGTCGCGCGCCAGTTCCCGTTCAATGTCCTGCTCAAGGATCTGGACTGGCGCGTGCGGACGGGCCGCCCTCTGGTCTGACGAACCCTTCAGCTTGCGGGCGTAGCATCCGCGCGCATGCGGACTGACAACGACTCCTGGGACATCACCACCAGCGTCGGCTCGACGGCCCTCTTCGTCGCGGCGGCGCGCGCGCTTGAGGCGCAGAAGGCCGATCCGGTTGCGGTGGACGCGTACGCCGAGGTGTTCTGTCGGGCGGCGGGCGGGCCGTGGGCCGAGGCCCTCGACCACCCTGAGGGCGAGAGCAGGCTTCGCACTGAGGATTTCGGCACCCACTTCGTCAACTTCCAGGGCGCCCGGACCCGGTGGTTCGATGACTTCTTCGCCGCTGCCGCATCCCACGGGGTGCGGCAGATGGTCATCCTTGCCGCGGGCCTGGACTCGCGGGCCCACCGATTGCCGTGGCCGGACGGCACGGTGATCTACGAGTTGGACCAACCTCGGGTGCTCGACTTCAAGCGCGAGGTGCTCGAAGCCCGGGGAGAGTCCCCCGCGGCCACCCGCGTCGAGGTCGCCGTGGATCTGCGCGACGACTGGCCCGCCGCACTGCGCGCCGCCGGGTTCGACCCCGCCCTCCCCAGCGCCTTCGTCGCCGAGGGCCTGATGATCTACCTGCCGGCCACGGCGCAGGGCCAACTGTTTGCCGGCATCGACGCGCTCACCGCCCCCGGCAGCCACGTGGGGATCGAGGAGGGCCAACCCATGCCCGCTCCCGCGTTCGAGGCCGCCAAGGCCGCCGAACTCGCCGCGGGCGGAGATGCGGCGTTCTTCACGCTCGTCTACAACGAGAAGTTCGCCGACGCCGACGAGTGGTTCGGCGCGCACGGGTGGGATGCGGCGCGCACGCCACTGGCCGAACTCCTGAGAGGGCTGGGTCGGTCGCTGCCGCCGGCGGGTTCTCAGGCCGAGTCGATGATCAACGCGAACACCCTGGTCAAGGCCATAAAGCGGTAGAACTTCCCGGGTTGGTCCCGCCCCAGGGGAAGCCTCGACAGTTAGCTTATGCAATGCTAACTTCTGCAAGTTGGCGTGAACAAGTTAACGCCGTGTACTAGTCGAGGAGACGGGGTGGGAGCGGCCTTGCTGCGCCCGCAGGAATGACTATGGGTACCGCAGACAACGGCACTGATGTGCTCACGGCGCTGGCCGCCGCTCGGGTTGACGATGACGTGGTCAGCCGCTTCGCGACGTGCTGCAAAGCGCTCGGCCTGACGGTCTATGACCGCAGACGGCCCGCGGACCTCGCCGCGGCCCGGTCCGGCTTTGCCGCGTTGACCCGGGTCGCGCATCAGCAGTGCGATGCATGGACCGGCCTCGCCGCCGCGGGCGACACCTCGGTGCCGGTCCTCCAGGCGATAGCGGACACACTGCCCACCGCGGGCCTGCTGCAGCGCCGTATCGAACTGGAGTCCGCGGCGCTGGGCTTCATCTATGACACCGGCCTGTACCTGCAGTTGCGCGCGACCGGACCCGACGACTTCCGGCTGGCCCATGCCGCGGCGTTGGCCGCCGCCGGCCGCCCGGCCGACGCCGACGCGATCGTCTCGGAGATCCGGTCCCGGCGCGCCGGCTGGCACGACGCGCGCTGGGTCGCCGCCGCGATCCACTATCGCGCGCAGCGCTGGTCGGACGTCGTCAAGCTGCTCACCCCGATCGTCAACGACAAGGACCTCGACGCGGTCTTCGCGCACGCCGTGAAGATCGCCCTGGGCACCGCGCTGGCCCGGTTGGGCATGTTCGCGCCCGCGCTGTCTTACCTCGAGGACCCCAACGGTCCGATCGCGGTCGCGGTCGTCGACGGCTCGCTGGCCAAGGCGCTGGCGTTGCGCGCGCACGGTGACGAGGAGACCGCGTCCGAGGTCCTGCAGGATCTGTATGCGGCCAATCCCGAGAACGAGCAGGTCGCCGAGGCCCTGTCGGATCCGTCCTTCGGGATCGTCACGACGTCGGCCGCCCGGATCGAGGCCCGCACAGATCCCTGGGACCCCGAGACCGAGCCCAGCGACGCCGACTTCATCGACCCGGGCGCACATGAGCGCAAGGCCACGCTGCTGGCCGAGGCCGAGCAGCAGTTGGGTGAGTTCATCGGTCTCGATGAGGTCAAGGATCAGGTGTCGCGGCTCAAGTCTTCGGTCGCGATGGCCCTGCTGCGTCAGGAACGGGGCCTGGCCGTCGCGCAGCGTTCGCATCACCTGGTGTTCGCGGGCCCGCCCGGAACCGGTAAGACCACGATCGCGCGCGTGGTCGCCAAGATCTACTGCGGCCTGGGGCTGTTGAAGAAGGAGAACGTCCGCGAGGTGCACCGTGCCGACCTGATCGGACAGCACATCGGCGAGACCGAGGCCAAGACCAACGCGATCATCGACAGCGCACTCGACGGTGTGCTGTTCCTCGATGAGGCCTACGCCCTGGTCGCCACGGGCGCCAAGAATGACTTCGGTCTCGTCGCGATCGACACACTGCTGGCGCGCATGGAGAACGATCGCGACCGCCTCGTGGTGATCATCGCGGGTTACCGCGCTGACCTCGACCGGTTCCTGGACACCAACGAGGGCCTGCGCTCCCGTTTCACGCGCAGCATCGACTTCCCGTCGTACACGCCCTCGGAACTGGTCGAGATCGCCAATTCCATGGCACAGCAGCGCGACAGCGTGTTCGAGGATGCGGCCCGGGCTGACCTTGAGAAGCTGTTCACCCACCTGGCCTCGGCGATGATGCCCGACGCCAACGGTGTGGACCGCCGCAGCCTGGACATCGCCGGCAACGGCCGATTCGTCCGCAACGTGGTCGAGCGGTCGGAGGAGGAGCGCGAGTTCCGCCTCGACCACTCCGAGGCCGCGGGTACAAATTCGTTCTCTGACGAGGAGCTGATGACGATCACCGCCGGTGATGTGGGCAAGGCTGTGGCGCCGCTGCTTCGCGGCCTGGGACTGTCGGTGCCCGCATGAGCGACGACAAGCGGCGTGACGGCAGCGCCGAGGACTCCGAACGGCGGTCCTTCGCCTCGCGCACCCCGGAGAACACCAACCTCGACGCGGTCACCTATCGGCGCGGCTTCGTCACCCGACATCAGGTGACGGGCTGGCGCTTCGTGATGCGCAGGCTGGCGTCCGGGGTGGCGCTGCATGACACCCGCATGCTGGTCGACCCACTGCGCACCCAGACTCGGGGGGTGATCCTCGGTGCCCTGATCGTGGTCACGGGACTGCTTGGCTGCCTGATCTTCTCCTGGATTCGCCCCGGCGGCACGGTGGGCAGCAGCGTGATCCTGGCCGACCGCGACAGCTCGGCCCTCTACGTCCAGGTGAACGGGAAGGTTCATCCCGTTCTCAACCTCACCTCGGCACGCCTGATCGCCGGTGCGGCCGACAAACCGACCGCGGTCCGCAGCGCACAGCTCGACGAACTGCCGCGCGGGGCGATGATCGGCATCGCCGGGGCACCCGAACGCATGGTGCAGAACGCCTCCCGCGACGGCGACTGGACGGTGTGCGACGGCGTCGGCTCCACCGACCCCGGGGTGACCGTCATCGCCGGTGCGCCCGCCGAGGGCAGCGAACGGGCCGCGACACTGGCCGCCGACCACGCCATCCTGGTGTCCTCCGGCGGCGGTGCATGGCTGCTGTGGGAGGGCCGCCGAAGCCCCATCGACCTGACCGACCGTGCCGTCACATCCGCGCTCGGCCTGAGCGCGAACCTCCCTGCGCCACGGCCGATCTCGGCGGGCCTGTTCAATGCGATCCCGGAAGGCCAGCCGTTGCGGGCACCGGTGATTCCCCAGGCCGGTGGGCCTGCGGGATTCCCGCTGCCCGTGCCCGCACCCGTTGGTGCGGTCGTGATCGCATACGGCACCGACGGCTCAGTGCTGCACTACGCCGTGCTGCCCGACGGGCTGCAGCCCGTCTCACCGGTCCTGGCCGCTCTGCTGCGCAACACCAATTCGCACGGCCTCGACCAGCCGCCGCGGCTGGACCCCGATGAGATCGCGAAGCTGCCTGAGTCCCGCCTGCTCGACACCGCGAGCTACCCGGCGCAGCAGCTGACGCTCGTCGATCCCGCGGCGGCACCGATCAGCTGCGTGCGCTGGACCAAGGCCGCAGACGCCAGCACCAGTTCGTTGACCCTGCTGTCGGGTGCCGCGCTGCCCATCGCCGACGGTGTCCGTCCGCTGGACCTGTTGGCCGGCGGTGCGGCCACAGCGGCCCGAGTCGCGCTGCCCGTCGGCACCGGATACCTGACCCAGACCGTGGGGCAGGAACCGGAGTCGCCGATCGCCGGTTCGCTGTTCTGGATCGCCGACACCGGCGTGCGGTACGGCATCGAAGCCGACAACGCCGAGGAACTCGCGAAGACCGTTGCGGCGCTGGGCCTGACCCCGCCACCCGCCGACATTCCGTGGTCAGTGCTGTCGCTGTTCGCGCCCGGCCCCGCGCTGTCCAAAGCGGACGCGCTGACCGCCTACACCAGCAACGCTGGGACGGAGACCCGATGAGCAGGTTGATTTTCGAGGCACGCCGGCGACTGCCGCAGCCTGCGCTCCGCAAGGGGACCATCACGATCGAGGCGCCGCCCGAGCTGCCCCGGGTGATTCCGCCGTCGCTGCTGCGTCGCGCGTTGCCCTATCTGATCGTCATCCTGATCGTGGGCATGGTCGTGGCGATGGTCGCCACGGGGATGCGGATGATCTCACCGCAGATTCTGTTCTTCCCCTTCGTGCTCCTGTTGGCCGCCACCGCGCTCTACCGCGGCACCGACAACAAGATGCGCACCGAGGAGGTCGACGCCGAGCGCGCGGACTACCTGCGTTACCTGTCGGTCGTCCGCGACAACGTGCGCCAGCAGGCCGCCGACCAGCGTGCCGCACTGCTGTGGTCACACCCCGACCCGGTGGATCTTCCTGCGGTGCTGAGCAGTTCGGGCTCGCGGCGGCAGTGGGAGCGCGACCCCCACGACTCCGACTTCCTGGTGATCCGCACGGGCCTGCACGACGTTCCGCTGGACACGGCGCTGCGCGTCAAGGACACGGTCGACGAGGTCGACCTCGAGCCGGTCTCCTACAGCGCGCTGCGCTCGCTGCTGGAGACGCAGCGCACCGTGCGCCAGGCGCCCACCGGCATCAACCTGACCAAGATCTCGCGGCTGACGGTGCTCGGTGACACCGCCGAAGTTCACGCGGCGGTGCGGGCGTGGATCGCTCAGGCGGTGACCTGGCACGACCCCGGCGTCCTCGGTGTGGCACTGGCCAGTCCGAAGCTGGACTCGCCGGACTGGTCCTGGCTGAAATGGCTTCCGCACGTTGATGTTCCGGGCGTGATCGACGGCGTCGGTCCGGCCCGCTTCCTGGCGCCCAGCGCCGACGAGCTCATCGCCAAGATCGGTCCCATGCTGGCCGAGCGGCCGGTGTTCGACGGATCCGACGCCAGCGCGCTGGGACTGCGGCACCTTCTGATCATCGTCGACGATCCCGACTGCGACCTGTCCGCGTCGGTGCTCTCGGCGGCCTGGGCCGGCGTCACGGTCGTACACCTCTCCGACGTGCCACCGCACCGGGAGCAGTACCCCGATCCCGAGAAGCCCATCTTCACGATCGGCGACGGACGAATCGAACGCTGGGGCGCCAACGGCTGGCAGCGCGCCGTCGACCGGGCCGACGCCTTGGCCTCCGACGAGACCGCGCATCTGGCGCGGCAGCTGTCGCGGTGGGATTCCAATCCCACACACGCCGGGCTGCGCTCGGCCGGCACCAGCGGCGCGACGTTCACGACGCTGCTCGACATCGCCGACGCCACGCAGTTGGACGTCCCGACACTGTGGGCCCCGCGCAGCCGGGACGAGGAGTTGAGGGTGCCGATCGGCGTCACCGCGACCGGCGAGCCGCTGTACTTCGACCTCAAGGATGAGGCCGAGGGCGGCATGGGACCGCACGGCCTGATGATCGGTATGACCGGTTCCGGCAAGTCCCAGACCCTGATGTCGATCCTGTTGTCGCTGTTGACCACTCACTCGGCTGACCGGCTGATCGTGATCTACGCCGACTTCAAGGGCGAGGCCGGGGCGGACATCTTCCGCAACTTCCCTCAGGTCGTCGCCGTGATCTCCAACATGGCGGAGAAGAAGTCGTTGGCCGACCGCTTCGCCGACACCCTGCGCGGTGAGGTCGCGCGCCGTGAGACCCAGTTGCGCGATGCCGGTCGCCGGATCCAGGGCAGTGCGTTCAACTCGGTCACCGAGTACGAGGCCGCGATCGCGGCCGGGCACGACCTGCCTCCGATGCCGACGCTGTTCGTGGTCGCCGACGAGTTCACACTCATGCTCGCCGACCATCCCGAGTACGCCGAACTGTTCGACTACGTCGCCCGCAAGGGTCGCTCGTTCCGGATCCACATCCTGTTCGCGTCGCAGACGCTGGACATCGGCAAGATCAAGGACATCGACAAGAACACGTCGTATCGGATCGGCCTGAAGGTCGCCAGTCCGTCGGTGTCTCGCCAGATCATCGGGGTCGAGGACGCGTATCACATCGAGTCGGGCCGAGAGCACAAGGGCGTCGGCTTCCTGGTCCCCGCTCCCGGCGCGGATCCGATCAAGTTCCGCAGCACCTACGTCGACGGCATCTACGATCCGCCGCGGCGCCCCAGATCCGTTGTGGTGCCGGCTGATCCTCGCCCGCAGCTGTTCACCGCAGCCGAGGTCGACGCCGACCAGGACATCGTCGTGGTGCCGTTCGACGAGACCGACGTCCCCATCGGGCCGCCGAAGAAGCTGATCGCCACGATCGGTGACCAACTGGCCGGCTACGGCCCGCGAGCGCCTCGCCTGTGGCTCGCTCCGCTCGATGAGCCGGTTGCGCTGTCCAGCGTGCTGGCCGACGCCGCTGTCCCCGAGGGCCGCGGGGTGTGGCCACTCGGCGAGATCGACCGGCCCTTCGAAATGCGCCGTGATCCGCTGCTTTTCGACGCCACGTCGGCGGCGGGCAACCTGCTTGTCCACGGTGGCGCGAAGTCGGGCAAGTCGACCGCCCTGCAGACGTTCATCCTGTCGGCCGCGTCGACCCACTCACCGCGCGACGTCGTGTTCTACTGCCTGGACTACGGCGGCGGACAGCTGCGGCCGCTCGAGTCGCTGGCGCACGTCGGCAGTGTCGCCTCGCCGCTGGAGCCCGAACTCATCCGCCGCACATTCGGTGAGCTCGAGCAGCTTCTGGCGCGCCGCCGCCAGGCTGGCCCGGGGGAGATCCACCCGCGGGTGTTCCTGGTGATCGACAACCTCTACGCGTTCGGCCGGGACAACACCGACCAGTTCAACACGCGGAACCCGCTGCTGAACAAGGTGACCGAACTGGCCAACAACGGCCTGGCGTATGGGATCCACGTCGTCGTCACCACGCCCAACTGGCTCGAGGTCCCGCTGGCCATGCGCGACGGCCTGGGGATGCGTCTGGAAATGCGACTGCCCGATCCACGGGACAGCAACGTCCGGGTGGCCGGATCGGTGCGTCGGCCGGCCGAGAGCGTGCCGTACGACCAGCCCGGTCGCGGCCTGACGATGGCCGCCGAGCACTTCCTGTTCGCGGCACCGGAGTTGGGGCGCATCGACGAGATCAACGCGCGGCATCAGGGAGTCGCGGCGCCGGCCGTGCGCCTGCTGCCGACCGATCTGGACCCGGCCGCCGTCGCTCCGCTGTGGGTGGGACCAGAGCAGGTCGTCATCGGTCAGCGCGAAGAGGATCTCGCGGCCGTGTCGGTCGACTTCGCCGCACATCCGCTGCTGATGGCCCTCGGCGACACCAAGTCCGGCAAGACGACGCTGCTGCGCCACATCATCCGCACGGTGCGCGAGAACTCGACGTCCGACGAGGTGGCCTTCACCGTGCTGGACCGTCGTCTGCATCTGGTCGAGGAACCCCTGTTCCCGGACAACGAGTACACGGCCAACATCGACCGAATCACCCCGGCGATGCTCGGTCTCGCGGCCATCATCGAGGGGCGCCGTCCTCCTGCCGGCCTGGCGCCGGCCGAGCTGGCCAAGTGGGACTACCGGTCTGACTCGTCGGGCGGCCACACGCACTACCTGATCATCGACGACGTCGACCAGATCCCCGACGCCCCGGCGATGTCCGGACCGTATGTGGGTCAGCGGCCGTGGACTCCTCTGATCGGCCTGCTCTCGCAGGCGGCGGATTTGGGTCTGCGGGTGATCGTCACAGCCCGTGCGACCGGTTCCGGACACGCCCTGATGACCAACCCGTTGTTGCGAAGGATGAATGAACTGCAGGCGACAACGCTGATGCTGTCGGGGAATCCGCAGGATGGCGGCAAGATTCGCGGTCATCGGTTCTCTCGGCTGCCCGCGGGCCGCGCGGTGCTGCTCGACGACACCGACACCCCGACCCATGTCCAGCTCGTCAATCCGTTGATCGGCATGAGCACCACCCACTCCAGCACCAACAACTCCAGCACCAACAACGAAGGAAGGGAGTAACCCATGACGCTCCGTGTGATTCCCGAAGGTCTGGTGGCCACCAGTGCCGCGGTGGAGTCGTTGACGGCCCGGCTCGCCGCCGCGCACGCCGCGGCCGCTCCACTCATCAGTGCGGTAACTCCGCCTGCGGCCGACCCGGTTTCGTTGCAGACCGCCGCCGGATTCAGTGCGCAGGGCCTTGAGCACTCCGCCGTCGCGGCGCAGGGAGTCGAGGAGTTGGGCCGCTCGGGCGTCGGGGTCGGCGAGTCCGGCACCAGTTATGCCACCGGCGACCTGCAGGCCGCCTCCACCTACCTGATCGCCCGCGGGGTCTAGATGACCGCGCCCGTCTGGTTCGCGTCGCCTCCCGAGGTGCACTCGGCGCTGCTGTCCAGCGGTCCCGGTCCCGGAGCGCTGTTGGCCGCCGCGGGTGCGTGGAGCAGCCTGAGCGCCGAGTATTCGGCAGCGGCGGCTGAACTCTCGGCTCTGCTCGGCTCGGTGCAGGCCGGATCCTGGGAAGGGCCCAGCGCGGAGCAGTACGTCGCCGCCCACGCCCCCTATCTGGCGTGGCTCAACCAGGCCGCGGTGAACAGCGCCGGCGTGGCCGCCGAGCACACCACGGCCGCGGCGGCCTACACCACGGCGCTGGCGACCATGCCGACGCTGGCCGAACTCGCGGCCAACCACGCCATCCACGGCGTCCTGATCGCGACGAACTTCTTCGGCATCAACACCATTCCGATCGCGCTCAACGAGGCCGACTACGTTCGGATGTGGATCCAGGCCGCCACCACGATGAGCACGTACCAGGCGATCAGCACGGTCGCCCTGGCGAGCGCGCCGAGGACCACGCCCGCGCCGTTCGTGCTGACCCCGGGAGTCGGCGAGGTCGGCACCATGATGGCCGACCTGACGCAGATGGGCGCGCAGGCCCAGGCGACGGAATCGGGCACGGCGCTGGAGAGTTCCGAGAGCAGCCTGCCGGACTGGTTGCGGTCCTACCTGGAGAGCCTTCCCGGTGGGGAAGAACTCGTCAGGTTCTTCGAAGATCCGCTGGGCATCCTCCAGCAGATGATCACCGATTTCGCCACCAACCCGACGGCAGCGCTGACAGCCTGGGGCCCATTGCTTTTCGCGCTGGGATGGCAGGTGATCTCGTGGATCGGCGCCTTGACCGTCTACCCGACGCTGCTGCTCTCTCCGCTGCTGCTGCCGGTGGTGCTCGGGCTGGGCATCCCGGCCATCGTGGCATTGGCCGAACACCTCACGCGGACTCCGGTGCTGCTCGAGGAGCCGCCAGCCGAGCCGGCCGCGCCGGTTCGCACCGAGCAGCAGTGGCCGCTGGCCAACGTGCCGGGGCCGACCGCGCCCGCGACAGGCGGGGCCGGTGCGCCGCCCGCGCCGATGTCCGGCGGCGCGACGGCGACCCCCGCACCTGCCGCAGGCGCCGAGATGATCGGCTACGCCGTCCGCGGTGACGACCCGGGCGAGGGCTTCTGGCCGACACTGACCGACCGCACCGGCGCCAAGGCGCCGGCTTCGGACATGGCTGCCGCCGCGGCCGCGGCAGCACTGGCCTCGACCCGCGAGAAGTCCCGTGCCCGGCGGCGCCGTGGTGCCGGGGTCAAGGACCGCGGGCACCGCGACGAATACATGACCATGGACGACGGACGGTCGACCCCGCCCGAGCCCGCCCCGCAGCCGACGACGTCGGCGTCGACCGCGGGCGCGGGCCGGCTGGGCGCCGCCGGAGGTTTCACGGGCACCGAGACCAAGGAGACGGCGGGCGAGGCCACCGGGTTGACCACCCTCGACGACGACTCCTTCGGGAACGGCCCCACCACGCCCATGCTGCCCAACAGCTGGGGAGAGGGGGCACCGCCTGAACGTCCGTAGTCACAGAACCGTTTTGTTGATCAGACTGATTGGAGACCAACGAGCATGAGTCTTCTCGACGCTCACATCCCCCAGATCATCGCCTCGGAGTCGGCGTTCGGCGCGAAGACCGCGCTTATGCGCAGCACCATCGCACAGGCCGAGCAGGCCGCGATGTCCGCGCAGGGCTTCCACATGGGCGAGTCCTCGGCCGCGTTCCAGGCCGCCCACGCGCGCTTCGTCGAGGTCGCCGCCAAGGTGAACACGCTGCTCGACGTCGCGCAGGCCAACCTGGGCGAGGCCGGTGCGACCTACGTCGCCGAGGATGCCGCCGCCGCCAGCACCTACGGAGGTTTCTGATGTCCCAGATCATGTACAACTACCCGGCGATGCTCGGCCACGCCGGCGACATGGGCGCCTACGCGGGCACGCTGCAGGCGCTCGGCGCCGACATCGCCACCGAGCAGGCCGCCCTGCAGAACGCCTGGCTGGGCGACACCGGTATGACCTACCAGGCCTGGCAGGCGCAGTGGAACACGGCGATGGAGGAGTTGGTGCGCGCGTACCGGGCGATGGCCACGACGCACGAGACCAACACGATGTCGATGCAGGCGCGCGACGCCGCCGAAGGTGCTAAGTGGGGCTGACAGTCCTCATCGGAGTGACCAGTGGCGCCTAATGCGGTCGAACTGACCGTCGAGGCGGCCTGGTTCATCGCGGACACGGTGGGCGCCGGCACCTTCCCCTGGGTGCTGGCGATCACCCCGCCGTACCGCGACGGCTCTGAGCGGGCGGCGTTCGTCGCCCGCCAGACCGAACACCTCACCCGACTGGGTGTGATGACCGACGGCGGGATCGACCCGGCCGTCGAGCAGTGGATCCGGGTGGTCTGCCACCCACAGCGCTGGCTCGAACTGCGTTTCGTCGGACGGGGATCCGAGGCCACCGATCTGCTGCGGGGGATCGTGGCGTGCCGGGACGGGCGGATCGTGGTGGCGCTGCGCAACGCCCATCTCGTGACGTTCACCGCCGTCGACATCGCGGATCCGCACGGTCTGGTGCCCGTGGTCACGGTGGGTCTGTCGAATCGGCGGCCCGCCTCGTTCGACGAGTTCGCGATGCCGGCCCGAGTGGGTGCCCGCGCCGACGAGCAGTTGCGCCGGGGCGCCGAACTGTCCTCGGTGATGGAGTACCTCGGCATCCCTGAATCCGCGCATGCTGTGGTCCAGGCGGTCTTCGCGGGGGCCCGAAGCTACGTCGAGATCGTCGCGGGTCAGCGCCGGGACGCCACACAGAACACCTCCGAGGTCGGTGTCGCGATCTTCGACACCACCGAAGGCCGGGTGCTGGTCAGTCCCACCCGCGCCTACGACGGCGAATGGGTCTCCACGTTCACACCTGGGACACCGTTCGCGATTGCACTTGCACTTCAGAACTTGACCGCGACACTGCCTGACGGCCAATGGTTCCCGTCGGCGAACCTCGCCAGAGACTTCACCACGCTGAAAAGCTGACCGACACCAAGCTGAGAGAGAACGAACAGATGACAGACATCTCCGGGGCGACTGTTGCCACTCCGGTCCTGCCGATCGTGCGCGTCGCGATCCTGGCCGACAGCCGCATCACCGAAGTGGCGCTGCCTGCCCAGGTGCCGCTGCGCGAGATCATGCCCGCGGTGTTCAGGCTGCTGCCCGAGCACGACGAGGAGCAGGAGGACACCGGGGTCCCGCGTCGGCTCAGCCTGGCCCCGATCGGCGGGGCGACGTTCTCTCTCGATGCCACCCTCGACACTGTCGGGGTCGTCGACGGTGATCTGCTTGCGCTGCAGCCTGTTCCCGCCGGTCCCGCCGCACCGGGGATCGTCGAGGACATCGCGGACGCCGCAGTGATCTTCTCCGAGTCCAGGACTCGGCCGTGGGGCGCCCAACACATCGAGAAGGCGGCCCGCGCGGCGGTTGTCGCGGTGCTGCTGGCCGGCACCGGGCTGGCCGTCGCCCATCGGTTGGCCACCGGTCACGCGGTGGGCCTCTACGCCGTGGCGGCACTGGCCGCGCTTGCGGTGGTGGCCGCACTTCTGCTGCGCGCGCGCTCGGCGCAGCCCGCGGCCGAATTGGCGGCTGTCGCGCTGATCCCGGTCGGCGCTGCCTTCGCACTGGCGGTGCCCGGTGAATTCGGCGCCGCCCAGGTCATTCTCGCGGCCGCGGGGGTGACCGCCTGGTCGCTGATCAGCCTGATCCTGTCGGAGCGCGCGCTGTCCTTCTTCACCGCGACCACCGTCATCGGGTTCGGTGTGCTTCTCGCCGGCGCCGCCTCCGCGATCTGGGACCTGCCCCTTCTCGCCCTCGGTTGCGGCCTGCTCGTGCTGGCCCTTCTGGTCACCGTCCAGGCCGCTCAGCTGTCCGCGGTGTGGGCGCGCCTGCCGCTTCCGGTGATCCCCGCGCCCGGCGACCCGGCGCCGACGGCGCCCTCGATCAAGGTCCTCGAGGACCTGCCGCGCCGCGTCCGCATCAGCGACGCGCATCAGACCGGATTCATCGCAGGTGCCGTCGTGCTGTCGGTCCTGGGGTCGCTTGCCGTCATCGGCGACGCCACGGCAATCCGCCCCGCGGCCTGGTACGTCGTGATCGCCACCGCCGTCGCGGCCGTGCTGCGGGCCCGAGTCTGGGACAGCGCGGCGTGCAAGGCGTGGCTGTTGGCCCAGCCGTACCTGGCCGGTGTCTGCCTGCTCGTGCTGTTCGCCGTCCAGGGCCACTACTGGCCGGCCCTGTGGACGTTTGTCGTGCTGGCCCTCGCGGCGCTGGTGTGGGTGTTTGTCGCGGCGAACCCGAAACTAGCCTCGCCGGAGACCTATTCGCTGCCACTGCGGCGCCTGGTCGGGTTCCTCGGCGCGGGTATCGACGCCTCGCTCATTCCGGTGATGGCCTTCCTGGTCGGACTGTTCAGCTGGGTTCTCAATCGATGATCCGAGTGCTTCGGCTCGGGCTCAGGGCCACGGCGGCGGCGTCTGCGGCGGTCCTGCTGATGAGCCCGAGCGCGTGGGCGATCACCCCGCCCTCCGTCGATCCCGACGTGGCGCCGCCCTCCGGGAACCCCGGCCCCACACCGGGGATGCAGCAGCAGGGCGAGTGCGTCACGACGGGTGTGCTTCCCGGCACCGATCCGGCGGCGGGGTCCCCGAGCCAGCGGATGCTCAATCTCGCTGACGCCTGGGCGTTCTCGCGCGGAGCCGGCCAGACCGTGGCTGTGATCGACACCGGGGTCAAGCCCGGACCGCGGCTGCCCAACGTCGAGGCGGGCGGTGACTTCCTCGGCAACACCGACGGGCTCACCGACTGCGACGGGCACGGCACCCTGGTGGCCGGGGTCATCGCCGGACAGCCCGGCGATGACGAATTCTCCGGTGTCGCACCGGAAGCGCGCCTGTTGTCCATCCGTCAGACCTCGGCGCGGTTCTCGCTGCGCACCCAGGGTGGGGACCCCGCCATCGAGCGGGCGTCGGCCGACATCGCCGCGATGGCCCGTGCGGTGGTGCACGCCGCAGACCGTGGCGCACGCATCATCAACATCTCCTCGGTCACATGCCTGCCGGTGAACAACCCGGTCGATCAGGCGGCCCTCGGTGCCGCGCTGCGCTACGCCGCCGTCGACAAGGACGCTGTGATCGTGGCCGCGGCCGGAAACGACACCGGCCCCAACTGGATCTCCGGTGGCCAGACGTGCCAGTCCAATCCGATCAACCGCGCCACGGACCCCGAGGACACCCGGAACTGGGCGGGTGTCGGTGTCGTGTCCGCGCCGTCGTGGTGGCAGCCGTATGTGCTCTCGGTCGGTTCCCTGACCCCGACAGGCCAGCCGTCGAAGTTCACGATGACCGGTCCGTGGGTCGGAATCTCCGCTCCCGGCGAGAACATCGTCTCCATCGGCAACGGGGACGGTGGCCTGGTCAACGGGGTGCCCACCGACCGGGGTCCCATGCGGACTGTCGACGGCACCAGCTTCGCGGCGGCCTACGTGTCCGGCGTTGCGGCCCTGGTCCGCAGCCGGTTCCCCGAACTTCCTGCGGCGCAGGTGATCCAGCGTCTGACAGCGACCGCGCACAACGGTGCTCGCGAGCCCTCCAACGTGGTGGGGGCGGGGACCCTCGACCCCGTCGCGGCCCTGACGTGGGAGTTGGCGCCTGGTGATCCGAACCCCGCCGTCAGCACCCAGATCGCGGCGCCCGTGGAGGCGCCGCCCGAGAACCACACGCCGCGCAACATCGCGTTCGCCGGCACGGCCGCCCTGGCGGTGGCCGTGGCCGCGACGGCCTATGCGGCACATCGACGAAAGGAACGTTCGCAGTGAGGATCGTCTGGCCGGGACCCGGTCGACTCACCCTGGCACTGCTGGCCATCGTGCCCGCGGCCATGGCCTATCCATGGCAGACGGTGACCGGCAGGTGGCTGCTCGGGATTGCCGTCGTGCTCTCGATCATCCTGTTCGGGTGGTGGCGCGGACAGCATTTCACCACGATCGTGCGACGCCGGATGGCGCTGCTCGGGGCCCGCAGCGGCGGGGGAGCGCATCACCTGGTGGCTCAGGGCAATGCCGACGCACGCACCACGGCGGTCCTGCGGGTGCTGCCGGACAGCGACGGTGAACTGCCCCTGCCGGTGATCGCGAGTTACCTCGACCGCTACGGTCTGCGATGCGACGCGGCCCGAATCACCAGCCGGGACAACGCCGTCGGCCGCACCACGTGGGTGGGGTTGACCATGTCGGCGGCCGCCAACCTGCCCGCCCTGCAGGCCCGGTCGGCCAGGATCCCGCTGCGCGAGACCGCCGAGACCACGCTGCGCCGTCTCGCCGACCATCTTCGTGAACTCGGCTGGCAGGTCAGCACCACCGAGGCCGACGTGCCGGATCTGCTCGGCCCCGAGGCCAAGGAGAAGTGGCGCGCCATCCAGGACGGCACGCAGGGCTGCATCGCGGCTTACAGCCTGCCGGTGGATGATTCGCTGTCGGACACGCTGGCCGCCCTGGCGGATCTGCCGCCGTCGTCGGCGAAGGAGGTGTGGACCACGCTCGTCGTCACGCCCGGCGGCCGGGTGTCGGCCGCATGCGCCATCCGCACCGGCGAGCTCCCCGGGAAGTCGGTTCCGATGCCCGGCCTGGTCGCGCTGGGTGGGCGTCAGCGCGCCTCGCTGTACGCGATCGCGCCCGACGCTGTCGACGTCGTGGCGCCGTCCCCCGGTTCGGCCGGTGCGGTCGACGTTCTGGCGTCCGTGCGTTGGCCCGCTGGTCGCAAGGCGGTCAAAGCTTAGCGGCTGCTTTTCAGAACATCAGCGGAGCAAGGAACTTCGTCATCCGCCGCAGGTACTCCGGTTGGCTCACATGCAGGATGTGGTTGCCCGGGAACCAGTGCAGTTGGCAGCGGTCCCAGTGTTCCCACAGGGCTTCGGCCTGCTCCGGGGGAGCGAGGCGGTCACCGAGGCCGGTGATGATCAGTCGCCGGTCCTTGGGGACCTTCGGTGTGTATGTCAGCGGTGAGTGGAAGGCCGAGGACGCGAACGCCTCCTCGCGGGTGATCCCGCTGGCGTAGCGGCCGAACTCCACCAGCTTGTTGGCCGGCCACCAGTCGTCGAACGCCGACTCCGGGTTGACCACAGGCACATTCGGGATGACGGCCTGCAGGCGGTCATCGGCGCTGGCGATCAACGACGAGGTGTAGCCGCCCAGCGACATCCCGGTGAGCGCGATCTTCTCGACGCCCGTGGACTCGAGGTAGTCCAGGATCGAACGGAAGTCGTGCACGGCCTGGGCCATGGCCTCGGCCATGCCCGCCATGCCGTTGGAGAAGAAACCGTAGCCGCTGAACGGTGAGTAGCGTTCGGCGCGTCGGCCGTGGAACGGCAGCGTGTAGAGGAGCACGTCGAATCCCGTGCGGTAGAACCACGGCAGCGAGAAGAACAGGCCGTTGACCAGGTACGGCGATCCGAGGAAGCCGTGGATGACGCACAGCGTGGGATGTGGGCCGTCGTCGTGGCGCCAGTGTTGGGCGTGCACGACGTTGTTTCGGTTCAGCCCGCGCCACAGGTTGCGCATACCCGGATTGAGGGCCTCGTAGCTGCTCTGGAACTGCACGTGTTCGACGTTGCCGTGCGCCACCCACCGGGCCACCGCATTGGCCGGTTTCACCGATACGCGTGGTTCCGCGACGGGCCTCGGGAACGATTTCGCCGCATCGTGTTCCGCGGCGAGGTCGGCATAGAACCGAAGGTGCTCGCGCTCCTGACGGAGGTTGGATCCGCGCAGCACGCCCGCAACGACAGGCGGAAGCATGGCGCCACCCACCAGGGATGCGACACCGGTGCGAAGTCCCAGGTCGGCCACGGCCGAGGCGTCGACGACGAGACGTTGCGCAAGAGTCAATTCCGAGCGGTCGGGCAGCCCGCGTTCCCCGGCGTCGGCGCCTGGTACGTCGGGAACGGGGATAGGCGGATCGACCGGTTCAGCTTCAACACTGGAGCCCACGATCCCGATGGTAGCCCTGCGCCTCCTCAGGTGAGGCCGAACAGCCTGGCTCCGTTGCCGTAGAAGACATTCGCAAGCCAGTTGTCGTCGGCCACCTCGAGATCCACGATGGCCTGCATCGCCTCGGCGTAGCTGTAGGGGATGTTCGGGAAGTCGCTGCCGAACAGAATTCGATCGCCGAGATCGCGGAGGCGGTGCAGGTGATCGGTGGGAAACGGACTCATCTCTTCGGCGAAACGCGTGAACGCCATGGTCGTGTCCAGGCAGACCTGCGGATAGTCGTCACAGATGTCGAGGAATTCGGCGTACTCCGGCATCCCCATGTGTGCGATCACCAGCTTCAGTCGCGGATGGCGCCGCAGCAGTGTGCGGATGCGGTCGGGGCCGGTGAAAGCTCCGGGCGCCGGCCCTGAGCCGCAGTGGATGACGACCGGACGGTCGTGATCGGTCAGTGTGCCCCACACCCCGTCGAGCAGGGGATCGTTGGGATCGTAGGCGCCGACCTGGACGTGCGCCTTGAACACCCGAGCACCCGAGACGATCGCGGCCTGGACGTAGTCACGCGCATCCGGTTCCGGGTAGAACGTCGCGGTGTGAACGCAGTCCGGTGTCAGGGTCGCGAACTGCGCGGCCCAACTGTTGAGCCATTCGGCCATCTGCGGTTTGTGCGCGTAGATCAGGGAGGTGAAGGCGTGCACGCCGAACCGGCGCAGGGTGTGCACGCGGTCCTCTTCGGCGGCGCGGTAGCGGATGGGCCACTGGCGGCCCGTCAGAGGGCCGGCCGAGTCGAAGTACTGCCAGACCTTGTCCATCACGTTCTTCGGCATGAAGTGGGTGTGCACGTCGACGATCCCCGGCAGGCCCAGGTCCTGCCAGATGCGGCGTACCGATTCGAAGTCGTCCATCGTCATAGAGGATGTCACCATGTGGAACCCCGACGCCTACCTGGCCTTCGCGGACCACCGGGGGAGAGCGTTCTTCGACCTGACGTCGCGTATCGGCGCCACCGCACCGCGGCGCGTCGCGGATCTGGGCTGCGGGCCGGGCAATCTGACCGTCACGCTGGGCCAACGGTGGCCGAACGCGGTGCTCGAAGCCGTCGACTCCGCGCCGGAGATGGTCGCAGCCGCGCGCGAGAGGGGTCTGGACGCCGTCGTGGGCGACATCACCGACTGGGCCCCGGCACCCGACACCGACGTCGTGGTGTCGAACGCGGCGCTGCAGTGGGTGCCGTCGCATCGTGATGTTCTTGTGCGATGGGTGTCTCTGCTGGCCCCCGGGGCGTGGATCGCGATGCAGGTGCCGGGGAACTTCGACAATCCGTCACACCGGGCGGTCCGGGCGGTGGCTCGATCACCCGAGTTCGCAGATGACTTGGCCGACATCACGTTTCGTGATGGCGACGTGGTGGACACGCCGCTGCGGTACGCCGAGCTCCTCACCGACGCGGGATGTGCGGTCGATGCGTGGGAGAGCACGTATATCCACGAGCTGGCGGGGGAGACGCCGGTGCTGGATTGGATCACCGGGACCGCGTTGACCGAGGTGAAGGCGCGGTTGTCGGAACAGCGCTGGCAGGACTACCGGCGGGCGATCACCCCGCTGCTCGCGCAGGCCTATCCCGTGCGCCCGGATGGCAGGACGTTCTTCCCGTTCCGGCGGGTGTTCGTGGTGGCGCGGGTGCTCTGAGGTTCTCCCGGAGCGCAGCGTGGCAAGGTCCCCGGTTCCCCGAGGACGCCCCCGATGTTTTCGCAGTTCAGGGGGCGGGACAACCACTCAGCGGGGCAGTCCGGACTCGCCCTTGTTGTGCAGCAGATTGAGGAAATCGATCGTGTCCCACGCGGTGGTGTAGAAGTTCTCCTTGAACCGGGCCGCACCCATTTCGACATTGAGCAGATCGGCAATCTGGTCATAGCCGTAGTAGAGAATCCCGATCGGCGGCAGCGTCAGGAGCAGTTGGTTGATCGCCACCTGTGTGGCGCGCTGATCGCCTCCGATCGTCCCGCCCGCGATCTGAAGAAGCGGCACAGGCAGATTCACCCACGGAATCATCTGACTCACCCGGTATCCGGCCTCAAAGCCCTCACGCACGAACGGATCGAACACGTCGGGCGAGACACCGAGAACCACGTTGCGCACCGACAACGCCGGTCCGAACATGCCTGCGGGTGTGGGATCGGGGTCGTCGGCCCGGAACGGGTTGGTGAACGGAGCATCGGTGTCGGGGGCAGCCGCGGTGTCCGAGGCGGCCGCCGTCGTCTGGACGGCACTCAGCGGCGCCAACGCCTTCGCGGCCCTGGCGGCCTTGTCCGCCAGGACTGAATCCGACGCCGTCGCGGGGAGCTTCGGCGCCGTCGCGGTGGAGAACTGCTTCTTGAGGTTCTCGACGGCATCGGCCGGATCGAACTTCGGAAGTTCCCTGTCGACCTTGGGGAGCTTCGCCTCGGCGAACTTCTTCTGGACGTCGGCAACCCTCTTCTCGACGTCGACCCGCCGCGATTCGATGTCGGCTCTGCGTCTGTCGAGCCTCGACTCGATGTTGGCGGTCGGGGACACGCGCTGCAGCTTCTCGACCTTGGCGGTGCGCGTCGGGGTGTCGGCGCCCGTGTCGGTCTCGGCGTGTGCCGTCGCCTGGCCACCCACGGCCATCGCGACACCAACTCCAGCCGCCACTGCGGCCCCGCCGAGATATCCCACGCACTTCGCCGACGCCATCGTCATCCTTCCCAGAGACCGAAGTGCATCCTAGGGCGCCGCACTGGAAAGGGCAGCGCGCGTGGTGTGGTACGAGTGGGGAGTGACCCAACGGACGGCAGTGGCAGCAGTGGCGTCGGCGTTGATCTTCGTGGTCATGTTGGTCGGTTACCTGGTGAACTGGGCCTGGCTGCACGACTTCGACATGGCGCTGCTGCAGCCGTTCAGCAACTTCGGCCTCGAGCATCCTGCCTGGGTACGGGCCTGGGATTGGATCAGCCTGATCGGCAGCCCGATGGTGTTTCGGCTGATCACACTGGGCTTGATCGTCTGGTTCGCGGTTCGTCGCGAAGCCCGCACAGCTGTGTTCCTGCTGCTCACGGTCGAACTCAGCGCGCTGCTGACTCAAGGGGTCAAGGAGGCGGTGGACCGTCCCCGGCCGGCAACGGCACTGGTCCACGCGACATCGACGTCCTTTCCGTCCGGGCACGCCCTGGGTGTGATGGTCTGCGTTCTGGCGCTGCTGACTGTGCTCCTGCCCCGAGTCGCCGCGCAGTGGCGCACACCGCTCATCGTCCTGGGCGTGGTGCTCGTGGTGGTCATCGGTGTGGCACGGGTCGTGCTCAACGTTCATCACCCGTCCGATGTGCTGGCCGGATGGGCCCTGGGCTATCTCTACTACCTGGTGTGCCTGCCCGTGCTCAGGGTAGAGGCCGAAAAACCGGCAGCACTCGATACATCGACGTGAACGTGGCCTCGGCGTAAGCGTCGCCCACCTCGCCGTCTCGGGCCACCGGGATGGGGCCGTCGGCGCTGGTGAAGCTGAACTCGGGCACCTGCATCTCATGGTAGAGCGGGCTGCGCTCCAGGCGGCCGAACGCCAACGCCGCAAGGATCCTCACGCGGGCGAGCCGACGACCGGTCTCGAGGATCCGGACATCGATCAGTCCGTCGTCCATCCTGGTGCGCCGCGCCGGTGCGAACCCGGCTGGCAGATACACCGAATTGCCGAGGAAGAACAGCGACGTCTGCAGGGTCTTGTTGTCATAGGTGATGGTGACCGGTTCGTCATTGCGCAGCGTGTGCAGCATCGCGTAGATGCCGGCGACGGGCTTGCCCAGGCGGTGTTCGAGCTTCTCGCGAGTCTGCACGAAGAACGGGTATGCCCCGATGCTCGCGGTGTTGACGACCATGCGGGATTGGTTGAGGCACACGAGGTCGACGCACGCCACGCTGCCGTCGCGGATGGCGCCGACGGTGTCGGCCACCGTCGCGCACCCGATGTCCTTGGCGAAGTGGTTGAACGTTCCCGCGGGGAACACCGCCAACGGCAGTTTGGCGTCGACCGCCACCGCTGCGGCCGTGGACACCGTGCCGTCCCCTCCAGCGATCGCGAGAACCTCGGCCCGGGTGGCGGCGTCGCGCAGCACCTGTTCGGGATCGTCGTCTTCGCCGAGTTCGACGATCTCGGCCTTCGGCAGTGCCTCGCGCACCTCGTCGAGCACGCGGGCACCCGTTCCGCTGCCCGAGGCGGGGTTGACCACCAGAACCACGCCGGCACCGTCGGGCCGGCGCGGAGTGTCGACGACCAGGGGTTCGGTGCGGGGCAGCGTCCTCTCGACGACGGGCGGCACCAGCCTGCCACCGAGGACGGCGATGCCGGCGCCGATGCCGAAGCCGGCCACCACGTCGCCGGGATAGTGCGCACCTGTCGCGACCCGCGACAGGCCCACGAGTCCGGCGAGCAGAGCCAGCGACAGTCCCACTCCCGGGCTCTCGAGCCCGACGGCGACGGCGAAGGCCGCGGCGCTGGCCGAATGCCCCGACGGCAGCGAGTTCGACGTTGGGAACCGCTTGATCTGCCGGGGCAGGGGCACCGAGGTCCGGCTCGGCCGCGGACGCTTCCACAGGCGCTTGGCCACCTGATTCGTCACCAGGCTGGTGACCGCGAGGGTCACGACGCCGCGCGCCGCGCCGCGTCGGGCGCCCGGGTTGCCCGAAGCGAGCAGGATCGCCGCGATCGCGAACCACAGCTTGGAGTGGTCGGCGGCGCGGGTGAGCGGCGGCATGACCGTGTCGAGAAGTGGTGTGGGCGAGTCGGCGATGGCCTCGAACACCTCACGATCGAGGGTTCCCAGGCCTTGGGTGATCTGTCGGATTCCGCGATTGCGTTGCCAGGGCAGATTCATCCAACCCAGGCTAGCTGTTCGATTCAGGAAGTGGGTTCGTCGGCGGCTTTGCCGGAGTTCTTGTCGCTCGGAATCACGATGCGACGGGTGGCGACGGTCTTGCCTTCCACCTGCTTGGAGACCGTTGGAGCGGTCGGTGGCGCGGAGACCCGGCCGGTGACCGGTGTGCCGTTCTTGACCGATGGGACGGAGACCTTTTTGGTGGCGGTCTTGTCGTCCTTGTCTCCGGCGCCGCCGCCCTGCATCGCGCCCGGCGGCATCATCGGGTAACCGCCCATGCCTCCGACTGGGGCCGTGGGTGCCGCAGGTGCCGCCGGGGCGGACGGGATCGCGCCGGCCCGTGCCGACGTCGGCGTCGTCGACGCCCCGGGAGGCGCTGCCGGGCCGAGCATCGACATCGGTGTCGTGCCGCCCACGCCGCCTCCGCCGCCGGACCCGCCAGCCTCCTCCAAACCTTCTGCGCCGCCGCCCATCTCGTCCCAGGCGGCGGCATCGAATGCCTCCGGTCCGATCTCTGCTGCCGACTCACCGAGATCACCCATGCCCTGCTGCAGGAAGCCCTGGATGGACTGCGCGAGTTGCTGGGGCATCTCGGTGAGTGGCTTCAGGGCCCCGCCCACCGCCCCCGCGAGTCCACCGGCGATACCGCTGGCCATCTGCGGAATCTGTTCGGCCATCTTGCTGACCTCCTGCAACTGCGCCTGCGACTTCGCCTCATTCTCGGGGAACTTCGTCAGGGCATCCTTGGTCAGCGCTTGGCGTTCGGCGTACCCCTTCTGCAGGTCGGCGATGTCTTTGGGGTCGTCACCGTTGGCGGCGGCGATCAGTGCGGCCAGGATCTGCTCCACCCAGACCGTGGCCGGGCCCATCATGTCGGGAGTGATCCCGGGTGGGGGCGGTACGAGGTCCGCCACGGAGTAGCTGTGGCCGTCGTATTCGATCTCGCCGGTCATCGTCCCCCCTGCAATGCCTGGAACCAGGCGAAGTGGTAGTTCACGGTGGTCTTTCGGCCCGCGATCAGAGCGTCGATCGCGGCCAGCAGCTGCCAGTTGCCGATCTGGTGCTGATCGGTGTCGGGGTAGGCCACAAGCACCCTCTGCGCCTGGGCGTGGAGGTGTTCACGCAGGAGTTCGGCCTCGGTGTCGAGGATGCCGGTGCCGGCGACTCCTGCCTTGGCGAGAGTGTGGGCCAGCCTCGGCAGGCCGTCGCGCCAGTTGGCGGCCTGTGTCAGCTCCCAGTTGAGGTCGTCCACCTGGGGAAGGTCGCGGGACCGGATCGACATCGGCATCTGATCCACGTCTTTGGCGTCCGGAAGGAACTGGCCTGGGCTCCAGCTCTCGACGACCGCGGTGTCGGTGAGCAGTGCCTCCAGGCCTGCCGGTCGGCGTGCTGGTGGCAGAACTGTTGTTCCCGTGGGGATTTCGACGTGTGGAGGAATCCACCCACTGGCGAGATCGGTGACCAGGACCGTCGTGCCGTCCTCGCGTTCGCCAACGGCCCAGCGCAGGTTCGGTTCCTGGCGGGCGACGGCTTCGAGCAGATTCTGCAGTCTGGTTCGCTTGGCGGCTTCCGCGGAGGTGGCGCCGGCGACGGCACCTGCGGACGTCGCGACGGCGGTTTCGGTGAGACCCGTCGGTGCGACCGGCGGTGTCTGGGCGGGCGCGGGCTGTTGGCGTACGACGGCCTGCTGGTTGAGGGCGCTTGCGCCTGCCGACGGATTGACCGGCGCTGAGGCCGGGGCGGCGGCCAGTGGAGGGGGTGGGGCCGGTGCGGCGGCGACGGGCGGTCGGAGATCGGCACCGTAGGCCGGGAGTGCTGCGCTCGGTACGGCTGGGCCTGCGATGGGGCCCGCCGGTGGGATCGGGGCGGCGGGTGCGACTGGGGCGACCGGGGCGGCGTACATCGCTGGAGACTCGGCGGACTGCGCGGTCTCGACGCTGGGTGTGGGCGCGTCGAAGATGGCGTGGCCCGACGAGGGGGCGGTCGGCGGCGAGTAACTGCTCGCGGAGGATGCGAAGTCCGGTGGCGGGGTGGGTGTCGGGTGGAACGCCGTGTCCATCACGTTCTGGGTGAGCGCTTCTGTGCCGGTGGACAACGGCATCCCCATGTCCATGCCCTTGGTGAAACTGTCGGTGAACTGTTGTGGACCGAAAGTTGTTGGGGCGGTGGGGATGCTGGGGGTGGAAGCTGCGATGGG
>NZ_LZHW01000073.1 GCF_001667265.1 Mycobacterium sp. ACS4331 | reverse complement strand
GCGGGTGCAGCTGAACCTGGCCCGCGTGCACGCCAAGGCCGAAGTGCTCAAGCTGATCAACTGGGAACTCGCGTCGTCTGAGCACGCCGCTCCCTCCCCCCCCCCCGCGGCGCCCGCCAAGGTGTTCGGCACCGAACTCGCCACCGAGGCCTACCGCCTGCTCATGGAGGTGCTGGGCACCGCCGCCACCCTGCGTCCCAATTCACCCGGGGCACTGCTGCGCGGCCGCATCGAGCGCATGCACCGGTCGTGCCTGATCCTCACCTTCGGCGGTGGCACCAACGAGATCCAACGAGACATCATCGGCATGGTCGCACTCGGCCTGCCGCGTGTGAACCGCTGAGGGAGACGGGAACTTTCATGGATTTTTCGACCACTGAAGCGTCCGGCGACCTGGGCGGACTGGTCCGCACCATCACCGAGTCGGTGTGCACACCCGAGCGCCAGCGTGAACTCGACGGACTCCCAGAGCGTTTCGACGAGACACTGTGGGCCAAGCTGATCGAGGCGGACGTGCTGACGGCCGCAGCGCCGGAACTGCTCGGCGGAGGCGGTTACGGCGTGCTGGAGCAGACCGCGGTACTCGAGGCACTGGGCCGCCAGCTCGGCGCCGTCCCCTACCTCGAGTCCGTGGTGGTCGCCGCCGGTGCGCTCGCCGAATTCGGTTCGCAGACACTGCACGACGACTGGGCCAAACCCGCCGTCGCCGGATCCCTGGTGCTGACTCCCGCCCTCGTCGGAGTGATGGGCGAAGGGCCCGTGCGGGCCGTCGAGGACGGCCCCGGGTACCGCCTGACCGGCAGCCGCACCCAGGTCGCGTTCGCGCCCATCGCCGACGCCTTCCTGGTGCCGGCCGAAACAGGTTCGGGGACAGCGGTCTTCGTGGTCGGTAAGGACGATGCCGGTGTGACGGTGTCCACCTTGGACACCACGGGACACGGCAGCGTCGGCCATGTGGAGTTGCAGGACGTGGCCGTCGGGCCCGACCGCCTGGTGGGGTCCGTCGAACAGGGCGGAGCGGTGCTGACGTGGCTGACCACCCGGCACCTGCTCGGGTTGTCGGCCCGCCAACTCGGAGTGTTGGACCGCGCACTGGAACTCACCTCGGCCTACGCCCGGGAGCGCGAACAGTTCGACCGGCCCATCGGCAGTTTCCAGGCCGTGTCCGCACGCCTCGCCGACGGTTACATCGACATCAAGGGCCTTCGGCTGACCCTCACCCAGGCCGCCTGGCGACTCTCGGAGGACCTGCCCGCCGACGTCGACGTGCGGACCGCCGCGTTCTGGGCCGCCGAGGCCGGGCATCGGGTCGCCCACACCGCGGTGCACGTGCACGGCGGTGTCGGAATCGACATGGACCACCCGATCCACCGATACTTCCTGGCGGCCAAGCAGACCGAGTTCGCGCTCGGCAGCGCGACCGGTCAGCTGCTGGCCATCGGCCGCGACCTGGCCGACACTCCCGTCTGACCTGTGTCTGAGCCGACCGTCTCACGCCTGTTGGCCGCACTGGTCGAGGTCGACGATCGTGGTGTGTACTCCGGGGACGACCCGCAGGCCGGCCCCTCGTTCGTGAGCTGGCGCAACCACATTCGGGACGGCGCTGCACTGGCGGCGACGCTGCGGGACCGACTCGACCCCGCGGCACCCCCGCATGTCGGAGTGCTGCTGGGCAATACGCCCTTCTTCAGCACGGTGCTCGTCGCTGCGGCGTTGTCAGGGATCGTGCCGGTGGGACTGAACCCGACTCGCCGCGGCGCCGCACTGCAGCGTGACATCGACAAAGCCGACTGCCAACTGGTGCTCGCCGACAGCAGCGCGGCCGAGGCGCGCGTGGGGATCGACACGGTGGACGTGGAATCCGAGGCGTTCGCCGCCGAGCTCGCTTCCCACCGAGACACCGACGTCACGTTCCGCACGGCCGAACCCGACGACCTGTTCATGCTGATATTCACGTCCGGCACGAGCGGTGACCCGAAGGCCGTGCGGTGCACTCACGAGAAGGTGGCGTTCCCCGGAATCATGCTTGCGGAGCGCTTCGGTCTGGGGCCCGCCGACACCTGCTACCTGGCGATGCCACTGTTCCACTCCAACGCGATCATGGCCGGCTGGGGGCCGGCCGTGGCGGCAGGTGCGTCAATCGCGCTGCGGCGCAAGTTCTCCGCGTCGCAGTTCTTCCCGGACGTCCGCCGCTTCGGCGCGACGTACGCCAACTATGTCGGCAAGCCGCTGTCCTACATCCTGGCGACCCCGCCCCAACCCGACGATGCCGACAACCCTCTGCGGGTGGCGTATGGCAACGAGGGAGCACCACGCGATCTGCCCCGTTTCGCCGAACGGTTCGGTGTCCAGGTGGTGGACGGATTCGGTTCCAGCGAAGGCGGTGTCGCGATCGCGCGCACACCCGACACCCCGGAGGGTGCGCTGGGTCCGCTGACCAACGGTGTCGACATCATCGACGTCGACACAGGGAAGTCCTGCCCACCAGGTGTGGTCGGTGAACTGGTGAACACCACCGGACGCGGCCAGTTTCGCGGCTATTACAACGACCCCGAGGCCGAGGCCGAACGCATGGCCGGCGGCGTCTACCACAGCGGGGACCTCGCCTACCGGGACGAGAACGGATTCGCGCACTTCGCAGGACGATTGGGCGATTGGATGCGCGTCGACGGCGAGAACCTCGGCACCGCACCCATCGAACGCATCCTGCTGCGCCACCCCGACGTGTTCGAGGCGGCGGTCTACCCGATCCCGGACCCCGCCGTGGGTGATCAGGTGATGGCGGCCGTCGTGCTGTCCGACGGGGCGCCCTTCGACATCGACGAGTTCCAGAAGTTCCTCGCGGCCCAGGCCGACCTCGGCCCCAAACAGTGGCCGTCGTTCGTCAGGGTCAGCACGACACTGCCCCGCACCGAGACCTTCAAGGTGCTCAAACGACAGTTGTCCGCCGAGGCCACCTCATGTCCCGACCCGGTCTACCCGCTCCGCCGCCCATAACAACGTTTGGGCGCAAAAGTTCGAGTAGTCGCCGCCATTTCGTCGAACTCGGCGCTGGGTCTCACCCAACGATCGACGGGATGACGGCCTCGATCAGGTGCGGCCCGGACTCGGCGAACGCCGCGGTGAGTGCGGCGGTCAGGTCCTCGGCCGTGGTGACGCGCCGGGCCGGGACTCCCATGCCCTCGGCGATCCGCACGAAATCAATTGTCGGGCGGCCCAAGTCGAGCAGGTCCAGCGCGCGTGGGCCCGGGGTGTCCGCGTTCTCGGCACCGACCCGCTGCAGTTCGAT
This sequence comes from Mycobacterium sp. ACS4331, assembly GCF_001667265.1. GTDB lineage: Bacteria > Actinomycetota > Actinomycetes > Mycobacteriales > Mycobacteriaceae > Mycobacterium. The sequence goes on along the minus strand of NZ_LZHW01000073.1, from coordinate 183,629 downwards.
GCGCAGGATGTCGTAGGCACCGTTGTTGAGGATCACCGTCGTCACGTTGAGGTTCTCCCGGGCCTGCGTCCACAGCGCCGACACCGTGTACATCGCCGAGCCGTCGGCCTGCAGCGACAGCACCGGCCGGTCGGGGACGGCGATCGCGGCGCCGACGGCCGCGGGCATTCCGTAGCCGATGGCACCGCCGGTCAGCGTCAGCACATCGTGTGCGGGCGCCCCGGCCGTACTGGCGGCCAGCATGACACCCGCAGTGTTGGATTCGTCGACGATGACCGCCCGGTCGGGCAGCACCGCGCCCACGGCGGCGGCCACGGACACCGCGGTCAACGGCCCCGTCGGCAGATCCGGCCGCGTCGCCGGTGCGAGCGCAGGAGCGGAGTCTGGGGCCAGTTCGTCGGCGAGAGCTTCGAGCGCCGCCGCGGAGCCTCGATGGCCCGCCAAGGTCAGCGGGGCGCAGCCGTCGGGCACCAGATCGCTGCGCTTGCCCGGATAGGCGAAGAACGACACGGGTGATTTCGCTCCGGCCAGAATCAGATGCTGCGCGCCCGCCAGTTGGGCTTCGGCGGCCTCGGCGAAATAGGCGAGCCGGTCGACGGCCGGGACGCCCGCGCCCCGCTCCAGGCGGGCCGGGAACGTCTCACACAGCACGCGGGCGCCGGTGCGCTCGGCGATGCGCACCGCGGCCGACAGACCCGCTGCGCGCGTCGCGTCGCCGCCCACGAGCAGGACCGTGGGATCCCCGGACCGAAGGACCTTCGCGGCGGCACGTACGGCCTCGGTGTCGACCTGCGGTGGCGACTCGGGCGGAAGCGGTTCGGCTGCGTGCCCGCCCTCGGACCACGACACGTCGGCGGGCATGATCAGCGTGGAGATCTCACCGTGGCGACTGGCTCGGATGGCGGCCGCCACGTCGACGCCGACGTCGGCGAGGCGTTGGGTTCGACGGACCCAACCCGAGACCGTTCCCGCGACTGCGTCGATGTCGGACTCCAGCGGCGCGTCGTACTGCTTGTGGTAGGTCGCGTGATCCCCGACGACCACGACCATCGGGGTGTGTGCACGCCGCGCGTTGTGGAGATTGGCCAGGCCGTTGCCCAGTCCGGGGCCCAGATGCAGCAGCACCGCTGCGGGCTTGTCGGCCATCCGTGCGTAACCGTCGGCCGCGCCGGTGGCCACGCCCTCGAAGAGTCCGAGCACACCGCGCATCGCGGGCACACGGTCCAGCGCGGCGACGAAGTGCATCTCCGAGGTGCCGGGATTGGCGAAACAGACGTCGACGTCGTGGTTGAGCAGCGTGGCGAGGAGGGCTTGGGCACCGTTCACGGTGCCCATCCTGCCCCTCCCCCTGTCGCCGAGACTGCCGGTAATGCGAAAGTCAGCCAGTGATCTCGCAGTCACCGCAGTCTCGGCGCCTCCAGAGGCGACGTCAGCTCTCGCGGATGCCGTCGAGCCGCTTGGTCGCGTCGTCGAACCCGCTGACGAGTTCGGCGATGATGTCGGCGACGGGCCGGATCTCGTTCATCCGGCCGACGATCTGTCCGACCGGCATGGCCACCGCAGTCGGATCCTTCGACTCGCTCATCCGCTGATGGGCCTCGCTGACCAGGATGTTCTGCAGCGGCATGGGCAGCGGTTCGGGTGCACCCTCGGCGTCCCACGCGTCGGTCCAGCGGCTCTTGAGCAGTCGCGCGGGCTTGCCGGTGTAGATGCGGCGGCGCACGGTGTCGGCCGAGGTGGCGTTGAGCATGGCCTCCTGCACGACCGAACGCCCGGAGTCCAGTCGCACCCCCAGGTCGTACTCGGCAGACGTCAGGAACGCCGAGCCCATCCAGACGCCCTGCGCACCCAGCGCGAGCGCCGCGGCGACCTGACGGCCCGTGCCGATACCGCCCGCAGCCAGCACGGGGGCCCGGCCGTCGAGCGCGTCGACGATCTCGGGCCACAGCACCATCGAACCGATCTCGCCGGTGTGTCCGCCGGCCTCATGTCCCTGTGCGACGACGATGTCGACACCGTTCTCCACATGGCGCAGCGCATGTTTGGCGCTGCCCGCGAGTGCCGCCACCGGAACACCGGCCTGATGCGCCTGGTCGATGACGTCCTTGGGCGGCGAACCCAGCGCGTTGGCGATGAGCTTGATCGGATGCTTGAGCGCGACGTCGACGTGGCTGCGCGCCACCGAGTGCAGCCATCCCAGGACGCCCTCGTTGCGGTCCTCGTCCTCCGGCAGGGGTGGCACGCCGAGGTCGGCCAGCGTCTTTGCGACGAAGTCGCGATGGCTCTGGGGGATCAGCTTGTTGATGTCGACGGCCGTGCCCTCTGTGGGCACCTTGGCCGGCATGACGATGTCGACGCCGTACGGCTTACCGTCGGTGTTGGCGTCCATCCACTGCAGGACCTCTTCGAGGTCGTCGGCGTCATTGAACCGGACACAGCCGAGCACACCGAGTCCGCCGGCCCTGCTGACCGCGGCCGCGACCTTCTCCGACGGTGTGAAGACGAAGATCGGGTATTCGATCCCAAACCGTTCGCAGAGTTCAGTTTTCATCAGGCTTTGGCTCCCACGTGGTTCGCGTGCACTTCGTCTGCGGGCCGTTCCTCGGTGGTGTCCTTGGCCCAGCGGTAGTCGGGCTTGCCCGCGGGTGACCGCTTGACCTCGTCGACCAGCCACAGGCTGCGCGGCACCTTGTATCCGGCGATCTGGGTGCGGACGAAGGCGTCCAGGTCGGCCAGCGCGGGACGCCTGCCCTCGCGCGGTTGCACGACCGCGGCGACGTGCTGGCCGAACCGTTCGTCCGGCACGCCGACGACGAGCGCGTCGAAGACGTCGGGGTGACCCTTGAGGGCGGCCTCGACCTCTTCGGGATAGATCTTCTCGCCGCCGCTGTTGATCGACACCGAACCGCGGCCCAGCATCGTGACGGTGCCGTCGGCCTCGACCTCGGCGTAGTCGCCCGGGATCGCGTAGCGCACCCCGTTGATGGTCTGGAACGTCTCGGCGGTCTTCTTCTCGTCCTTGTAGTAGCCGACCGGGATGTGTCCGCGCTTGGCGATGATGCCGCGCACTCCGGACCCGGGCTTGACCTCGTTGCCGTCCTCGTCGAGCACCACGGTGTTCTTGTCGATGGTGACGCGGGGACCGCCGGTGTGCGACTCGCCCTTGGCCACGATGCTGGTGCCGCCGAAGCCGGTCTCCGACGAACCGATCGAGTCGGTGATGACCCGGTTGGGCAGCAGTTCGAGGAACTTCTCCTTGAGGCTCGTGGAGAACAGCGCGGCCGTGCTGGCGAGCAGGAACAACGACGAAAGGTCGTACTCGTTGCCCGCGTCCTGATGCGCCAGAAGCGCGTCCAGAAGCGGACGGGCCATGGCATCACCGGTGAAGAACAGCAGGTTGACCTTGTGCTCGTGGATCAATCGCCACACCTGGTCGGCATCGAACTCCGGCGCGAGCAGCACGGTCCCGCCGGAGAACAGCGCCATCCAGGTCGCCGACTGCGTGGCGCCGTGGATCATCGGCGGGATCGGCAGACGCACCATCGGCGCGTTCTCCTTGGCCTGCTTGGCCAGGCCGTACTCATCGGCGATGGGCTCGCCCGTGGCGAAGTCGGTGCCGCCGAAGAGCACGCGGTAGATGTCCTCGTGCCGCCACATCACGCCCTTGGGGAAACCCGTGGTGCCGCCGGTGTAGAGCAGGTAGATGTCGTCCTCGCTGCGCGGGCCGAAGTCGCGCTCGGGTGAACTCTGCGCCAGCGCGGCCTCGAACTCGACACCGCCGTAGGAGGTGAAGTCGTCGTCGGACCCGTCCTCGACCACCAGGACGGTCTTGATGTTCGGGGTCTCGGGCAGCACGTTGGCGACCCGGTCGGAGTAGCGCCGCTCGTGCACCAGGGCCACCATGTCGGAGTTGTCGAACAGGTACTTCAGTTCGCCTTCGACGTAGCGGAAGTTGACATTGACCAGGATCGCGCCGGCCTTGACGATGCCGAGCATCGCAACGACGATCTCGTTGCGGTTGCGGCAGTACAGGCCGACCTTGTCGTCCTTCTTGACGCCCTGGTCGATGAGGTAGTGCGCCAGTCGGTTGGCTTTCTCCTCAAGTTCGGCATAGGTCAGTTTTTCGTCGCCGCATATGAGTGCGACACGGTCCGGCACGGCATCGATGGCATGCTCGGCGAGATCCGCGATATTCAAGGCCATGGCCCTAAACTAGAACGTGTTACATTTCCAGACAAGTCTGTGGCATCGACGCTGGAAGGCGGATCATTTCGTGAGCGACGCACAAACCTCGGAAAAGGGTCCCGACGCCCTCGTTGAGCAGCGCGGACACACCCTCATCGTGACGATGAACCGCCCCGAGAAGCGCAACGCATTGTCCGCCGAGATGATGGCGATCATGGTGGAGGCCTGGGACCGGGTCGACTCCGATCCCGAGATCCGCAGCTGCATCCTGACCGGCGCCGGCGGGGCGTTCTGTGCGGGCATGGACCTGAAGAAGGCGGACAGCCAGTCGCCCGGCGACTCGTTCAAGTCCGGTTACGACCCGTCGAAGATCCCGGCGCTGCTGAAGGGTCGCAGGCTGAAGAAGCCGCTGATCGCGGCCGTCGAGGGCGCCGCCATCGCCGGTGGCACCGAGATCCTGCAGGGCACCGACATCCGCGTGGCGGGCGAGAGCGCGAAGTTCGGCGTCTCCGAGGCCAAGTGGAGCCTGTACCCGATGGGCGGCTCCGCCGTCCGGCTGGTCCGCCAGATCCCCTACACCGTCGCGTGCGACATTCTGCTCACCGGTCGCCACATCAGCGCGGCCGAGGCCAAGGAGTTCGGCCTGATCGGGCACGTGGTACCCGACGGGCAGGCGCTGACGAAGGCGCTCGAGATCGCCGAGGTGATCAACGGCAACGGTCCGCTCGCGGTGCAGGCGATCCTGAAGACCATTCGCGAGACCGAGGGCATGCACGAAGAGGAGGCCTTCGGGCCCGACACCGCCAACGGCATCCCGGTGTTCCTGTCCGAGGATTCCAAGGAGGGTCCGAAGGCGTTCCTGGAGAAGCGCAAGCCGGTCTGGAAGCTGAAGTAGGGGCTTTCCTGGGCCGTTCTGTGCAGGATCGGCGACTTCGGCCACCCCACGGCCACCCGACCCCGCGGCCCGACCCCGTAGCCACCCGACCCCGTTTTGCGCGGAATTGCAGGCTTTTCGACGAAAAAGCCTGCAATTCCGCACATTTCATGGCGCAGAGCTCGTGGTTGCATCGGTGGCGTCATCAATCCTGACGCTCACCAGGTCTTGGGACATCCACGCGAGATCAACGCCGCGCCCACACGGTCGTAGAGCCATTCCACGCGGTTGTGCAGGATCCCTGCGCTGACCCGGATGTCGATCCAGCCCAGCTCCGGCAGGTACCCATACCTTTCGACGTCCCAGTTGCGCCGCCGAGAATCGGTCCAGTGGTGCGCACCGTCGAAGTCGACGCCCACCCCATACTCGCGCCAGCCCATGTCCAGGACCGCGAAGATCTCGCCGTACTCATCGAGCACCACGATCTGCGTCTCCGGCACGGGAAAACCACGCTGCACCAGCAGGTACCGAGTCAGCGATTCGTAGGGTGACTCGGCGCCGCCGTCCACCAGCGGCAGCGTCCTCCGCAGTTCACCCAGACCCCACACCCGAGGGTGCGCGGCGATCATCGGTTCGACGTCTTCGGCCTTGATCTGCGTGGCGTTCATGAGGGCATCGATCCGTTGGACCGCGGCGACCCCCTTGAGGCGGCGGCCGAGGTCGAACACGGTGCGCTGCGGCGTGGTGAGTGGCATGCCGGCCGCCCGGGTGACGTCGCCCGGCAGCAGCGTGTCCGCGTGGACCATCAATCCTGCGGGCGTGCGGCGGTTGGTGTGCACCAGTTCGGCGGATTCGGATGCGTCGATCCACTTGGCGCCGTGCACCGCCGACGCCGACAGGCCCACCAGCACGCCCTGTCGACGCGACCACTGCCACGCCGCCTCGGCTCGCAGACGCGCGGTCAGTTCGACATCGCGGCCCACCCACACGCCCGGGTACACCAGCACGTGGCGGCGGTGCAGGCCGTCACGCGTGACGCGTCCCGCCGTCAGGGCCTCGGAGGCGCGGAAGGGACGGGTTAGCTGCTGCACGCCTGCAGCGTGTCAGCTCCGGCGAAATCGGGCCGACCGCCATCCACAGTCGGCCAAAATGTGCGGAATGGCAGTCCTTTTCGCCGAAAAGCCTGCAATTCCACACAATTTGACACGGGAGGCGACGGGACAGCTAAGACAGAACCCCCGGCGTGAACACCACCGGCATCTCCTCCAGCCCGCTGACGAAGTTCGCGGGCCTCAGCGGCAGGCGATCTTCATCGGCGAGCCGCAGGTCCGGCATCCTGCGCAGCACGTGCTCGAGCATGATCCGCAGTTCCAGCCGGGCCAGCTGATTGCCCAGGCAGAAATGCGTGCCGAAACCGAAGGCCAAGTGGCTGTTGGGATTCCGGTCGATGCGGAACTCGTCGGGATCCCCGAACACCGACTCGTCGAAGTTGGCCGACTCGAACATCAGCATGATCTTCTCGCCGGCCTTCAATGACGTGCCGTGGAACTCGGTGTCGGCGGTCAGGGTGCGGCACATGTTCTTCACCGGGGAGGTCCAGCGCAGCATCTCCTCGATCGCACCGGGAAGCAGGGACGGATCGGCCACCAGGCGGTCCCACTGGTCACGGTGCCGCAGCAGCTGTTCGGTGCCGCCGGACAGGGTGTGCCGCGTGGTCTCGTCGCCGCCGATCAGCAGCAGCAGCGTCTCCATCACGATCTCGTCGTCGGACATCCGCGAGCCCTCGACCTCGGAGTGCACCAGCACCGAGAACAGGTCGTCGGTGGGCTCGGCGCGCCGTTTGGCGATGACGTCCATGGTGAACGCGGTGTAGGCGGCGAAGGTCTCCATGAGCTTCTGCGCCGCCGATTCGTCCAGGTGCGAGCTCAACCCACACACCAGCTCATCGGACCAGGTCAGCAGCATTTCGCGTTCCTCGGGCCGAACCCCGAGCATGTCGCCGATCACGGCCATGGGAAGCGGTGCGGCGATGCTGCGGACGAAGTCGCATTCGCCCTGTTCGATCACCCCGTCGATCAGGGTGTCGCACAACTGCTCGATCGACGGCAGCCGGTCCATGACGCGCTTCCGGGTGAATCCGGCGTTGACCAGCTTGCGCCGCAGCACGTGCGCGGGGTCATCCATGTCGATCATGTACGGCATGCCCGGCTGATCCGGCCGGATTCCGCCGGTGCTGGAGAACAGTTCGGGGTTGCGCTCGGCGTCGAGGACGGCCTGATAGCTGGCGGCCGCCGCCAGTCCGTTGCGATCCCGGAACACCGGCTGGTTGGCCCGCATCCACTTGTAGGCCTCGCGGGCCTCGCCGCTGGCGTAGAAGTTTCCGTCGGTCAGGTCGACGTCGAGAACGGTTGCGGTCATGAGTTTTTGGACTCCCTGCTGATCTCGGTGGCGTCGCCGAAGGTCATCTCGACATTGGCCGACGATTGCGTCGCGAACGCACGCTTGGGCAGACCGAGCGCACGCAGTTCGTCTGCGTAGGGATGGCTGCCGAGCCGCAGCCGGGCTCCGCCGAGGCGTACCCGCATGCCGTAATTGCGCATCTCCGAGACGATTTCGCGCGTGACACCGTCGAGATGGCTGTACTGCGTCATGGTCCGCGGCGCGGACGTCAGCCGCGACGGCAGCGGCAGTCCGGCCCCGAACTCGATCCCGGCGATCAGCTGGCCGTTCTCCGAGACGTCGAAGTCGAACCCGCGGTCCTCACGCACCGTGAAGTCGGCCATGATCTTCGGGAATCCCCAGATCGACCGGCCGGCCTCGAGCGTGAAGCCCTGGTTCACCGGCAGGTGGTGGATGAAGGCGGCCGCGGATCCGAACGCCGCGGGCCCCTTCAGGTCGGCGCCGCGCGGATTGACCATCACGGCGGTGCCGAATTCGTGGTACTTCCCGAGATCTCCGTCGTGATAGCGCACCAGCATCAGCATCACGACCGCCTTGCCGGGCAGAAACGGGTACGCCTCCAACCCGCTGTAGTCGATCATCTTCTGCGCCGCCGCCAAGGGCACGGTGAACATCGCCACGCGGTTGTCGGCTCTGTGGATCCGCACCGGCATCGTCAGCACGGTGCCCTGGATCGTGTGTTGCGATGTGTCCGGCATCACGCCAATCTAGAACGGGTTCTAGACACTGCGCAACAAGTGTCCAGTCTGTCGTTACAACAGCGCGACGAGGTCTCGAATCTGCTCCGTTGAGCGGGCCCCGACCACCATCATGGTCACCCCGGCAGCCTCCCATGCGGCGATCTGCTTACGGACGTAGTCCACATCGCCGACGATCGCGGCGTCGTCGACGAGTTCGTCCGGGATGATCTTGGCCGCCTCGTCCTTGCGGCCGGTGCGGAACAGCTTGGTGACGTCATCGACCACCTCGGAGTAGCCCATGCGGCGATAGACGTCGGCGTGGAAGTTGGTGTCCTCAGCCCCCATACCGCCCATGTACAGCGCAAGATGCGGCTTGATCATCTCCAACACGGCCGGCCGGTCATCGGTGACCACGACCTGGGCCGTCGCGCAGATCTCGAAGTCCTCACGGGAACGACGGGCGCCGGGGCGGGCGAAGCCCTCGTCGAGCCACTCGTTGTACATCGGCGCCAGCCGCGGCGAGTAGAAGATCGGCAGCCACCCGTCGCAGATCTCGGCGGCCAGTGCCACGTTCTTGGGTCCCTCGGCGCCCAGCATGATCGGGATGTCGGCGCGCAGCGGATGCGTGATCGGCTTGAGGGGCTTGCCCAGGCCGGTGGTGCCCTCCCCCGACAGCGGCAGCGGATAGTGCGGGCCCGCGCTCGTCACGGGCGCTTCCCGGGCCCACACCTGGCGGATGATGTCGATGTACTCACGCGTGCGAGCCAGGGGCTTCGGGAACTTCTGGCCGTACCAGCCCTCCACGACCTGCGGGCCCGACACCCCCAGCCCCAGGATGTGCCGCCCGCCCGAGAGGTGATCCAGCGTCAACGCGGCCATCGCACAGGCGGTGGGCGTGCGCGCCGACAACTGCACGACGGAGGTGCCGAGGCGCAGCCTGCTGGTCTCGCGACCCCACCACGCCAACGGCGTGTAGGCGTCCGAACCCCAGGCTTCGGCCGTGAACACGGTGTCGAACCCGGCGTCCTCCGCCGCCGCCACCAGTTCGGCGTGATTGGAGGGCGGCTGCGCGCCCCAGTAACCCAACTGCAGGCCCAGCTTCATGAGATTGCCTTTCGTGTTGCGACCCGTCCTTGCGAACGAAGGTTAGAACCTGTTCTACTCGATGTTGTGACCGCCAGCCAGAGCAGCCCGGCGCAGATCGCGGACCATGAGCCTCCGCTGTCCGCACCGTTGAAACTGTCCTTCGACTACACCCGTTCAGTCGGGCCGATCCTCAGCCAGTTCTTCACCGCACTTCGTGAGCGCCGTGTCGTGGGCACCCGGGGATCCGACGGCCGGGTGCACGTTCCCCCTGCCGAGTACGACCCCGTCACCTACGAACAGCTGACCGAGATCGTACCGGTGGCCAGCGTCGGCACGGTCGTGTCGTGGACGTGGCAGCCCGAGCCTCTCGAGGGCCAACCGCTGGACCGCCCGTTCGCGTGGGCTCTGATCAAGCTCGACGGCGCCGACACCGCGCTGTTGCACGCCGTGGATGTTGGCGACGCGGGTCCTTCCGGCATCAGCACCGGGACGCGTGTCCACGCGCACTGGGTGGACGAACCGGTCGGCGCGATCACCGACATCGCGTACTTCGCCCTCGGCGATCAGGCCGAGGACGTCCCGGAGACCAGCGATGACCGCGATCCGGTGACCATGCTCGTCGTGCCGAGCTCGATCGAGATCCAGCACACCGCCTCGCGCCCGGAGAGCACATTCCTGCGCGCCCTCGAACAGGGCAAGCTGATGGGTGCGCGCACGGGCGACGACGGCAAGGTGTACTTCCCGCCCAAGGAGGCCGACCCGGCGACGGGCCGCGAACTGGACCAGTTCGTCGAACTGCCCGACAAGGGCACCGTGACCACCTTCGCGATCATCAACATCCCGTTCGCCGGACAGCGCATCAAGCCCCCGTACGTGGCGGCCTACGTGCTGCTCGACGGTGCAGACATCCCGTTCCTGCATCTGGTCACCGAGATCGACGCGGCCGAGGTTCGGATGGGTATGCGCGTGGAGGCGGTGTGGAAGCCGCAGGAGGAATGGGGCCTGGGCATCGACAACATCGACCACTTCCGGCCCACCGGCGAACCCGACGCCGACTACGACACCTACAAGCATCACCTCTGAGGGACACTGTGACGCAAGACTTTCCAGACGTAGCCGTCGTGGGTTTCGCCCACGCCCCGCACGTTCGCCGCACCGACGGCACCACCAACGGTGTCGAGATGCTCATGCCGTGCTTCGCCTCGATCTATGAGGAGCTCGGCCTCAAGCAGACCGACATCGGATTCTGGTGCTCGGGATCCTCGGATTACCTTGCCGGCCGGGCGTTCTCATTCATCTCGGCGATCGACTCGATCGGCGCGGTGCCTCCGATCAACGAGTCCCACGTCGAGATGGACGCCGCGTGGGCGCTGTACGAGGCCTACATCAAGCTGCTGACCGGCGAGATCGACACCGCACTCGTGTACGGGTTCGGCAAGTCCAGCGCCGGCACGCTTCGCCGCGTGCTCGCCCTGCAGACCGATCCGTATTCGGTCGCACCGCTGTGGCCTGACTCGGTCTCGATCGCGGGCCTGCAGGCCCGGTTCGGTCTCGACGCGGGCAAGTGGACGGCCGAGCAGATGGCGCAGGTCGCGCTCGACTCCTTCGCGATCACCGATCGCACGGACTCGGAGAAGTCCGCCGACACCGTGGAGGAGCTGCTGTCCCGGCCGTACTTCGCCGATCCGCTGCGCCGCCACGACATCGCCCCGATCACCGACGGTGCCGCCGCGATCGTGCTGGCCTCGGGCGACCGTGCCCGCGAACTGCGGGAGAACCCCGCCTGGATCACCGGGATCGAGCACCGGATCGAGACACCCGTGCTGGGTGCGCGCGATCTGACGACGTCGCCGTCGACCGCGGCATCGGCGGCCGCGGCCACCGGCGGTGACCCGGGTTCGATCGATGTCGCCGAAATCCACGCACCATTCACGCACCAGCACCTGATCCTCACCGAGGCCATCGGGTTGTCCGGGTCGACGAAGGTGAACCCGTCGGGCGGGCCACTGGCCGCCAACCCGATGTTCTCCGCGGGCCTCGAACGAATCGGCTTCGCCGCACAGCACATCTTCAACGGCTCGGCCCAGCGTGTGCTGGCGCATGCGACCAGCGGTCCGGCGCTCCAGCAGAACCTCGTCGCCGTGCTCGAGGGAAGGGACGGTAAGAACTGATGGCGGGTCGCAGAGCTGCGGTGCTGGGCACCGGGCAGACCAAGTACGTCGCCAAGCGCACCGACGTGTCGATGGCGGGCCTGGTGCGCGAGGCCATCGACCGTGCGCTGGTGGACTCAGGTCAGACGATGGCCGACATCGACGCCGTGGTGGTCGGCAAGGCGCCGGATTTCTTCGAGGGCGTCATGATGCCCGAGCTGTTCCTCGCCGACGCGGTGGGCGCGACGGGCAAGCCGCTGATCCGGGTGCACACCGCAGGATCCGTCGGTGGGTCGACGGCCGTCGTGGCGGCCAGCCTCGTGCAGTCCGGCAAGTACCGACGCGTGCTGTCGATGGCCTGGGAGAAGCAGTCCGAGTCCAATGCCATGTGGGCGCTGAGCATTCCGGTGCCGTTCACCAAGCCGGTCGGCGCGGGTGCGGGCGGTTATTTCGCCCCGCATGTGCGGGCCTACATCCGGCGGTCCGGCGCCCCCAACCACATCGGCGCCATGGTGGCCGTGAAGGACCGCCTCAACGGCGCGAAGAATCCGCTGGCGCACCTGCATCAACCCGACATCACGCTGGAGAAGGTGATGTCCTCGCAGATGCTGTGGGACCCAATCCGTTTCGATGAGACCTGCCCTTCGTCCGACGGCGCCTGCGCCCTGGTGATCGGCGATGAGGACACGGCCGACGCCCGGGTCGCCGAGGGCCACCCCGTCGCGTGGATCCACGCCACGGCACTGCGGACCGAACCGCTGGCCTACGCCGGACGCGATCAGGTGAATCCCCAGGCCGGACGGGACGCCGCCAAGGCACTGTGGGCCACGGCCGGCATCAGCAGCCCCATCGACGAGATCGACGTCGCCGAGGTCTATGTGCCGTTCTCGTGGTTCGAGCCGATGTGGCTCGAGAACCTCGGCTTCGCGCCGGAGGGAGAGGGCTGGAAGCTGACCGAAGCCGGCGAGACGGCGATCGGCGGACGCATCCCGTTCAACCCGTCCGGTGGCGTTCTGTCGTCCAACCCGATCGGCGCATCGGGCATGATCCGGTTCGCCGAGTCGGCCATCCAGGTGATGGGCAAAGCCGGGGAACACCAGGTGGCCGGGGCCCGCAAGGCCCTCGGACACGCCTATGGCGGTGGGTCGCAGTACTTCTCGATGTGGGTGGTCGGCAGCGACAAGCCTGCCGACAGGGCGTGACGCGGATGAAGTACACCTGCAGTGTGGCGATGGGCCCGATCGACCAGCTGATCGACATCGCCCGCACCGCAGAGGAGGTCGGATTCGACGCCATCGCGCTGCCCGACTCGCTGTTCTACATGGAGAAGCAGTCGGCGGATTACCCGTACACGCCCGACGGCTCACGAATGTGGAACGCCGACACCCCCTGGGTGGATCCATTGATCGCCGCGGGTGCGATGGGGGCCGTGACGTCGACGCTGCGGTTCTACACCAACGTCTTGAAGCTGGGTTCACGCAATCCACTTCTGTTGGCCCGTCAGGTCGGCTCGGTCGCCAACCTCACCAACAACCGGTTCGGCTTCGGCGTTGGGATCGGCTGGGCTCCTGAGGAGTTCGAGTGGTGCGGCGTGCCCTACGCCAAACGTGGCGCCCGTGTCGACGAGATGATCGAGATCATCAAGCTGGTGCTCGCCGGCGGCATGGTCGAGTTCCACGGGAGCTTCTTCGACTTCGACCGACTGCAGATGAGCCCGGCTCCGAGCCAGCCGGTGCCGTTCTACGTCGGCGGGCACACCGATGTGGCGCTGCGGCGCGCCGCCCGGGTCGGCGACGGGTGGACCAGCGCCATGATGACCTGCGCCCAACTCGCCGAGACCATCGGCAAACTGGAGGCGCTGCGCGCCGAGTTCGGCCGCGCGGACCAACCGTTCGAGTATCAGGCCGTGTGCATCGACAAGTTCGGTGTCGACGGGCATCGCGAACTCGCCGAGGCCGGCGTCACCGACAACATCGTCATCCCGTGGATCTTCGACGGGCTCGGTTTCGACGCCCCCGTGGAGAAGAAGAAGGACTCGCTCAAGCGGTTCGCCGACACCTACATCCATTCGGGCTGGCAGGCGTGACCGGATCCCCGGTGCACCTGGCCGGCGAACGCTCGCGGGCAGCGGCCGCCGCGCACGACAAGGAAGCGTGGTTGGCGCTGTTCGACGACGACGCGATCGTCGAGGACCCGATCGGCCCCTCACACTTCGACCCCGAAGGCAGGGGCCACCGCGGTGTGGACGCGATCTCACGCTTCTACGACATGGCCATCGCACCGAGCGCTCTGACGTTCCATTTCGACAGGACCTACCAGTGCGGCGACGAGGAGGCCAACGTCGGGCACATCGTGATCGAGACCGCCGGCTACCGCGTCGTCGCCGAGGGAGTGTTCACCTACCGGGTCAACGAAGCGGGGAAGATCACCGCACTGCGCGCGTACTGGGAAGTCGACCGCGCGACCGCGTCCGCGCAGAAGATCTGACATTCTGAAGGCCGCCGCTTCAGGAGAGTTTCATCACCCGGATCCGGCCGTCGCGCGGCGCATGAGCTGGGGTTTCTGCCGGACGCTGACGGCCGGTGGCCATCGCATTGGCTGAACGCGGCGACCACACCCGGGTACGGTGGGGTGGATCCCCGCTCTTCACGCCCGTTCAGTGCGCCCTGCCACCGCAAAGACCTCCCCTGTGCCGAAACTTTCCATGCCCTTGATCAATCACCGCCGTCGACTCGTCGCCTGCGCGGCTGTCACCGTGACTCTGTCCCTTGTCGGATGCAGCACGACCTCAGACCTCAATGAGTCGTCGAGGTGGACCAGCGTCGCTCCGTCGCCCACGTCCCCGGTGACGACGACACCCACCAAGAAGGACGCCGCGCCGGTCGACTACAGCTCGCTTCTGTTGACCGCAGAGGATCTGTCCGATGAGGACGACAACTTCGCGCTGCGGTCGTCGACACCGAACCCCAACGGCCTGCCGGGGGCCAGCGCACTGTTCGTCAACGACGACGACACCCGGGCCATCTCCGCGACGTTCGCCATCTACCCCGACCCCGCGACCGCGACCGCGACACTGCGACAGGCGCTGACCAAGGTCGACTCGGTGGTGGTCGGTACGCCCCAGCCGTCCCGGGTGGGAACCGACGGCACCCTGATCCGGGGCAATGCCCCCGACGGCGCCAAGGCCGTCACGCTGCTGTTCTTCACACAGGGCCCGGCGCTGGTACGCCTCGAGTTCCAGAGCGCCGTCGGCGACGCCACGACAGACCGCTATGTGACCGCGGTCGGCAAGATGCAGCGGATCGCGCTTCGGGTGGGACTGCCCGCTGGAAGCTAGGCAGATGGGACTTTGGTCACCGTTTTTCCAGCTAGACCCGGGTTGCATTGCGCATAAACCGGGTAAAACTGTAACGTGTTCTAGTTAGAAGGCATTGACTGGAGGCGCGACGTGACCACTGAAACAGCCCGCGGCGGCATTCGCGAGATCGACACCGGCGCACTGCCGGACCGGTACGCCCGGGGCTGGCACTGCCTCGGCCCGGTGAAGGACTACCTGGACGGCCAGCCACACTCGATCACCGCGTTCGGCACCAAGCTCGTGGTGTTCGCCGACTCGTCGGGTGAGCTGAAGATTCTCGACGCGTACTGCCGCCACATGGGTGGAGACCTCTCCCAGGGCACCATCAAGGGCGACGAGGTCGCCTGCCCGTTCCACGATTGGCGCTGGGGCGGCGACGGCAAGTGCAAGCTGGTTCCGTACGCCAAGCGCACCCCTCGCCTGGCCCGCACCCGGGCGTGGCACACCGACGTGCGCGGCGGCCTGCTGTTCGTCTGGCATGACCACGAGGGCAATCCGCCGCAGCCCGAGGTCCGCATCCCGGACATTCCGGAATGGGCCAGCGGCGAGTGGACCGACTGGAAGTGGAACACCCTGTTGATCGAGGGCAGCAACTGCCGCGAGATCATCGACAACGTCACCGACATGGCGCACTTCTTCTACATCCACTTCGGCCTGCCGACGTACTTCAAGAACGTCTTCGAGGGCCACATCGCCAGCCAGTATCTGCACAACGTCGGCCGGCCCGACATCAACGACATGGGCACGGCATACGGCGAGGCCAAGCTGGACTCCGAGGCCTCGTATTTCGGCCCGTCGTTCATGATCAACTGGCTGCACAACACCTACGGCGACTTCAAGGCCGAGTCGATCCTGATCAACTGCCACTATCCGGTGAGCCAGGACAGCTTCGTCCTGCAGTGGGGCGTCATCGTCGAGAAGCCGCAGGGTCTCGACGACGCCACCACCGAGAAACTCGCCGACGCGTTCACCGACGGGGTGAGCAAGGGCTTCCTGCAGGACGTGGAGATCTGGAAGCACAAGACCCGCATCGACAACCCTCTGCTGGTCGAGGAGGACGGTGCCGTCTACCAGATGCGCCGGTGGTACCAGCAGTTCTACGTCGACGTCGCCGACATCACGCCGGATATGACGGACCGCTTCGAGATGGAGGTCGACACCACCGCGGCCGTCGAGAAGTGGAACGTCGAGGTCCAGGAGAACCTGAAGGCCCGCGAATCCGAGAAGGCGGAGCAGACCAACTGATGTCAGCACGCAACGAGCGGGGCCAGATGCCAGATGTCGACACTCTGGCCCGCTCGATGCTGCTGCTGCACGGTGGTCACGACGATGACGAGCACGACCACCCCACACCGTCGCCCAGCACCGGAAGCTGGCGTAAGGCACCGGATTACGCAAACGACCCGGATCGGGCCGCCGCCATCCGGGCCGCCTCGCAGGCAGACCGTGAGCGATACCTGACCGCCGGTCTGGCCCCGGTGGACTGCCGCTTCTGTCATGCCACCGTGGCGGTCAAGAAGCTGGGCCCCGAGCACACCGCAGTGCAGTGGAGCACCGAGGCAACGGAGCGGTGCGCGGTGTTCGCCGAGGCACGGGCCAACGGCCAGAACAGTTCTCGGCTGCGGGCCTGCCCGCGACTGTCCGACAGCATCAGGCACGCCATCGCCGAGGGGTGCCTTGAGGCTGTGTCGAGTGCGCCGTCACCCGGAGACGGCTGACCCCTTTCGGGCCGTGACAGAGCACCAACGCGTCGGGCCACTGGAGATCCTGCACTTCCGCACAGGTTGGGTCGCCACCAACTGCTATGTCCTGTTCCGCAGCGGCCACCGTGAGGCGCTCGTCGTCGACCCCGGCGACGGAGCCCTGCCCCGACTGCGTCAACTGTTCCGCGAGCACCGCCTGGCGCCGCGCGCCGTCCTCATCACGCATGGGCACTTCGACCATGTGTGGGCCGCGCAGCGCGTCAGCGATCAGTACGGCATCCCCTGCCACATCCACACCGCCGATCGCGCGATGCTGCGGAATCCCCTGCGCGGCGTCGGTCCTGCACTGACGCAGCGCCTGGTCAGTGTGATGTGTCGTGAACCCGAGCAGGTTGTCGAGATCGCGGACGGGGATCGGCTCTCGGTGGGCGGCATCCCCATCGAGGTGGACCACACGCCCGGGCACACCCCGGGGTCGGTGACGTTCCGGATCACCGACGAAAGGCACCCCGATGTGGTGTTCACCGGGGACACCCTCTTCAAGGGGACCGTGGGCCGCACCGATCTCGGTGGAGGCAGCGGCAACCAGCTGCTGGGGTCGCTGATCTCCAAACTGCTGGTGCTCGACGACCGCAGTCTGATCCTTCCCGGGCACGGCGACCCCACGACCATCGGCGTGGAACGCCGCACCAACCCGTTTCTGCAGCCCTGAGGGACGTCACAGCCCCGCGAAGCGCTCCTTGACCTGCTCGGCGGTCAGACCGTAATCGTCGAGTGTGTAGGTGTGCTTGGGGGCGCGCGGGCCCTGCTGGCTTTCGGTGTGCATATCCCGCATGGCCTTCCGGGCGGCGTCGGTCAGGTCAAGGCCGAAGTGGCGGTAGATTCCCTCGACGCAGGCCACGGGGTCGCCGACGAAGTCGAAATAGTCGACATCGCAGAACTGGGCCGGGTTGTGCTTGGTGCGCTCGGCGTTGAACTTCTCCAGCCCGCGTGACCAGGTCTCCATCGAGTCCGCCCCGATCTGAGCGCCGACGAACTTGGTGGACCACCCCGCGGTTGTGTGCGCCGCCAGTGAGCACATCGAGGCCATGATGGTTTCGGCAGGCCGATGGCATTGGACGACCAATGCGTCGGGATAGGTGGCCATCAGTGCGTCGAGGGCGAACAGGTGGCTGGGATTCTTGAGCACCCAGCGCTTTTCGGGCTCATTGAGGCCGATCAGCTGAAGATTGCGACGGTGCCGCTGATACGGAAGGCTCCAGTCCTGCTGCGACAGCCACCGCGAGTAGGTCGGCACGTGCGCCAACGTCTCATACGACACCGAATGCAGCGACTGCCGCAGAAGCTGCCAGCACTCCTCGACCTCGTCGGCGGTCATGTAGTGCAGGCCCGTGTAGTCCGGGTTCTCCTGATGGGCCTTCTTGAAACGGGCGTCGAGTTCGGCGAACACGGGGTTCTGCGGCCAGCTTTCGCGCGGCGGGCGAGGCTGCGGGAACTCTGCCAGCCACAGTTCGAGGCCCTGGTGGGCCGGGTCGGCCGTCAGCAGTCGGTGCAGGGCGGTGGTGCCGGTGCGCGGCAACCCTGTGACGAAGATGGGACGTTCGATGGTGATGTCGGCGTACTGCGGATACTGCTTCCACGAGGCCTCGCTCAACAGCCGCGCCACCAGTGCGTTGCGCGCGAAGAAGCGCTGCATCTTGCTGCCGAACTCCGTCAGCTCTGCATCGCGGGCGTACGACTCGAGGAGCACCCCGAGCGCCTCGCGGTAGTTGTCGTCGTCTGACCCGAAATCGTCGAGCCCACAGGCCTTGACCGCCGAGGCGTGCAGGTCCTCGACCGTGCCGACATCAGTGCGTGGGGTGCTCATGCCTTGAACTCCCCGCAGTTGACGTCCAGCGCCTGCCCGGTGATGCCGCTGGACAGATCGCTGGCCATGAACAGGATCGCCGAAGCCACCTCGTCCTCGGTGGGCAGGCGCTTGAGGTCGGATCCGGCCGCGGCGGCCTTGTAGATCTCCTCGACGGAGGTGCCGTACTTGCCGGCCTGATGCGTGAAGTAGGCCTCCAGGGTGCCACCCCAGATATAACCGGGCAGAACGGAATTGACCCGGATCCCCTGCTCACCCAGCTCAGTGGCCAGCGTCTGCGACATCGCGAGCAGCGCGGACTTCGCCATCTTGTACGCGCCGTACTTGGCCTGTGAATGCCGCACCACCATCGAGTTGACGTTCACCACCGCGCCCTTGGACTCTGCCAATGCCGGGGTGAACCCCTGCACCATCCGAAGTGCGCCGAAGACTGTCAACTCGATGGCTTCGCGCATGTGCTCGTAGGTGGTGCTGGCGAACGGCTTCATCGACGGGACCCGAAATGCGTTGTTGATCAACACATCCACCCTGCCGTATGCATCCAGGGTGGCCTTCACCAGGTTCTCGACCTGAGCGTCGTCGGTGATGTCGGTGCCCACCGAGACCGCCCGGCGGCCCAGATCGGCGACCTGTTTGGCCACGTCGTCGAGACGTTCCACGGTGCGCGCCGCGAGCACCAGGTCAGCGCCGTTCTCGGCGCAGCGCCGCGCCAGCGTCGTCCCCAGCGCGGGACCGACGCCGCTGATCACCACGACCTTCCCGTCGAGCAGACCGTACGAACCCGTCATGTTCAGCCCACCATCCTGTCGGCGATCTGCTTCTGGCGCAGGGCGATCCGCTCGCGCCAGTCCGCATCGGAGATCTTGTTGTGCTCGTGGTGCGGCAGCACCTCCGCGACCCGGTCGATGTCGACCACTTCGACAGTTGGGCCGTCGGCCTCGGTCAGCTCCCGCGACAACCGTTGCCAGCGGAACTGCAGGTACCCCTTACGGTGCCCCAGCGTTTCGCACCAGTTGGTCACGCCGGGGTTGGCGTCCGCGACCACGATGCGGATCATGCCGTCCGGATCCGGTTGCGCCTGTGTGCCGTTCAACGACGTCTGGTGGTTGATGTAGTCGAGCGAGATGTACCAGAGACTTCCCAGCTGGAATCCCATATAGGGCGCGTCGGACACCGGAACGGTGATGATCATCGCCTCGTCGGGTTTGAGGTCGAAATGCCCCACCGACGAGTACTGAGTCGCCAGACCGCCCGGCGTGAGTCGCGGCGCGACCATGGTGTTGACCGGAAGCGTGTTGTAGAACCACTGCGGGAACTGCAGCCACGTCTTGACGCGCTGCACCAGCTGCCTGCCGGCGACCGCATACCGCTTCTCGACGAGCTCACGGGACAGCGGTGCCGGCGCCGTGCCGGCGGTGTCCGTCCTGGCGATGCTGATGTGCCCTCGCTGGGCCGCCCAGTCGTTGTAGACCTCCCGCACCAACAGCTGCGAGGGGGCGTTCGGCGTGATCCGCCATTCGAAGGAGCCGTCGTCGGCGATGTCGAGCTCGCGGTCGTCGAATGCGGCCTGACTGGCCGGCACATTGTCGTCGGTGTACTCACCGCCGAGGACCTGAAAGCTCAGATCGGTGGTGGTGCCGCGCCTGCCGGTGACGACGTACTCGTGACCCGGCTGGACCCGCGTACCGAAGTAGAGGGTGTCCGGGTTGTCCAGCCCCATCTTGGTGAACGGGCCGGTGCCCGACTGGAAGAAGGGGTGGTCGCGGTCGTAGTCGAAGGCCAGGTGCACACACCCGGAGATGCAGCCGGCCAGGTATTGCAGGCCTTCGGCGAGGTCGGCGTCCGATTCGATGAACGGCGCGGTCGACACGAGGTGTTCGGCCTCAGCGATCGCATCCGTCAATGCCTTTGAGTACACACCTCGAAGCTAGAACCCGTTCCAGCACCAGTCAATATTTCGACCGAATCGTTTCATATATGAACCAACGGTGTTAATCTGGCGCCGTGTCCGCGCCCGGCGCCTCAAGCCGCACCTCACCGCCCACCGAGCGGGTGGTTCAGATTCTCGACTTCCTGGCCGACCACCCCGATCAACGATTCGGTGTGTCCGAACTCGCCCGTCGCCTCGGCCTGAGCAAGCCCACGTGCCTGGGGATCGTCACCACGTTGGGCGATGCGGGTTACGTGCTGCGCGACCCCGTCGACAAGACCTACCGCCTCGGTCCAGCCCTGATCAGACTGGGACATCGAACCCAGGAGTCGCTGCGGGTGAGCCCCGGTGCGCGCGAGGAGCTCAGCAGGCTGTCCGCGCGCTTTGGAGCAACCGCCGCGCTGTCCGGGGTGATCGACGATCGCATCACGCTGATCGAACTCGTGGCGCCACCGGGGGCCCGGTCGGGCGTCGAGGTCGGCCAGAGTTATCCGTTCGCCCCTCCGATCGGCCTCATGTTCGTGCTGTGGGACGAGCAGGCCCTACGGGACTGGCTGTCCAAGGAGCCGACGCTGCCGCTGCGCACGAAGACCGCTCGGCTGCATCGTGTGGTCGAAACCTGCCGCAGGGACGGGTATCTGGTCGAGCGCCTGACGCCGGGCGGCCGGCGCCTGTACGCGCTCATGGCCGGTGTGTCGACGGAGCTGCCAGACGAGTTGCGGGCCCTGCTGGGTGAGCTGGTGTCCGACATCGGCGAACGGGTGTACCTGCGCGACGAGGCCACACCCGAGGACACCTCTCATGACATCAGCGTCATGTCGGCGCCGGTGTTCGACCATCACCGGCGCCAGGTGATGGTCGTCTCGCTGCACATCGGTAAAGCCCTGGCCGACGACGAGATCACGGAACGCGCTGCAGCGCTCATGGCGACCGCGGGAGCGATCACCGAGCAGCTCGGGGGTGTCGCGTCCACGGCGACCGTGGCGTGACCCGGCTCAAAGATTACCCAGTCCCCGCAGCACCAGTGAGCACCCGACCAGGATCAGGATGGCCGCGAGGAACTTCTGATGGTGAACCCGCGCCCAATCGTGCAGACGGCGCAGCGCCGCTTGGGTCTTCGCTGGCGCAAGCACATTGCTGATGAGGATGATCTCCTCAATGAGCAGGACGCCGAAGATGTAGACGATGACGGTGACGATCTGAACGCCGAGGGCTTCACCCGAGGCCACGATGATGGCGAGCGCGAAGAGCAGGCCGTCGAGTGGCGGCAGGATGCCGATGCCGATGCCGAACGAGATCCACGGGGACCCGTCTTTCCACGCCTTGCGAATTCGGCGAAGAGTTCGCCGTCCCGTGGACTCGTCTGCCGTCTCCTCATCATCTGAGGGATGAAGGAGTCGCGTAATCACAGACGGGGCGGTGGATTCCAGCACCATCGTCGATCCACCGCCCACCTTCGCGTCCTTGCGTTTCGCCGCATGCTTGGCGACGCTCGGTGTACGCCGCAAGGACCGCACGGCGATCAGGGCGCCGACGACGAGCAGGAACACCCCGACGCCGATCGCGGTGCGCTGAGCGGTCGGATTCGCGGTCGGATGGGAGAAGTCGTCCAGAAACGATGCCGACGATGGGTTGGCGTACAGCACGAGCAACGGGACGATCAGGCTGAGCAGCCCCACGATCACGGCGCCGGTCCAGTACGCAAGCAGATTCTGCATCGGGCGCGGCCGGGTGATCACGAGCAGAATGATCCCGATTCGGACCGGGTTGATCGTCGTCAAAAGAGCCAGTACGGCTAAGGACCCCCACATCGCCGCAATGTTACTGCGCTAGTCGTTTACTGTTGGCGTTCTTCGGTTTTTCGCCTCCGTACAATTCGCTGAGACCGGCCATGTCGGTGTTGGCAGCACCTCGATTCGAGCCCTCGCCACCGGCTGCCCTCTGTCGGCCGCGACGCGCTGCCACCATGACGGTCAGCCCCCGCCGTCGAGGTCGGAAGTCGACGGCTATTGCGGGATCCGCATGTTCGGCGAGCGCCTCGAGCGCCGCTGGGCTGTAGGCGCGCAGACCGCTGATGATCGCGTCGTGGACCACTGGAATTCGCGCCAGTGGCAGAACCGCCGCAATCATCGCGACGTGAAACAGCGGCGGCGGCCTGTGAATGTCGATGATCAACAGCCTTTTGGCCGCTCGCGTCCCTTCGACGAGCACCCGGGCCGCCAGTTCGGGCGGCAGGTGATGCAGCGACAGCGAGAACAGTGCGAGGTCGAAATACCCTTCTGGAGCATCGATTGCGGTGGCGTCCATGGTTCTGACCGTGGCGCGCGGATGGCTGCCCAGATCACCGGCCGCGATCGCGGAGACGAACGCGGGATCGATGTCGGTGACGGTGAGCTCGGCAGTGGGATGGAGTTCGAGAAGCCGCCTCGACAACCCTCCGAGGCCGCACCCGAGTTCGAGGATCTTCGGTGCGTCCAGTTCGGAGACCTCGTCCATCACAATCCGCGCATGCTTCTCGTAGGTGCCGAATCGCGGTCGGCGGCCGCCGCGGTCGAGTGAGGCCACGACCTTGGCCTTCAGTTCGTCGACGTCGTCGCGATCCAGGTACTCCAGTCGGTCGGTCTGCAGCCGCCGAGACAGCCACGATGCCCGTGGCCCACCTCGCGGCATATCAACGATGTCCGTCGGCACGTATCCCCCCTTGCCATGGGCTGAACTGCGGTCAGGTCTCGGCTCGCCTGTGCGCCGCGGCTGCGCGGTGCGTGCACGCGTTCCCTCGAAGGCCCTCCTTCACGGTAACGCGCTGGCGGGCAGCCGATGTCGCCCTTTCGAGGAATTCCTCGAAACTGACGGCGAGTTGGCGCGGCACCGAATTCGATTCCGCATCACCGAGCGTCGGACACCACCGCTTCGGCTGCCCGCGGCGCTCGAAGCGTTGCACCCTCCCCGTACTACGCCTTAGAAGAAACCCCTTCCGTCCTGACGAACTGGGAAACCAATCCCCTGCGCCGCAGAGTCATCCGGGCGAAGAAGCGACACACGATCAACCGGTCCGCGATCCACCGGACAGCTCGCTGCCCAGCAGTCTCTGAAGCTGCTCACCGTACGTATCGAGGGATGGGCCGGTGAGCATCTCGTAATGCGTGCAGTCGACCGCGTTCTCGGAGCATTCACCGGCGACGAAGGGGCGCCAGCTGCGTTGTTGATAGCGGACCGCCATTCGGGCGAGCCGTCCGCGCTTTCGTGATCGGAAACTGGGGAAGTGGGCGCCCCGCGAAGCGCTGAAGACCACCGCATCGCCGTCGAAGACCTCGAGCTCATGCTCGAGAAGCAGAGGCCAGTTGGTGGCGAGGCTTCGAGCCATGAACTCCAGCAACTCACCGGACGGAAGCCCGAATTCACCGCCATGCTGACGGTTGATCAACTCCTGCGCCCTCTGATAGGTCAGCGGCCCCCACCGCCATGGGACCTTGATCCGGTTGGACCGCAGGATGTGCTTGAGCACATGACTTTCTCCCAGCGCGTGATTCCTCGCCAGGACCGTGTTGGCGTTGACCGCCGGGTCCAGCAGAACCAACCGCTGCACGTCGCAGCCGCGACGGCGGAGTTCAACGGCGACCGCATGGGCGACGACCCCGCCGAACGACCACCCCAGCAACCTGTAGGGTCCGACGGGGTCGTGGGACTGAATGCGGTCCGCGTAGTCGGCCGCCATTGCCCGAATGGAGACGGGTGGCCCGCCGTCGACCTGCTGGACCTCGTTGATTCCGATGATCGTGGTGTCGAGGTGTTTCCCCAACGCGCGGTAGGGCCAGCTCAGTCCGAAGCCATCGTGTATGCACCACAACGGAACACCTGTACCCCGTCGCAGGACCTCCACGGCAACCACCTCGTCGGAGCTGTCGGCCCTGCCCAGCTCCTGGCTCAACCCGCGCACCGTGGGTGCGTTGAAGATCGTGCGCACCGCAATGTCGGTCTCGAGCCGGCTGTTGATCTTGGCGATCGCCTGCATCGCGCTGAGGGAGTCTCCACCCAGGTCGAAGAACGAATCGTCGACACCGACGCGATCCAGACCCAGAGTTTCTGCGTAGATGTCTGCCAGAGCCTTCTCGGTGGCGGTGCCCGGCGCCTCGTAGGTGCCTGCGGTGTATCGCGGCGCGGGCAGCGCCCGAGTGTCGAGCTTGCCGTTGACCGTCAGCGGCAGCCCCTCGAGCACCATGATCGCAGCCGGCACCATGTAGGCCGGCAGCCGCTCGGCCAATGCCTCTCGTGCAGCGGCGGAATCGACTGCACCAGCGCTGCTTTCGGTGACATAGCCCACGACGCGCTTGTCGCCGGCATGATCGCCGCAGGCGATCACCACCGCCTGGGTGACGCCGTCGAGGTCGGCCAGTGCCGCCTGGATCTCGCCCAGCTCGATGCGGTACCCGCGAATCTTGACCTGCTCATCGGCCCGCCCCAGATACTGCAACTGACCATCGGCATCCCACCGCACCAGATCCCCGGTCCGATACATCCGCAACCCCGGCGCATCCACCCCACCGAACGGACACGCCACAAACCGCGACGCCGTCAACCCGGACCGGCCCAGGTACCCGACGCCGACACCACGCCCGGCCACGTACAACTCCCCAACCACACCTTCGGGTACCGGCCGCATCCGCCGATCAAGCACGAACAACGCCGCGGTCGAGACCGGCGCGCCGATCGGCACCGGGTCCGTCCCCGCCGCCAGGGGGGCGCTCATCGCCGCGTACACCGTGGCCTCAGTCGGTCCGTAGGCGTTGATCACCACCCGGTCCCGCGCCCAACGGTCCACGACATCAGGCGGACACGGTTCGCCGCCGAGCAGCAGTGCCACTGACTCCAATCCCTGCTGGGCCAGTACGCCCACCGCCGAGGGGGTCTGAGTGAGGACGTTCACGCGCTCGGCGACCAACAACGCATGCATATCCTGCGGTGAACTCGTCACCTCTTCGGAGACCACCACGAGCCGCCCACCGGTGAGCAGGGCGGCCCAGATCTCCCACACCGAGAAGTCGAACGCGTAGGAATGGCACTGTGTCCACACCTGTTCCGCAGCCAGACCGGGGGGCATGGAGTCGGCCAGGTGCGTCAGGTTGTCGTGCGCGATCGCCACTCCCTTCGGGGTTCCGGTGGTCCCCGAGGTGTAGATCAGATAGGCGATGTCGCCGGGTGCCGGGGCCGGCAGCGGACGGTTCGGGGCCTCCGGCTCCTCGACGTGGTCGATGTCGACGATCTCGAGCTCGAACCCGGCTAAGCGCGCTGCCAGTCCTCTGGTGGTGACGGCGGCGACAGGAGCCGCATCGTCGAGCATGAAGGCGATCCGGGTGTCGGGAAGAGTCGGATCGATGGCCAGGTAGGCGGCACCGGATTTGAGCACCGCGAGCATCGCCACGATCGCGGCAGCCGAGCGGTCGAACAGCAGCGCCACACATCGACCGGGCCCAGCACCGCACCCAACCAGACGGTGCGCCAGACGATCCGATGCCTCATCGAGTTCGCGGTAGGTCATCGTTCGGTCGCCGAAGGTGACAGCCGCCGACTGCGGTCGCGCAGTGACCTGTCTGGCGAATGCCGCCGGAACTGTTGTCGCTGGCGCCGGCTGGGCCAGCACGGCGCGGTTGCCGATCTCCTCCAGCCGTGCACGCTCGGCGTCGTCGAGCACCTCGACCGCGGACAACGGGCGATCCACATCGACGGTGAGTGCCGCCACCACTCGTTGAAGTTCCCCGATCAGGACATCGACGGTGGAGGCGTCGAACACATCGGTGCGGAACTCGACCATTCCCGAGATTCCAGCGGGCGCACCGGAATCATCGAATCGCTCCTCCAGTGAGAACACCAGATCCATCCGGGCGCTGAGGGTGTCGGCCGTCAGGGGGCTGATGTGCACGTCTGCCATGGCGGCCTCGGACGCATCATCACCGACGTTGCGCCCGGTGAAGTTCTGCCAACCCAACATCACCTGGATCAGCGGATGGTGTGTCAGGCTCCGGGCCGGATTGAGGCGGTCCACCAGCACCTCGAACGGCACGTCCTGATGCTCGTAAGCAGCCAGGCTGCGCCGTCGCACCTGGTCCAACAGTCCAGCGACGGTGAGGTCCTCGTCCACGTCCACCCGCAGCACCAACGTGTTGACGAAGAACCCGACCAAGTCGTCCAGTGCGGGGTCGCGGCGTCCAGCGATCGGGAATCCCACCGCCACATCGGAACTCGCACTCAGCCGGCCCAACAAGACCGCCAGTGCCGCCTGTACCACCATGAAGCTGGTGACATCGTGCTCGCGGGCCACCCGGGCCACTCGCTGTTGCAGCTGGGCAGGCCAGTTCACCGCCGCGCTGGCACCGCGATAGTCGGCGACCGGCGGATAGGGCCGATCGGTCGGCAGCTCCAATCGCTCCGGCAGCCCCGCCAGCGCCCGCTCCCAGTACGCAACCTGTGCGGAGATGCGGCTGTCGGGGTCGGTCAGTTCACCCAGCTGTTCACGCTGCCACAACGTGTAATCCACGTACTGCACCGGCAACGGAGCCCAACCCGGGGCCGTCCCCGCGCAGCGACTGGCATACGCCACCCCCAGATCGCGCATCAACGGCGCTATCGACCAGCCGTCCCCAGCGATGTGGTGCACCACCGCCACCAGCACGTGCTCAAGAGGGGAGACCCGAAAGAGCGTGACTCGCAATGGGATCTCGTGAGCCAGGTCGAATGCGTAACGAACAGCGGCGCCGACGCTCTGCTGGAGCCTGTCCGCCGACCATCCGCTGGCGTCCACCACCTGCCATCCGACATCGGCCTGGTCCGCAGGCACCACGACCTGGTGCGGCACCCCGTCGGTCACTGTGAAGACCGTGCGCAGGCTCTCGTGGCGGGTCACGACATCAGTCACCGCGGCACCGAGCGCCTCGGCGTCCAACGGGCCGCTGATCCGGAACGCACTCGGCATGTTGTAGACCGGCGACGGACCCTGCAGCTGGTCCAAGAACCACAACCGCTGTTGGGCGTAGGACAGCGGAATCACCTCGGGTCGCTGCTGGACCGTCAGCATCGCCCCGAGCGGCTGCTCGGCATGGGTGCTGATCCACCTCGCCAGGTCGGCCACGGTGGGCGCGTCGAACAACGCCCTGATGGGTACGTCAACGTTGAGCTCGGCACGGATCCGCGCGACGAGACGGGTCGCCGACAGCGAGTGCCCGCCCAGGTCGAAGAACGAATCGTCAATCCCGATTCGGCTCACTCCGAGGACGTCGCCGAACAGTGCCGCCAGCACCTGCTCGCGTTGATCACGCGGTGGCCGGTAGGCCGCACCGCTGGTGAACTCGGGCGCGGGCAGTGCCCGACGATCAAGCTTGCCGTTGACCGTCAGCGGCAGCGACTCCACCATCATGATCGCGGCGGGCACCATGTACTCCGGCAGCCTGCTGGCCGCGTGGTCACGAAGCTCCGACACGCGTTCGATGGCAGAGGGGTCGTTCACGTACTCCTCGAGAGACCCGACATCGGCGGCAGGTGCATAGACCCCCGAAAGCATCGAAGGGTCGTCTTCGCGGATGAAGACGAGCTCGACGTGGCCAGGGGTGGGCGACCACGTCACGGCCACGGTGTACCCCAGTCGCTGACCCAGAAGCCGGCATTCGTGCGGATGCACCGCGTCCGGCGTCGCTACGGCTTCCCGCAGTTCGCGCACGCTCGTCCGGTCGTCCGCATCGATGAGAGCCTGCGCGAACGCCACGTCCGGCCAAATCCCGGCGTGCGGCACCCCGGTGACGCGCAGCTGGGCGAGGTGTTGCGCGGTGAGCAGTTCCTCCAGCCTGGCCAGGCTACCCAACTCCGGCCAGGGGCACGACGGCACGGCTGTGGTGGAGCGCACCGGGGCCGGCCCCTTGCGCAGCACCACGTCGTAGCGGTAGCCACTGAGCTCGTTGTCCGCCGACATGTTCTTGAGCCGCACGTCCACGCCGACGATGTCGGTGAGTCGCTGGGGCAGGGCGACGAAGAACTCGGGAGCCACCAGCAGTTCCTGCTCCGCAAGGAGTTCTCGGCGGACCCGCTCGGCCACGACGGCAGCCGATTCATCGGCGTTGACGTCGGCACACACCACCCCGGCGGTGAACGCACGCAGCAGCGACAGATTGCGCACGTCGCCGATGAACACCGCTCCTCCCGGTGCCAACGCCCGCATCGCGACCGCGAGTACATCCAGGAGGTATCCGGCACTCGGAAAGTACTGGATGACGGAATTGATCACCACCACGTCGAAATGACTGTCCGGCAGTCCATCTGCTGCGTCGGCGGGCTGCGCCCTGAGCCGCACGCGGTCGCCCCACGGCTGCGCGGCAACCGCGGCCTGCAGGGTCCTGATCGTCGGTGTGGAGAAGTCGGTGCCCCAGTACTCCTCGCATTCGGGAGCGAGGTGAGCGAGAAGCAGGCCCGAGCCCACCCCGATCTCCAGCACGCGTCGCGGCTTCAGCCCCGTGATCCGATTCACCGCCGCAGAACGCCACTGCTGCATCTGATCTAACGGAATGGGGGCCCCGGTGTAGCTGCTGTTCCAGCCGCCGAAGTCTTCTCCAAGCTCGGTGGGCGCACCGGCGGTGAACATCACCCCTGAGTACAGGTCCTCGTACACGCCCTGCCATTGGTCAACGAGTTGGGCCTCGCGCGCGGGCTCCCGAACGAGCCGCAGCTGCCGGTTCGGCACGACATAACTCACCAGTTGTCTGTCGCCGGGGCGGTCCTCTCGGGCGATCACCACCGCCTGGGCCACCCAGGGATGCTCGGCCAGCACGTTCTGGATCTCGCCGAGTTCGATGCGGTACCCGCGAATCTTGACCTGCTCATCGGCCCGCCCCAGATACTGCAACTGACCATCGGCACCCCACCGCACCAGATCCCCGGTCCGATACATCCGCAACCCCGGCGCATCCACCCCACCGAACGGACACGCCACAAACCGCGACGCGGTCAACCCGGACCGGCGCACGTACCCCACCCCGACACCACGGCCGGCCACGTACAACTCACCCACCACACCCGGCGGCACCACCCGCAACGACCGATCCAGCACGAACAACGCCGCACCCGGCACCGGGAACCCGATCGGCACCACCGACGCATCCGCCTGCAACGGCGCACTGATCGTCGCGTACACCGTCGTCTCGGTCGGTCCGTATCCATTGATCATCACGCGGCCGGGGGCCCACCGGGCCACCACCTCGGCCGGGCACGCCTCGGCAGCCACCATCAACGCCGCCGACTCCAATCCCGCGACCGGCAGAACACCCACCGCCGAAGGCGTCTGACTCAGCACCGTGACACCCTCGGCCACC
The DNA here is from genome assembly GCF_001667265.1 of Mycobacterium sp. ACS4331. GTDB lineage: Bacteria > Actinomycetota > Actinomycetes > Mycobacteriales > Mycobacteriaceae > Mycobacterium. The sequence goes on along the minus strand of NZ_LZHW01000073.1, from coordinate 153,986 downwards.
AACAGCGCGTGCAACTCATCGGGGGCTCGAGTCACCGACTCCGGCACCACCACCAACCGGCCGCCATGCAGCAGCGCGCCCCACATCTCCCACACTGAGTAATCGAAGGCCAGCGACGAACACTGAGCCCATGCCTGCCCTGAATCCAGCGCCACCCCCACGTCCATACTCGCGAACAGTCGCGTCACATTGGCATGCGTGACCGCCACTCCCTTGGGGGTGCCGGTGGTGCCCGAGGTGTAGATGAGATGAGCCACATCATCAGCCGCCGGCCCCGGCAACGCCGTACAGGACTGGTGGCCGATGCGGGGATCGCCCACATCGACCACCAGTACCCCGCACCGGGCCAGCCGATCAGCCAGCCCGGACGTACTGAGCGCCAGCACCGGCGCCGCATCACCGATCATGAACTCCACGCGCGCCTGCGGATGCGCCGGGTCGATGGGCAGGTACGCCGCACCCGACTTCAGCACCGCCAGGATCGCCACCACCGCGTCAGCTGACCTCGGCACCAACAACGCGACGCACTCACCAGGACCAGCACCGAGATCGATCAACAAGTGCGCCAGCCGATTCGACGCCTCGTCCAGCTCGCGATAGCTCCACGAGCGGCCCTCGAAACGCAACGCCACGGCGTTCGGGGACCGCACCGCCTGCGCGGCGTACAGCTCGGGGATCGACACCGCGCACACCGATTCGGACAACACGGCCCGATGGCCGAGCCGATCCAACCGGGCCCGCTCAACCTCGTCGACCAGCTCCAACGACGCCACGGACCGCAACGGTTCGGCGGTCAACGCCTCCAACACCCGCCGGAACCGACGCACCAACGACTCGATGCTCGCCGTGTCATATACGTCGGTGCGGAACTCGACCGTCCCCCAGATCCCGGCGGGCAGCCCCTCCTCTGTCCAATGCTCGCGCAGGAACAACACCAGATCCATTCGGGCAGTCTCGGTGTCGGCGGCCAGCGGCGTGGCCTGCAGGTCACCCAATGTCAGTGCAGCAGCGGGGCTGTCGTCCTGCCAGGGCAGGTTCTGCCAGGCGAAGATCACCTGGATCAGCGGGTGGTGAGCCAGGCTTCGAGTCGGGTTGAGCCGCTCCACCAGCACCTCGAACGGCACGTCCTGATGCTCAAAGGCGGCCAGACTGCGCTGCCGCACCTGATCCAGCAGATCGGAGAAACTCGGATCGTCGGACAGATCGACGCGCAGCACCAGAGTGTTGACGAAGAATCCCACCAACTCATCCAGTGCTGGGTCGCGCCGCCCGGCGATCGGGAATCCGACCGCCACATCGGAACTCGCACTCAAATCTCCCAGGAGCACAGCCAACGCCGCCTGCATGACCATGAAGGGAGTCGCGTTGTACTCCCTGGCCACCCGGGCCACCTGCTGCTGCAACTCGGCGGGCCAGTCCACCGAAACGCTGGATCCCCGATAGTCGGATACCGCCGGATACGGCCGATCGGTCGGCAGTTCCAACCGCTCCGGCAACCCCTCCAGCGCCTGCTCCCAATAGGCGACCTGCGCGGAGATGCGACTGTCGACATCCTCGAGTTCGCCGAGGTGCTCGCGCTGCCACAGCGTGTAATCCACGTACTGCACCGGCAGCGGCGCCCACCCCGGCGCCTGTCCAGCGCTCCGACTGGCGTAGGCCAGGCTCAGATCACGCATCAACGGCGCGATGGACCAGCCGTCACCGGCGATGTGGTGCAGCACGGCCACCAACACATGTTCATCGTCTGCGACACGGAATAGGCTGGCCCGCAACGGAATCTCGGTGGCCAAGTCGAAGCTGTGGCTCACGACGGCGCCGACGGCCTCCTGCATCCGCTCCGGCGACCAGTCGCGGGCATCGACGCACCGCCATCCGAAGTCGGCCTGTTCGGCAGGCAACACCACCTGCCGGGGGACCCCCTCGACCGCTGGAAGCATCGTGCGCAGACTCTCGTGACGTCCCACCACGTCGCCGAGCGCCTGCTCCAACGCAGCCACGTTCAACGCCCCGCTGATCCGGTAGGCGGTCGGCATGTTGTACGTGGCCGCCTCTCCCTCGAACTGGTTGAGGAACCACAACCGGTTCTGGGCATACGACAACGGCACCGTCTCCGGTCGGTCCGTCGGCACCAACGGCGCAAACGACGCCAACGCCCGCGCACCCTCCCCGACCCGCAGTGCCAGAGCCGCCACCGAGGGCGCTTCGAAGAGGTCCCGAACAGCCAGACCGCCATCCATGGCGATGTTGGCCGCGGCGATCACTCGCATGGCCGACAGCGAATCCCCGCCCAGCTGGAAGAATGAGTCGTCGACACCAACCCGCTCCACGCCCAGCACTCCGGCATAGATCCCGGCCAGCAGTTCCTCGGCGAGTGACGACGGAGCGCGATACTCGGCGGTGGTGTAGCCCGGCACGGGCAGGGCCCGGGTGTCGAGCTTGCCGTTGACCGTCAGTGGCAGCGCATCGAGCACCATGATCGCGGCGGGCACCATGTAGTCGGGGAAACGGGACGCCAGCGAGGCCCGCAAGTGGGAGGGATCGACTGTCCCAGAGCAGGTCTCCGTGATGTACCCGGCGAGTCGCTTGTCCCCGGGACGGTCTTCCCTGGCGATCACCACCGCCTGCGCGACGCCGTCGAGGTCGGTCAGTGCCGTCTGGATCTCGCCGAGTTCGATGCGGTACCCGCGAATCTTGACCTGCTCATCGGCCCGCCCCAGATACTGCAACTGACCATCGGCACCCCACCGCACCAGATCCCCGGTCCGATACATCCGCAACCCCGGCGCATCCACCCCACCGAACGGACACGCCACAAACCGCGACGCCGTCAACCCGGACCGGCGCACATACCCCACCCCGACACCACGGCCGGCCACGTACAACTCACCCACCACACCCGGCGGCACCACCCGCAACGACCGATCCAGCACGAACAACGCCGCACCCGGCACCGGAAACCCGATCGGCACCGGCGAGTCGGGCGACATCGGCGCGCTGTACGCGACGCCCATCGTGGTCTCCGTTGGGCCGTAGGCGTTGAACATGATCCGTCCCGGCGCCCACCGATCCACCACCTCGGCAGGACACGCCTCCCCTGCCACCATCAACGACATCGAGTCGAGGCCCTCCGGCGAGAGCATCCCCGCGGCGGAGGGCGTCTGCGTCAACAGGGTGACCTGTTCGGACACCAGCAGGTTGTGGAAGTCGTCTGGATTCGCCACGACGTCCTCGTCCGCCACGACCAGCGTCGCCCCCCTCAGGAGCGCACCGAGCAGCTCCCACACCGACACATCGAAGGCCAGCGAATGACACAGCGCCCAGACACCGGGGCCCGGGAGGCCGAGGTCGAGGGAGGTCAACAGCTGCGTCACATTGCGGTGGGTGATGGCGACCCCCTTAGGCACACCCGTGGTGCCCGAGGTGTAGATGACGTAGGCGACATCGGCGGCGACCGGACCCGGCAGATCCGTGGTGGGCTGGGTGGCGATGCACGGATCATCGACGTCGAGGACCGCAACACCAGCCCCACCGAGCCGTCCTGCCTGGTCGGCGGTCGTGATCACCGCGACCGGTGCCGCGTCGGCGAGCATGAACCCGATGCGGGTGTCGGGGTGCGCAGGGTCGATCGGCACGTATGCCGCCCCGGTTTTGAGCACCGACATGATCGTCACGACCGCCTCGGCCGAACGATTCAGGAGCAACGCCACGCACTGTCCAGGGCCTGCCCCCAGCCCAACCAGCCAGTGCGCCATCCGATTCGACGTCTCCTCCAACTCCCGGTAGGACATCGAGCGGCCAGCGCAACGGACCGCCACTGCGTCGGGCGCGCGGTCCACCTGCGCGGCGAACACCGCCGGAATGGACGGTTCGGCCGTCGGCAGAGCCAGTACGGCTCGGTTCCCGAGTTCGTCGAGCCGCGCATGCTCATGCGGATCGAGCAGATCCACCGACGACAACGACCGCGCCGGATCTGTTGTCAGACTCACCAGCACCCGCTGCAGTCGCTCGATCAGTGCCTCGACGGTGGCCGGGTCGTACACGTCGGTGCGGAACTCCACCGTTCCTCCGATTCCGGCGGGCTCCGCGGTCTCGTTCCAGCGCTCGCCCAGCGAGAACACCAGATCCATCCGGGCGGTGAGGGTGTCCAACGGCATGGAGGTGACCTGAACCCCGCCCAACGCCGAGGAGTTGGTCCGGTCGTCGTCCTGGCCGTCGAAGTTCTGCCAGGCGAGCATCACCTGCACCAAGGGGTGGTGACTCAGGCTGCGAGTGGGGTTGAGCCGATCCACCAGCACCTCGAACGGCACGTCCTGATGGTCGTAGGCGGCCAGGCTGCGTTGGCGCACCTGGTCCAACAGATCGGTGAAGCTCGGGTCGTCGGACAGGTCCACGCGCAGCACCAGGGTGTTGACGAAGAAGCCGACCAACTCATCGAGGGCCGGGTCGTTGCGTCCCGCGATCGGAAAGCCGATGGCCACATCGGAACTCATGCTCAACTCTGACAACAGGACGGCCAGGGCCGCCTGGATCACCATGAAGCTTGTCGTGTTGTGTTCCCGGCCCACCTCACGCACCCGCTGCTGCAGCGCAGCCGGCCAGTCCACCCGTACGCTCGAGCCGCGGAAATCACTGACTGGCGGGTACGGCCGATCGGTCGGCAGGTCCAACCGCTCCGGCAACCCCGCCAAGGCCTGCTCCCAATAGCCCAGTTGGCCGGCAATGACGCTGTCGGGATCGGATTCCCTGCCCAACCATTCCTGTTGCCACAGGGTGTAATCGATGTACTGCACGGGCAACGGAGTCCACTCCGGCGCCCGTCCTGTCGACCGGGCGGCGTAGGCCGTCTCGACGTCAGCCAACAGCGGTGCGACCGACGCACCATCGGCGGCGACATGGTGCACCGCCGCGACCAGCACGTGCTGCGCCTCGGCGATTCTGAAGAGCTTGACGCGCAACGGAATCTCGACTGCCAAGTCGAAAGGATGGTTGGCCACGGTGCCGATCGCGTCCTCCAGCCGATCCGCCGGCCAGTCGCCCGCGTCGAAGACCTCCCACCCGAAATCGGCCTTCTCCACCGGCAACACCACCTGGCGGGGCACCCCATCGGATGCGACGAACACCGTGCGCAGCGTCTCGTGGCGTCCCACCACGTCGGCGAGCGCCAGCCCGAGCGCATCGGCATCGAGGAACCCGCTGAGCCGCAGAGCGGTCGGCATGTTGTAGATCGAGGACGGTCCTTGGAGCTGTTCCAGGAACCACAGTCGTTGCTGCGCGTAGGACAACGGCACGACGTCGGGACGCACGCCCACCACCAAAGGTGGTCGCGCACCATCGGATTCGCCGATCCGCGGCGCCAGCTCGGCCACCGAGGGCGCGTCGAACACCGTCCGCACGGCGATTCCAGCACCCATCCCGGCATTGATCGCCGCCACCAGTCGAATCGCCGAGAGCGAATCTCCCCCCAGATCGAAGAAGGAGTCGTCGACCCCGACCCGATCCAGTCCGAGCACCTGGCCATAGATCTCGGCCAGCGCCTCCTCGACGGCGCTGCCCGGGGCACGATAGCGATCCTCGCTCGTGTACTCCGGAGCAGGCAGCGCCCGCTTGTCCAGCTTGCCGTTGACCGTCAACGGCATCTCCTCGAGCACCACCACCGCGGTCGGCACCATGTACGACGGAAGTCTTTGGGCAAGCGCGGTGCGCGCGGCGGCCGGATCCGCGGTCCCCGTGATGTAGCCGACGAGGCGCTTGTCGCCTGGGCGGTCCTCTCGGGCGATCACTTCGGCCTGCTCGACCCCCTCCAGATCGGCCAGAACCGTTTGAATCTCCCCGAGTTCGATGCGGTAACCGCGGATCTTCACCTGCTCGTCGGCCCGGCCCAGATACTGCAGCTGTCCATCGCTGCCCCAGCGCACCTGATCGCCGGTGCGGTACATCCTCGACCCGGGAGGACCGAACGGACACGCCACGAATCGCGAACCGGTCAGCCCCGGCCGGCCGACGTAACCGACACCGACGCCGTCACCGGCGACGTACAACTCACCGACCACCCCAACGGGCGCCGGTTGCAGCGTGTGATCCAACACGAAGAGACCAAGGTGCGCCAACGGCACCCCGATAGGGCTGATGCTCGTCGCGGCGTCAGCCTCGACGATCTCACGGAACGTGGCGTACACCGTCGTCTCGGTGGGCCCGTACATGTTGATCAGGCGCGGCAGTCCTCGATGATTGGCCAGCCACGGCCGAAGTCGCTGGGGTTCCAGCGCTTCGCCGGCCAGCACGACCGCCGCCAGCTTGAGCTGCCGTCCCGAATCGGGCTGCAGCGCATCGGCGGCCTGCAGGGCGTAGAACGCCGACGGCGTCTGACTCAGAATGGTGACCTGCTCGCGCAACAGGAGAGCATGGAAGTCCTCGGGAGCGCGTGCCACCGTCTCGGGGACCACGACGAGGCGACCGCCATGCAGCAGAGCACCCCATATCTCCCACACCGAGACGTCGAAGGCCAACGAGTGCCACTGTGTCCAGACCTGTCCCACCAGTTCCATGGCGTTGTCGAGCGTCTCCAGCAGCGCGATCGCGCTGCGATGGGTGATCGCCACTCCTTTCGGGACACCCGTCGTTCCCGAGGTGTAGATCAGGTAGGCGATGTCGTCGATGTCCGGGGCGGGCAGCGGCGCGCTTGGTTCATCGACGTCGCACCAATCCGCCACATCGATCACCGGAAGCTCGAACCCGTCGAACCGTCCGGCGAAGTCGGCGGTGGTGATCACCGCGACCGGTGCCGCATCGGTCACCATGAACTGGACTCGGGCGTCGGGATGGGCGGGGTCGATGGGCAGGTATGCGGCACCAGACTTGAGCACGGCCACGATCGCGACGATCGCCTCGGCCGAACGTGCGCACAACAGCGCCACGCAGCGCCCCGGCCCCGCACCGTGGGCGACCAGCAGATGCGCCAGCCGATTGGCAGCCTGGTCCACCTCGCGATAGGTCATCGAGCGACCCTCGAAGGTCAGCGCAACCGCATCCGGGGCGAGTTCCACCTGCGCGGCGAACGCCACCGGGATCGAGCCCGCTGAACTCGGGCCCCGCATGAGCGCGGCGCGGTTGCCCCACTCGTCCAACTGCGCGTACTCGTCCTCGTCGAAGAGATCCATCGACGACAGGCGTCGACTCAGGTTGGCCGTCATGACTCTCCCCCAACGTCATCCGTCAGTGCGACCAACACCCGCCGCAACCGCTCGATCACGCGCTCGACTCCCTTGGCGTCGAACACATCAGTTCGAAACTCCACGGTCCCCCCAATCCCGGCAGGATCACCGGTCTCGCTCCACCGTTCGCCCAGTGCGAATGTCAAGTCCGTTCGCGCGGTGTGGGTGTAGGTGGGCAACGGTGTGATCCGGACGTCACCCAGCGTCAACCCGCCCACGGGATCGCTGGTCTGCTGCCACGGCAGGTTCTGCCAGGACAGGATCACCTGCGCGAACGGATGATGCGTCAGACTTCGAGTGGGCCGCAGCCGGTCGACCAACACCTCGAACGGCACGTCCTGGTGCTCGTAGGCCGCGAGACCACGTTCGCGGACCTGGTCCAGCAGTTCGGCGACGGTGGGATCGCCGCTCAGATCGACGCGCAACACCAACGTGTTGACGAAGAAGCCGACCAGGTCATCCAGCGCGGCGTCGGTGCGTCCGGCGATCGTGATTCCAACTGCCACATCGGAACTGGCGCTGTATTTGGACAACAGTACCGCCAGAGCGGCCTGGATGACCATGAAGCTCGTCGCGTTGTGCTCGCGAGCCAACCGCGCCACTCGCACCTGCAGATCCGCGGGCCAGTCCACCTCCACGCTGGCCCCGCGATAGTCCGCGACCGGCGGATAGGGCCGATCAGTGGGCAGCTGCAGGTACTCCGGCAGGCCGGCCAAGGCCTCTCGCCAATAGGCCACCTGTCCGGCGATGCGACTGCCGGGATCGGTCAGTTCCCCCAGGTGCTCGCGCTGCCAGAGCGTGTAGTCCACATACTGCACCGGCAGCGGCGCCCACTCAGGTGCCTTGTCGGCCGTGCGGCTGGCGTACGCGACCCCGATGTCGGCCACGAGCGGGGTGATCGACCAGCCGTCGGCAGCGATGTGGTGCACCACTGCCACCAGCACGTGCTCCTGATCGGCAACGCGGAACAGCGTGGCACGCAACGGGATTTCGGTCGCCAGGTCGAACGGATGGCGTGCGACCGCGCCGATGGCCTCCTCCATCCGGTCCGCTGGCCAGCCATCGGCATCGATGACCTGCCAGCACAGTCGCACCTGTTCTGCCGCAACCACCAACTGCTCGGGCGTCCCCTCGGACGCGACGAACATGGTGCGCAGGCTCTCGTGCCGAGCGACCACGTCGCCGAGGGCCTGGCCGAGCGCATCAGCGTCGAGTCGCCCGCTGAGCCGCAGGGCCACCGCCATGTTGTAGACCGGTGACGGGCCCTGGAGTTGGTCGAAGAACCACAACCGTTGCTGCGCGTAGGACAGCGGAATCCGCTCCGGTCGCGGCATCCGCTGCAGCGGAGCGCGCGCGCCGCCACTGTGCTGACCGCCCAGGTAGGCGGCGAGGTCGGCGGGTGTCGGCGTGTCGAACAGGCACCGCACGGGGACTTCCCGGTCCAAGGCCGCCTGGAGTCGCGCACTGACTCGGGTGGCGGTCAGCGAGTCTCCGCCCAGGGCGAAGAAGTCGTCGTCCAGGCCGACCTGGTCCAGCCCGAGCACCGCGGCGAAGACATCGGTGACGGTCTTCTCGACCGGAGTCTGCGGTGCGCGGAACGGACTGGCGGCGAACACCGGTGCCGGCAGGGCTTTACGGTCGATCTTGCCCGAGGTGGTCAGCGGAAACTCACCGAGCACGATGATCTGTGAGGGCACCATGTATTCGGGCAGTCGTTCGCTCACCCACTGGCGTACCGCGTTGACCTTGGTGTTGGTGTCGGGATCGTTGGCGTATGCGCTGCGATGCTGAGCGGGCCGCGGCGGCAGATAGGTGTCGCTCAGCGGTGTACCCGGCGACGACGTGTTCGCGATGAAGAGGGCGTCGACGGTGCCTGGGACGGACCCCCACGAGACCGCCACCCGGTAGCCGGCGCTCTCGCCGAGGAGGTGAAGCTGCTCGGGTGTCGCGGTGTCGGCACTGCTGACGACGGCTGACTGCGCAAGCGCGTCGTCGAGGGACAACCCGTCGGACAATGCCTGCTCGACACCGGCATCCGCGATCACCCCCGTGCGTGGGATCGCGATGACGCGGACCACCTCGGGATGCTGCTCGGTCAGCTCGGCGTACAGCCCGCTCAGACCCGCACAGTCCGTCCACGCCCACCGGGGTGTGTCGGCCAATGACCGCACTGCGGTGGGGTTGGTGTGGATGACGACGTCGTAGCGGTACCGGGTGAGTTCGTTGTCGGCGTGGCCGCGTTTGACCTGGACGTCGACGCCGGCCACCGAGGGATGCTCGGCCGCCCAGGTGGTGAAGAACTCGGGGGCCAAGAGCAGTTCCGGCTCCCCGAGCACGGCCCGTTGGGCTCGCTGTCGGATGTCGTCGCCGTCGGTGCTCGTCGTCCGGGCCAGGGCGACACCTGTTTGGAACGCGTGCTGCAGACTCTGGTTTCGCACATCCCCGATGAAGAGGGTGCCACCGGGGGCCAGCAACTGCGATGCACGGTCGATCACGTCGGCGAGATAGTCGGCGTTCGGGAAATACTGGACGACCGAGTTGAGGACGATCGTGTCGAAGTATCGCGGCGGCAGACCGTCGGTGATGTGCGCCGGCTGTGCCTGCAACTGAACCCGGTCACGCCAGGGGATCTGGAGTCGCTCCAGCGACCGGGCCAGGGTGCCGATCGCCACGGGCGACATGTCGGTGCCGACATAGCGTTCGCAGTGCGGGGCGACCTGGGACATCATCAGGCCCGATCCGACACCGATCTCCAGCATGCGTCGCGGCCGGAGCGCGAGGATCCGCGCCACCGTGGCTGCACGCCATTCCTGCATCTCGGCCAGCGGAATCGACTCGCCGGTGTAGCTGCTGTTCCAGCCACGGAAGTCATTGCCGAACTCGGCCGCCTCGACGTCTGCGTCGTAGAGCTCGTCGTACATGCTCTGCCACTGATCGACGACCTCGGCATCGTGGTCGGCAGTGCTGGTGCGAGCCAAGTCGACGTAGGCGATCAGGTGATCGGCGGTGTCGGCGTGGTGGACGGCGGCCGCAGCCCGTGACACCTGCGGGCAGGCCAGCAGGGTGTTCTCGATCTCCCCCAACTCGATGCGCTGTCCGCGCAGCTTGATCTGGGCGTCAGCACGACCCCGATACTCCAGGGTGCCGCCGGATGTCCACCGCGCCAGGTCTCCAGTGCGATACATCCGGGTTCCGGGATCGCCGAAGGGGTTGGCCACGAACCGATCCGCGGTCAACTCGGGGCGTCCCACATAGCCACGGGCCAGTGCCGGCCCGGTGAGGTAGAGCTCGCCCACGACTCCGACCGGAGCCGGATTGAGGCGCCCGTCGAGCACGAGCGCCCCCACCCCCGCGATCGGGGCGCCGATTCCCACAGACTGTCCTGCCGAGTGGGGTGCTGTGCAGGTGGCCCAGATGGTGGATTCAGTGGGGCCGTAGGCGTTGTACATCCGCCGCCCCGGAGACCATGCGGCCACCAACTCGGCCGGGCAGGCCTCGCCGGCGGTGATCAGCGTCGAAAGCCGGCCCTGCAGGAGCGTCCGATCCAGCGTCGCCAACACGGTCGGGGTCAGCACGGCGGCATCCACGCGCTGATCCCGCACCAGGCCGGTCAGCGCCTCACCGGCATACGCGTCCGGCGCGGCCACGACCAAGGCTGCCGCGGAACCGACCGCCATGACGATCTCGAAGACCGATGCGTCGAACGTGGGCGCTGCCACCAGCAGCGTGCGCGACTGCGGGCCCACATCGAAGACAGCACGCTGCGCGGCAGCGACGCCGAGCAGGCCGGCGTGGCTGACCGCCACCCCCTTGGGCACCCCCGTCGAACCCGACGTGAAGATCACGTAGGCCGCATCGGCCACACTCAGCGGCGCCGACCGCTCACCATCGGTGATCGGCTCCGTGCCGGGCCCGGACAGGTCCAACTCATCGACCCGCAGCACCAGTCTCTGACCGGCGCCCGCGACGTCCTCGGCACCACGAGCCAACACACACACGGCCTCGACGGCGTCCAGCACGGTGGCGATCCGCGCCGGGGGATGAGCACGATCCACCGGCACGTACACGCCGCCGGCCTTGAGCACCGCCCACCATGCCAACACCAGCTCCGCAGAACGATCCATCGCCACGCCCACGGCGCGCTCCGGACCCACTCCCGCATCAATCAGTGCTCGCGCCAACCGATTTGAGACCTCATCCAGTTCTCGATACGACCACTGCCGCACCCCGTCGACGACAGCAACCGCGTCCGGATCGGCAGCCACCGCCGCCGCCAACAGCTCCGTTCCCAGTCCCACTGGCGCCGCGACGTCAACGCCGGACCACTGTGTCAGCAGCCCTCGCTCGCTCTGGTCCAGCAGTTCCACGTCCCCGATGACCACCGACGAATCGGTCACCACAGCCTCAACGACCTGGTCGAACCAACCCACCAGCCGTTCAACGGTCGACCGATCGAACAGATCCGTGGCATAGGTCAACACACCGGCACACATCGGCGCACCCGACTCCCCGCTCGGGACCTCCCGCAGGTCGAAGTCCAGGTCGAACTTGGCGGTGCGGGTGACCAGCGAGACCGGTTCGATACTGGCCTCATCGAGGGTCACTTCGGGAAGTACGTTGTTCTGGAACACCATCGCGACCTGGAACAGCGGATGATGTGACGTCGATCGGGTCGGGTTGAGCCGTTCCACCAACAGCTCGAACGGCACATCCTGGTTGGCGTAGGCGTCCAAGGCCTTGTGCCGCACCTGTTCGAGGACGTCGCTGAAGCGCTGTTGCGAGTTCACCTCCACCCGCAGCACCCAGGTGTTGACGAAGAACCCGACCAGGTCGTCGAGCGCGGCGTCCATCCGTCCGGCGATCGGGGTGCCCAGTGCGATGTCCTGGCCGACGCCGACCCGGTGCATCCACACCGCGGCCACGGCCTGCAGCACCATCGAGAAGGTCGCGTTGTGCTCCGCGGCCAGCGCCTTGACCCCCGCCCAGGTCTGCGGGTCGATCCGAACGTCCACGCCGTCGCCCTGGTAACTGGGCACCGGCGGTCGAACCCGATCGGTGGGCAGAGAGGCCACCTCCGGCAGTCCGGCCAGATTCTTCTCCCAGTAGGCCACCTGTTCGGCGATCCGGCTTCTGCTGTCCTCCAGATCGCCGAGGTGTTCGCGTTGCCACAGCGTGTAATCCACATACTGCACCGGCAACGGCGCCCACTCCGGAGCCCGGCCCTGACTGCGGGCCCCGTAGGCCACCGCCACATCTCTGACCATCGGCGCCATCGACCACCCGTCGAAAGCGATGTGGTGGAACAGGATGCCGAGCACGTACTGCTCCGGGCCGACCTCGAAAAGCTGCGCCCGGACCGGAACCTCCGTCGCCAGATCGAACCGGTGTCCCGCCAACGCCACCAGCTCGGCCTCGACGCGGTCCTCGTCGATCGGCACCACCGTCGCCTGGCCACGTCGCCACATCCCCGGCTGGGCCGGCAGCACCTTCTGCATCGCCACACCGTCGACGTCGGGGAACACCGTGCGCAGTGACTCATGTCGGGTGATCACGTCATCGAGGGCCGCATCCAATGCCGAGACGTCCAGCGCCCCGCTGATCCGGAACGCGATCGGCATGTTGTACGTGGCCACGCCGCCCTCGAACCGGTTCAGGAACCAGAGACGCTGCTGGGCGTAGGACAGTGGGATGGCCTCTGGTCGGTCCATGGGGACCAGCGGCACCCGCTCACCCGCACCCGTACTGATGTGCGGAGCCAGATGTGCGATGGCAGGGGCGTCGAAGAGGGTGCGCACTGAAAGGTCTGCACCGAGTGTGGTGTTGATGGCGGTGATCAGTCGCATGGCGGAGAGGGAGTCGCCGCCGAGGTCGAAGAAGGAGTCGTCGACTCCGACCTGGTTGAGGCCGAGCACCTCGGCGTAGATCCCGGCCAGGATCTCTTCGATGGTGTTCGACGGGGCTCGGTAGCTGTCGGTGTCGGTGTAGTCCGGTGCCGGCAGTGCCCGCGTGTCGAGTTTGCCGTTGACGGTCAACGGCAGCGCGTCGAGCACCATCACCGCCGCGGGCACCATGTAGGACGGGAGACGACGGCCAAGCTGGAGCCGGGCCTCAGTGGGATCGACTGCACCCGAGACTGTCTCGGTGAGGTATCCGACCAGACGCTTGTCTGCGGGTCGGTCTTCGCGGGCGATCACGACGGCCTGCCGAACACCGTCGAGTTCAGCCAGCGCCGCTTGGACTTCACCCAGTTCGATGCGGTACCCGCGAATCTTGACCTGCTCATCAGCGCGACCGCTGTAGCGCAGCTGACCGTCTGAGCCCCACGACACCAGATCCCCAGTGCGATACATCCGCGCTCCAGGGGCGCCGAACGGACACGCCACAAACCGCGACGCGGTCAACCCGGCCCGACGCACATACCCCACCCCGACACCGCGACCGGCCACATACAACTCACCCACCACGCCCCGGGGCACCGGCCGCAACCACCGGTCCAACACGAACAGTGCCGCACCCGGCACCGGCAGGCCGATCGGCACCTCGAGGCACCCCGCCTGCAACGGCGCACTGACGGTGGCATACACCGTCGTCTCCGTGGGGCCGTAACCGTTGACCATCACCCGTCCCGGCGCCCACCGATCCACCACCTGCGCAGGGCACGGCTCGGCGGCGACCATCAGCGACGTCGACGCCAACTCCGATGCCGACAACATCCCCACCGCCGACGGGGTCTGACTCAACACCGTGACCTGTTCACCGACGACGAGGGCCTGCAGGTCCTGCGGCGAACGCGTCACCTCCTCGGGCACCACCACCAGACGGCCGCCATGCAGCAGCGCACCCCAGATCTCCCACACCGAATAGTCGAAAGCCAACGACGAACACTGCGCCCACACCTGCTCAGCACCCATCGCCACGCCGAGATCCACACCATCGAAGAGCCGCGTCACGTTCTGATGGGTGACCGCGACCCCCTTGGGCACCCCCGTGGTCCCCGACGTGTAAATGATGTGCGCGACATCCTCAGCAGCCGGACCCACCAACCCCGTCACCGGCTGCGCCTCGACACGAGGATCAGCCACATCCAGCACCGGCACAACAGATCCCCGCAACCGCTGACCCACTCGAGCAGAGGTGAGCACCACCACCGGAGCCGCGTCGGCGAGCATGAACTCAATGCGCTCATCAGGCACAGCCGGGTCAATCGGCAGATACGCCGCACCAGACTTGAGCACAGCCAGGATCGACACGATCGCCTCAGCAGATCGATTCAACAACAACGCCACACACTCGCCCGGCCCCGCACCCACACCGACAAGCAGATGAGCCAGCCGATTCGAGGCCTCATCCACATCCCGATACGTCCACGACCGACCCTCGAACCGAACCGCCACCGCCTCCGGCGACCGATCCACCTGCACCGCGAACAACTCCGGAATCGAGGCCGCGCCCACCTGCTCGGCCAGCACCGACCACTGCCCCAAACCCGCCAGCTGCGCCCGCTCAGCACCACCGAGCATCTCCACCGACGACACCCGGGCAGCCGTATCGGCCACCATCTCCACCAGCACCCGCTGCAACCGCTCGACCAGCAGCTCAACACTGGCCGCATCAAAGACATCCGTGCGGAACTCCACCAGACCCGCAATACCCGCCGGTTCACCCGCCTCAGTGCTGCGCTCAGCCAACGAGAACACCAGATCCATCCGCGCCGAACACGTTTCGAGTTCCATCGGACTGACCCGCACATCACCCAACGTCAACCCGGCCACCGGCCCACTGCTGTTCCACGGCAGGTTCTGCCACGTCACCATGACCTGCACAAGCGGATGATGAGTCAACGACCGCGTCGGATTGAGCCGCTCCACCAAAACCTCAAACGGCACATCCTGATGCTCAAACGCCCCCAAACTGCGAGCCCGCACCTGCTCCAACAACTCGGCCACAGTCGGATCACCAGCCACATCCACCCGCAGCACCAACGTGTTGACGAAGAAACCCACCAACTCATCCAGCGCCGAATCACCACGCCCAGCGGTCGCCACACCCACCGCCACATCACTGCTGGCACCCAACTCCGCCAACAACACCGCCAAACCAGCCTGCACCACCATGAAACTGGTCACGTTGTGCTCACGAGCCACCCGAGCAACCTGCCGCTGCAACTCCACCGGCCAATCCATCACCACACTGGCCCCGCGATAATCAGCCACAGCCGGATACGGCCGATCCGTCGGCAACTCCAACCGCTCAGGCAGCCCCGCCAACTCCTGCTCCCAATACGCAAGCTGCGCAGAAATCACACTGCCCGGATCAGTGACCGAACCCAACCAATCCTGCTGCCACAACGTGTAATCGGCATACTGCACCGGCAACGGCGCCCACTCCGGCGCCCGCCCACCACAACGACTGGCATAAGCCACACCCAGATCCGCCACCAACGGCGCCACCGACCAACCATCAGCAGCGATATGGTGCACCACCGCCACCAACACATGCTCATCCCGGCCAACCCGGAACAACTCCGCCCGCAACGGAATCTCCGACGTCAGATCAAAAGCATGACCCGCAACCGCACCAACAGCCTCCGCCAACCGATCCCCCGACCAGCCGGTCCCATCAACCACCCGCCAACCGAAATCAACCTCCTCGACAGGCACCACCACCTGGGCACCCACCCCATCAACAGCCACGAACAACGTCCGCAGACTCTCCTGCCGAGACACCACATCCACCAACGCCCGACCCAGCGCCTCAACATCCAACCCACCAACAAGACGCAACGCCACCGCCATGTTGTAAATCGGCGACGGACCCTGCAACTGCTCCAAAAACCACAACCGCTGCTGAGCAAAAGACAACGGCACCACCGCCGGCCGCGACCGCACCGTCAACGCCGGACGAACCGCCCCACCCCCAACACCATCCAAATACCCCGCCAAACCACCCACACTCGGCGCATCAAACACCGCCCGAACCGGAACCTGGAGCCCCAACGCCGATTCGAGGCGAGCGCACACCCGGATGGCGATCAACGAATCGCCGCCCAGAACGAAGAAGTCATCGTCGAGGCCGACCCGACCGAGGCCGAGCACCTCGGTGAACACCTCAGCAACCGTCTTCTCGGTGGGCGTCTGCGGGGCGCGCAGCGCACCCGCGGCGAACATCGGGGCGGGCAGGCCCCTGCGGTCGACCTTGCCCGAGGACGTCAGGGGGAACTCCTCGAGCACCACGATCTGGCTCGGCACCATGTACTCGGGCAACCGCTCCGCGAGCCACTGCCTGACCGCGCTGACCTTGGTGTTCGTCTGGGGGTCGTTCGCATAACCACCGCGCTGACGGGTCCCCCTCGGCGGCAGGAAGATGTCGGTCAACGCGGGGGTGCGCCCGCCGCCGACCACGGCGTCGAACACCGCGTCCAGGGTCCCGGGTTCCGCACCCCAGGTGACTGCCGCCCGGTAGCCGATCGACTCGCCGAGTTCGTACAGGCGCTCCGGCGTTACGACCTCCCCGGACGCTGCGATGTCGTCCGCCTGGGCGACGGCGGTGTTGAGCGGCAGGCCCGCGGCCAGCGCCCTCTCGATGATCACATCGGACATCACCCCGTCACGAGGTATCCCGCTGACCCGAACCATCGCTGGACGTTGTGAAAGCAGCTCGCTGCGCAGACCGTTCAGATCGGCACAGTCGGCCCACCACCACGTGGGTGCGTTGGCCACCGAAGACACGTTCACCGGCGTCTTGTGGAGGACGACGTCGTAGCGGTAACGCGTCAGCTCGTTGTCGGCCGTGCCGCGCTTGACCTGGATGTCGACCGCTGCCACGGACGGCTGCTCGGCGGCCAAGGTGGTGAAGAACTCTGGGGAAAGCAGCAGTTCCTGTTCGCCGAGGATCGCGCGCTGGACACGTTGGCACATCTCGGAGGTGTCGGCGCCGGTGCCGCTTCGGGCAAGGGCGACACCGGTTTGAAACGCCCCCTGCAGGTCATGGTTGCGCACGTCGCCGAGAAAGAGCCGGCCTCCCGGTTCCAGCAGTTCCAGCGCATGCTCGATGACCTCGGCCAGGTACTCCGCGCTCGGGAAGTACTGGATCACCGAGTTGACGATGATGGTGTCGAAGTGAGCGAGTGGCAGCCCTTCGACGA
Organism: Mycobacterium sp. ACS4331; assembly: GCF_001667265.1. GTDB lineage: Bacteria > Actinomycetota > Actinomycetes > Mycobacteriales > Mycobacteriaceae > Mycobacterium. The sequence goes on along the minus strand of NZ_LZHW01000073.1, from coordinate 136,631 downwards.
CGTGCGCCGGCTTGGCCAGCAGTCGAACCCGCTCTCCCCAGGGTTCGCTGGTGACCACCGAAGACAGCTTGGCAATGGTCGATGCGGAAAGGTCAGTGCCCCAGTAGATGTCACATTCCGGTGCCACCTGGGAGAGCACCAGACCGGATCCCACGCCGATCTCCAGTACGCGCTTCGGCCGAAGCTCCAGGATGCGGCCCACTGTGGCCGCACGCCACTCCCGCATCTGTTCGAGCGGGATCGGATCACCGGTGTAGCTGCTGTTCCAGCCGCGGAAATCGCTTCCGAAATCCGGAGTTTCGAGCTCCACGTCGTAGAGCTGGTCGTAGATGTGCTGCCATTGACCGACGACCTCGACCTCGCCCTGGGCATCTGCGGTCTGCCCGAGGGTGACATAGCCGACCAGGTGGTCTATGCCCATCTCGCCGCGGTGTACCGCGGCCGCCGCCTGGCTGACGTGTGGACAGGCCAGCAGAGCATTCTCGATCTCTCCGAGCTCCAGACGTTGTCCACGCAGTTTGACCTGCGCATCGGCCCGGCCGAGGTACTCCAGACTCCCCTGCGGAGTCCACCGCACGAGGTCGCCGGTGCGATACATCCGTTCGCCCGGAACATCCCCGAAGGGGTTCGCGACGAAGCGGTCTGCGGTCAGATCTGCCCGACCCACATAGCCGCGCGCCAACACCTGTCCTGCGAGGTACAGCTCACCCACCACCCCGACGGGCGCCGGGTGCAGGCGGGCATCGAGCACGAATGCGCGGGTCCCCGCGATCGGAACACCGATCCGCACCGGCTGTCCCGTCGCCAGCCCACTCCACGTCGCCCAGATGGAGGCCTCGGTGGGGCCGTACGCGTTGAACATCGACCGGCCGGGCGCCCACGCGGCCACCAACTCCGGCGGGCAGGCCTCCCCACCGGTGACCAGGGTCCTCACCCCGTCGAACCGGGTTCGGTCGACGGTGGCGAGCACGGTCGGCGTGATCAGCGCCGCGCTGCACTCTCCGCGCTGCACCACCTCGGTCAACGCATCACCGGCGTAGCAGTCACGCGGCGCGACGACGAGGGCGGCTCGCGACGCCACTGCCCACAACCATTCGAACACCGAGGCGTCGAACGTCGGCGCGGCCACCATCAGCACACGATCGTCGGCACCGAGGCCGAACACGTCACGAAGCGCACCGGCAACGCCGAGAAGGCCGGCGTGGGTGACCGCCACACCCTTCGGGACGCCGGTGGACCCGGACGTGAAGATCACATAGGCGGCCCCGTCAACCCCCAAGGGCATCAGCCGGTCCTGATCGGTGACGGGGGCTTGGGAGTACGTGGACAGATCGACGCCGTCGAGTGTGATCACCGGGCGGTCCCCTGCCCCAGCCAGCGCGGTGATATCGCAGGTGACGACACAGACGGCCGACAACGTGTCGAGGATCGTGGCGATGCGCTCCGCCGGATTCGCCCGATCCACCGGCACGTACGTCCCGCCCGCCTTCAGGACGGCCCACCACGTCGTCACCAGTTCGGCGGACCGGTCCACCGCCACACCCACGGCACGCTCGGGTCCGACGCCCGCCGCTATCAGCAGCCTGGCCAGCTGATTGGACGCCTCGTCAAGCTCGCGGTACGACAGCCTCCGTGCCCCATCGATGACCGCCACCGCATCCGGGTCGGCCGCCACCGCATCTGCGAGCAGCTGATCGGCCAGTCCCGTCGACGTCCCGGCTGTCCTCCCAGACCAACTGTGCAGCAGCAGTGTCCGTTCGTCCTCGTCGAGGAGGTCGACCTCGCCCACCACCGTCGACACGTCGGCGACCACCGCTTCGATCACCCGTCCGAACCGGCCCGCCAACCGCTCGATGCTGGATCGGTCGAACAGGTCCGTGGCATAGGTCAGCACTCCGCGGGCCAACGGCGCGCTGGGGTCTTCGCCAGGCACCTCCCGGACTTCGACATCCAGGTCGAACTTCGCGGTGCGCGTGAACACGGACTCCTGCTCGACCTCCATCCCGTCGAGTGCGACCGTGGGCAGGGCATTGTTCTGAAACACCAGGGCGACTTGGAACAGGGGATGGTGTGACGCCGAACGAACAGGATTGAGCTGCTCCACCAGCAACTCGAATGGCACGTCCTGATGTGCGTAGGCCTCCAACGCTTTCTGCCGTACCTGATCGAGCACCTCACTGAACGTCAGTCCAGAGTTCAACCCGACCCGCAACACCCAGGTGTTCACGAAGAAGCCGACCAGGTCGTCGAGCGCCTTGTCGGTCCGCCCGGCGATCGGTGCGCCAAGCGCCACGTCGGTGCCGGCACCCTCCCGGTACAGCGCCACGGCAAGGCTGGCCTGCAACACCATGGACACCGTCGTGTGGCTTCCCGCTGCCACCGCCTTGATCCCGGCCCACAGCTCAGGTTCGATCCGGAGTTCGACAGCGTCTCCGCGGTAGCTCGGCACCGGCGGACGCGGGCGGTCCGTCGGCAGTGACACCACCTCAGGCAGATCCGCCAACTCGTGCCGCCAGTACGCCAACTGCTGGGCGATCACACTGGTCGGATCAGTGACATCGCCCAGCCGATCCTGCTGCCACAACGTGTAATCGGCGTATTGGACCGGAAGCGGTGACCAGTCGGGGGCCCGTCCTGCACTACGGCAGGCGTATGCGATGCCCACGTCACGCACCATGGTCGCCAGCGACCAGCCGTCGAAGGCGATGTGATGCACCACAATTCCCAGCACATGCCGGTTCTGGCCCACCTCGTAGATCTGAGCCCGGACCGGAACGTCGGTCGAGAGATCGAACCTGTGGTTCGCCAGGGACATCAGTTCGTCGGTCAACTCCGTTTCCCCGGCGGGAATCGACAGGGGCTCCTGCACCGAGTCCTGGCGGCGCCACAGTCCCGGCCCCGCCGGGCGAACCTGTTGCGATGGAACCCCATCGACCTCGACGAACACCGTGCGCAACGACTCGTGACGAGCGATCACATCGTCGAGTGCGGCGCCCAGCGCGTCGACGTCCAACGCTCCGTTGATTCGGAACGCGGCCGGCATGTTGTAGGTCGCGACACCGCCTTCAAAGCGGTCCAGGAACCACAGGCGCTGCTGGGCGAAGGACAACGGGATACGTTCCGGGCGCTCCTGCCGCGTCAACGGCACGCGTCCGGCCGAACCGACGCCGATGAGCGGTGCCAACTCGGCCACAGTGGGCGCATCGAACAGGGACCGCACGGCAAGGTCGGCACCGAGACTCGTGTTCACTTCGGCCACCACCCGGGTGGCCGACAGCGAGTCACCTCCGAGGTCGAAGAAGGATTCGTCCACCCCAATCCGCTCCAGGCCAAGGGTTTCGGCGTAGATGCCGGCCAGGATCTCTTCGGTGGGCGTGGAGGGTGCCCGGTGATGGTCGACGTCGGTGTACTCCGGCGCCGGCAGCGCCCGCTTGTCGAGCTTTCCGTTGACCGTCAGCGGCAGTGCGTCGAGCACCACGACTGCCGCCGGCACCATGTATCTGGGCAGCCGCTGCATCAGCGCGGCCCGAACGGCGGCGGGCTCTGCGGCACCGGGACTGCTTTCGGTGACATAGCCGACCAGGCGCTTGTCGCCCGGCCGATCCTCCCGCGCGACCACGACCGCCTGCGCCACCCCATCGAGGTCGGTCAGCGCGGTTTGGATGTCGCCCAATTCGATTCGGTATCCGCGGATCTTCACCTGCTCATCAGCCCGGCCGAAGTACCGCAACTGCCCGTCGGCGTCCCAGGACACCAGATCGCCGGTTCGATACATGCGCTGACCCTCAGAACCGAACGGACAGGCCACAAACCGGGATCCGGTCAAAGCGCTTCGGCGCCAGTACCCGACGCCGACGTTCGGCCCGCCCACATACAGCTCGCCCAACACGCCGTCGGGCACCGGCCGCAGCCACGGATCCAGGACGAACAATGCCGCACCGGGCAACGGCGAACCCACCGGCGGCACACCCGACCCCGCGGCCAGCGGGGAGCTCACGGTGACCCACATCGTCGCCTCGGTCGGGCCGTACTGGTTGATCATCACGCGGCCCGGCGCCCATCGATCGACCACCTCTGCCGAGCACGGTTCACCACCGACCAGCAGCGCAACCGAATCCAGCCCCGAGGGGGACAACGCGGCGGCGGCCGTCGGCGTCAACCCCAGGACGTTCACCTGCTCGCCGATCAGAAGGTCCTGGAGATCGTTCGGGGAATGTGCGACCTCTTCTGGAACTATGACCAACCGCCCGCCGCGCAGCAGGCAGTTGAAGATCTCCCAACCCGAGATGTCGAAACTGTACGAATGCCACTGCGACCACACCTGTGCTGTGGGAGGCAGACCGACGTCCAGACAGCCGATCAACTGGGTGACGTTGCGATGGGTGATCGCGACGCCCTTGGGGACACCCGTCGTCCCCGAGGTGTAGATGATGTACGCGACACCATCGGCATCCACTTCCGGCAGGCCGGCGCGTGGGAAGTCGCCGACCCGGGAGTCCGCGATGTCAACGACCGCCACCCCGTAGCCGGCCACCCGTTCGCTCAGGCCGGCGGCACTCACGACCGCGACCGGCTCGGAGTCACCGACCATGAAGCCGATTCGCCCCTGGGGAAGCACTGGGTCGATCGGCAGGTACGAAGCGCCGGTCTTGAGCACCGCCAGGATCGACACGATCGCCTCTGCGCTTCGTTCGAGCAACAGTGCCACGCAGCGCCCAGGTCCGGCCCCCTGATCAATCAGACAGTGCGCCAACTGGTTCGACGCGTCATCCAGTTCGCGGTACGTCAGGCCCCGGGTGTCGCAGCGCACCGCAACCGCGTCGGGACGCCGCGTCACCTGCGACCTGAACAACGCCGGGATCGACTCCGTGGCCTCAGGCCGGGACAGGGCACAATGGTTGCCGATCTCGGACAGCCGCAGTGCATCGCTTCGGTCCAGCATGGCCACCGAGGACAGCGAACGCGAGGCTTCAGAAGTCAGCACATCCAGCACCCGCTGCAACCGCTCCGCCAGGGCCGGGACCTCAAGCCGCGAAAGCGGATGTCCCGAGCCGGCGGCATTGAGGACCAACTGCCGTCCGGCACCCGAGAAGAACAGTCCCGTGCCGCCGACGACGCCTGCGTGGACCAGTGTGGCGGTCGCCGTCGAACCGCCGAAATCGAGCGTGTACTTCGCCGGAAGGAAGTTGACGCTCAATCGATTCGCCACCTGGCCCGCCGGACGGGAATTCACCCTGCGCTCAAGTGCCTGCACCGGGAACCTCTGATGCTCCAGGGCTTCCCGTATCCGCTGATCGACGTGGTGGCAGAATTCCGAAACCGACCAGGAGGGGGACACCTTCAGCGTCAGAGGCACGACTCCCGCAACCATGCCGGGCAGCGTCTTCAGAGCGGCGTCGACGCGCCGTGTGACCGGGAAGTCGATCACCACCTCTGAACCACCGCCCTGCCACGCATGAGCCAGGAGCCCGCACGCGGCGGTGACAAGCGATGATCGTGGCATATCCCACGATTCGGCCAGCTCATCGACTCGGCGGACCACCGAATGATCCAGTTCCACTGCGGCCGAGGGTGACTGGAAGCCAGAGTGGTCGATCGTCCGAGGCAGCGGCGTGTGCAGATCCTCACCCGAGGGGAGATTCTCACTCCAGTAATCCCGGTCTGCGATGAAGGCGGCGGAACACTCATACGCCGCCTCACAGTCGACGAGATCGGAGAGGGAACCGAACAGCGTGGGCGGAACGGGTGCGCCGAGCACGACCGCAGAATAGAGCGAGGCAATTCTGTTGCCCACCAATGCAACACCGGTCCCGTCACAGACCAGGTGGTGGCAACAGCCCACGAAGCAGAACTGATCGTGACGGGTCTGGAAGAGGACGAACTTGAAAAGTGGACCATCCAGCGCCATAGGTGTCCGTTGCGCAGACTCCGCCATGGCCCGGGCCACCACCGCTGCATCTGGAGTCTCGGTGAGGTCGTGGAACTCCAGTTCGATGTCAGAGCAGTCCATCGGCCGCTGGAACACCTGGCCGTCGACCTCGAAGACCGTGGCCCGTGCCGGCTCGGCTTCTCGTACGGCCCGACCGATCGCCCACTCGAGCGCATAGCGGTCCACCATGCCGTCGATGGTGACGAACAGGCCGATCTGCCAGGCCGCTGACTGGCCCGCCGTCGCAGCCAGCCAGATGTCCAGCTGGGCACGAGTGGCCGGCAACGTCAAATCTTCAAGCTGCATCGAGACCCCCACCGAGAAGTTCAGATGTCCATGCCGCCATGGACCTGTCGGAAACAGCTCCCCCACCGGGCACTGTCCTGATGGCTACGCGCAGGTACCAACCCGAGTGCCGGCCTGATTGGGATCAGTCCCCATCGACGCCGTCCCACTGGTCGCGCGCTGCGTCAACAGATGTCGCTGAGCCGCTCTCGGAGGCTTTTGGGCCGAATGTCCGGCCAATGCTGCTCGATGTAATCCAGGCACGCAGCCCGGTCCGCCTCGCCGAACACCGTCCGCCAACCGGCGGGCACGTCAGCAAAGGTCGGCCAGAGGCTGTGCTGTTCCTCGTCATTGATCAAGACGACGAACGTGCCACTGTCATCGTCGAACGGATTCACGCTCACGGACCCTCCCCAACGGAGTAGACCCGCGACGTCGTCTCTGACTCCAGCAAGCAGAGACCGTTCCCCCAGCCTCGCTGCTGCGCCGTCTGCCTGTTGGCCCCACCCACTGTGACGCGCCTACTCCTGTGCGGAGCTTAACCACATCCCGCGCACACGGGCACCGGAATTGACAATTCAGCAATACTTCGCGGATTTCATCCAGACCTTCGAGTTTCCTGTCAGTCCTGCGCTCGGCCGCCGCAAAGCCACTGCGCAGCCGCCCCGGGAACGGGCTGAATTAGCTGCTCAACGGCGGTACGAGCGCCCAGACGAGGCGGTTGCCGGCGGACGTAGACCGCCCGACACCCGCGGGCCCATCCAACGCGGTGCGGCAGCTTTAGCTACCAACCTCCGCTGCGTCGCCCAGTTCCGCAGGGGTTGCCGCCGAGGCGGACCGATGCCGCCGCCTCTCGGCGGCGCGGGTGAGCGGCGGAGATGGACGTCGCTGCGTACGGCACGCCGACACCGGCGGGCAGAGGAGCGCTGACGGCGCGACCCTGCCCGATCCCGACCCTTGGGCTGCGTTCGGCAGGCCGACACTCGAGGGGTCGGGACGCGGACGGATTTGATCGCACCAACCGAAGGGTTGTCCATAACCACAATCACCTCGGCCAGAGTTCAGTGCGGCCGCTCACCGGCGTCTCCTGCTGCGATCCCGAAGGGTCATTACTCAAGCTAACGACATGCCGTTTGCCAAGTCTGCAGCTACTCGATGAATTTGTTTGCAGAGGCAACTACCTTAGCATCGCGACCTCGCAGTTAGCGGGCATGAGCTGCCCAGATGCCCTACTTTGCGCATGCGGCAATTTCCTCTAGAGCAAACGGCAGGACCAGACATGACGTCGGCATCACCTCGGCAGCAGCACCCCGAACACCCCGAGCGCGAGATCCCACCCCGCCCGCCGATGCCGCCCCAGGACGACTCCGCCTATGCCAGGTTCATCGGCAGGGTCGGCGGACTGGCGGTCGCCCTCGGCGTCGGTGTGGCGGTCGGGGTCAACCCCGGCGCCGCATGGGCCGACGACAGCGCCCCAGGATCGGCGTCCGGTTCCAGCACCGGCTCGACCGGCGTCGGATCCAGTGATTCATCGGCGGGCGAGGCATCACGCCCCCGGACACCACGGCTTCGGCCTGATTCGATCTCGTCGCCGCCGCCCTGGATCAAGACGCCACTTCAGCGCGCGATCGAGAACACCGAAGTCGAGGCCGCATCCCCCGGGTCCGCCGACACCGAGGCCAGCGCCCCGGCGCAGACAGGTGTCGGAACCAGGACCGCACCCAAGAGAGCGGAACTGAAGGCCGCGCTGCGAGAGCGCCTCGACGCCGTCCGCGCCAGGGTTCTGGCTCCCGCGCAGCCGGTCGGCGGCGCTCCCACCGGATCGGTTCCGGTCGTCGGTGACGACACCGCTGCCGAGGAGACCCCGGTGATCGTTCCGGAAACGACCGTGCCCGCCGGATCGACGTCGGACCCGGCTCCCGAGGCCCGCCGCACCTTTGCCGAACGCTTCCAGGCCGCAGCCGCCGCTGCCCGCGAGCGCTTCACCAGCCAGTTGGCCCCAGAGGCGCATCAGGCCGTCGAGAACGAACTGGATGCCGGCGCCATCGCCCCCGCCCTGGCGACACTGACCACGTCACCGTCGCTGCCGCCGTCCCTCAACGACGCCATCGCACACATCAACGCCCAGGCCAAGGCGTTCCAGGAGGCCGCGGCCAAGGCCTTCGAGGATCTCAAGGTCTGTGTCTGCAAGCTGGTTCTGAAGGCCGTCGACCTGATCTCCGGGGCCACGGGCAACACCGGTGAAGGTGCGGGCAACGGCGAACTGCCACCCGTCGACCAGAACCCCGTGCTGGCGGCCGTGGCCGCATGGGTGCGCCGCGAGTTCGACCGAATTCTGGCCATCCCGCAGGTCGCTCGGTTCGTGCAGGAGGTGACCGACCGCGTCACGATCGCGCTGCAGGACGTCATCCTGTGCGCCAACCCATCCGAGAACTCCCCGCTTCCGGAGGATCTGGAGCGCATCGTGATCGCCGCCGGCCTCGACCAGCCGACGGACTTCCGGTTCCTGCCCGACGGCCGGATCATCATCACCGAGAAGGCCGGTGCGGTGAAGATCGTCGACCCGAACAATCCCGGCTCGGTGGTCCTCGTCGGCACCGTGCCCACATCGCCCAGCCGCGAACTCAACGCGATCGAACTGGACCCGGACTACGCCAACAACGGCTACGTCTACGTCGCGTACACCACCCCGGCTTTGGAGGACAAGCTCACTCGGTACACGATCGTTGACGACGCATTCGTCACCTCCGGTGAGAACGCCCCCTTCGATCTGGTCGTCATTCCGGGTTCCGGTGCCATGCACCACGGCAACGCAGTGCTGTTCGGTCCGGACGGCAAGCTGTACTGGGCCATCGGCGACAACAGTGAGAACACCAACGCGCAGGACATGTCCAAGCTGTACGGCAAGATCCTGCGGATCAATCCCGACGGCACCATCCCCGACGACAACCCATTCGTCGACCTCGCCGGCGCCCGCCCGGAGATCTACGCCCTGGGCTTCCGCAACCCGTTCCGCATGGTGTTCACTCCGACCGGACAGCTGCTGGTCGCCGACGTGGGCGACTTCGCCTGGGAGGAACTGAATCTGGTCGAGGCGGGCGGCAACTACGGCTGGCCCGGCGCCGAGGGGGTCAGCGACTGCGACAGCTGCAACTACATCGACCCGATCTGGACCTACCCGCACACCCCGGAACCGGCCCGCGCCGGATCGATCACCGCGGTCATGGTGTACACGGGCTCTGAGCTCGGGGACGAGTACACCAACAAGGTGTTCGTGGCGGACTACACGCTGCACTGGGTCAAGGTGCTGACCTTCGATTCGACCTACCACAACCTGCTCAGTGTGGAGACCTTCGACTCCGAGGCCGGTACGGCGATTCAGCTCCTTCAGGGACCGGGCGACGACGAGAGCCTGTACCAGCTGAACATCTACCCCGGTGAGCTGTACAAGATCACTCCGTCCGGTGGCAACCGGGCTCCGACCGCGGTGCTCACGGCCACACCCAACTACGGTCAGACGCCGCTGGATGTCCAGTTCTCATCGGGCGGGTCGAAGGATCCTGAGGGCAAGCCGCTGACCTACAGCTGGGACTTCGGAGACGGCAACACCTCCACGGAGGCCGACCCGCTGTACACGTACAACGCCGCGGGCAAGTACACCGTCACGCTGACGGTCAGCGATGGCGAAAAGTCCCACACGGCAACGCAGGTCGTCTATGCAGGCAACACCCCGCCGGAGGTCGCCATCACGACGTCCGTCGGCGACGGCAAGTACAACGCGGGCCAGACGGTCACCTTCGGCGCCACGGCGACCGACGCAGAAGACGGCACTCTGCCCGACAGCGCCTACAAGTGGACCGTGATCTTCCATCACGCCGACCACGTCCACCCCTATCAGGACAACATCGTCGGCCCCAACGGCTCGGTGTATCTGTCGACCAGCAATCACAATGTCGACACCACCTATTACGAGATCAAACTGACCGTCACCGACAGCGACGGCCTGTCGACCACCACGAGCACGTTCATCTACCCGAATCTGGTGGAGTTGACGTTCAACAGCAACAACCCCGACGCGGTCTACACCATCGACGGCGTGCCACATAAGGGCACCTACACCGAGACCGCGGTCGTCGGGGTGGTGCGCGAGATCGACATCCCTTCCCCGCAGACGGTGAACGGGCAAGTGGTGTACGGCAACTGGTCCAACGGTGGTGGAACGAAACAGACGATCTCGACCCCGGGCGAGGACACGGGCTACAACGCGGTGTTCACCACGACCCCGTCGGTTCTCTAGGGATCGGCGCACGTGTGCCCCACCCGCGGCTGCGGGTGGGGCACACTGCGTTCAGCCTCAGATCGACTCAAGAGCCTCCATGGCCTGCGACGGCATCACCGTGATGCCGCACTGCGCGTTCAGGTCACGGACCGGCTGCTGAAGGTTTCGCAGCTCGTCGGCCACCGGCCGGTTCGCGGCGAAGTACGCCTCGTAGGCGTCCTCGGCCTGATCGGCCGGCCGCTTGGCGATGTCCGACAACGCCCTGTCCGTCTCGGGATGCTGGGCCAGGTAGTTGCCCACCGACTGCGACACCGAACTCACGGTGGCGGCCACCGCGCTGGCGTTGCAGTTGGGCTCTGAAGTGATGGTGTCCGGGGCCGCACCAGCCGCGGGCAGCGCGATGGTGGCGCTGGCGGCTGCTCCGAGCAGGCCACCGGCGAAGATGCCGGCCAGGCCGCGGTACACAGTCGTCTTGCTTGCTCGCATGGGATGCTCCTTGTCGTTTCGTGGCCCGCGTGGTGCAGGCCACCCCCAACCCGACGAATCGCCTACCCGAACGCCCGGCGACGCCAAACACTTCGCAGGTCAGCGCGGTGCTGGGCTGCGGCCCTCGACTCTGCGCATGTGCCGCGGATCCGGCGCGGGATCGGTCCAGCTGCGCAAACGCGTGACGGTCTCAGCTGGTGGCGGCCAGCACCAGCGGCAGCACCTCCGGCACCCCGGCCTCGCGCAGGTGGCGGGCCGCCAAGGTGAGCGTCCATCCCGTGTCCGTCATGTCGTCGATCAGCAGGACCGGCCCGTGAACATCAAGGTCAGGGCGTTCCCATGAGCCGTTCAGCGCCGCGACGCGATACGCCGAGTTCGCCGCCGTGACCGGACGCCGATCGGGCCGGTAGCGCAGTGTGCCGAGATCGGTCAGCCGGCCCACCTGAGCCAGACGCTGCGCGGTCGAGGCGATGAGCAGCGGGTGGGTCTGCGAATCCAGCGCGATGACCGCGACGGGGCGCGCGGTCCACTTCCACGCCTTGAGGACCTCGATCGCGGCCCCCACGATGTCGTCCGGCACCTCACGGTCGGGTTCGGCCAGCAGCTTGCGCAGCCTCGCACCCCAGCCGAGGTCGGTGAGCCTGCCGATGGCCCGGCCGGCCGCGGCGCCGTCGGAGATCCGCCCCGACCACGGGAGTCCCAGTGCCCCGAGCCCCGTCGGCCACTGCTTGCGTGGCGCCACCTCGACACCGGGACGGCGCAGTCGTTCCACCGTGGCGGCCAGGGTCACCTCATCGACCGCACCCGGGTAGTGCGTTCCCGTGCAGTTGTCGCAGCGTCCGCACCGATCGCCGGGCGCCAGCTCGGGGTCGTCGAGTTGGCCGCGCAGAAACGCCATTCGGCATCCGTCGGTGTTCTGATAGTCGAGCATGGCCTGCTGCTCACGGCGACGGGCCGCATCGAGTGCCCGGTACCGCTGCTCGTCATACGCCCAGGGTTCACCCGTGGCGATCCAGCCGCCCTTCACCCGGCGCACCGCACCGTCGACGTCGAGCACCTTGAGCACCATCTCGAGCCGCGAGCGGTTCAGGTCCACCTGGCTCTCCAACGCCGGCGTGGACTGCGGACGTTCGGCATCCAGGGCATGAAGTACATTGCGCACCAGCGGCTCTGACGGAAACGCCACGGAAGCGAAGTAGCGCCACACGTCCTGGTCCTCGGTGCCGGGAAGCAGGATCACCTCGGCACTGTCAGTGGCACGACCGGCACGGCCCACCTGCTGGTAGTACGCGATCGGCGACGACGGGGCGCCGAGATGCACCACGAAACCGAGGTCCGGCTTGTCGAACCCCATACCGAGTGCCGACGTCGCGACCAGCGCCTTGACCCGGTTGTCGAGAAGGTCGGACTCCAACTGCTCGCGTTCGGTGGTGTCGGTGGATCCGGTGTAGGCCGCGACCTTGTGCCCCTGTTCGACGAGCAGGGCCGCGACATCGTTCGCCTGCGCCACGGTGAGCGTGTAGATGATGCCCGAACCGGGAAGCGAATCCAGTTGGGCGGCAATCCAGGCTGACCGTTGTGCTGGATTTCCCGCCCTGACCACCGACAACCGCAGCGATTCGCGGTCCAGGCCGCCGCGCAGCACCAGGGTGTCGCGCCCGCCGACGCCCAGTTGGGCCGCCACATCGTTGACGACACGATCGTTGGCGGTCGCCGTGGTGGCGAGAACCGGTATGTCCGAGCCCAATTCGGCGATCAACGTCCGGATGCGCCGATAGTCGGGCCGGAAGTCATGCCCCCAGTCCGACACACAGTGCGCCTCGTCCACCACCACGAGACCGGCGTCGGACGCCAGAGCGGGCAGGACATTGTCGCGGAAGTCGGGGTTGTTCAACCTTTCCGGGCTGACCAGCAGGACATCGAGTCCGCCGGCGGCGACCTGCTGATGGATCGCATCCCACTCGGTGACATTGCCCGAGTTGATGGTGGCCGCCCGCACGCCGGCGCGCTCGGCAGCCGACACCTGGTTGCGCATGAGCGCCAGCAGTGGCGACACGATCACCGTGGGTCCCAGACCGGCACCGCGCAGCAGTTTGGCCGCGATGAAGTACACCGCCGATTTACCCCACCCCGTGCGCTGCACCACCAGGGCCTGGCGCCGGTGGACCACGAGCGCCTCGATGGCAGTCCACTGGTCATCGCGCAGGGTGGCCGCAGGCCCCGCGAGCTGTTCGAGTAACGACTGCGCCTGTTCGCGGGTGGCCATGAGTACATCCTGCCGGGTGGCCCCGACGGGCGCGCCGCGGCACCGCCGGCGAGCATCGAGCGAGGGCGACGCCGCTCTCCCCATCGCCCAGCGCGCAACCACGTACGCGTTTCGGGTGCGAAACCGTTACGCCAGTGCGCCCTGGGCGAGCTCAGGGTAGTGACGCCCACACGCGCCGCCTCAGTGCGCGGCGCTCTCCTCCTGCTCGCGCTTGATCTCCAGGGCGATGTCGATCAACTGATCCTCCTGGCCACCGATGAGCTTGCGCTGGCCGACCCGGAGCAACAGTTCGTGGGCAGGTACTCCGTAACGTTCGCCTTGGCGCACCGCGTGCTTGAGGAAGCTGGAGTACACCCCCGCGTAACCCATCACCAGCGCGTTGCGGTCGAGCAGGCACTCGGCGGGCATCGCCGGGGCGACAACCTCTTCGGCCGCATCGGCGATGTCGAAGAAGTCGATGCCGGTCTTGACGCCGATCTTGTCGAACACTCCGACCAGCGCCTCGACCGGTGCGTTGCCCGCACCCGCGCCGAACCGACGGCACGAGCCGTCGATCTGCTTGGCACCCGCGCGGACGGCCTCGACCGAGTTGGCCACGCCGAGACCGAGGTTCTCATGGCCGTGAAAACCGACCTGCGCGTCGTCACCGAGTTCGGCGACCAGAGCCGACACCCGGTCGGCGACACCTTCGAGCACCAGCGCGCCCGCGGAGTCCACGACATAGACACACTGGCATCCGGCGTCGGCCATGATCCGGGCCTGCGCGGCGAGCTTCTCCGGGGAGATGGTGTGGCTCATCATCAGGAACCCCACCGTCTCGAGACCGAGTTCCCGCGCCAGTCCGAAGTGCTGAATCGACACGTCGGCCTCGGTGCAGTGCGTCGCGATGCGGCAGATCGACCCGCCGTTGTTCTGGGCCTCCTTGATGTCCTCCTTGGTGCCCACTCCAGGCAGCATCAGGAAGGCGATCTTGGCCTCCTTGGCGGTCTCGGCCGCCAGCTTGATCAACTCCTGCTCCGGGGTCTTGGAGAACCCGTAGTTGAAGCTCGACCCGCCCAGACCGTCACCGTGGGTGACCTCGATGACCGGCACGCCCGCGGTGTCGAGAGCGGCCACGATGGCACCGACCTCGTCCTTGGTGAACTGGTGCCGCTTGTGGTGCGACCCGTCCCGCAGCGAGGTGTCCGTCATCCGGACGTCCCACATCGAATTGAAGAAGATTCCGTCGGTGCTCATGCCTGCGCCCCTTCCGACACCGAGGCCGCGCCGAGGCGGTCTCTGGCGATTTCCTCGCCCACCTTGGTGGCCGCGGCGGTCATGATGTCCAGATTTCCAGCGTACGGCGGCAGATAGTCACCGGCACCCTCCACTTCGATGAAGGTGGTGACCACATGGTTGCCACCGTTGACCACCGACGGTTCGTCGAACTGCGGTTCGTTGAGCAGTCGGTATCCCGGCACGTAGGTCTGCACCTCGGCCACCACGTCCTTGATGGACTGGGTGATCGCGGCGTGGTCGGCGTCCTCCGGGATGGCACAGAAGATCGTGTCCCGCATGATCATCGGCGGATCCGCGGGGTTGAGGATGATGATCGCCTTGCCCTTGGCCGCACCACCGATGTTCTGCACGCCGGCGCTGGTGGTCTTGGTGAACTCATCGATGTTGGCGCGGGTTCCGGGGCCCGCCGACGCCGACGACACCGACGCGACGATCTCGGCGTACGGGACGTCGACGACACGGCTGACGGCGTAGACGATCGGGATCGTCGCCTGCCCACCGCAGGTCACCATGTTGACGTTCGGGGCATCCAGATGTGCCCGCAGGTTCGCAGGCGGGATCACGCCCGGACCCACCGCCGCCGGGGTCAGGTCGATGGCCCGGATGCCCGCCTCGGCGTAGCGGGGTGCGGCATCCCGGTGGACGTAGGCACTGGTGGCCTCGAACACCAGATCCGGGAGCTCACTCTGTGCCAGGAGCCAGTCCACCCCCTCGTGGCTGGTCTCCAGGCCCAGCTTGCGAGCCCGCGCCAACCCTTCAGACTCCGGGTCGATGCCGATCATCCAGCGCGGTTCGAGCCACTCCGAACGCAGCAGTTTGTACAGCAGATCGGTACTGATGTTGCCGGATCCGACGATCGCGACAGATGCCTTTGCAGCCATAGACGGCCCCTTACTCGAAACTCAGTCGGACAGAACCCAAACCAGTGAAGTCGGCGACGAAGTTGTCGCCCGGACGTGCATCGATCGCACGAGTGCAGGACCCCGGAAGAACCACGTCGCCTGCTTTGAGACGGACCCCGAAGCTGTCCACCTTGCGGGCCAGCCAGGCCACCGCGGTGACCGGATTGCCGAGCACCGCGTCGCTGCGGCCTTCGGCCACCACCTCGCCGTTACAGGTCAGCACGGCGTCGATCGCGGTGATGTCGATGTCCTTGGGCGAGACCCGCTCAGCGCCCAGCACCCACCCCGCAGAGGATGCGTTGTCGGCGATGGTGTCGCACAGTTTGATCTGCCAGTTCTTGATGCGGGTGTCGATCAGTTCGATGGACGGAACGAACGCCGCGGTCGCGGCCAGCACGTCGTCCTCAGTGCAGCCCTCGCCCGGCAGATCGTCGGCCAGGATGAAGCCGACCTCGACCTCGACCCGCGGATACAGGAATCTTCCGGCCTCCACGGGGACGTCCTGGTAGACCTCCATCTCGTCCAGCAGATGCCCGTAGTCGGGTTCGTCGACGTTCATCATCTTCTGCATCGCCTCACTGGACAGGCCCACCTTGTGCCCGACCACCTTGGCGCCCGCGGCGACCTTCTGACGGATGTTGATCAGTTGGATCTCGTAGGCGTCGACGACGTCGATGTCCGGGTTGCCCGCGGTCAGCGGGTCGATCGCGACCTTGGAGCGCTCCGCCTCGGCGAGCGCTGCGGCCAACTCGGCACGCGTCTGAGCATCGAGCATCTTCTGTGAATTCCCCTCACATCTTTGACCGGGCCAGTTGTCCCCGGCCCGGGCAATTCTATAACGTGTTCTACATGACTGTTCAGGAGTATGACGTCGTCGTGGTGGGCAGCGGCGGGGCCGGCATGGTCGCCGCGCTCACCGCCGCCCACCAGGGCCTCTCAACGGTAGTCGTTGAGAAGGCCGCGCACTACGGAGGTTCCACTGCGCGGTCAGGTGGTGGCGTTTGGATCCCGAACAACCCGGTGCTGAAGCGCGATGGGGTGAAGGACACCGCCGAGGATGCACGCAGATATCTGCACGCCATCATCGGCGACGTGGTGCCGGCCGAGAAGATCGACACGTACCTCGAACGCGGTCCCGAGATGCTGGACTTCGTCCTCAAGCACTCTCCGCTGAAGCTGTGCTGGGTACCCGGCTACTCCGACTACTACCCGGAGACCCCGGGCGGTAAGGCCACCGGGCGGTCGGTGGAACCCAAACCGTTCAACGCCAAGAAGCTCGGCCCCGACCTGGCCGGCCTGGAACCGCCGTACGGCAAGGTTCCGATGAACATGGTCGTGCTCCAGCAGGACTACGTCCGGCTCAACCAACTCAAGCGCCACCCGCGTGGTGTGCTGCGCAGCCTGCGGGTGGGTGTGCGCTCGGTGTGGGCCAACGCCACCGGCAAGAACCTCGTCGGGATGGGCCGCGCTTTGATCGCACCCCTGCGGATCGGCCTTCGGGACGCCGGCGTTCCGGTCCGGCTGAACACCGCCCTGACCGACCTCTACGTCGAGGACGGCGTGGTGCGCGGCATCTATGTTCGCGACACCGCGGCGCCTGAATCCGGCGAACCGGAGTTGATCCGGGCCCGGCGCGGGGTGATTCTCGCCAGCGGCGGTTTCGAGCACAACGAGCAGATGCGGGTCAAGTACCAGCGCGCACCCATCACCACCGAGTGGACCGTGGGTGCGGCGGCCAACACCGGCGACGGGATCCTGGCCGCCGAGAAGTTGGGTGCCGCACTGGAGCTCATGGAGGACGCCTGGTGGGGGCCCACCGTCCCGCTGGTCGACGCGCCGTGGTTCGCGCTCTCGGAGCGCAACTCGCCCGGGTCGATCATCGTCAACATGTCTGGCAAGCGCTTCATGAATGAGTCGATGCCCTACGTCGAGGCCTGCCACCACATGTACGGCGGGCAGTACGGCCAGGGGCCCGGGCCCGGTGAGAACATCCCGGCCTGGCTGGTCTTCGACCAGCAGTACCGCGACCGGTACATCTTCGCCGGACTGCAGCCAGGGCAACGGATCCCGAAGAAGTGGCTGGAGTCCGGAGTGATCGTCACGGCCCCGACCCTCGACGAACTCGCCGTCAAGACGGGCCTGCCCGCCGACGAGTTCAAGGCGACCGTCGAACGTTTCAACGGCTTCGCACGCTCCGGTGTCGACGAGGACTTCCACCGCGGTGAGAGCGCCTACGACCGGTACTACGGCGACCCGACCAACAAGCCCAATCCCAACCTCGGCGAGATCAGCCACGGCCCGTTCTACGCGGCCAAGATGGTGCCGGGCGACCTCGGCACCAAGGGCGGGGTTCGCACCGACGTGCACGGCCGCGCCCTGCGCGACGACAACTCGGTCATCGAAGGCCTGTACGCGGCGGGTAACGTCAGCTCGCCGGTCATGGGGCACACCTACCCGGGCCCCGGTGGAACGATCGGACCCGCGATGACCTTTGGTTACCTCGCGGCATTGAACATCGCCGGAAAGGCCTGACATGCCCATCAATCTCGACGAAGCCATCGGCGCGGAACTCGACCCGGTCGAGTTCTCGTGGACCAGCAGCGACATCCAGCTGTACCACCTGGGGCTGGGCGCGGGCGCGGACCCGCTGGACCCGCGGGAACTGCGCTATCTGGTGGACAACACCCCGCAGGTGCTGCCCACCTTCGGCAATGTCGCGCAGAGTTTCCACATGACCGAACCTCCCGCGGTCAAATTCCCGGGCATCGACATCGAGCTGAGCCGGGTGCTGCACGCCAGCGAGGGCATCTCGTCGCCTGGGCCCATCCCACCCTCGGGCACCGCGACTGCGGTCACGAAGTTCACCGAGATCTGGGACAAGGGCAAGGCCGCGGTGATCTGGTCGGAGACCACGGCCACCGCTCCCGATGGAACGCTGTTGTGGACCCAGAAGCGCTCGATCTTCGCCCGTGGCGAGGGCGGATTCGGCGGCGATCGCGGCCCCTCCACGTCAGACGCGCTGCCTGATCGCGCACCCGACCTGGAACTCGACATCGCCACGCTGCCGCAGCAGGCGCTGCTCTACCGTCTGTGCGGCGATCGCAACCCGCTGCACTCGGATCCCGAGTTCGCCTCGGCTGCAGGCTTTCCCAAGCCCATCCTGCACGGTCTGTGCACCTACGGGATGACCTGCAAGGCACTGGTGGATGCGATCCTCGACGGCGATGCGGCCGAGGTGGCGTCGTACGGCGCACGGATGGCCGGTGTCGTGTTCCCCGGCGAGACCCTGCGGGTCAACGCCTGGAAGCAGGACGGCGCCTACGTCGGGACCGTGACCGCACCCAGCCGGGACAACGCCGTCGTGCTCGCGGGCGTGGAGTTCACACCGCGGTAGCGGCATCGCGCGGGCGACAACCCGGAGATTGCCTCCCAAGCGCCACGGAGTTGGCGATAATCCTCATCAGGGGAGGCCGCCCACCGGCGGCCTGAGGGGCCGCTTCCGGGAGGGCGCGCGTGACGTCGAGAGTTCTGCGCCACGTCGCGTGCGCAACGCTGTTGTGCTGCCTGCTGACAGCCTGCTGCCAGCCCCCGGCACCGCTGGCCGAGCCCGCCGACCTTTACGAGGACTACACCTCAAAACCGAACGGTGCTCATCCTCCGACGTTCGACTCCGGCCAGCGCGCGATTCTCACCTACACCCCGGATGAGACCGCCACGCCCACCATTCTCGACGGCAGCTCGGTCATCGGCTACCGCGGCGCACACAGAGCAGCCGGCTATGCGACCGGGTATCTCGGTGCCACCGCGGCGTTCATCGAGGCGGACTGGAACTTCGGGCCGGCGGGATCGACCGACGGCGGTCAACTCGCGTTGTGCATGTTCGCCAGCCCCCCGCCTGACGGATTTCTCGGTGACACCCCGGTGCCCGACAGCCCGGCTCATGTCGTCTTCCTGGCCGACCGATTCGAATACGGTGTGTGGGAGCACGAGAAGCTCACCGTCGTCGCGGATGTCGCCTACGGCCGAACACTTGCAACCGAACCTCAACACGTGGCGGTCTTCGTTCGAAAGGACCTCGGCCAGGCGTGGGTGCTGGCTCCGACCGGAACCATCCACGGTCCCTACACCCACCCGGCCATCAGCAGCACGAGCGCGCCGTATGTGACCGCCGAACAGTTCTACGGCAACGCCGCAACCGACAGTCGGGTCCAGATCCAGCGTTGGCACGCGACCTCCACCCCGCCCCAGGTCCCGACCTCCGCAGCGGGCTGATTTGAGATCCACGGCAACCCAGGAAACAGCGCAACACCCGCACCCCGGTTCGAGTTTCGACGTACATTGGCCCTGTGGCTTGGTCGGTGATCGACTTCGACGCGCTTGGGGGGGATCAGTTGGCCGCGTGGCGGCACGTCCGCCAGTCCAATCCGGCGCAGGACAGCCCGTACTTCCATCCCGCCTTCGCCGGCGCCGTGCACGCGACGTTCGGCGATGTCCGCGTCGCGACGGACAACCACAGCGTGTGGCTGCCGATCCAGGTCAACCGGCGCGTCGCGCGGCCGGCGGGCTGGCCCGGGGCCGACTTCCACGGACCTGTGACGGCACCCGGCGTCTCGATCGACCCGATGGACATGCTGCGCAGCACGGGGCTCAGCGCCCTGCGGTTCGATCATCTGTCGGCCGACCGCACCGAGTTCGCACCGTGGATCGATGGGCAGGAGGAGTCTCCCTTCATCGACGTCACCGGTGGGCTCGACGGTTACCTCGGACGGTTGGACAAGTCGAGCCGGGACAAGCTGTCACGGGTCCGCCGAATGACCAACAAGGCCACCCGCCTGCTCGGCGAGGTGCGGCTGGTGCATGACGTAGTGGATCCGGCACTGCTGGACTGGGTGATCTCCACCAAACGCGCGCAGTACAACGCCACCGGCGCATACGACTTCTTCGCGCACCCCGCTCGTCGGCAACTGGTCCATCGGTTGGCCACGACCAACGTCGACGGTTTCGCAGGCTCACTGTCTGCGGTGTACGCGGGGGACGCCCTGCTGGCGGCCCACTTCGGTCTGCGCGACGGCGCGGTGCTGCACTGGTGGTTCCCCGTCTTCGATCGGGACCAGTCCGAGCTCGCTCCGGGTTGGATCCTGCTGCGCGAATTGATCGCCGCCGCGCCGACGATGGGAATATCGCGCATCGATCTCGGGCCGGGCGAAGAAGAGTACAAACGTCGGGCCATGACGGGGTCCGTCATGGTGTGCCAGGGCGAGGTGACCCGCAACCCGCTACGGCGGGGAGTTCGCACGGCCCGGTTGGCCGCCCGCCGCACTGCCGTTGCGAGACTTCGGAATTCGCCGCTGAAGCCCACGCTCTCGGCGATCCGGGCCGCCGGATACCGCACGCTGTCGGCGCGCGAGTCCAAACGCTGACACCGGCCGCGGCCGTCACACTGTTCGCCGCCTCAACAGCCGCGGAATCCAGACGAAGTCCGGGATGATCTGGGCGACGACCATGGCCACCACCGCGGCGGCGATGACTCCGGTCCCGCCCCAGCGGGCCCCCCACCACGTCCCGAGGATGACAGTGATCAGCCCCATCACCGTGATGCACATCGACTGCCACCGCGCTTCCCGCGGCAACGTCAACATCACACCCCCGGGGAAATGTACACATTCGGCCACCAGCAGCACCGCGAAGGCGGCCGCCAGGGCGCGGGTCGCGACGACGTGACCGTCCGAGAGCAGCGATGTGACCCATGGCGCGAACACCACAATGCAGATTCCGGCCAGCACCGACAGTGACCCGATGACAGCGACCGCCCTCAGCCACAACGAGATGGAGGCTTCGACATTGGACCGGCGCTTGACGAACACCGGCCACAAGGCCATTCCGCCCGCGTCGAACACCATCCACACCACGGCGAAGATCTGAGCCGTGAGCGCATACCGGGACAGTTCCTCGGGAGTGGACACATGCGAGAGAATCAGCCGGTGTGATTGGAGCCCCAGCGGAAGACCGATACTCAACACGAACATCCACAGGGACCCGTGCAGGAGATTGGTTTTCGCGAAGTCCGCGGCCGGGCGAGAGAATGCCAACCATTTCAATCCACTCCGCCGCAGTGCCACCACCGTCGCGACACAGCTGCCCGCGAGCGCGCCGAATGGTCCCGACACCGCAAACCACACACCGTCGACTGCCATGCCCTGAAGGGCCACGGTGATGGTCAGCGCGAACACCGCGTTCGCCATGCTCAGCAGCACCGCGAGCGGGTTCATGTTCAACCCGATCAGGATCCGCACCCCGATGCCGGCTGGAACACCAAGGGCTATCAGGCAGGTCGCCACTGTGATGGCCCAACGATCGCTCGGTCCGGTCGTGGTGCCGATCAGGACATGCCAGGTGTCCGTCAGCATGACCGTCAAGCTGAGCAGAATCAGAACAGTGGCAACCAGAATCAGCCTCCGCAGGCCCCGCTGCACCGTGGCGACGGCTTCGCGGTCGGCGGCCAGCCGGCCGGGCCGCGAACACGCACTGGTCACCACCGCGCCGATCCCGAGGTCGGCGAACGGAATGAGCAGGGTCAGCGTCGTTATCAGGGACACGACGCCGAATACGGCCTCCCCGGTGTGGCGGACGATCAGCGCGGTGTTCACCAGACCGACCACCGCAATGACCGGGGTACCCGCCACTCGCAGCGCAGTTCCGAGCACCAAGGCTCGGCGCTCTGCGGGCAGGAGCGTCTCGGCGTACCCGGGCGTCCGGGCGGGGCTGACTGTCACCGCGTGAGCTCCGAATTTCGCCTCGGCGGTCAGCGCGGCCAGGCCCGCACCGCGAGCGCCTTGGCCGAACCGATCGTCAGCGGGTAGTGGGCCACGCGGTGGACGGTCCCCGAAGACATCAGCCTGGACACTGTGGCGCTCGAGAGTGCCCGTCGCGCAAGGCCGGCGACGATCATGTGCACCGTGTCCGCGCGCTCGAAGTCACTTTCCGGGTCGTCAGCGAGGGTGTCGTGCAGCAGCACAATGCTGCCGGCGCCAGCCCGGGCAATGACGTCGGAGGCCACCTCCTGTTCGTCGGGCACACGCCAGTCGAAGCTGTCCACGTCCCACATCACGGTCTCCAGGCCCGCATCGCACGCCCCCAGGAACGTGCTGAGGGTCTGAGCGCCGAACGGCGGACGAAAGCACGTGACCGGCACGCCTGAGATCTCCGCAAGCTCCGAGGCAGCCCCACCGAGCAGCTGGCGCGTCGAGCGTCGGGACCCACCGGTGAGCCTTCGGTGGTCGATGCCGTGCAGGCACACCTCATGGCCTTCGGCCGCCACCCGCCGCACGAGTTCGGGATGCCGACGCGCGTTGTGAAGCAGCATGAAAAAACTTGCATGACAGTCATTCCCGGCAAGGATGTCAAGTATCCGAGGAGTCCATCTCGGATCGGGACCGTCATCGAACGTCAACGCGACCACCGGTTCGTCGGTGCCCACGCGCCCGACGGGTCCCCAGCGGGGCCCAACGAGTGTGTCGACGGTCCGGTGCGCCACTCGACGGATCCGGCCCTGGTGGGCGGCGTGCTCGTTCATCGCGATACTCCAATCATGTCGACGGGTCTCGGGGGCGGACATCGCGACGGTCTGCGATCACTGACCGCGGCACCTCGGCCGGGCGGCGATCCCATTCGAATGTTCGCTGCACCTTCATCAGCGCCAGCGCCCGTCGGAGCGCCAGCTTGGCTCTCACCACGTACTCCCAGAAGCGCAGGTAAAGCATCGATGTGCGCCGGCTTCTGAACGGATAGCAGTCCGCTCGATCCCATATCCGCCGCATGTCACGGAAGCATTCGCGGGCCGAGCGGACAGACCCCTCCCCGGTGATGTCGAAGTTGGCCACCACGCGCTCGATCGTGACCGGCACCATCAACAGCGCCGCGCGGAGCATGAACAGTTGATCCGCCGCGATCGCGAAGTCGAGATCATACGGGCCGAGTCGACTCACCAGCGCCGCCCCGAAGAACGCGGCCTGGTGGGGAATCGCCCCGCGCAGGGTGAGGAACTTCCGCATGTTGAACGGGATGGGCCCCTGAAACCCGGCACACTCCCCGTTCGGCGCGATCCTGCGCTCGATTCCATATCCCCACAGCTGATTCACCCGGCCGTGCTCAGCCAGGGTCTGCACGGTTTCCGCGATCACCTCGGAGTCCGCGAAGCAGTCCGCGGAATGGAGAAACCACAGCAGATCTCCTTTGGCGTGGGCCATTCCCTGGTTCATGGCGTCATATCGTCCGCGGTCCGGCGCCGACTGGAAGTAGGCGAACCCCGACGAGTGACGGGCCAGATAGTCGACGACGTCGGGCCCGGATCCACCGTCGATCACGATGTGCTCGATGCGTCCCTCATAGCGCTGGGCGCGCACGCTCTGGACGGTCCGTTGCAAACCCGCCAGGTCGTTGAAGGTGATCGTTATCACCGACACGGTCGGAAGCGAGTTCACTGGTCTTCACCCACGCCGCGTGAGAACCGGCGTCGCAACCGCCGAAGCGCGACCCGGGGCAGGGCCGCGCAGGCGTAGATCCACGCCCACACCCCGGGTCGGCCCCACCGGACTCCCGCGGTCACGGATCGGAGCACACCCCTGACCGATCCGGCGTCAAGCGCCGAACTGACGGGGCTGTACAGCAGATAGTCGCCTCGCAGCCGTCGGGACTCGCTTTCGAGTTCCTCCAGGCCCCAGTCGATGTACTCCTGACTCCGATCCCTCTCCGAGTGCGACTCCGATCCAGCCGTCACGTTGACCTCCACCAGACAGTCGGGGATCTGGAGAATGACCAGGTCCGGAATTGACCTCCGCACCTCCATCAGCCACTTCGGATCGTCGTGAATCGACCCTGCGGACAACGACATTGGGACAGCATCTGAAACCGATTTGGGGAACATCAGGGTCGGCACGGCCAACGAGGGACGCGCACGTCGCATCGAGCGCAGCTCCATCAGATAGGGGGCCACCGATTCGGACGGCTCGATCAGCCTCGCTGGAATCGTCAGCGGTTTCCGCCCCTCGGACCGGCGCTGGTAACGACAGGACAGGATCCAGCTTCCATCTCGCGGCGCCGCGCTGAGCTGCTTCTCAAGCTTGTCCTCATACCAGCGGTCGTCATCATCGAGCAGCGCGATGAGATCGCCTCTCGCCGAATCGATACCGAGCTGCCTGGCCCGCCCCGGTCCCACCCGGCCCGGGGTCCGCACCACTCTGACCCTGTCGTCATCCGGGAAGTCCGGGTCGCACTCAGCGTCGACGACGACGATGACCTCCATCGGCGGCACCGTCTGTTTCAGGGCTGAGTCGACCGCCGCCCGCAGGCTCGCCCGGCCCACCGTCGGAATGACGACACTGATGGCTGGCTCGCATTCCATCACGGACTCCTTTCAACCAGCGTTGAGCGCCCCGGCAGGTGCCGCGCCGCGAACATGACACCGAGCACCGCAAACGCTGTGAGACAGCCGTACGACCACGGGGAGAACAACAGGTCCCACACCGCCTGAATCGAGACGACAGTCACCAGAGCGGCCCAGCGGCCGTATCGCGGCGCGTTCCAGACCATCGTCAGAGCCGCGACCAGAAGGCCGAGCGGGAGCAGGGCCCCGAAGACGCCTCCCTCAGCCCAGGCGGCGAACAGAATCGAGTGCAGAGACACATCGCCGTTGGCGTAGTACCAACCGCTCTCCAGCGGAGTGGTCGGATCGAAGCCGATCGCGATCGCCAACCTGCGCGCATGGTCGAAAACCTCCGCGCTGATGTTGTTCGCGCTCGCCCAACCGAACCAAGGGCGCTCCATGATCGCCGAGATGGACAGGGGTGATTCAGTGCGCCCGGCGAGAATCAGGGGCACTCCCTCCGACAGCTGGCTCTCCGTCTTCCGCTGGATCGCCCCGCCGAAGATCCCACTGGCGGCCAGTCGCGGTAGGAACATGTAGACCATGGCACCCGCCGCCAGGACGGACGTGACCTGGAGCCACCGCGGAATCCGGCCGGCCGCGGCCCATCCCACGAGGACGATGCTCCCGGCCAGAAAACAGTTCGTCGCCAGCGAGCGATAGTCCTGGCCGAGGCTGAACACAGCGATCGCCATGAGCACAACGGCCTGCAGCGGCAGCGGGGTCTTCACGATGACGGCGACGAAGAGCACGACCGCCACAACCCACTGCCCAAGACCGTATTTCCACATCTCGGCCGTGGATTGGTAGGCCGTCGCGGGGGCACCCCCCGACAACACTCCATAGATCATCGCCCCGACGGCGACACCGCAGTAGATCGCACAGCAGCGGAGAAGATCTCTGCCGGCCAGAATGAGGACGCCGATGTAGTACAACGCGAATGCCGCCCACTGCTGCACCCGTTGATCGACCATGCTCAGATCGTTCATCTGCGCAGACACGCAGAACGCGGCGAACCCGACCAGAGCGAGGGCCACCGGGAGCCACTCGCCCAACGTCGGGCGGGTCAGCAGCCAGGCGGGCGCCACGAGAAGGCAGACGACGGCGAACAGTGTCAGGGTGAAACCCTGGAGCTGCACCGCTGACAGCAGGCCCAGCGCGATCAGCACGGCGACGGTCAATGCCTGCCGCACCGTCGACCGCCTGCTCTCGAAGGTCGACGGGGTGGCCAGCAGATCAGCCTGCGAAGCTGGTTCGAGGACTCGCCGACCGGGTCCCGGCGCCACGTTGAGAGCAGTCCACACCGTCATCTGCACCCCACCCTGTCCGCCCTGGCCGCAACGACCGGATCGTCTCCTCCCGCCGCACGGCAACACGTCCGGGATCGGACACCGGCGGCGCTAGAATGGCCACCACGCCGCAGGATGAGGGTTCCCCGGGGATGTTCTCGCCGGAGACCGGTCCCCGCGTCGCCGATCTGCAGGGGAGGCGGATCTTGACACACCTGACACGGCTGGAACCGCCGGTTGGAACACACCGAAGAGTCGCAGCGATCGTCACGGTGGTGCTGTTGCTTGTGCTGACCGGCTGCCACAATGGCGCACCGGCCCGCTCCCCCGCTCCGGGAGGCGACACGACCACTCCACCGCCGGCGCCGCCATATGCGCTGCAGCCCGACACAATTGGGCTCAACGCGGTGACGCTGATCCTCCCCGCCACGCGGATCCAGCAGTACGACGCCATCAAGGCGGAGGGATTTCCCGCGGTCCGCCTGTACATCGAATGGGATCTGATCGAGCACCATCCCGGTCAATTCGATTGGGAAAACACTGATTCCATGATCAACGAAGCGAATCGCCGGGGGCTGAAGATTCTGGGCCTGCTGACCTACGCGCCGTCGTGGTCGGTTCCCCCGCAGAATCGAACGCTGGTCCATCCGGCGCCCTCCGACGTCGAGGCGTGGGCCCGCTTCGTCGCGCAGGTGGCGCAGCGGTACCGGGGGGTGATTCGGCACTGGGAGGTCTGGAACGAACCGAACATCGATGACAGCTTCGCGCCGGGACCCGATCCGGCGCTGTACACGGCGATGCTCAAGGAGGCGTACACGGCGATCAAGTCGGCCGATCCCGATTCGACCGTGATCACGGGTGGTACGTCCCCGGCCGTCGACAATCCGACCGAGATGTCGCCGGTCACGTTCCTCAGAGCCCTGTACGACCACGGCGCCGGCGACTACTTCGACGCCGTCGCAATGCACCCGTACAGTTCGCCCGAGCTGCTGAGCATCCTGGGCCCAGCCGAGACGTCGAACTCGAACCGCGCGATCAGGGACGTCACAGCCCTGATGAGGAGCCGCGGTCAACGCGACAAGCTGATCTGGTTCACGGAGTTCGGAGCATCCACAGCGACCCCGGGGGCCACGGCTCCGGACCTGTCCGGCCAACAGGTCGGCGTCAGCCCAGCACACCAGGCCGAGATACTGACCGACGGCATCAACTACGTTCGGTCCCTGCCCAATGGCGGCCCGATCTTCCTGTTCGACCATCGCGACATCGAAACAGGCAGCCGCAACGTGGAATTCAACTATGGTCTGCTCCGATCAGATTTCACAGCCAAGCCTTCGCTGGCTGCGGTCCAGTCGCTCCTGCGCGCCCGGTGACCCTGCACGGGTGGCGGAATCCCGACCGCCATCACTCAAGGCACCGTCCCGAGGAAGGTCGATCCTCAATGCGGTTGTCGCGCTCTGCCGCCTCTCGAACCAGGTGTCGCCGTCGGTGAGGTTGGACCTGATGAACTGCGCGGGCGACCCGCCGTAGACACCCGGGGCGGGGTCGAGTTTCAGGCTCCTGGCCAGCATCGAATGCGCGATCAGCAGGGACCGCGGCGGCAGGATCGCACCCTTGAGCACCACGCTGTTGGTCAGGACCACGCTGCGCTCACCGACCGCAACCCGCCCGGCGGATTGGACATTGCGCATGATGTCGATCTCGTGGGTCAGGATTGTCGTGCGCTGACCGGCGACTGCGGCCATATCGCCGATCTCGACCACCCCCGAGCAGTCGATGTTGTGCCGACTGGTGACGATCGCGCCCTCGCCCATGACCATGCTCCCGACGGCCGGATGCAACGCCTGATACGCCGGATGCGCGGAGATCATGTTCAGCGACCCAATGGTGGCGCCCTGGCCCATCTTCAGGAGTCGCAGAGACCGAAATGTGTTCAGAGCGGCGATGGTTGCATCGGGACCGATGTCCGCATGACCGATGTTCAGTGCCAGGACGGGACCGATGCGGGCAGAGGCCGACACTCGGTGACCGAACAGTCCGAGCAGCCGGTTCTTCAGCCGTCCAGCGGGGAACAGCCAGACCAGCGTCTCCATCCTTGACATGTCGGACTCCTCACTCAACCGGCGTCGTCTGGTTTTCGACGTACCACGCGTACATCTTCTTGAGCCCGGCTTCGATCGTGAGGGTGGGACGCCAGCCGAGGTTCCTGAGCCTGCTGTTGTCCATGATCTTGCGGGGTGTACCGTCGGGCCGGCTCGGATCGAACCTCACCGCGCCGTCGAAGCCCACCACGGCCTTCATCGTCCACGCGAGGTCCCGGATCGACACCTCCTGTCCGGAACCGGCATTGATGATTCCTCCCCCGTCGTGGCTGCGCAGCAGGAAGACGCAGGCGTCGGCGAGGTCATCGACGTCGATGAGCTCCCGCAGGGGCGAACCGGTTCCCCAGACCACCACCTCCGAGGCATTCGTGAGCCTGGCTTCGTGGAACCTGCGCATCAGTCCCGCCACCACATGAGAATGTTCGGGGTGGAAGTTGTCACCGATCCCGAAAACGTTGCACGGCATAACGGCAAAGGCGTTGAAGCCGTACTGCTGCGCATAGGCATTGCACATCGTGATGCCGGCGATCTTGGCGACCGCGTACGGCAGATTGGTCTCCTCCAGGGGACCGGACAGCAGCGCCTCCTCCACGATCGGCTGTTCGGCGAACTTGGGGTAGATGCAGCTGGACCCCAGGAACATGAACTTCTTCGTGCCATGGCGGTGGGCTGCGTCGATGACATTCGTCTGAATCTTCAGGTTGTCGCGGATGAACTCTGCCCCGCGCGTCGAATTCGCGATGATGCCACCGACTCTGGCGGCAGCGAGTACGACGTACTCAGGACGTTCGGACGCGAAGAAGTCCTCCACCGCATCGTCCTCGTCCAGTGGCAGTTCCCTGTGAGTGCGCGTCAAGACGTTGTGGAAACCGGCCTCGGAAAGCCTGCGTGTGATGGCGGAGCCCACCATACCCGTATGTCCTGCAACGTAAATGAGTGAATCGGTGTGCATCACTGCCTC
Source organism: Mycobacterium sp. ACS4331 (assembly GCF_001667265.1). Lineage (GTDB taxonomy): Bacteria > Actinomycetota > Actinomycetes > Mycobacteriales > Mycobacteriaceae > Mycobacterium. The sequence continues at coordinate 107,436 of NZ_LZHW01000073.1, read as the reverse complement.
CTGGAGATCCGAATGTCCGCCGGTGCCGGCAGCACCGTGGCCGCTGCCGGAACGTCGCGTGCCACAATCGCCGTTGCCCCCACGGTCGCACCGTCTCCGATGGTGACCCCGCGAAGCACTGTTGCGCGAGCGGCGATCCACACCGCGTCGCCCACCTCAATGGGAGCGTTGTCGAACTCGAATGTGGCACTGCGCCTGTCATGACTTCCGGTGCACAGCAGCACACCCTGCGAGATGCAGGTGTTGGAGCCGATCGTCACCTGTTCGAGATTGAGAACCCACGCATCCTCACCGATCCATGAATCTCTTCCCACCGCCAGCTTCCAGGGCCAGTGGATCCTCACCTGGTGCCGGATGACGACACCCGCCCCGATCCTGGCCCCGAACATCTGCAACACCGCGACGCGGACTGAGTTCGGACACCACCATCTCATCAACACACCCCTCGACATCAGCCACAGGACCTGTATCGGAAGGGCGCGGCCTCGCTGGTAGCCGGTGCCCGTGAACCCCGCAAGGGAGAAGCGGTTTCCCGGCGTGAGCTGACATTCGCGCGCCCCGCGGGCTTCCTGATCGTTCATCACACTCATCCGGTGTCCCACCTCCATCACCTGCTCAACACCACCGCGAGGAGATGGGATCGCGCGGCCCTCAACTCACCGATGGCCCTGTCCACCTGCCCTCGACGCGTCCGCTTCCCGTCCACCACCAGCAACTCCGCATCGACCACCGCGCTGAGCACCGTGGCCGCGCTGCTGTCGATCACCGGTGGAGTGATGATGACGACGCGATCGCACTCCTTTCGGAGGTCGTCGAGGAACGCGCTCATCGCACCGGAGGAGAGCAGCGCCTCGAGGTCGGTGGTTCTGCCGGGCGGCACCACAAGCAGGTTCTCGGCGGCAGCGCCGTGGCCAATCTGCTCGAACATCGCCTTTCCCTGCAGCAGTTCGGCCAGCCCCCACTGCTGTTTTCCCCCCGCCCGGGACAGCGGATGGGTGTGATCGACCGAGACGATGGCGGTCGCGCCACCCGTCTCGGCGAACGCCAAAGCCAACCCGACACCCACCGAGGCCGCCGCATCGCCCGCCGACGCGGGTGCGACCATGAGGACCTGCGGTGGAGGATCATGCGCCTCCACCTGAACTCGAAGTCGGCGCAACTGCTCAGCCTCTTCGGGAACCCAGTCGACAAGCCGGTGTCTGCCCACGTCGGTGCCGTGTTCGGGGGTCGTGATCGGCCCCAATGCGGGTCCACCGCTGATCCGGCCCAGTTCGTCGGCGGACGTGATCCGGCCCGACAACGTCCGCATCGCCACCAGCGCCAGCAGGCCCACCGCCAGTCCGCCGATCAGACCGTACGCGACATCCTTGACGACATTCGGCGAACTCGGCAGCAGCGGAGCCTCCGCTGGGCTGACCACCGCGATCATCGAGCGGGGTGTGCTCTGTCCGGTGGGGGTCTCCAGTGGCTGGACATACCCGATGAAGGCGCGCGCAAGGGAGTTGGCGATGTCGGCCGCGCGATCAGCGGACGAGTCTTTCGCGGACACATCGATCAACACCGTGCGCGGAACAATCGCCGCATTCAGCCGCTGCGACAGGGCCTCCGCGGACATCGGCAGTCCGAGGTCGTCGACGACCCGTTGGGCCATCTGCTCGCTCGTGATGATCTGGGCGTAGGACTGCGCGCGCTGTTCCGCGAACTGGCCACCCGAGAACGCCTCCGATGAACTGTTTCCACCGGTGGCGGATATGAAGAGCCGCGTTGTCGCGGTGTACTGGCGGGCCGTGTGGCTGCTCGCGACGACCCCGACGATGACTCCGGCCAGTGCCGCCACCGTCAGGATCCACCATCCCTGGCGAAGCACTGCAACGTATCTACGAAAGTCCACCGCGGTCTCCCCACTGCGTCGATGTGCGCGTTGCCGAACTGATCGGATGGCCAACAGGCTCAGGTTGAGGGCTCGGTGACCGAGGACCGTTGTCGCTGCGTGCTTCCCGATGGCGGACAAGCTTGTCCACGAAGACCACGCCCGCGAGCTGTCCGCCGGCCAGCCTCAGCTGCTCGGACACCGCGCGCAGATCGTCGAACAGCGTGCGACCCGCCCTGACCACCAACACGACCGCGTCCGCATGGCGCGCCAGTCGCGCCGCGTCGCTGAATTCGCTCGCGGCCGGGGTGTCGATGATCACCCAGTCATACGTGCTTCGCAGCGCCTTCAGCAGCGGCCCGACACCCGGATGATCAACCGTTGTCCCGTCATCCTGGCCTCTGCGACCGAACGGAATCACCTTGACACCGCACCAATTGGGTCGGCGGGAGAACGTCATCGGTGACCGGCTGGGACGCTCGTTCGGAGGGCCACCGACGATGCCGGCGACCGTGTCGCCGTCCTCGAGGGCGAGAGTCGCCGCGAGGGCCGAACAGCGGGAGTCGAAGTCCACGAGCGCGACGTCCGATCCGCGGTCCGCGAGCACGCGAGCGGTGCTGAGCGCGACCCCGGTCCGGCCGGCACCCCGTTCCGCCGAAGCCAGCATGATGATCCTCGATCCGACGATGCCGAGCCGGTCCAACGCGGTTCGAAGCTGCCGCCCGGCTTCGCTGTCGGGTGGGCGTCCCAGGACCGCCACCGACTCTCGCGGGGAGTCGAACCGCGCCAAGACCGGTGCGTCCACTGCCTCCGCGGCGTGCTCGGGTCGACGAATCCTCCCGTCCAACAACGCCACAACGACGACTGCCAGGGCACCGGCCACCAGGCCGAGCACACCCGTGGCACCGAGCACCATCCACGTCGGGAACATTCCGGCGTGGTCACGCACCGTCGGTGCCTGAACCGGGACCAGTTCAATCCGCGACACCAGACCACCCGAAACCGATTCAAGCGCCGCGACACTGCGCCGAAGCTCCTCGATGTAGGCGTCACCGACTTCCACCGCCTGCTGTGGCGTGCTCCCGGCCGTGGTGAGCTTGAGCAGCACCGTGCCCAGCACCGACGAGAGCTGTACGCGGCCGACCATCGCCTGCGGATCAGACCCCAGCCCGAGATCATTGTTGACCCGTTCGGCAATCGCGGGGCTTCTGCTGAGCACCAGAATGGTGTCCAGCCGCTTCCTGGAGTAGTCGTCCCCGACGTAGTAGCTCTGTTCGTCATCTCGCGGAGTCGCCACGAAGAGCAGGGACTCGGCACTGAACTCAGCCGGCTTCAGCGCGAAGTGGAGTGCTGTGACCGACACGGCCAGCAACGGGAAGACCAGCAGGACTCGCCACCAGCGTCGGAGCACCAGAAGGTAGTCGTTGAGCGCCTGGGTCATGATGGACTCGCCACCCCCTCCCTGACCAACGCCGCGGTGAGCAGTCCCGCGATCTTCTTCACCCCTGCGGGGTTGGGATGGATGCCGTCGTCGGCGAGGTACGGCTTCGGATCCCCGGCGGCGAACCAACCGAGGGCGGCAGGATCGATCAGCGAAACGCGTCCGAATTCGGGCGACGACCCAATGACGGACCCGAACTCCTCGCCGACGGTGCGACCGCCCAGGGCCTGCGGGCGCAACACCGGCTCGTTGACGAACCACGGCGCGATCACCACGATGCGGCTGTCGGGCCAGGACGCGAGGACCTGCGTCAACGTGTAGGCGAAGGTCTGCATGACCTCGGCCATGTCGAACTCCATGTCATTGCGGCCACCGTCGAGGACGACGACATTCGCCGGGTAGGCGTCGCGCAGCCCGGACAGCCGCTCCACCAGCGCTGTCGAAGGCTCGTCGTATCCCGCGATGTGCAGGCGATGTCCGGGGCCGCCGTTGATGTATCCCGTACCGGGCTGCGCGGAAACATCACAACGCCACCCGAGGGCCGACGCCGACATGCAGCCATAGCTGGAACCCGGGGTCGTCGGGCCGGCAGTGTAGGAGTCCCCGATGAACAGCACTTCGGTGGAGGCCGCGCCGGAACTGCCTGCCGGACTTCCGTCTGCTGGAATCTCCGAGAAGTGCAGCGCGGCAACGGTAACCATCAGCAGCGCAACTGTAGAGACGACGCGCCACCGATGGCAGACCGCGATCATCGGATCCCTCAGCGCCGGTTTCATGACGGGTCCGCCACTCCGCCACTGATCAGCGCCGCGGTCAGCAGGTCCGCAATTCTTTTGGCTCCCTCGAAGTTCGGATGGATGCCGTCATCGGTCAGCCGCGTCACATCGGCGCCGACGAACCAGCCGAGGGCGCCGGGGTCGATCAGGTCGACCTTGGCGAACGTGGGCGAGGAGGCGAGCGCAGCGGCGAACTCCTCCCCGGCGGTCCGGCCGGCGAAGGCCCCCGGCCGCAGCACCGGATCCGCGAGGAACCACGGCACGATCACCACGATTCGGCTGTTGGGCCAGGCGTCGATGACCTGGGTCACTGTGTAGGAGAAGGCCAGCATCACCGCGTTCATGTCGAACTGAAGGTCGTTGCGACCGCCGTCGAGCACCACGAAGTCCGCCCGGTACAACTCGTGCAGGCGCGGTAACCGCTCCACAAACGAGGTCGACGCTCTGCCGTATTCGGCGGCCGGCAGCCGGTTCCCGGGCCCGCCGCTGACGTACCCCGTCGCCGACTGCGCGGCGATGTTGCACTCCCAACCCAGCCTGGTCGCCGCCATACATCCGTAACTGAGGTCGGGTGTGCTCACACCCTGCGTGTACGAGTCGCCGATGAACAGCACCGCCGGGTGAGCCCTGCTCGGTAGACTGGGCGGAACCCCGTCCTGGACCACGGCCTGTGTCGGCTGGTCGACCGCGGGGGTTTGGACCGCCACCGCCGAGACGACCGCAGCGACCAGCCCCCACAGTGCCAGCACGATCGTGGACGGCCGTACCACCGTGAATCCCCTCCAGCGACCTGGTCTCATGGCAGCACCGACCTGCTCGGATTCCTGATCTGCTGCAGCAGAATCGGATTCAAGTACCGGGCCAGAGCGAACTGTCCGCTGTCGGTCGGCGCGGCATCGCCCTGCATCAATCCGTCCTTGGCGAGCCAGTCCATGCCGATCAGTGAGATGTAGGTGACCTGCGTGGTGCGGGCCGCCTCGCCGATCCTGGCGTCGAGCGTGACGAACACGTCCGGCACGGGTTGGGCATGCCATATCGGGCCGAGTACGACCACCTTGCTTCTCGGTGCCCTTCGCACCAACTCGGCGAACAGGTCAGTGGCCGACTGAGTGATCTGCTCATCGGGCAGACCGGCGTCGCCGAGTCCCCCGAACACGACAATCACCGATGGTTTGGACGCGAGGGCCTTGTCAACCTGGTCCTCGAAGCGTCCACTTCGCCCGGCCGTGCCGGCGTAACTCGCATCGCGCGCGGCCACCACGGAGATGCTCAACGGCGAGCCGGCCGCGATCAGAGACGGCCAGACCACCTCGTTGTCCACACCCGCGCTGTAGGAATCCCCGATCACCGCAACGCGCACCAGGCTGTCGGGCGGCGGTGGAGCCTGGCGGGCCCGGCTGGAGACGGCCAATGTCGTCGTAGCGGTCGCCGCGATCAGCAGCAGCGCGAGGATGATCGTGCCAAGTCTCGGAATCCGCGACGCGAGCCACTCCTTCATGCGACCAGCCTCGGTTCGTTTACTGCCGCACGGTAACTGGCCTCCAACCGGCGGCCGACACAATCCATCCCGAGGTCGGCCCTGACCGCTGCCCGGCCTCGCTGACCCATCATTCGTGCGGTGTCCGGTGCGGCGAGCAACGAGTGGACGGCGTCGGCGATGTTGCGGCAGCCGGGCGCGACCACAATGCCGCAGCCGTACTTCCGGACCAGCCCTGCCAGTCCGCACTGATCAGTGACCACCACCGGGAGACCCACCGACATCGCCTCGAGCACCGCCATGGGGAAGGGTTCGGGCCCCAGGGACGGCAGTACGTAGACCGAGGCCCGCGCCATGCGGGTGGGCCCCTGGCCGGCCGCCACCGGCCCCTCCCAGTTGACGTTTCCCGCGGGGGCAGCTGCCGCGCGGACTCGGCTTCCCTCACCCTCGTCCGGGCCGACGAGTGTGTAGTCGGCCGTGACACCACGCCGGTTCAACTCGAGTGCCGCCCCGACGAAATCCAGCGGTCGTTTACGTGATTGGAGGCGGGCCAGATAGAGGACTTCCGGCACCCGCCGGGTGTTGGATGCCTCCTCATACAGCGGCACTCCGTTGGGAAGATGCGTGAGATGGGCCCTGCCCCCTGAGATCGCCTCCAGTCCGTCACGTTCGGCAGCGGTCAGATAGAAGACCTCACGTGCCCGGCACAGCAGCTTCGTCACCACGGCGCGGTCGAGTGTGGGGGCCAGGCGATTGGAGCCCGGAAGAACCATTCCGTGCGGTTGAAGAACGAACGGGATCTGCAGTGCCGCCGCCGTGACCGCGAGCGGAAGCATGACCAGGTCGCGCGCGAAATGCAGGTGCGCGACGTCGAACTGGTCTCGGGCGCGGATCAGCCATCCGACCAGATTCGGCGCACATATGCCCGCGAATCCGGTCCGGGGAACCAGCCGACGTGCTCTGCGCAGGACCAGTGGAGTGCCATCGGCAGATGTCGGCGGGGCCGCAAAGCCCCACTCGGCCGCAGCGAGGGTGACGTTGTGGCCCAGGTTCCGTAGCACCTCCGCCTGGTTCAGTGAGACCCGGACGGGACCTCCGAACGAGCCGTCGGGACTCACCAGGGTCGCCGCGTGCAGGATCCTCATCGTCGGCGACGACGAATGACTTGTCATGGTGCGGGCTCGCTCTGCGACTCCCAGCCCGCCAAGGCGGGCGTGTCCACCCATGGCGTTCCCGCGCACCGCAGGGCCGCGATATCGGCATCCACCATGATCGCCGCGAGGTCGGGGGCGAGCACCTCCGCCTTCCAGTCCAGCAGTCGAGCAGCCTTGGAGGAGTCTCCGATGAGCGCATCGACCTCCGTCGGCCGGACATAGTCGGCGTCGAACTTCACGTAGTCCTGCCAGTCCAACCCGACCCGTTCGAAGGCGACCCGCACGAAGTCCCGCACGGTCTGGCCCTGGCCTGTCGCCAGCACGTAATCGTCGGGCTGCTCGGCCTGCAGCATTCGCCACATGCCTTCGACGAATTCGGGCGCGTACCCCCAGTCACGGACGGCATCGAGATTGCCCAGGAACAGTTCATGCTGCAGCCCGGCCTTGATCCGGGCAACGGCGCGAGTGATCTTGCGTGTCACGAAGGTTTCGCCACGTCGAGGCGATTCGTGATTGAACAGGATCCCGTTCACCGCGAACATTCCATACGCTTCGCGGTAGTTCTTGGTGATCCAGTAGGAGTACACCTTTGCCGCACCGTACGGCGAGCGGGGGTAGAACGGGGTGCACTCGTTCTGCGGCGGTGGGGACGCACCGAACATCTCCGAACTCGATGCCTGGTAGTACCGGCAGGACAGACCGGACTGTCGGACCGCCTCCAGGAGGCGAACCGAACCCACACCGGTGACACTTCCGGTGTGCTCCGGCTCGTCGAAGGAAACCCGCACATGGGACTGCGCCGCAAGGTTGTAGACCTCGTCGGGACGGATCCCGCTGAGCAGCATCGAGAGTCTGGCACCGTCGGACATGTCCCCGTAATGAAGGAACAACTTGGCGTCCGGGAGGTGCGGGTCCTGATAGATGTGCTCGACGCGGACTGTGTTGAAGGTCGAGGCCCGCCGGATCAAGCCGTGGACCTCATAGCCCTTGTTCAGAAGCAGCTCAGCCAGATACGAACCGTCCTGGCCGGTGATTCCGGTTATAAGTGCCACCCTGCTCATCGGTGCTCCCCTCATCGAGCGGCCTGACTGGACATCTGTTGGGCCTCGCCGGTGTCACGCCGCCGCCGCGTTCTCTGAGTCGCCACCAGACTCCTCAACCAGTAGTCGAATCTGTCCAACGAGGTCTTCTCATCGAGCTCATCAGCGGCGTAGTGAATTCCATTGCTGCCCATTTCTTCCCGGAGCTCGACGTCGCCGGCCAGCGACACCGCGGCCGCAACCAGGCACGCGGGGTCGCCGGCGTCGACCACAATCCCGGCCCCTGACCTCCTGATCTCCCGCGCCGTGTTCCCGCGCGCACTGGTGGCCGCCAAAACCGGGGTGCCACTTTGGAAATAAGAGGTCAGCTTGCTGGGAATCGACATCTCGGCGACACCAGGCCGCTCATTCACCAGGAGTACGTCAGCGGCCTCCAGCGCGTCGACGAAGTCCCTCTCGGACAGCGCATCGCGAATCTCCAGGCGAGCTGTCTGACGGCCGAACTCCTCGAGCACGCGCCTCTGGTTGCCGTCACCGATGAGAACGAAACGCAGGTTCAGTTCGTCGCGGTCCGCGATCTGCGCTGCGCGCACGACATTCTCGAGACCCTGTTTGACGCCCATGTTCCCCGCGTGCAGGATCACCGCTTCCTCATCGGCCCACCCCATGCGTGCACGAGTCGTGGAGCGGCGGCCGGCACCACCGGAATGAACATGCGTCCAGTTCTTGATGGTCGTGATCTTGCCTGGATCGACCTGCAGACCCTCAACGAGTTGATCCCGAAATCTGCTGTGCGCGACTACGATGCCGTCCGCCTCACGCATGATCCACTTCTCCAGGCGCCGTACGATCTTCACGGATGCCGATCCCGGGTTCTGTGTCTCAGACAAGCCCACCCCATACAGATCTTGGACCCAGACGCAGAACACCGGCCGGCGCCGAAACATCGCGCGGCGACGCAGGAACTGCACGGCTGTCGAGATCAGCGCAGGTGTCGTGCAGATCACGAGGTCGGGTCGCCGCCAACGCGAGAAGGCGGCACGCGCGCCGAAGGTGGCCTCCATCAGCAGTCTGCGCAGATTCGAGGGTGTGGCCGGCACTGAGTGCCGCACTCGCTTCAGGAGAACGCCGTCCATCGTCTCGATCGACGTCCATCGCCCGCGATAGTCCGGATGCACCCGCCACTCCGGGTAATGGGGCATGCCTGTGACGACGTTCACCCGATGGCCCCTGCTCGCCAGGCCCCGGCAGAGTCCGGTCGTATACGGAGCGATACCAAAGGGTTCCGGCCAGTAGTTGATCCCCAGGACGGTGACGGACAGCTGTTCCACCATGACAGACCTCAGTACGCTCCGGTGCGTCGCAACACGGCGCGCAGTGTCTTGATGATGATCAGTACGTCCTCGATCATCGACCAGTTGTCCACGTAGGACAGATCGAGTCGGACAGCCTTCTCCCACGACAGATCCGACCTCCCGCTCACCTGCCACAGCCCCGTGACACCCGGCTTCACCAGAAGCCGGCGCAGCACGTCGCAGTCGTAGGCCTCCACTTCACGGCGCAGCGGGGGCCGGGGCCCGACGACACTCATCTCGCCTCGAACAACGTTGAGGAACTGCGGCAGTTCGTCGATGCTGAAGCGACGCAGCATCCGGCCGACGCGGGTGATCCGAGGATCCTCACGCACTTTGAACAGCAGCCCGTCGCCTTCGTTGGCGTCGATCAGGCTCGCCAACTGCTTGTCGGCGTCCTTCACCATGGTGCGGAACTTGATCATCGAGAACGGATTTCCGTTCATGCCGATGCGCTCGGAACAGTAGAAGACGGGTCCGCGACTGCTGGCCTTGACCGCGACAGCGGTGGCGATCAGTATCGGCAGCGTCGCGATGAGCGCCGCTGAGGCGAAACAGACATCAAATGCCCTCTTCTGGAACCGTTTTGCGCCGAGATACTGGGGCTTCTCGATGTGCAGGAGTGGCAGTCCGGCGATTGGTCGCATGACCAGTCGAGCCAGCGCCACATCCATCACACCGGTCGAGACGACCAGATCCACACCCAGGGGCTCGAGATCCCAGATCAGCCTTCGGATGCCCCTGACGCCGAAATGCTCAGTGCCGGCGATGGCCACGGTGTCGGCTCCACAGCTCCGGATCGCCGCCAGCATATGGTGTTCCCCGCCGATGATCGGGACCGAGCGTCCGTTGAGGATCATCTGTTCGCCTCGCGGGGGACCGTATCCCGGCACCCCCACCCCGACGACGCGATACCCGTCGATCGGGTTCTGAGTCAGTTCGGTGGCCAGTGTCTGCACCGCGTCGAGTTCTCCGAACGCCAGGACTGCAGTCTGACAATCGCCGCCCACTCGTTTGCGCGCCACCCTTCCACGCCACAGGAGGCGGCTCAGCACAAGACCCAGAATTCCGGCGGGCAGTGCGACCGCGAGGTATCCGCGTACGACATCGATCTTGACGAGAAGGGTGACGATCGCGATCGCTCCGAAGGTCCAGAACGATGCGGCCACTACCCGCCGGTACTCCTCGATGCCCGAACCGATGATCCTCGGCGAGCGTGTGTGGAATCCGGACAGTGCAGACAGCCACACGATGATGAAGACCAGCGAGAATCCCAGGACGAAGTACTTCTGTTCCTTGTCCGCGGCCGCGGCGGTCCCGAATCGGATGTACTGCGCCAAGCCCACTGCCGCACAGATGACCAGGGTGTCGGTGAGCCGGAGTTTGGCCGCGTAGCGCCGTTGCCACGTCGTGCGGGCGAAGACCTGGCTGGGTATGGCGACCGCGGAGCTGCGGTTGGCCCCCTCAGACTCCACCGTGAGCGCGTAGTCGACGGCCGGCCCCCCGCCTGTCGTCTTCGTGTGTTCCTCGGCGGGACGTGACGGTGATTGTGTCTGCTGCATAGTCATGACAACATCCGGATTTCGCCTGCCACAGTGCCGCGCGAACGGCCCACTGGATTGACTTCACGCGTTCTCACCGGACTGAAACCGCTGCGCCACATGGTCGATCACACACCTTTCGCCACCAGGCCTGGCCAGACGGCGACAGGCTGTCGATTGGGTCGTAGTACTGGTGGACCCGGTTCAACGCGTCGACGTCGGTTTCGTCGAGTCCGGTGAAGTAGTTCTTGCTCCAGTGCGAGATGCCCCGGATCCGGTCGTAGTAGGCCACCTGATGAACCCATCTCTTCCCGACGAAGGGCACATCGCAGACGAGCCGGGGGGTCGCGAAACCGGGGAGGTAGCCCATGATCTCCGACTGCAGTTGCTGGGCCTCCCAGAGCGGTATCCGCCAATGTTCGGCGTTGGGGATCATGTCGCACATGTAGAAGTAGTACGGAAGGATGTTCGCTTCGCCCTGCAGTGCGAAGCACAGGTCCAGCAGGTCAGCTGAGGTGGTGTTGACCCCGCGCAACAGCACGCCCTGATTGCGCACGTCCCGAAGTCCCGCGTCCAGGAGCGCCCGAGCCGCCTGCGCGACCAGCGGGGTCACCGACTGTACGTGGTTGATGTGAGTGTGCAGCGCCAGGTTGACACCTCGACTGGATGCGGTGCTCGCCAGACGATGAACACCGTCGACGACCTTGTCCTGCAGCCAATGCTGGGGCAGTGCGGCCAGCGCCTTGGAAGCCAAGCGGATGTCTCGAATGGAGTCGATGTCGAGCAGCTGGCTGACGAAGGACTCCAACCTCGGCCAGGGCACGTTGCCGACATCTCCACCGGAGACCACGACGTCCCGGACCGCCGGAGTGGCTCGCAGGTACTCCAGCATGCGGTCCTGACGATCCGTGGGATGCAGGGTGAGCTTGGCCTTGCTGACCGCCGGTGTCGAGTTCCCGACGAGGTCCATCCTGGTGCAGTGCCCACAGTACTGCGGACAGGTCGAAAGCAGTTCGGCGAGCACCTTTGTGGGATATCGGTGGGTCAACCCCTCGACCACCCACATATCACTTTCGTGCAGTGAGTCCCGCTCGGCGAAGGGGTGCGATCCCCACTGCGGGTCCCGATCGCTGTCCACCGGCAGCATGTAACGCCGGATCGGGTCCGCGTAGAAGGCCTCGGTGAACCCGTGCCGCCTAGGCTCCCACGCCGGAACCATGGTGTTGAGCATCTGGGGCGGCAGCAGCATGGACATCGTCGCCCGCCGGTCCTGGTCGACGGCGAGGTCGGCGTAGAACCGCTCGTCCAGAAGCGGCCCCATCACCGCGCGCAGTTCTGCGATGTTCTTGACGGAGTGGGCACGCTGCCACTGCGGGTCCTGCCATTCGGCCTCTGTGATAGTGGCCCAGCCCGGGTATCGTCGCCAGTCCGGCTCGGACAGTGTCGTGCGCACATAGCTGTACGGCTGATCGGCGGCGGCCGTGAAGCCGGTCTGCGAGCGTTCCATGAATATCGTCATTGCGCCATGGCCTTTCGTGAATCGGACGCGGCTCGGGCGCCACTGATCAGTTCCGCGGCGACACGTCGTCCCGACCTGATCGCCCCCTCCATCAGGCCGAAGAACTCCAGGCTCGTCTCCGTGCCCGCCCAATGAATACGACCGTGGGGCTCGGTCAGGGTCGGCCCCAACGTGAGCCAGTCCCGCGGGCCGAAGAGCGCGGCATAGCATCCCCGGCTGTATCGCGCGGCCAGCCAGTCGGTCACCGTGCACTGTTCCGGTGGCGGCAGCTGCGGAAACAGCTGTGCGACGTGGTTCAACGCAGCCTTCCGCTGTGCGGCCGCCGACATGGCCGAGAAGGTCTTCGCAGCCTCGCCGGTGACGAATCCCGTCAGCACGCCGGCAGATTCGTCCTCGGGCGAGTCATCCACCGTGGACAGCAGCGGTCCGCTGTTGCTCACCGACCACCCGGACAGACCGTGTTCACGCCAGACCGGCGTGGAATAGCCCAGGTGAACCTTGACCGCACAGCCGGGTGCCGTGGCGGACGTCGAGCGATGCGCCCGCAGCCCCGGCCGGAACTCGATCCGCTGGGCCAGCAGCGGGGGGAGGGCGACCACGACGCGATCGGCCCGGTACTCCGACCTGGTGCGGTCGGCGTCCGAGACACACCGCACCACTGCGGTTTCAGTGTCCTGCTCAATCGCGAAGACGGACTGACGGAGCCGTACCCGACTGCCGAGACGATGGGCGAGTGCGGAGGTCAGCAGGTGCGCACCCCCCGCGATCCGCCATTGCTGGGCCCCACCCTCGAAGGCGTTGAGGTAGCGGATGCCGCCGCCGGACCGCAGGTAGAAGGCCATATGCAGCAGCGAGATCGCCGAGGGGTCCGCCGCCATCATCTCGCCGATGAAGAGCGGGAAGAAGGTCTGCACGTCTGGATGCTTGACCACGTCGGCGGCCCATTGCGCCGCGGACACCGTGTCCAGGTGTTCCGCCCCAGCCGACAGCCACGGCGCATCGACCCGTACGGCCTCCACGACATCCTCGAGTCGGTCGAAGAGCGAACCGAGGGCGACAGCGTCCAGTGGCGGCACCCGGCTTGCCGTTGTCGTGTGCCGACCCGACAGCAGGAACGTGCTGTTGCCGGTCATCGTCGTGGCGGCCAGGGCGAGCCCGTGCTCCTTCAGAAGCGCCAGCAGTTCGGTGTGCCGCACGCCCAGGTAGGCAGCACCCCCGTCGGCGACAACTCCTGCGTTGAGCGGGATCCCGTGCATCCGGCCGCCCACGCGATCACGCGCCTCCAGCACCGTCACATCGGCACCCGCGGCAACGAGGTCGATTGCCGCGGTCAATCCGGCCAGGCCGGCACCGACCACGACGACATGCATCGAGTCCCCCGTCATGAGGCTGCGGCCACCTTCGCGAACAGGCCCTCAGCCGAGGGCTTTTCGATGAAGTCCTCCCACGACAGCTCCGGGCCGAAGTCACGTGCGATCGCGCTGAGAACTCGGGTCGCCAGTAGGGAGTCGCCGCCCAGCTCGAAGAAGTCTGAGCCGGCATGAACCTCCGGCGTGCCAAGGACGCGACGAAAGATGTCGATGATGTGATCAGTGCCCATCGGTGCTCCCCTTACCGCAGAACTCTGCCGCGGCACGCCATGTGGCCTGCCTGTCGATCTTTCCGGTGTCCGTATAGGACAGCGCTGCGACCACTTTGACCCTGGCCGGAACGAACTGGCTGGGAAGGCGTTCGCGCAGAAACTGTTTCAGTTCGGCGGCGCTGGTGGTCGCGGTCAATGCGACGCACGCTGTCAACGACATCCGCCCCAACGTGTGCTCACCGACGACGACGGATCCCGCGACAGCGGGATGTGTGTTGAGGTGCGCCTCGACCTCGGCGGGATGCACCCGGACGCCGAGCACCTTGAGCTCCTCGTCAGCACGTCCGAGCGAGTGGAGCAGACCGTGGCTCCCGCGGACGACGAGGTCTCCGGTGTGAAACCAGCGCCTCGGTCCATCCCCGTGATCGGCGATCTCGAAGGCCGCCGCGGTGGCCTCCGGCATGCCCAGATATCCGGTGGCCAACGACGGCCCCGACACCAGCAGCTCACCGCGCTCTGTGACGTGGTCCACGACGTGCGGCAATGAGCTTCCGAGGGGCGGTTGCGCTCCCGCGGCGGCGATGTGGGGATCCGTGCCCGGACCACTCAACTGCGCCGCGTGGGTGATCATCGTCGTCTCGGTGCAGCCGTAGGTGTTCAGCAGACGGACCCGACGGAGGTCACGTTCCCGCCACTGGCGAAGCCGGGTGGGATCGACCCGCTCGCCGCCGATCACCACCACTCTCACCGTGTGGGGCAGTGATGTCTGCGTCTCATCCAGGTAGAGCACCAGTTCGTGCCAGAACGCCGTCGGAATGTCGAGGACGGTGATCTCCCGTTCCGCCAGCATGCGCACAAACCGGGGCATCGACCTGGCATGGGCCTCCTCGTCGAAAACCAGGGCGGCGCCGCTGCTCAGCGTGGGCAGGATCTCCTCCAGGCAGGTGTCCCAGCCGAGGGAGGCGAACTGCAGGACCCGGTCGTGTGGGGTCAGACCGAAGAGACGGCGCAGCGCGCGCACGGTGATCGAGAGGGCCTGCCGGGACACCACCACCGGTTTCGGTGTCCCCGTGGATCCCGATGTGCACAACACATACGCCGAGTCGCTCGGCAGGCTCGCTGCGGGCCGGTGCTGGGCGTCCGCGGATTCGGCCGTGCCCGAATGAATTCCGATGGCGGCGTCTGTCACCGCGTCTGCGGCATACAGCTGCTTGAGTCCGAGCGCTGCGGCCAATGCCCTCTTCCGGGCATCCGGCAGTGTGGCTTCGATGGGGCAGTAGGTGTCTCCCGCATGGAGCACGCTCAGCAATTGCACGACAGCGGACGGGGTGTGCGACACCACCACGCCGATCGGCCTCGACTCCCCGTCCGTGCCTGATCTCCCCAACCGGTGGCATGCCGCAGCATCCGCAACGAGCTGCGCCAGTTCGCGGTAGGTCAGAACGAGCTCGCCGTGCTGAACGGCGACCCGAGCGGGCCAGTCCTGCGCCGCGGCAAGGAAGTCCGCGATCACGTCGTCTGCACTCACGCGGGGCATCTCTATCTGCCCGCTTGAAGATCCGCTGTGCATGCCGGGTTCCTAGGTGCTCGCCACGGTTCGCGGCACGTCACAGCTGTCCCCGGTCAACACCGCGGGCCGCACGGGTTCGGCCGCGACAACCCGGACGCAGTCTGGGTCGGTGATCCGGTACGTCACCCACCGGGCCTCCGGCGAGCCGTGATCGTCAGCGGAGACGCCGATGAGATGAGCGATGACTTCGTCGTCCACGGTGATGCGGTTGGCCGCAATAGTCGCCCGGCGACCGACCTTTCGCAGGGCCTGGCATGCGTGGCCGATCGCCGGGATCCCGGCCACCAGGCTGGCGACCTCTTCGACGGTGACCGTCGCGGCCTGCCCAGCTGTCTCAGGCATGGTCGACTTCATGTTGTTCGCCCCCCATCGCTGGCCCCCGGCGCTCGCCGTGGCGACCGAGTCCACTGGTCCGGTACGCCTGTGTTCCGTAGTGCTGGTCGTATTCCTTGGCCAGGGATTCCCCAGCAACGTAATGGAATTGGTTTCCGGCTGTGTCCTGAAGAAGTGGCGTGGATTGCGCGACTGTCAGCGTCGTGTCCCCGCACAGATGCCGATTCTTAGCTGTCCCCCGAAGCATGTGCCAACTATCGTGCACATTGCGCCGAGCCGTACATAGGCCATGGGAGCGAAATTCGCCCCAGACCGGGACTAGTTCTCCGGGCGGCCCTCGCTGAAACGCACGCTCCGGAATCGCGCCGCCGCTTCGGCCCGCGTGCTCACGCCCAACTTGGTCAGCACGCTGTGGACGTGGTTCTTTACGGTGTGCACAGCGATGCACAGTTCACTGGCGATGTCTCTGTTCGACATACCCAGTTCGAGCATGCGGAGGATCTGGGCCTCCCGGCTCGTGAGAACTAGTTCCTTTGGTGCCATGGGCCTTTGGCTGGCGAGGGTTGACAGACGCCGAAGCAGGATTGCCGACACCTGGGGTGAGCAGAACGTCTCACCGTCTGCCACCCTGCGGATCAGAACCAGGAGCTCGTCCAATGACTCGGACCGCAGGTGATACCCAGCAACGCCGGCCTCCGCACACGCGACGATGCCGGCCTCGTCATCTTCGGACACACCCAGCACGATGACCCTGATGTCAGGACGCACTTCGAGCGCCGCGTGCAACAACATCGCGCTGTCGCGAGTGTCCAGATTGATCAGGACCAGATTCGGTTTTCCGCCCGCGAGCGCCGCGAACAGCGACGGCAGGTCCCACGCCTTGCTCGGCGGCGGTGCGCCATCGACGGCGATGACAGCGGCGAGTGTCTCCCGATACAGCGTGCAGTCATCGACGATCAGCAGCCTCGGGCCATGCAGCGGATGCGCGTCACCGCGGGGTGCGACAGCCGCCACGTTGCGCCGTTCAAGCGGCAACACGTCATACCCCATCGGGGTGACACCGTCTCGTGGGACCGCGGCGGCACCGCCGGGGCGCCCGCGGTCGGCCCGGCGGTAGACACACTCGGTCGGACCGACCTCCGGCTCGTAACCGATCCGACGACCGACCGGAATCGGTCGCCAATGAAGATTGGCATCGTAACTGGACATATTTGCTGGAGCGTCAGATCCCGTAGGTATTCCACTGCTCATCACCACCCCCCATGTTTCCCGCGCACCAGGTGGCCGATGCACATGGACATTGGAGCACCCGAACGGGGAGGTCGCGAGGCCTTGGCCAAATATTACGTCAGCCGTAAGTTTGCCAAAATCGCGAGTCCTTGCGTCGTAAAGCACCTTCTTCACGAAGGACCAGCGCAAAGGGCTGGTCGCAGGACATCACCGGACAGATTGCTGTAACTCGACTTCTTGGGGCGCTCTCAGGTTCTCCGCAGTGCCGGTGCCGAGTCCGGCTAGCCCAGGATCAGGCCCGACGTCGGGACGCCCGTCCCGGCGGTGACGAGAACGTGCTCGACATTCTCGACCTGGTTCACCGAGGTGCCGCGCAGTTGCCGCACGCCTTCGGCGATGCCGTTCATGCCGTGGATGTAGGCCTCGCCAAGCTGGCCGCCGTGGGTGTTGATCGGGAGCCGGCCGCCGATCTCGATGGCCCCGCCCGCGATGAAGTCCTTGGCCTCACCCTTGCCGCAGAAACCCAACTCCTCCAACTGGATCAGCGTGTACGGCGTGAAATGGTCGTAGAGGACCGCGGTTTGGATGTCGGCCGGAGACAGCCCACTCTGCTCCCACAGCTGCCGGCCGACCAGCCCCATCTCGGGCAGGCCCAGCTCGTCGCGGTAGTAGGAGTACATGGTGAACTGGTCGGCGCCCGCCCCCTGGGCGGCGGCCTCGATGATCGCCGGCCGGTGCTTGAGGTCCTTGGCCCGTTCGGGCGTGGTGACGACGATTGCCACACCGCCGTCGGTCTCCTGGCAGCAGTCCAGCAGGCGAAGCGGTTCGGCGATCCACCGCGAATTCTGGTGGTCCTCAATGGTGATCGGCTTGCCGTAGAAGTGCGCCTTCGGATTGTTGGCGGCATGCCTTCGATCCGCCACCGACACAACTCCGAAATCCGCACTCGTGGCGCCGTATTCGTGCATGTACCGCCGGGCGATCATGGCGACAGAGGCGGCCGGCGTGCTGAGCCCGTGCGGGTATGACCAGCTGTACTCCACTCCGCGCGAGTCGGCGTTGACTGTCAGACCGGTCATCACCTGGCCGAAGCGAAACTCCGAACGCTCGTTGAAGGCGCGGTAGGCCACGACCACCTCTGCCACGCCCGTCGCGACCGCGAGTGCCGCCTGCTGCACCGTCGCCGCGGCAGCCCCTCCGCCATAACCGATCTGGCTGAAGAACTTCAGCTCGCCGATGCCGGTGGACCGCGCGACGGCCGTCTCCAGGTTGGAGTCCATTGTGAACGTCACCAGGCCGTCGACGTCCGATGGGGACAGGCCCGCATCATCGAGTGCGTCGAGCACCGATTCGGCGGCCAGCCGCAACTCGCTGCGACCGGAGTTCTTCGAGAAGTCGGTGGCCCCGATACCGGCGATGGCGGCCTTGCCGGAGAGCATCAGTTGTCCCCCAAAGTCAGTGCGGCGGTGGCGATGACATGGTCACCGAGACTGTTCGACCCAGTCACCTTCACCGTCACCAGATCGGCGTCGACGGCGGTGACCTCGCCGCGGAACGTCACGGTGTCGTAGGCGTACCACGGCACTCCGAGCCGCAGGCCTATCGACTTGATGCGCGCCGCCGGGCCCGCCCAGTCGGTCAGGTAGCGCTGCACCAGGCCGGTGTCGGTGAGAATGTTGACGAAGATGTCCTTGGATCCCTTGGCCTGCGCCTTGTCCCGGTCGTGATGCACGTCCTGGTAGTCGCGGGTGGCGATCGCGGTGGAGACGATGAACGTCGGGTCACCGTAGATGGCGAGTTCGGGCAGTGCGGTGCCGACTTCGATCGCGGTCATGCGTTGGGCTCCCATGCGTACAGCGTCCAGGCCGGGCTCACATCACTGTCCGGGAAGTCGATGTAGGTGACGCGCACGGGCATTCCGATCGAGACCTGATCAGCTTCGACATTGCGCAGTTCACCGAGCATCCGTACGCCCTCCTCGAGTTCGACGAGCGCGATGATGAACGGCAGACTGCGGCCCGGCACCTTGGGCGCGTGGTGCACGACGTAGCTGAACACCGTGCCGTTCCCGGAGGCGACAACATAGTCGGACGGCTGCACCGCGTCTTTGTGGTCGCGCCAGACCGCCGGAACCGGGGGGTGCTGCAGCGTGCCGTCAGGGCGGCGCTGGATCCGCAGTTCGTGGGCGTTCACACCGTCCCAGAAGAACTGGGAGTCCCTCGACGAGGCAGGCCGCATGAGCTTGTCGGGGTCGAGATCCTCCGGGACCACCGGGACCTCCGGGACCTCGGGCTCATCGGCCGCGCGAGGCCTGAATTTCATGATGCGCCAGTTCATCTCGGCGACGGTCTCGTCATCAGCCGTCGTCCAGGTGATGAGCTGGTTGATGAAGTAGCTCTCCCCCAGCGCAGTCTGCTTGGGGCCCACGATGTCGGTGATCTCGGCGTGGATCGTGAGCTCTTCGCCGGGCTGCAGATAGCGATGGTAGGTCTGCTCGCAGTTGGTGGCGACCACACCGACATAACCGGCGTCGTCGAAGACCTTCATCGCCTGTGACAGCGGGTCGTCGTCTGAGCGGCCCTGACCGAGCCCGCCCATAGTCCACACCTGGATCATCGCCGGCGGAGCGACGATGCCCGGATGTCCGGCGGCCTTCGCGGCCTCCTGGTCGACGTAGATCGGGTTCTTGTCCCCGATGGCGTCAACCCAGTGGTGAATCATCGGCTGATTCACGGGATCTCGGCCAGCTCGCGGCTCGCTTCTGTTGGCGGCCTTGACCCGTTCGATCCCCGCCTGCAGATCCTCGCTCACCGCGGCACCCTCGGAACCTTGAGGCCGGAAGCGGCGATCATCTCGCGCATGACCTCGTTGACCCCGCCACCGAAGGTGATGACGAGATTGCGTTTGGTCATCTTGTCGAGCCATTCGAGCAGTTCGGCGGTGTGCGGATCCGCCGGGTTGCCGTACCTGCCGACGATCTCCTCGGCGAGTCGCCCGACTTCCTGAATGCGTTCGGTGGAGAAGACTTTCGTCGCCGCGGCATCCGCGACGGCGATGGTCTCCCCCGACGCGGCGACCTGCCAATTGAGCAGCTCGTTGATCCGCCAGATGGACTTGATCTGACCGAGCAGGCGCTGAACGTCCGGTTGGTCCAGCGGTGTGGCACCGTCGGAACCGGGCGTGGCCGCCCACTCGTGCACCTGGTCGTAGATCCCGGCCATCCGGCCGGCCGGGCCCAGACCGACGCGCTCGTGGTTGAGCTGCGTGGTGATGAGCCGCCAGCCGCCGTTCTCCTCACCGACCAGCATGTCGGCGGGCACCCGGACGTCGTTGTAATACGACGCGTTCGTGTGGTGGGCGCCGTCGGAGAGGATGATCGGGGTCCACGAGTAGCCGGGATCCTTGGTGTCCACGATCAGGATCGAGATGCCCTTGTGCTTGGCGGCACTCGGGTCGGTGCGGCAGGCCAGCCAGATGTAGTCCGCGTCGTGCGCGCCGGTGGTCCACATCTTCTGTCCGTTGACCACGTACTCGTCACCGTGCCGGACCGCGGTGGTGCGCAGTGACGCGAGGTCGGTGCCGGCCTCGGGTTCGGAGTATCCGATCGCGAAATGCACGTCTCCGGAGAGGATTCCGGGCAGGAACTTCTTCTTCTGCTCCTCCGTGCCGTGCACCTGCAGCGTGGGACCCACGGTCTGCAGGGTGACCATCGGAAGCGGGATGTCGGCGCGGTTGGCCTCGTTGATGAAGATCTGCTGCTCGATCGGGCCGAAGCCCAGCCCGCCGTACTCCTTGGGCCACCCGACACCGAGCTTGCCGTCGGAACCCATTCTCTTGATGACGGCGCGGTATGCCTCGTTGTGCCGATCCGTCTCCATGGCCTTGGCCTCTTCAGGCGTGATGAGCGTGGAGAAGTATTCCCGCAGTTCGGCTTGCAGCGCGCGCTGCTCCGCAGTGAGGTCGATGAACATCAGGCTCCCACCAGATCGAGACGATGGGCGGGACCGCCCAACAGTCGGGTCAGGTCCTTGATCGAGGAGAAATAGCGGTCCATCGGGTAGGTGATGTCCATACCCATACCGCCGTGCAGGTGGTGGCACAACCGCATCGCGGGCGCGGCCTGCGACGTGAGCCAGTACCCCAGGATGGCCAGATCCTCACTGGCATCGAGTCCTTCGGACAGCCGCCACACCGTCGAGGTCGACAGCAGCGAGATCGTGCGGGAGGCGATGTAGACCTCGGACAGCTGCGCTGCCACGGTCTGGAAGGTCGACAGCGGCCGACCGAACTGCTCACGGGTGGCGACGTAGTCCGCCGTCAGGCGCAACGCGCCGGCCACCAGGCCCGCCGCGAAGGCGCCGACAGCAGCCAGGACCAACTGGTTGACGCGTGTGCAGGAGGCCCCGGTCAGCACGTCCGCATCCGGCACCGCGACATCGCGGAAGGTGAGCACGAACTCGTCGGAGCCGTTGGATGTCGGTGTCTTGGTGATCGACAATCCGTCGGCGTCACCGGCCACGACCACCACGCCGGAGTCGGCGGTGACCAGAATCCAGCGGGCTCTGTCCGCATACGGCACACCGATCTTGGTGCCGTTGAGCTTTCCACCGCTCAGGGTGGTGGCGGGCGCTTCCGGCAGCGGGGCTGCGGGTTCGTTGAGGGCCGCGGTCAGCACCGCACCTTTGGCGACGTCCGCCAGGAGACGGTCCTGCTGCTCGTCGGTGGCCAGGTCCAGCAGCGGAATCAACCCGAGGCCGAGCGTGGCCAGGGCTGGGCTGACGGTTCCGTGCCTGCCGATCTCGGTCAGCGCCGTGGCCAGACCCGGCAGTCCGACGTCATCACCGCCGAGTCGTTCGGGTACCCCGAGGGCGGTCACGCCGCCGTCGACGAGGGCCTCCCACGTGTTGTCGCGTCCCAATACGGACGTGACGACGTCGGCGACTGCCTGCTGCGCCGGGTCTGGAGTGAAATCCACCCGAATCCTCCTTGATTCGCTCGCCGGTGCAGAGACTACTGCGCTGCCGCCGTCTTGCCCGTGTAGTCCATCTGCCAGTGCTTGATTCCGTTGAGCCAGCCGGACTTCAGCCGCTCGGGATCCCCGATGGGCGTGAGATCGGGCATCACGTCGGCGATCGCGTTGAAGATCAGGTTGATGGTCATGCGGGCGAGGTTGGCACCGATGCAGTAGTGCGCGCCGGTGCCGCCGAAACCGACGTGCGGGTTCGGATCGCGCAGGATGTTGAAGGTGTGCGGGTCTTCGAAGACCTCTTCGTCGAAGTTGGCCGACCGGTAGGACAGCACCACACGCTGGCCCTTCTTGATCTGCACGCCGCCGAGTTCGGTGTCCTCGAGGGCGGTGCGCTGGAACGCCGACACCGGGGTGGCCCAGCGGACGATCTCATCGGCGGCGGTGGCAGGCCGCTCCTTCTTGTAGAGCTCCCACTGGTCGGGGTTCTCCATGAAGGCGATCATGCCGTGAGTGGTCGAGTTGCGGGTGGTCTCGTTACCGGCGACCGCCAGCATGATGACGAAGAACCCGAACTCGTCGTCGGAGAGCTTCTCCCCGTCGATGTCGGCCTCGATGAGCTTGGTGACGATGTCCTCGGTCGGGTTCTTGGCCCGCTCTTCGGCCATCTTCATGGCGTAGGTGATGAGCTCGAACGACGACATGGCCGGGTCGATGTCGGCGTACTCCGGGTCCTCGCCGGCGGTCATCTCGTTGGACCAGCGGAACAGCTTGTCGCGGTCCTCCTGCGGCACCCCGAGCAGATCGGCGATGGCCTGCAGCGGCAGTTCACTGGCGACCTGCTCGACGAAGTCACCGGAACCCGCCGCCAGCGCCGTCTCGGCGATCTTGCGGGCGCGGGCCCGCAGTTCGTCCTCGATGCGACCGACGGCGCGCGGAGTGAAGCCGCGCGAGATGATCTTGCGCAGTCGGGTGTGCTGCGGGGCGTCCATGTTCAGCAGCACGGCCTTCTGCAGGTCGATGGCCTCACGCGTCATCTCCTGCGGCCAGACCGGGATGGCGCCGTCGGGTGAACTGCCGAAGACGTCGCTGTTCTTGGACACCTCTTTGACGTCGGCGTGCTTGGTGACGATCCAGTAGCCGTTGTCGCCGAAGCCGCCGGTGCCGCCTGGCACGTCCACCCAGTGGATAGGCTCGGCCCTGCGCAGTTCGGCGAGCTCCTCGACGGGCAGGCGCTCGAGGTTCAGGCTGGCGTCGAGAAAATCGAAGTCGCTGGGGATGTTCGGGCTGGCCATGGGTGCACTCCTCGTGTCCGCGGGTGGCGTGGATGGGCCGTCTCTACGGCAGATGCCACTTGATACGACGTGGTCTAGTTCCGATTGAGACCATTGAAACACGGCTCGACCGCAGATCAAAGGCAGTGCCGCATCATCGCTTGTCAGAGTAATGAAACGTGTTCTAGCCTGGGCTCATGGGTAATCCTGTCATCGTCGAAGCCACCCGCAGCCCGATCGGCAAGCGCAACGGCTGGTTGTCCGGCCTGCACGCCACCGAACTGTTGGGCGCGGTGCAGAGGGCGCTGGTCGAGAAGGCGGGCATCGACCCCGGCGCCGTCGAACAGGTCATCGGCGGGTGCGTCACCCAGTACGGCGAACAGGCCAACAACGTCACCCGGCAGTCCTGGCTGGTGGCCGGGCTGCCCGAGCACGTCGGGGCCACGAGCATCGACTGCCAGTGCGGCAGCGCGCAGCAGGCCAACCATCTGATCGCCGGGCTGATCGCCACCGGCGCCATCGACATCGGCATCGCCTGCGGGATCGAGGCGATGAGCCGGGTCGGTCTCGGAGCCAACGGCGGCGGAGCCCGGGCGGCGTCCTGGGACATCGACATGCCCAACCAGTTCGAGGCCGCCGAGCGGATCGCCCAGCGCCGCGGCATCACCCGCGCGGATGTGGACGCGCTCGGCTTGGCCTCGCAGGCGAAGGCCAAGCAGGCCTGGGCCGAGGGCCGCTTCGACCGTGAGATCTCCCCGATCTCGGCCCCGGTGCTCGACGAGAACAAACAACCGACCGCCGAATTCGCGCCGGTCACTCGCGATCAGGGTCTGCGCGACACCACCGCCGAGGGGCTGGCCGCCCTCAAGCCGGTGATCGACGGCGGGATTCACACCGCCGGCACGTCGTCGCAGATCTCCGACGGCGCCGCCGCCGTGCTGTGGATGGACGAGGAGAAGGCGAAGGCGTTGGGCTTGCGGCCGCGCGCCAGGATCGTCGCGCAGGCCAACGTCGGCGCCGAGACCTACTACCACCTCGACGGCCCAGTGCAGTCGACGGCGAAGGTGCTGGAGAAAGCCGGCATGAAGATGGGCGACATCGACATCGTCGAGATCAACGAGGCCTTCGCGTCGGTGGTGCTGTCGTGGGCCCGCGTGCACGAGGCCGATATGGATCGGGTGAACGTCAACGGCGGTGCCATCGCGCTGGGCCACCCGGTCGGTTCGACGGGCGCACGCCTGATCACCACGGCCCTGCACGAGTTGGAGCGCAGTGACAAGAACACCGCGTTGATCACGATGTGCGCCGGTGGCGCGCTGAGCACGGGCACCATCATCGAACGGATCTGAGGTGCCGGTTTCGGACGCCGACCGCATCGCCGCGGCACGCGCGTACATCGAGGCGTTGGCCAGCCATGAAGCCGACGCGGTCCCGTTCGCGCCGGGCTGCCAGCGGATCGAGTTCGGCGTCAAGACGGGATTCTCGGGCAATCACCTGCGCCGCAGCCTCAACGGGGGTCCGCAGTACCGGGTCATCGAATCGGTGAGCGCGCCGGATTTCACAGTCGCCGGCGACGAGGTGCGCGCGAAGTTCGAATTGAAGACCAAACCATCGCTCGCCGGACGTAAGGTGGGCGCGCGCGTCGACGAAGTGTTTCTGATCCCCGCCTCAGGCGAGACGGCTCAGATCCACCACATCCGCGCGAAAGTCCGCCCGTTCATCACACGTTAGGTTCCGTCATGGCCGATACACCCCGCCCGCTCAGCCCCAAACAGGTCGAGCGCTTGAACGCGAAGTCGACGGGAACGGCCATCAAATGGATGTCACGCATCCAGACCTTCCTGTTCAAGAAGACCGATGGCAGGTTCGGCAACAAGTTCCTGCGCGGCGCCGAGGTCGGAATCCTGACCACCATCGGGCGCAAGTCCGGCGAACCCCGGGACAGTCCCCTGCTGTTCCTGCAGGAGGGCGAGCGCATCGTTCTGGTCGCCTCCCAGGGCGGGCGGGCCACCAACCCGATGTGGTACCTCAACATCCAGGCCAACCCCAACATCACGTTCCAGACCAAGACCGAGAAGCTCACCCTCGTCGCGCGGGACGCCACCGACGAAGAGCGCGACGAGTACTGGCCCAAACTGGATGCGATGTACCCGGACTTCGCCAATTACCGGTCCTACACCGACCGCAGGATCCCGATTCTGATCTGCGAGCCCGCCTGACCCGGCGACTGCGCACTGTAGGCCAGGTCACATCTGCGGGCAGTATGCTGACCTGGTGAAGTATTCACTTACCATGCGGCCTTTCGATGCCTCCTAGGTCAGGACGCGCTCCCCGCGCCGCCTATTCGAACCCGCAGCCGCGCCTGTCGGCGGACGAGCGTCGGGAACAGATCATCGACGCCGCGCGGCGAGTCTTCGAACAGACCGGGTTCGACGGTGCACGCACCCGTGACCTGGCTGCCGCCGCCGGTGTGAATGAGGCACTGCTGTACCGCCATTTCGGTTCGAAGGAGGATCTCTTCGAGGCCGCGGTCGCCTCGCCCCTTGAGGAGGCCGTGAACAAGTTGGTCGAAATGTCCGGTGCCCCACCGGAGGAGTTCGACGCCACCGGCACGGTGATGTACGACCGCACCCATCGGTTCATCTCCGACCTGCTCGGTGTCATGGACGAGATCGGACCACTGATGGGCGTGATGATCTTCGGCCAGGCCGACCGGGCCGGACAGTACTACCGAGACCGCATCGACCCGTCTCTGCAGGAGATCGAACGGGTCGTCGAGGCGAATCTGTCGGCCTGGCAGCACAAGGATTTCGACATCGGACTGATGGTGCAGCTGGCGGTGGGGATGACCTGGTTCCTGTGCACCGCTGACCGACTGTGCGAGCGCACCCGTGATCGCGCGGAAACCGCGGCGGCGATCACCTCGATGCTGATCCACGGCGTCGGAAACAATTCGGCATGACGCTGGGACGTGCGGTGGTGCTGCCGGTGATCGCGGTGTCCGCCCTGGGTTGGCTGACACCGGTTGCGCCGGCGCACGCCGACGACGACAGCTACCTGACGAAACTGCGGCGCAGTGGCGTCGTGATACCGCTTCCGGAGGGCAGCCTGTTGCACAGCGGGCAGATGGTCTGCTCGGTCCTGCACCGCGGCCTCCGCCCCGAACACCAGCAGTCGCGCTACTTTCCGGCGGTGGGCATGCCGGAGATCATCGCGGCCGCCCAGACCGAACTGTGCCCAGACACCCTCGCCTGATCGCCGCCCCTCACCACTCCGGGACGCAGGACCCGTAGGCGTTGCAGACCTGGGACCGACGGTCATTCCACGCCTTGAACCAGGTGCCGGCGGCGGTGATGTGGAACTTGTTGGCCCCGTGCCCACAGAAGGTGTCGCCCTCGGGCGTGACCGCGCAGGTCGTCGACTCATAGGTGACGTAGCTGCGAGGTCCCAGCGTGTGCACGGCCCGTCCGGCGGGGAATTGGATGGCGGCCGTCCAACCGTGATGCACCGCGCGATTCCCGTTGAACCAGGCGATGTGGTGTTCTCCCGGCGGCAGACCCGGGATGGCACCGGTACAGCCGAAACTGCCCCACACCCAGATCCCGCAGGTGAGTCCGGTCGGGGTCAGAAACCAGACCTCGGGACGATCGGGCAGCAGGAACTCGGCGGCGTCGCGCTCGTCGTACCACGCCGTGACGTCGTCGAGATCGGGGAACGGCGTCGGTGCCGGTTCCGCCTGCACGGGGGGCGCGGTGGCGAGGATCAGACCGATCGCGGCGATGATCGCCGCTGACCAGCGTCGGCCCGTCGCCGTAGTCATGACGTGAATCCTGTACTGCCGTAACAGGATGCGTTGCCGATGTCGAGTGTGTTCTGGCAGCGCAGCCTGTCGCCGATGTAGATCCGAACCGTGACCCAGGTGCCCGGCCGCCAGACCGGCCCGGCGATGCTGCTGCGCCAGTCGGCGCGCACCTCCGCACCATCGGTGCCCAGGCTGCGCGGGTTGGCCAGCGGCACCGTCATCCGCCACGGCAGCGGGACATTGGTCAACAGCCGGCGTGCGGTGCCGTCGAAGTACTCGACTCCGCCTGCCACGCTGAGCGAATCCGACACCACTTCGTAGGTCACGATCTCCTCCGCATGCGCCACAGGCACCGAGAAGAACGCGGCGACGATGCCCGCGCAGGCCGCGGTGATCGCTGAGCGACCAGTCATGTGCCTCCCAGGGTCATTGTGGGCCGGGTGTCGGGATCCGCGGTCATGGAGTGGCCAGCACCACGGCCGCCAAGTGGTATCCCGAGTTGGCGTTGAATCGAAGGTCCACACCGAAATCGGTGTACGTGCAGTCGGAGATCTTGTTCAGGGCGTGGCCTTGAAGCAGCAGGGCCTTGATCGCACGCGCCTGATCCGGCTGCGCACCCTGTACGAGGTACGCCTTCGTCCCCCCATAACCGAGGGTCCTCAGCCCGGGTAACGGGTCGGGGATGGATCCGGGGGTGGTGTCCTTGTTCTGCACCCGGGTCGCGTCGTGATTGAGGTAGTCGTCGGTCATCTGGTTGAAGACCCGAGCCGCCTGTTCGACGATCGGGTCGTACCGCAGCGGTTCGCATGACGTGCCGGCGCGCGCGGCGGCGAAGGCCTCCCGCAGTTCGGACGGCGGGTCGGCCGCGACCGGCGGGGCCAGCACCAGGGCCGCGAGCAGGGCTGCGACCAGCGGCACACCGCAGGTCCGTGTGGCGATCGATTCGGTGGCTGTACGGTCTGGGCTAGTCGCACACATGTGACCTGCCGATGCTGCTGCCCCAGCGTTTGACCCGCTGGACCGACGGGCCGGTGAACCAGGCGGGCTGGTGGGCCCTGATTCCGGCTCCCACGTTGGCCAGGTGCTGCCAGAGCAGGTAGAAGCTCTCTCCCTCGTACAACGGAAAGTGAATGTCTCCCACATGGTTTCGGCTCTGGGTCAGCGCCTGCACCCGGGGGGCGAGGAAGGCCACAGACTGGTCGATGTTGGCGGTGACGATATCCACCTGTTGCTGGATGTCGCCGATGCTGTAGTCCCAGTCGCTGCCGGAACCCGAGATCACACCGGGTCCGTTCGGGGTGATCCGATTGAACTGCACCCGGTCTATCTGGTTTCGCAGAGTCTCATACTGCGCCGTGTACCACTGGCACATCTCCCGCTGTGCGTTGATGTCCGCCTCGGTGACCTCGGCGCGCGTCTGGTCGTACGGAAACGGGAACTTCGGCTGCCAATCCGAGGCCGTCGGAACCACCACGGGCAGTGGCCGAATGAGTTCATCGTCGGGGGGCGGGTCGGCGGACGACACCGGCGCGGTCCCGATCATCGCCACGGTCAGCACCGCGACCGACAGGACCGGCGTGAGCCCGGTCATTTCGGTGCCACCACGGACCCGATCCCGCCGACATCGCTGATCTGCCAGTCGTGCCCACTGTCGATGGTCACGCTGTAGGTCGCGGTGGACTGCAATGGGTCGGGGCCCTGCACGGTCTTGGTGAGCACGCTGACGAAGCAGTCGACGACGTAGATCCCGCCATCGTCGGAGCGCACCTTCGCCGCCAGCGGAGTGGCCGTCGAATTCCACTGCAGCGGAACCAGAATCTGTTCCATCTCTTGGCCGGCCATGGTGAGCTTGTCGGTGAGTTCCGGGCTGGTTCCGGCCACCAGCCTGGTCTTCCAGGAGTTCAGGTCGCCTGAGTTGATCTGCGCCGCGTTCACCGCATAGTCCAACGCGATGTTCTCGGCACGAGCGTAGTCCTGGTGGCGGCGGTCCTGGGCGTCCAGAGTGCGCTGCGCATCAAAGTACAGCCAGCCCAGCACAACCAGGCCACAGACCAGCGCGGCGATCACCAGGGAAGTGACCAGACTGCGTACCGAGATCGACACCTGCCGTGGGCTTTTCACCTTATCCGGCGCATCCTCGGCGGCGGGCTCGGGTGTGGCGGCGGGGCCGTCCAGATCCTGGTCGTCGACCTCGGTGTTCTCGGTTGTCGTCATCGCATCTCTCCTGATCTCTAGTTACCCGGCACCTGGACGTGCAGGTTGACCGCGCCGTCGGCCGGGACGCTGGCCAAGACGTTGGCCAGCATCTGGCCGGTGTCGAAGTTCAGCAGCGAACCTGCGATGCCCTTGATGTGTGGAAGAAAGTTGTCACCGATCACCCCGAAGTCGGCACCGTGATCGTCCAGCAGCTTCTGGATCCGGGCCAGGAACGCGTTGAACTTCACCAGCGGTTCTGGGGCACCGACGGCGATGAGCGGCGGAAACGTACTGAACAGTTCCCGCAGGTGCGGGCTGTAGCTGTTGACCTGGAAGCTCAGGCTGGCCATCACCGGACCCAACCAGTCGGCGTTGGCCAGCAGCGTCTGGAAGTTCTCCAGCAGCACGCTGCCGCGGCCGTTCATATCGGCGGCGGTGTTTCGCAGCAGCCTGCTGGTGCGGGACAGATTCGGCAGCACCGAATCGGCCTCCGGCAGCGCCGTGTCGACCTCGGCGACAATGCGTTCCAAGGCACCGGCATCCAGCTGATCCAGGACCCGCACGACGCTGGTCGCCAGTTCCGATATGGACGGCGGCTGTGTCACCTCCTCGGCCCGGATGTGGTGCCCGTCGGTCAGGGCCGGGCCACCGACTGATCGCGGCACCAGGCTGATGTAGGACTCACCGAGCGCCGACAGATTCTCCAGGCGGACATCGCTGTCGACCGGGATCTGGAGGTCATCGTCGATGTAGAACTCGACGGAGGCGCCGTCGAGCGTCGAGGCGATATGGCTGACCCGGCCGACCGGGACGCCGCGCAGCAGCACCTTGGAGTTCACGGCGAGACCGTTGACGTCGGCCACCGTCATCGAAAGGTCTGTGCGCTCCGCGGGAGGCCCGACGCGCACACCGAGCCCACCGATGTAGCTGAGGCCGAACGCGACCATCACCCCGAAGGCGAGGAATGACAGCAGATCTCGTACTCTCATGGGGCGGCCCCGATGATCCGCAGCACGTCCTGGACATTGCCGGACAGTTCACGTCCGTCCGGTCCGACGATCGAGGTGATGTTCATCGCCGGGTACTTGTCCTGC
This sequence comes from Mycobacterium sp. ACS4331, assembly GCF_001667265.1. Lineage (GTDB taxonomy): Bacteria > Actinomycetota > Actinomycetes > Mycobacteriales > Mycobacteriaceae > Mycobacterium. The sequence goes on along the minus strand of NZ_LZHW01000073.1, from coordinate 77,219 downwards.
GGCAGGAAATCTTCGTAGAACAGCCTGCGCCACGCCGGCAGCTCCGCTTCGAAGGCCTGCTTGTCCCGTTGCATCGCACCGGTGGCGTCGGCCACCGATTCCAGCAGCGGCAGCAGCCAGTACCCGTTGGCGTAGATGCTGCCCACCGACGGCAACAGTTTGCCGACATAGCCGGCGTTCACCGTGAGCCGGTCGAATCCGGTCATCCCCTTCTCCGAGAACCAGTCCTGGAATGTCGGAATGCGCTGGTGCAGGACGCCGACGGTGCCGGAAACCCCGTTGAGCCACTGGTCCACCGTCTCGATGCCGTTGGACAGGTCCGTGAGGTCGGCCGACACCCGGGTCGCGATCGCGCGGGCCTGTTCACCGGCCGGTGTCACCCGGTTGATCCCGATGATCGTGTTCTGCACCCGCTGGATCGATCCGCTGGTGACGAAGGTGGCCAGGCTGGCGATGGTGTCCTCGACCTGTGGAGGTGAATCCGTCTGCACCAGTGGGATCCTGCCCCCGACGGTGAGCGCCGGTGCGGGCGGGCGGCCGGGTTCAGGCCGGGTGAGGGCGACGTAGATGTCACCGAGGACCGTCGCCTGTTGCAGAGAGGCATGGATGTCGCCCGGCACCTGCACGGTGGGATCGATGCGGGCGGTCACGTCGACCCGGTCACCGCGCAGCGCCACGTCGGTGATGACGCCCACCGTCGTACCGTCCATGACCACCTTGGCCCGGTCCGGCAGATTCAGCACGCTGGCGAATTCGAGGACGACATCGTTGCCGCCGCGGTAGGCCTCTCCCGGCTGCGGCAACCTGTCGACACTGATTGCGGCGCAGCCGGTTACGGTGACTGCGCAAACCACGAACACGGCCGCAAGCCGGAGACGGTTCCTCATCCGCGCGCCGCCTCGGTGAGCACGTACTGCAGCAGCGCCACGTCGACCGCGTACGGTTGACCCTGCACGTTGGCACAGCTGCCGGGCATCGACGCGTTCATGATGTTGCACGTCAGGACGCCGTCGGGCGTACGTACCCGGTACAGCGGCGGGCGGTAGCGCAGACTGGTGATGGGCCGATTGTTGAGATGGTTGGCCAGCGTGTTGATCCACCACGGCACGGGATTCAGCAGATTCGCGGTTCTGGGGGCGTGCTCGCTGAGCTTGCGCACCGCGACCCCGGTCGCATCGAGGGTGAACTGGATCTCCTCCCCAAGATTGACCTCCAGATCCTCCACCAGCGGCGCCACCCAAGTCACCCCTTCGACGATCCGCCGACCACCTTCGGAGGCCTCATCGACATAGGGCATGGTCTGCACCGCGTCGTACATGACCTCCTTCAGCGGTCCACGGATGTCTTTGAGCACCGTGGTCAGCTGCGCGAGGTTGGTGATGATCGATCCGATGTCGTCGATCGCCTGATCCGGATTGTCCAGCACCGCCGACGTGGTGGTCAGCAGCGCGTTCGCCCCGGCTCCGTTGGCGTGTATCGCTGCGTCGATGCCGCGCACCACATCACCGACGTTCGTCGACTCCTTCGGGTTGAGCGTGTTGACGAATGTGGTCGCCGAGCCGATGACTTCGGACAGGCTCTTGGGCGTAGCCGTCCGGCTGCGCGGCACGCACTCGTCCGAACGCAGCTGCGCCCCGGCAGCGTAGTTGCCGACCAGTTCCAGCGATCGGTCAGCCAGAATCGACGTCGACCGGATGATCGCCCTGACGTCCGCAGGCAGTTGCCGTCGCTCGGTGACAGTGAAATCGACTCGGACATCCAGCATCCCGGGAGTGATGGCCTTGACCGTACCGATCGGATAACCCATCTGGGTGACCGGATTGCCGACATAGAGACCGACGCTGTCGGGCAGGATGGCGCAGTACTCGGCGCGTGACCGGCTCCCGTCATCCGGCTGGTTCGCGCATGACCCGCCCAGTGCCGCCACCGACGTGGCCACGATCGCGACGGCCACCGCCCGTCGGGCCCGGTGCAGCATCGTGTCACTCATCAGCACGAACCTCCGGGGATCGGCATGCACACATCGGTGGCCAGAAACTCCGGTGGCGCGGTCTCGGCATCGAGGACCCGTTCGATCTTCCTTCGGATCAGCCGCAGCCCCCGCACGACGGCGCCGTTGCGTTCCACCCAGTAGCGGGCCGTCTCCTGGTAGTGGCGCACCTTCTCCAGGAAGTCGTCGCGGTTGTTCTGATACATCAGGCCGACCGGGGCCAGCGCGTCGAAGACATCGGCGATTCCCTTGAGCGAGCTGGCGAACCGCTCGCCGTAGAGCACCAGGGTCTGCTCGACGATCGCCGCCTTGCGGACCAGTTCCCGCAGCCCGTCGCCGAAGTTGCTCAGCGCCAGGATGTACTCGTCGGACAGGGCCAGGATGGCCGACACCTGACCGCGCTGCTTGTCGACGGTGGCCATGATGCTGTTGCCGGCGTCGATCATGGCCGAGAGCGCGTCGATGTTGTCCCCCTGCAGCGCGTTCTGCAGCTGATCCAGTGACTGGTTGACCGGGTGGGCGTCGACGTTCTCGGTGATCTTGCGCGAGTCGGCCAGTGTCTGCATCAGGTTGTAGGGCATGGTGACCCGCTCCAGGGGTATCGGCCTGTCACCCAGGGGGACGTCGCCGAGGGAGATGAGGTCGACGTAGTAACCCCCGACGACGGTGAGCATGCGGACCTGGATCTGCGACCGATCTCCGACGAACGCGCCGTCGTCGACCCGCGCGCGCACCCGCACCTGATCCTGCTCCAGCGCCAGATCCTTGATTCTGCCGACGGTGATGCCGGCGATGCGGACCTGATCACCGGGGCGGACCGACGCCGAATCCTCGGTGTAGAAGGTGACCAGCTTCTCCCCCGGCGGGCTGATGTGGAGCATCGCCACGACGAGTGCCACCACCGTCGCGAACGCCATGGCGCCGACACCCCACAGTGTCTGGTTCCGCAGCAGCTTCATCGGTTGCACAGGACCACCTTCTGGCCGTTGACCAGGATGTCCATCGGTGCGGGCAGTTCGAATCGCCCGTTCGAACAGGGCAGCGGGGCATCGCCTTCCGGCTCGGGGAGGTTCTCCCACACCACGGGCACCAGCTTGAACGCGTCGATGTAGTTGTCGAGATTGCTGAACGCGCGGTCCAATGCCAGCTCCACCTCACCGGGCTCACCGGTCGCGTCCTTCTCGAGTCGCCACCGCGATGCCGCGTTGAAAACCGGTGGCAGACCCAGATTTGTCATCAGCCTGATCACGGTGTCGGTGAACTCGGGTCCGTACAGTTCAGACTTGCGGAACTCGTCGATCGCGTTCATCGCGCCGTCGAGCGGGCGGTTGATCCATTCCAGGATCTGCACCAGTTCCTTGGAATTGCCACCGATGCCGTCGGCGACGGCCGACAGGTTGTGCATCAGGGTGGCGATCACCTGCTGGCGGTCGGCGACGAACCGGGTCAGCTTGTGGATGCTCTCGAGGATCGGGGCCAGACCGTTGCCGTCACCGGAGAGGTAGGCGACGGCGTTGGTGGTGAAGGTGTTGATCTCCTCCGGGCTCAGCGTCGCGATCACCGGCTGCAGTCCGTTGAACAGCGTGGTGATGTCGAACGACGGCTGGGTCATGTCGGTGGGCACCCGGGTGACCAGATCGCTCTCCGCGTATCCCTCCACGGGGTTGACCACGTCGACGTAGCGCACCCCGGTCAGCGCCTGATACCTGATGGCGAGGGTGCTCGCGCGGACGATTCCATACTGCCTGTCGAGGGTGAAGTCGACGGCCGCGAAGCTGTGGCCGTCCCGGCGCTCGAGGCGGACCGCGCGCACCTTGCCCACCCGGACGCCGCGGACGCGCACGTCGGCGTCGGTGTGCAGGCCGGAGACATCGGTGAACTCGGCGGTGTAGGAGAGCTCGGGTGCTGCGATGGGCTGGCGAATCACGTTGGCGATCAGGATGAACAGCACGACCGCGACGGCGGCACCGATGACCAGCCGCCACAGTGCGCCCAGCGCCGACATCAGGATCCCCCCGGTGTGGCCGGTTGGGGACCGCCAAGCGCACCCAGCGGGGCCGCGACCCCCGGCAGGGCGTCGAGCACCACCCGAACCTGGAGGGCGCGCTGATCCGGGGTGCCCTCGTACAGTCGCTCGAACCGGGTGCGCAGTTCGGTCATCGTCTCGGCGAACCCTTCGGGCCGAATCAACGGCGGCACCACATCGGTCAACGCCTTGACGATGTCGGTCACCGGCCGCAGATCACGGATGTGACTGGATTCCAGCTTGCCGATGTCGGCGAACAGACCGCCGGAGGCCAGTTCCAGGGTCGGAATGAACAACGTCTCCCATTCCTCGTCGGTGTAATCCGCGTGGCTGCGCCCCTCCCAGTTGGCATCGTCGTGCAGAAAGCTGTTGCCCGCGTTGACCATTGACTCGACAGTTGACGGGAACACGACGCTGAGGCCGGTGGCGTTGGCGAGCAGCCTCTCGGTGCTCACCGTCTGCACCTGGGCCACCGAGTTGGCTGCGATCAAGGCCGTCTCGATCAGGGGATTCAGCGCATCGGTGTAACGGGTGGCCCGTTCGACGACATCGACCAGCTGCGGTGTCAGCACGCCGGTGGACACCTCCCCGAGCTGGGACAGCAGCGCCTGGAGCGTGAAGTTTCCGCGGGGGGCGGTGCTGACCCGCATTCCGTCGTGCAACGCCGCGCCACCAGTCCCGGCCAGTAGGTTGACCCCGGTGACGCCGAAGTAGTTGATCGGCCTGAAGTCGACGCCCATGGTGTCGGTCAGGCCGGCGACCGCGCGGGCCTGCAGGTCGGTGGTGAGCCGCACTCCGCCCCCGGCGACACTGGTGACTCTGGTGACCTCGCCGACCGGCACCCCGTGCATGACCACCGCGGTGCCCTGCGCGACGCCCTGTCCGACGTACGGGGAATCGATCGTCACGGTGATGGTGCCCGGCGGCCGGCCGGCGAACGGATTGTTGACCACCAGGAGCAGGGCCGCCGCCGCGCACACCACCGTGGCGAGGCCGGCGAGCTTCAGGGTGCGCCGTTCCCGGTCCGCCGAACCATGTATCAGGGTCATGTGCATCTACCCCGTGAACACGAACTCGGGCCGGATGCCCCACAGCATCACGGTGGTGGCGAAATCCAGGACCATGATGGCGACCAGGCTGGCGCGGACGGCCCGGCCCGAGGCCAGGCCGACACCGACCGGACCACCGCTGGCGAAATATCCGTAGTAGCAGTGGATCACCGTTGCGGCCACGCAGTACACGCAGACCTTGATCACCGAGTAGGCCAGATCCTGCGGGGTGAGGAATTCGACGAAGTAGTGGTTGTAGGTGCCACCGGGCACACCGTGGAAGACCCTGATCACGGTGTCCATCACGAAGAACGTGAGCACCAGAGTGACCAGATAGCCTGGGATGACGCAGATCAGGCCGCCGATCAACCGGGTGCCGACCACGTACGGGATGGGCCGCAGTCCCATCGATTCGACCGCGTCGATCTCATCGGAGATCCGCATCGAGCCGATCTCGGCGGTCATCCGGCACCCGATCTGACAGGCGAACGCGATGCCGCCGATCAATGGCGCGATCACTCGTACCGCACCCACGCCGGCCACAATCCCGGACAGCGCGCCGAATCCGATGATGTTGAGAACCGCGAAGGCCTCCACGGCCAGTGAGGCACCCACCGCGACTCCGAGGATCAGCAGCACGCTGATCACACCACCGTCGACGATGAGCGAACCACGGCCCCAGGCAAGGCTGTTCATCTGCTGCAACGTTTCGCGGCGGTACCGACGCATGGTGATCGGCAGCGTCAGCAGAGTCTGCGCGATGAAGACCACCCACCGACCGGGAAGCAGAAGTGCGTCACCGATGCGCCAGAGATCCGGCCGTGTCCATCGAACGCTGTAGTGCTTGGAAGGTGTTGCGACGCTGCGTGGCATCAGGCCACCTCCATGGGGAAGAACATGGTCTGCACCTGGGTGATCGCGAGGTTGGCGAACACGATGCACACCACGTTGAGCACCACCGAGGAGTTCACGGCATCGGCCACTCCGCGCGGACCACCCTTGGCCTCCATGCCGCGCAACGACGACACGATCGCCACGATCGCGGCGAACACCACGGATTTGCCGATGGCGAACCAGATGTCGGCCACCTTGGCGAACGTCCCGAACGACTGCCAGAAGCTTCCCGGCGACATCCCGCTGGCGGTCACCGCCAGGATGAAGGCGGCGCCGGTGCCGGCCGCGATGATGTACAGGCACAGCATGGGCGAAAGCAGCAGCAGTCCCAGGAATCGGGGAACGACAAGACGCCGGACCGGGTCGACGCCCATCACTCGCATCGCCTCGAGTTCCTCCCGCACCGCCCGGGCTCCGAAGTCGGACGCGATGGCCGCTGCTGCCGCCCCGCCCATGAGCAGTCCCGCGGTGATCGGTGCACCCTGTCGGACGACGCCGACGCCGCTGGCCGCGCCGAGCAGCGACGTCGCCCCGACCTGGTTCACCAGACCTGATGTCACGACCGTGACCATGGCGCCGAACGGAATGGCCATCAGCAGGCCCGGAACTGCGGTGACCTTGAGCAGCGCCCACGCCTGAGTCAGCATCTCGCGAACCGGAAGACGCATCGTGAGGGAATCAATGATGCTGTAACGCACTACATTTACGAACAACTGGACCGCGCGGCCGGTGGTTGCGGCGCTACGCGCCGGGATGGCACCGACATTCGACACGGTCCGGCGCGTTCTGAGCAGCGCACCGGTCATGCAAGCCCGCCACCGATTCGCGGCTCGCGGTGAAGCCCCCCGCACAGTTGAGATGGTCGACACATTCGACCCCAGCTGTGACGCATGCAACAGCACCCTACAGTAACCACTTACTTTCGACCATCCCTCCGAGCGGCGGATTCTCGGCGATTGCCGCGGGAGTCAGCGGCGCGCCACGACCTCGTAGGACGGCGGGTCGAACCTGCGAAGACGGCGGGTCAGCGAGTACATCGTGCCGGGCCACGCCAGCGACACCCGCCGGTTGCCGTCGGCGAGGTAGTAACTGTCGCATCCGCCGAGCGCCAGCGTGGACTTGTCCAGCATCCTGTCCGCCGCGGCGACGAACTCGTCCTGCGCCCGCGCGGTGACCTCCAGTGCGTCGGCTCCGACCCGCTTGGTCTCCATGATGGCGCCGACGAGATACCTGGACTGCGCCTCGGCCATGGTGAACCCCGAGAGGGTGCCGACATTGGGCCCGAACATCATGAACGCGTTCGGAAATCCGTTGATGGTGGTGCCCATGTGCGCGGTCGGGTTGCCCTTCCACACCTGCGCGAGCGTCTCGCCGGTGCGGCCCCGAATACGCTCGGCGACCGGATGGTGTTGCAGGGTGTGGAAACCCGTGCCGAATATGACGGTGTCGGCCTCGATCTCGCGCCCATCGGCAGTGACGACCGAGTGCTCACGGAGCGCGACCGCCGGCGAGGTCACCAACTCGATGTTGGGTTGGGCGAGTGCCCGATAGTAGTCGTTGGAGAACCCGATCCGCTTACATGACGGCAGATAACTGGGCGTCAGCGCCTTGCGCGTCGCGGCGTCCTTGATCCACCGGCGGATGTGAATCCTGCCGAAGAGCCCCATCACCCCGGCGAAGCGCGGCGACCGGATCGCGGCGGCGAGGAAGACGTCCATGAACAACCAGGTGAAGAATCGGATGACGCGCATGAGCACCGGCAGGCGCGCCAGCCATCGCTTCGACCTTTCGGAGATCGACCAATCCGGCTTGGGCATCACCCAGGCCGGGGTCCGCTGCAGCAGCGTGAGTTTGGCGACCTGGGGTTGCACCGCCGGAACGAACTGGATGGCCGACGCGCCGGTGCCGATCGCCACCACCGTCCGCCCGGTCAGGTCGACGTCCGACGGCCAACACGAGGAGTGGAATGCCAGGCCCTGGAAGGAGTCCCGGCCGGGCAGGTCGGGGATCACAGGCTCGTGCAGTGGGCCCGCGGCGATCACGAAGAACCGCGCTCGGTACACGCCGCGATTGGTCTCGATGTGCCAGCGCCGGTCCTCGGCGTCCCACCGGGCGTCGAGCACCTCGGTCTGAAGTCGCACCTTGTCGCGCACTCCGAAGTCGTCGACCACGTCCCCGATATAGCTCTCGAGCTCATGCCGCAGGCCGTACACGCGCGACCAGTCCGGCTTGAGCGCGTACGAGAAGCAGTACACGTGCGAGGGGATGTCGACAGCGCAGCCCGGGTACGTGTTGTGATGCCATGTACCGCCGACGGCATCGGACCGTTCGGCGATCACGACATCGTGGATGCCGGCCCGTCCCAGTTCTATTGCGGCCGCGATCCCGCACAGTCCGCCGCCGAGGATCAGCACCTCGACCCGCTGGCCGTCCACCTCCGCCATTGGTGACCCCTGTCATACCCATTGCCAGTTGTGATCTGGATAACATACGCTAGCAAGCACTTACTTAACAGAGCAAGTGCTTACTTCAGGAGAGTTCAGTGCGGCTTCCACCGAGTCTGCTGCGGATCGGGCTGCGCGCGGTGCGCCCGTTGTTCACCACCGATCTGCTGTCGATGGCCACCAAACGACGCGTGGTCGAGGCGATCGCCGGTGCGTCGAAGGTGCCCCCGGGAGTGGCGATCGAGACCGCGGATCTGGCCGGCATCCCGGTGGTGAAGGCCATACCGGTCGACGCACGCCGCGACACCGCGATCCTCTTCCTGCACGGCGGCGGATACGCCTCGGGCAGCGCACGCGGCTACGCGGGCCTGACCGGAGCGCTGGCGGCGGCCGCCGGCGTCGAGATCGTCGCCGTCGACTACCGACTGGCCCCCGAACACCCGTTCCCCGCCGCACTGGAGGACGCGTTGCAGGCGTATCACGCCCTGAGCGGGCAGGTGGGCACGGTCGCCGTGGCGGGCGACTCGGCCGGGGGCGGGCTGACACTCGCACTGGCTCAACGGATTCGAGACTCATCGCTGCCGACCCCCGTCGCACTCGGGCTGATCTGCCCGTGGCTGGACCTGGCCGTCGACCAGGCCGCCAGGAGGGTGGCAGGAAACGATCCACTGATCATCCCCGCGCTGATGACACAGTGGTGCGCCTTCTACGCGGGCGGCCACGATGCGCACGACCCCGGCATCTCCCCCATCCACGGTGACCTCTCATCGCTGCCGCCGATCGTCATGCACTCTGCGGGCGACGACCCCCTCGCCCAGGATGCGGACGAGCTCGAGCGCTGCATGACCGCGGCACGCGGGCGCCTGCTCCATCACCGATATCCCAACCGGTGGCATGACTTTCATCTTCAAACGGGATTCCTCGCCGACGCCGACGACGCAGTGACCCTGTTCGGCAGGCAGATCGCCGAACTCATCGACACGCACCCCCGCATCGACGACAAGGAGACCAGGTGACACCCAGGAGTGGTCAGGACGTCGTGATCGTCGAAGCGCTGCGATCACCGATCGGCCGGCGCAACGGCAGTCTGTCCACCTTTCATTCGGCGGACCTGCTCGGCGCTGTGCTCAACGGGATCGTCGAACGCTCCGGCATCGATGCCTCCGACGTCGACCAGGTGATCGGCGGGTGCATCGGCCAGGTCGGGCAGCAGGGGTTCAACGTCACGCGTACGGCCTGGCTGACCGCCGGACTGCCCATGAGTGTGCCCGCCACGACGATCGACAGCCAGTGTGGATCCTCCCAGCAGGCGATGACTTTGGCGCACGGCCTGCTGGCGGGCGGTCTGGCCGGTGTGGTGATCGCCTGCGGTGTGGAGGTGATGAGCCGGGTCCCGCTGGGCGCCACCCTGTCCAAGGGCGTCGGCAAGGCGATTCCGCGCTCCTACTTCCCCCGGTACGAGTACACGACGCAGTTCCAGGCCGCGGAACGGATCGCGAAGAAGTGGCGGATCACCCGCGATGATGCCGACCAGCTCGGCCTGCAGTCCCAGCAACGCGCCGCGCAGGCCTGGGCGGAAGGGCGGTTCGACAGCCAGATCGTTCCCGTCGACGCGCCGGTGCTCGATGAGAACGACCGCCCCACCGGCGACGTCATCCATACCGAACGCGACGAGTGCCTGCGTGAATCCACCCTCGAGGGCCTCGCCGGGCTGAAGCTGCTCGACGAGAACGGTGTGCACACCGCGGGCACCAGCTCACAGATCGCCGATGCCGGCTCGGCGGTGCTGATGACCACGCGCGCCCGCGCCGAGGAACTGGGGTTGGCCCCGCGTGCCCGGGTGCTGGACTCCTGCCTGGTCGGCGGTGATCCGACGTTGATGCTCGCCGAACCCATCACCGCCACTCGCACCCTGCTGGAACGCAACGATCTGTCCATCGAGGACATCGATGTCGTCGAGATCAACGAGGCGTTCGCCTCCGTGGTCTTGGCCTGGGAGCGGGAGATCAAACCGGACCGGGACCGGGTCAATCCCAACGGCGGGGCGATCGCCATGGGGCACGCGCTGGGCAGCACCGGCTGCGTGCTCGCCACCAAGGCTGTTCATGAGCTCGAGAGGCGCGGCAGCGGGCGAGCTCTGATCACGATGTGCTGCGGGGGTGGACTGGGCACCGGGACGCTGCTGGAGCGCGAGCAGTGACCGGTCCGCTGTCCGGTGTGCGCATCGTCGACTTCACCGCCAACATGTCGGGCCCGTTCGGGACGATGATCCTCGGGGATCAGGGTGCCGACGTGGTCAAGGTCGAGCCGGTGACCGGTGACATCATCCGCGCCATCGGCATGCGCGAGCACGGGGTGTCGGCGTACTTCGCCAACCTCAACCGATCGAAACGATCGATCGCCCTTGACCTCACCGACGACGACTGCGCGCCCGTGGTCACGGCGCTGCTTGATTGGGCCGATGTGGTGGTGCACAACTTCCGGCCTGGTGTCGAGGCCAAGCTCGGGCTGGATGCACAGACCGTCCGGCGTGACCGTCCGCGTCTGATCTACGTGGCGATCAACGGTTTCGGCGCTACTGGACCCTACGGCGGGCTGCCCGCATATGACCATGTGGTGCAGGCTCTTTCGGGATTCGCCGCCGTTCAGCACCACGACGGAGAACCCGACCTGATCCGGAACGGAATCGTGGACAAGCTCACCGGCCTGTACGCGGCACAGGCCATCACCGCCGCGCTGCTGCAGCGCACGTCGACAGGCCGGGGCACGGAGCTGGAGGTCCAGATGCTGGGCGCCGCAACGGCCTTCCTCTGGCCGGACGGGATGATGGACCACACCATGGCCGTGCCGAAGAACCCGGAACCGCCGGTGGCCCGCACATTCCGGTTGACCAGGACCAGCGACGGCCATCTGGCCTACGTCCTGGTGACCGCCGCGCGTCTCAAGCGTCTTGCCACGGAACTCGGAATCGAGGGCGCCGCAGACCTTCCCGACACCGGCGCGGGCCGGGCGGGGGGACCGATCCTGAAAGCGGCCGCACAACGGTTCTCGACGATGACGACGGCCGACGCCGTCGAGCAGCTGCTGTCCTGGGGCATTCCGGCCGCCCCCGTCGTGTCGCTGGACAAGTTGGCCGAGCACCCGCAGATCCGGGCCGGCGGTCACGTCGGCGGTGCGGATCACCCCGTGCTGGGGCGGATACAGCAGGCGAACCCGGCGGTGCCGTTCAACGGCGAGCGGGTGGCGACGCTGCGGCTGGCCCCGACTATCGGCGAGCACACCGCGGAGGTTCTCCGCGAGCTCGGCTTCTCCGAATCCGATGTCGAGAACCTCTGCCAGACCGGCGCGGTGGCCGCCGCCGACCGGTGACATTGCCGAGCACGCACCTGCGGTCCCGGCCGGTTCGCACTCCCAGTCTCACGTGGTGAATCACGGCGAGGCCGTCCTGCCGGGACACCACAGCGTGGCGCGCATGGAGGTGGCCGAGTCCGTGGCTGAGGACAGTTTCTTCATCTTGTACAGTGATCCAGCGCACACCGCGGGGGCCAGTGTGAACTGGTGCATATCCCGGGGGGGACACAGAGATGGAGATGTGATGCACCACCAACCGACCGCGGGCCGCCGCACAGCCCGGACAACCCTGCTCGCCGCGCTGACAGCCCTGGTCATGGTGGTCCTGGCCGCGATACCGGCCGGCGCCATGACCGTCACCTTCATCAGGCACGGCGAATCGGAGGGCAACGTCTCGGACTACATCAACACCACGGTTCCCGGGCCGGGGTTGACGCCCACCGGCCAGACTCAGGCCCAGAACGTGTCGGCCAAGCTCCAGGGTGAGGGCATCGATCCGTCTGCCTTCGACAATCTCTACACGTCCACCATGATCCGCACTCAACAGACCGCTGCGCCGCTGGCCGACGAGCTGGAGAAGACCCCGATCGTCATCGGCACGTTCGATCCGCTGGATCCCCGATCACCGGCGGGCATCCAGGAGATCTATGCCGGAGTCTTCGAGAACACCTCGCAGGTGAGCGGCATCGGCCGCGTCTTCTATGGGCTCATGCCACTGGGTTGGGCGCTGGGCCTGCGATTCCTGCGCATCCCGGGGGCCGAGGACGGCAACGAGTTCGATGCCCGTGTCGATGCCGCGCTCGAGCAGATGCGCAACGACGGCGACACCAACAACGACGGCCAGATCAACGTCGGGGCCTTCTCGCACGGTTTGACGATCATGGCCTGGACCCTGATGAACGTCGACAACCCCAACCTGGGACTGTTCTTCACGCACTCGCTGAAGAACACCGACATCGTGGTGGTCGAGGAGAACGGCGACGGTGGCTGGACTCTGAAGAGCTGGGCCGGCCAAGAGGTCGGTGAGGCCGACTATCTGACCAAGATGCTGGTCAACGTGCGCGATCTGATCGTCGCCCCGCAGACCGCGCTCTACAACATGCGCCAGCCCGTGTTCGACCTCGACGGTCGGGCCATCGCCGAGACCGCCGCCCAGGGCATCCGCGACGTCGGCGAAGCGACGGTGAAGTTCGTCAAGGATTCGATCACCGACACCGTCGAGGAGATCCGCAGACACTTCCCACAGTCGTCGGTGACCACGCTGACCGCCAAAACGGCTGCGCCCGAAGGCGAACCGCTGACCACGACCGGGCCGGCCAGAGCCACTGCCGTCAAGCAGTTGGATGCCGAGCGGTCGGAGTTCGCGGCCAAGCGCGCCGAGCGCAGGGCCGAGGCCGACGCCAAGCGCACGGCTCGGCGCGACCGGATCCGCGCCACCGTCACTGAGATCCGCGACAACGTCACGCAGTCAGTCACGGACGCACGCGACCGAATCAGCGGGAACCTCGACAGGGCGGTCGACTCCGGCAGCGGCGACACCGCGGCCAGGGATGCCGCCTGACCAACAAGCCACCATGAAGCGCGTCGGCCCCCTCGATCACGAGGGGGCCGATTGCCATTTGCGCGGTGTCTCCGGGAACCTCAGCCCGCGAGAATTCCACCGTCAATCGGGTAGATGCCACCGGTGCAGTAACGGGAGCGCTCGGAGACCAGGTAGAGCAGGAGATCGGTGACCTCCTGCGGCTGCGCGATCCGCGGGATCGGCTGGCTCGCCATCCATTCGTCGAAGTCGAAGTACGGGTTCTCCGCCATGATCACCTTCTCTTCGTCGAGCATCGGCGTGTCGACGGAGGAGGGGGCAATCGCGTTGACCCGGATGTTGTCGGCCGCGTAGGTCAGCGCCGCAGACTTCGTGATTCCGGCGACGCCGGCCTTGCTCGCGACGTATCCGGCGTAACCCCAGGTGCCCTTGACGCCGAACACCGAGGAGATGTTGACGATCGCACCACCGCCGGCGCGGCGCATCGCCGGGATGACCGCCCGCATGCCGCGGAAGACGCCGGCCAGGTTGACCCCGATGACCTCGTCCCAGTCCTCGTCGGTGCACAGATCGACAGGGGCGCACTGCACCACACCTGCATTGTTGATCGAGATGTTCACGGCGCCGAACTGCTTCTCGGCTGCTTCGATCGCAGCGGCCCAGTCCGCGGTCGAACGCACGTCGAGGTGGCGATACGTCGCCTGATGGCCGGCGCTGACGATCTCCTCGGCCACAGCGGCGCCGAGCTCGTCACGGATGTCGGTGATCATGACGTTCACCCCGAGCGCGGCGAGGGCTCGCGCATGGGACGCGCCCTGTCCGCGGGCGCCGCCGGAAATCACGGCGGTCTTACCGGCGAGGTCTTCAAACACGTTGATACTCCGTTTCTGCTGGTGATGTGGTCGCGGGCGGGGTTACACCTCCCACGCAAGTAGGTCACACGACATGGACAGATGACCAACTCGATACCGCATGATCCAACCGGCGATCCCCACCCCTGTCAAGAGGAACAACCCCGCCACGACGGCCACAGCACGCCGCTTGGTGGGCGGCACTCGGGGCCATGTCCACACCGCGGCCGCTGAAAGCACGACGGCCCGCCTGAACACTCAGGCGGGCCGTTGTTTCAAGCCGGGCGAAAGTCAGGCCCCGTACACCGGCACCGCCGGCCGAGCCTTGGCAAGCAGGTCGTTGACCACCGGCCCCAGTTCGGCGGGGTCCCAGCGGGCACCCTTGTCGATCTGCGGCCCGTGCGCCCAGCCTTCGGCCACCCGGATCTTGCCACCCTCGACTTCGAACACCTGGCCGGTGACATCGCGGGATTCGACACTGCCGAGCCACACCACGAGCGGCGAGACATTCTCCGGCGCCATCGCATCGAAATCCTGGCCCTGCGTCGCCATCATGTCGGCGAAGACCGTCTCGGTCATCCGGGTGCGCGCCGAGGGCGCGATGGCGTTGACGCTGACGCCGTAGCGTCCCATCTCGGCCGCGGCCACGAGCGTCAGTGCCGCGATGCCGGCCTTGGCCGCGCTGTAGTTCGCCTGTCCCACACTGCCCTGCAGGCCCGCACCCGAACTGGTGTTGATGATGCGGGCGTCCACCGCGTTGCCGGCCTTGGACTGCGCGCGCCAATACGACGCGGCATGCTTCATCGTGGCGAAGTGCCCCTTGAGGTGCACCGCGGTGACCGCGTCGAACTCCTCCTCGGAGGTGTTGGCGAACATCCGGTCCCGGACGATGCCGGCGTTGTTGACCAGCACGTCGAGCCCACCGAAGGTGTCGACCGCGGTCTGGATCAGCGCCTCGGCCTGACCCCAGTCGGCGACGTTGGAACCGTTGGCCACGGCTTCGCCACCGGCGGCGACGATCTCGTCCACGACACCCTGTGCGGCGCTGCCGCCGCCGGCGGGCGAGCCGTCCAGACCCACGCCGATGTCGTTGACCACGACTCGGGCTCCTTCAGCGGCGAACGCCAGCGCATGTGCGCGGCCGATGCCGCCACCGGCGCCCGTGACAATGACCACCCGGCCGTCGAGAAGTCCCATGTGAGTGTGTCTCCTTACTTGATGTCTGCGGTTGTCGTCGACAGGTAGTGCGGCGGTTCGCCGCCGCCGTGCACCTCGAGTGAGGCGCCGCTGATGTAGGAGGCGGCCGACGACGCCAGGAATGCTGCGGCCCAACCGACGTCGGCGGGCTTGGCCAGCCGGCCGAGCGGCACGTTCTTCGAGATCGCGGCAATCGAGTCGGCGTCGCCGTAGAACAGTTCGGACTGTTCGGTTTCGACCATGCCGACCACGACTGAGTTCACCCGGACCTTGGGGGCCCATTCGACCGCCAGTGTGCTGGTGAGGCTGTCCACCCCCGCCTTGGCGGCACCGTAGGCCGCGGTGCCGGGGGTGGGCCTGCGACCGCTGACGCTGGAGATGTTCACGATCGTCCCGCCGGTGTCCTGTTTCTGCATCACCTCGTTGGCGTGCTGGGCGACCGAGAGCGGACCGAGCAGGTTGAGTTCGACGATCTTCGTGCTGAACTTGGCCGATGCCTCGGACGCCGCCACATAGGGCGATCCGCCGGCGTTGTTCACCACGACATCGAGCCGGCCGTGCTTCGCCACGACGGTGTCGATCAGCGCCGCGACCGAGGAGTCGTCGCGCACATCGCAGGAGTGGAACTCATACGGCAGGCCTTCGACCGGCCGACGTGCGCAGGTCACCACCGTGGCACCCTGACCGGCGAAGACGGCGCTGATACCGGCGCCCACCCCACGCACACCGCCGGTGACCAGAACCACCCGACCGGTCAGCTGCAGATTGATTCCAGGCGCGTCAGTCACTGTGCTAGCGTACCAAGCAAGTGCTTGCTTAGGTAGCGACCCCTCCAGGAAGTGACTCGATGACGATCACCACCACGACAGTCGAACCGGGCATCGTCTCGGTCACCGTCAACTACCCCCCGGTCAACGCCATCCCGTCGGCGGGCTGGTTCGAACTCGCCGACGCCATCACCGCGGCGGGCCGCGACCGCAGCACCCACGTGGTGATCCTGCGGGCCGAGGGCCGCGGCTTCAACGCGGGTGTGGACATCAAGGAGATGCAGAACACCGAGGGCTTCACGGCGCTCATCGACGCCAACCGCGGCTGCTATGCAGCGTTCAAAGCGGTCTACGAATGCGAGGTTCCGGTGGTCGCCGCGGTCAACGGCTTCTGCGTCGGCGGCGGTATCGGCCTCGTCGGCAACGCGGACGTGATCGTCGCGTCCGATGACGCGAAATTCGGCCTGCCCGAGGTGGAACGCGGTGCCCTCGGTGCGGCCACCCACCTGTCGCGTCTGGTGCCACAGCACATGATGCGCCGACTGTTCTTCACCGCCGCGACCGTGAGCGCCGAAACCCTGCACCACTTCGGGTCGGTGCACGAGGTGGTTCCGCGCGCCGAACTCGACGAGTCCGCGCTGCGCGTCGCCCGCGACATCGCGAGCAAGGACACCCGGGTGATCCGCGCCGCCAAGGAGGCGCTGAACTTCATCGACGTCCAGCCCGTCAACGCGAGATACCGCATGGAGCAGGGCTTCACATTCGAACTCAACCTGTCCGGTGTCTCCGACGAGCACCGCGACGCGTTCGCCGGAACCTCGAAGGGCGAGAAGGCATGACAGACAAGCGCACGACGCTCGATGAGGCGGTCGCCTCGGTGGAGAGCGGTATGACGATCGGTATCGGCGGTTGGGGGTCGCGGCGCAAGCCGATGGCGCTGGTGCGGGCACTGCTGCGCACCGATGTCACCGACCTCACCGTGGTCACCTACGGCGGACCGGACCTTGGCCTGCTGTGCTCGGCCGGGAAGGTCAAGCGCGTGTACTACGGCTTCGTCTCGTTGGATTCGCCGCCGTTCTACGACCCCTGGTTCGCCAAGGCCCGCACCTCGGGTGCGATCGAGGCGCGTGAGATGGACGAGGGCATGCTGCGTTGCGGGTTGCAGGCGGCCGCGCAGCGTCTGCCGTTCCTGCCGATCCGCGCGGGGCTGGGCAGCGATGTGCGCCGCTTCTGGGGGGACGAACTCAAGACCGTGCGCTCGCCCTACCCCACGGGCGACGGGTACGAGGAACTGATCGCCATGCCCGCACTGAACCTGGATGTGGCCTTCGCGCATCTGAACATCGGTGACGAAAGAGGAAACGCGGCCTACACCGGTATCGACCCGTACTTCGACGATCTGTTCCTGATGGCCGCGCAGCGGCGCGTGCTGTCGGTCGAGAAGGTGGTCTCCACCGAAGAGTTGGTGAAATCCGTTCCGCCACAGGCGCTGTTGGTCAACCGGATGATGGTCGACACGGTGGTGGAGGCCCCGGGCGGTGCCCACTTCACCACCGCCGAGCCCGATTACCGCCGTGACGAGAGATTCCAGCGGCACTACGCCGAGGCGGCTGGTTCCGATGAGGGCTGGGCCGAGTTCGTCAAGACCTACCTGGCCGGCAGTGAGGCCGACTACCAGGCCGCTGTCCGGGATTTCAAGGCTGCTCAGGAGGCATCGAAGTGATTTCCGCCAGTCGTGCCGAGGTGTGCACCGTCGCATGCGCCGAACTGTTCCGCGATGCGGGAGAGATCATGGTCAGCCCGATGACGACCATCGTCTCGATCGGCGCCAGGTTGGCCCGGTTGACCTTCTCCCCCGACATCGTCCTCACCGACGGTGAGGCCCGACTGATCGCCGACACCCCGGCGATCGGAGCGCCCGCCGCGATCGAGGGCTGGATGCCGTTCGGACGGGTCTTCGAGACCCTGGCATGGGGCCGACGCCACGTTGTCATGGGCGCCAACCAGATCGACCGATTCGGCAACCAGAACCTGTCGGCCTTCGGACCGATTCAGCAGCCGACCCGCCAGATGTTCGGTGTGCGCGGCGCCCCGGGCAACACGATCAACCACGCGACCAGCTACTGGGTGGGCAACCACTCCACGCGCGTGTTCTGCGACTCGGTCGACATCGTGTCCGGAATCGGCTGGGACAAGGTGGATTCGGACAACCCGGCCTACCGGTTCGCCAACATCCACCGCGTTGTCACCAACCTCGGTGTGTTCGATTTCAACGGGCCCGACCACACGATGCGGGCAGTGTCGCTGCATCCCGGCGTCGAGGCGGATCAGGTCGCCGAGAACACCTCGTTCGAGGTGCACGGTCTCGGCGAGGCCGAGGTGACGCGACTGCCCTCCGCGCAGGAGCTGGAACTCATCGCCGAACTCGACCCGAAGGCGTTGCGCGACAAAGAAGTGCGCGCATGACCAAGCTCAAGACCGCGCTGACTGAGCTCGTCGGAATCGAGCACCCGGTCGTGCAGACCGGCATGGGCTGGGTGGCCGGAGCACGGCTGGTGTCGGCGACCTCGAACGCGGGCGGACTCGGCATCCTGGCGTCGGCGACCATGACGCTCGAGGAACTGCAGACCGCCGTGAGCAAGGTCAAGGCGGCCACCGACAAACCGTTCGGCATCAACATCCGCGCCGACGCCGGCGACGCGAACGAGCGCGTCGACCTCCTGATCCGCGAAGGAGTCAAAGTCGCCTCCTTCGCTTTGGCTCCCAAACCGGATCTCATCGCCAAGCTCAAAGAGGCCGGCGTCGTGGTGATCCCGTCTGTGGGTGCGGCCAAACACGCCAAAAAGGTCGCCGGTTGGGGCGCCGACGCCGTCATCGTGCAGGGTGGTGAGGGCGGAGGTCACACCGGGCCGGTCGCCACGACCCTGCTGCTGCCGTCGGTGCTCGACGCCGTCGCCGACACCGGCATGCCGGTCGTGGCCGCGGGCGGGTTCTTCGACGGGCGTGGCTTGGCCGCGGCGTTGTCCTATGGCGCGGCGGGCGTCGCGATGGGCACGCGGTTCCTCCTCACGTCGGACTCCACCGTTCCCGACGACGTGAAACGTCGATACCTCGAGTCCGGCCTGGACGGCACGGTGGTGTCCACCCGCGTCGACGGGATGCCGCACCGGGTGCTTCGTACCGGCCTGGTCGAGAAGCTTGAGAGCGGATCTCGCGTGCGCGGGTTCAGCGCAGCGATCGGCAACGCACAGAAGTTCAAGAAGATGACAGGCATGTCCTGGCGTTCGATGATCAGCGACGGCCTGGCGATGCGGCACGGCAAGGACCTCACCTGGTCTCAGGTCGTGATGGCGGCCAACACTCCGATGCTGCTCAAGGCCGGCCTGGTCGAGGGCAACACCGAGGCCGGCGTGCTGGCGTCGGGCCAGGTCGCGGGCATCCTCGACGACCTGCCGTCGTGCGCCGAGTTGATCGACTCGATCGTCGACGACGCGGTGCGACACCTGCGGTCGGCAGCAGGAGCCATCTCAGACTGAAGTGATCAGCTTCATTTCTTCATAATGAAGCTATAGTCTTCATATGGCTTCAGTGAAGACGGGCACTTCATTGGTTGTGGCGCCGCTGATCGGCGACGTCGTCGGATCACGCAGCCATCCCGACCGGCAGGCACTGCATCGGCGACTCTCGGCAGCCCTGGCACTGACCTCGGTGACCGAGCATGCCGTCGACGCCCCCGCCCTGACGGTCGGCGACGAGTTCCAGGGCAGCTACGACACCGTCGGCCACGCGGTCGACGCCGCACTGTCGATACGCCTGGCTGTCGCCCCCGACATCGACATCCGATTCGGCATCGGCTGGGGTGAGGTCGCCCGACTCGACACGGACTCCGGAATCCAGGACGGTCCCGGATGGTGGGCGGCCCGCGAAGCCATCGAATGGATCGCAGCAGCCCAGCAGCAGTCGGGTCTGGCCCATGTCCGGACGGCCTACCGACTCGCCCCCACCGACGGCCCCGATCCACGTGCCGTCAACGCCGCTCTGATGTGTCGGGACCATCTGCTTGGATCGTTGGACCAGCGCTCCCTGCGAATCCTGACCGGACTGCGGCAGGGGCGATCCAAGAAGGAGTTGGCGGTGACAGAGCAGATCAGCGCGTCGGCGGTGTCACAGCGCGCCGGCCGGGACGGTCTCGATCTGCTGCTGACAACCGCCGAAGAGCTTCGGGGCGTGCGATGAGCGCACTGGCGGTGTTCCTGATCGCCGTCGGCGCTGCGGACATCTGCCGCAGACTCACCGGAGCCCGTTGGCTGCCGTTGGCCACGGGCCCCGTCACGGTCCTGGCGTGCGCCGTGGTCGGCGCGCTGTGGCGTCCCGGCGACATCGTCCTGCTCACCGCGGCGGCGGCGTTGTCGGTGCTCTGGGTCCTGCTGTCGGCTCGCGCCGAACGGACGGGTACGCGCCAGGGTTCGGCCCTGACGACGTTCGGTCTCGGTGTGGGACTGCCGCTCATCCTCGCGGGGTGGACGTCACCCGCTGGCGGCCTGCTCAACCGCTGGCTGGACTGGGTGGGTCTCGGACACCTCGACCCGAACCGCGCATTGATGATCGTCGGCGTGATCCTGCTGCAACTCGTCACGGCGAATCAGTTGGTGCGCTTGATCCTTGGCGCTGTCGGCGCGGTGCGGCCAGTCGGTGAACCCCAGCCCTCGGACCGCCTCAAGGGCGGCAGACTGCTCGGGCCGATGGAGCGCCTGCTCATCGTCGGCCTGGGTCTGGGCGGGCAGCTCGGGGCGGCGTCCGCGGTGGTCGCGGCCAAGGGCATCATCCGGTTCCCGGAGTTGAATGCCCAACGCAAGGAGGAGAACGGGTCGGGCATCGACGCGGTCACCGAGTACTTTCTGGTCGGCAGTTTCGCGAGTTGGCTCATCGCCATGGCGGGCCTGGTCCTGGCCCTGCACTGACGTACGCGAATCGGCGTTGGTCAAATCCGCCTCCGCGGCCGCACGCCCTTCCTACACTCGGGGCGCAGACACATCGCGTCACCCGGAGGTGGGCCCATGAAGACGAATGCTGCGATTCTCTGGGAGTTCGGTGGTGACTGGACCATCGAGGAGATCGATCTCGACCCGCCGAAGGACGGGGAGGTTCTGGTGTCGTGGGAGGCCACCGGACTGTGCCACTCGGACGAGCACGTCCGCACCGGTGACCTGCCCGCGCCGCTGCCGCTGATCGGCGGGCACGAGGGTGCGGGTATTGTTCAGGAGGTCGGCCCGGGTGTGCAGGGCCTCAAGCCCGGAGACCACGTCGTCGCGTCCTTCCTTCCCGCGTGCGGGCGATGCCGGTTCTGCTCCACTGGTCACCAGAACCTCTGCGACTTGGGCGCTTTCATCATGACCGGCACCCAACTGGACGGCAGCTACCGGCGCCACACCAGCAGCGGGCAGGACGTCGGCGTGATCGCGCTGGTGGGGACGTTCTCGCAGTACGGCACCGTGCCGGTGGCCTCGGTGGTCAAGATCGACGACGATCTGCCGCTGTCGCGGGCCTGCCTGCTCGGCTGCGGGATCACCACCGGTTGGGGTTCGGCGGTCAACACCGCCGACGTCAGACCGGGTGACACCGTGGTGGTGATCGGCTGCGGCGGCATCGGCAGCGGCGCGATCCAGGGCGCCCGACTGGCCGGTGCGGAACACATCGTTGTCGTCGACATCGTCGGGTCCAAGCGGGACAAGGCAATTGAGTTCGGGGCGACGCACTTTGTCACCTCGATGCCGGAAGCCACGGCCCTGGTTGCGGACCTGACCCGGGGCGTGATGGCCGATTCCGCGATCCTGACGATGGGCCTGCTCCAAGGAGCCATGCTCGAGGAGGCCGCCAACATCATCCGCAAGGGCGGGGCCGTCGTCATGACCGCGATCGCCGCCGTGGAGGACGTCACCCCAACGCTGTCGATGACGATGTTCACGCTGTTCCAAAAGCGGCTGCTGGGCAGCCTCTACGGCGAAGCCAACCCGCGGGCCGACATCCCACGCCTGCTCAGCCTGTATCGCGAGGGCAAGCTGCTGCTCGACGAGGCGGTCACCCACGAGTACAAGCTCGGCGAGGTCAACCTCGGGTACGAGGACATGCGGGCGGGTCGCAACATCCGCGGCGTGATCCTGCACGAGCACTAGCCCCGGAAAGCCCGACGAGCGGCCGGATTTGTACGCATTTCACCGGAGTGTTGCGTACAGACGCCCCGCGAGCGGGGACCCCAGCCCGCTCGCGGTAGAGAAGCTCGATCGCGGGTAAAGGAAGCTCAGAGTCGCTCGATGATGGTGACGTTGGCGGTGCCGCCGCCCTCGCACATGGTCTGCAGACCGTAGCGACCACCCGTGCGCTCCAGCGTGTTCAGCATGGTGGTGAACAGCTTGGCGCCCGTGGCGCCCAGCGGATGCCCGAGCGCGATGGCGCCGCCACTGGGGTTCACCTTCTCGGGATCGGCCTTGATCTCCTTGAGCCACGAGATGACCACCGGCGCAAAGGCTTCGTTGATCTCGACGGTGTCGATGTCGTCGATCGACAGGCCCGTCTTCTCCAGCGCGTAGCGCGTCGCCGGGATGGGACCGGTCAGCATGAACACCGGGTCGGCGCCGCGGGCGCTGATGTGATGGATCCGGGCGCGCGGCTTGAGGCCGTGGTCCTTGACCGCCTGCTCGGAGGCCAGCAGCACCGCGCTGGCGCCGTCGGAGATCTGGCTGGCCATCGCAGCCGTGATGCGGCCACCCTCGACCAGGGTCTTGAGGCCGGCCATCTTCTCCAGGGACGACTCGCGCGGACCCTCGTCGACGCGGAACGGCCCGTGCTCGGTCTCCACCGTCACGATCTCGTTGTCGAAGTGCCCGGCGCGGATCGCAGCGAAGGCCCTCTCGTGGCTGGTGAGCGCGTACCGCTCCATCTCCTCGCGGGAGATGTTCCACTTCTCCGCGATCAGTTCGGAACCGCGGAACTGGGAGATCTCCTGGTCGCCGTAGCGGTGCAGCCAGGACTTCGACTCGTTGGTGGGCGAGGTGAACCCGAACGGTTCGGCCACCGTCATCGCCGAACTGATCGGGATCTGGCTCATGTTCTGCATGCCACCGGCCACGATCAGGTCAGCGGTGCCGGACATGATCGCCTGTGCGCCAAAGGAGATGGCCTGCTGACTGGAGCCGCACTGCCGATCCACGGTGACGCCGGGAACCTCTTCGGGGAATCCGGCGGCCAGCCAGGACAGTCGGCCGATGTTGCCGGCCTGACCGCCGATGGTGTCCAGGCAGCCGGCGATCACGTCGTCGACCCGGTCGAAGAGTGCGCGCCAGCCGAGCGCCCCGAGATCCACCGGGTGCACTCCGGCCAGCGAACCGTTGCGCTTACCGACCGCGGTGCGCACAGCGTCGATGACGTACGCCTCAGCCATCTCTTTTCTCCTTCGAATTGGGTTGCACTGCAGGACTGTTGGTGATTCCGCCGAGGACGATGGACAGGTACTGCCTTCCGACCTGTTCGGCCGTCAGTCCACGGTCGGGCTGATACCAACGCACGGACACCCACGTGGTGTCACGGATGAATCGGTAGACCAGGTCCACGTCGAGGTCGGGCCGGAAGACCCCCTCGGCGATGCCCTGGTTGAGCACGTCGACCCACATCTTGCGCTGCTCGCGATTGCGGGCGTCGACGTAGGAGAACCGAGGCTGGGAGGACAGTCGCTTGGCCTCGTCCTGGTAGATCACGACCTGCGCGTGACGGTGCTCGATGGCCTCGAATGACGCCATGAACAGTCCCTTGAGCCGCTCCAGGGGATTGGGCTCGCTGTCGATGATCTCCTGATAGCGCGCGAACAGCCAGTCCAGGAAGCTGCGCAGCACCTCGTCGACCATCTCCTCTTTCGAGGAGAAGTGGTGGTACAGGCTTCCGGACAGGATCCCGGCGGCGTCGGCGATGTCCCGCACCGTGGTGGCCTTCAGGCCGCGCTCGGCCATCATCGAGGCAGCCAGCGCGAGCAGTTCGTCGCGTCGGCTGACGGGAGGGCTGGGCGTATCCGGCGCCATCTCGCAATCCTACCAACCAAGCACTTGTTAGGTCACGCGCGGACGGTCAGCGGATCGGTCACATCGCTCAGGCGCGCTGCGACGACACCGAGATGACCTCACCGGTGAGGTAGCTCGCGTAGTCGCTGGCCAGGAACGCCATGGTGGCGGCGACCTCCCAGGGCTCGGCCGCGCGACCGAAGGCCTCATCGGAGGCCAGCCGGTCCAGCAGATCAGCCGAACTGGTCTTCTCCAGGAACTTGTGCCGTGCGATGCTCGGCGACACCGCGTTGATCCGCACGCCGTACTCGACCGCCTCGATCGCGCTGCACCGGGTCAGGGCCATCACACCCGCCTTGGCGGCGGCGTAGTGGGACTGGGAATGCTGTGCACGCCAACCCAATACGCTCGCATTGTTGACGATCACGCCACCGTGACCGGCGTCGCGGAAGTAGCGCAGTGCCGCGCGGGTCGCGCGCATCACCGACGTGAGCGTGACGTTGAGAACCCGGTCCCACTCGTCATCGGTCATGTCGACCACTGCCGTCTGCCCACCGAGACCGGCGTTGTTGATCAGGACGTCGATGCGGCCCATCTTGTCGGCGGCCGACGCGATCAGGGCGTCGACGGCCTCCGATGACGTCACGTCACAGACGACCGAGTCCACCCGGCCCAGGCCAAGAGCGGCGAGTTCGTCCCTGGTCTCACCGAGTCGGCGCTCATGGAAGTCGGAGATCAGGACGTCCGCGCCCTCGGCGAGCGCACGACGGGCCGCCGCCGACCCGATTCCGGTGCCGGCCGCGGCCGTGATCACCACGACCTTGCCCGTGAGCAGGCCGTGTCCGTCGATCTCCTTGGGTGCGATCGAAAGCGTCATCCTTTGACTTCCCTCGGCAGGCCGAGCACGCGCTCGGCGATGATGTTGCGCTGGATCTCGTTCGAGCCGCCGTAGATCGTGTCGGCGCGGGAGAACAGGTAGAGCCGCTGCCATTCGTCGAAGTCGACCGAATCGCCGGCCTCCTTGAGCACCAGGCCTTCCCTGCCCGCGACGTCCATGGCCAACTCACCGAGCCCACGGTGCCAGTTGGCCCACAGCAGCTTGGAGACGTTGTCCTGCCCCGGCCGCTCCACGTCCATGGTCGCCAGCGCGTACGACCGCATCGAGCGCAGTCCCACCCACGCCCGAGTCAGCCGCTCGCGGATCAGCGGGTCGTCGATGGTGCCGTTGCTTCGCGCCAGCGCGACGATGCCGGAAAGCTCACGCGCGTAACGGATCTGCTGACCCAGCGTCGAGACACCCCGCTCGAAGGTCAGCGTGCCCATGGCCACGCGCCAGCCATCGCCCGGCTCGCCGACCACGAGCGACGCGTCCGTGCGGGCGTCGTCGAAGAAGACCTCGTTGAACTCCGAGTCGCCGGTCAGCTGCACGATCGGACGGACCTCAACGCCGGGTTGATCCAGCGGGACAAGGAGGTACGACAGGCCGGAGTGCCGCTTCGACCCCTTCTCGGTGCGGGCCACCACGAAGCACCACTGCGCCCAGTGCGCCAGCGACGTCCACACCTTCTGGCCATTGATGACCCACTGGTCGCCGTCGAGTTCGGCCGTGGTGGACACGTTGGCCAGATCGCTGCCGGCGCCGGGTTCGGAGTAGCCCTGGCACCACAGCTCGGTGACGTCGAGGATGCGCGGCAGAAAGCGCTGCTGCTGCTCCGGTGTCCCGAACGCGATGAGCGTCGGACCGAGCAGTTCCTCACCGAAGTGATTCACCTTGTCGGGGGCGTCGGCGCGGGCATACTCCTCATAGAACGCGACGCGGTGCGCGACCGACAGGCCCCGCCCGCCGTGCTCGACAGGCCAGCCCAGGCAGGTCAGACCGGCCTTGGCCAGGTGCTGATTCCAGGCGCGCCGTTCCTCGAACGCCTCGTGTTCACGACCGGGACCACCGAGGCCTTTGAGCGCGGCGAATTCACCGACCAAGTTGTCGGCGAGCCACTCGCGGACCTCCGCCCGGAACTTCTGGACCTCCTCCATCCCTGTAGGCTAACCTACCAAGCACTTGCTTTGTTAGCCCGGTGACGATCCGCGCCGGAGAGCGCCGGTACGCGCTGAACAAGCAGGCAATACGGGTAAGGAGCCACCGATGACGAGCGTCCCGCAGACCACGCCTGCGGTGCTGGACCGGATCTCCCGAACACTGCCCGACCACGAAGCCGTGATCACCGCTGATCGCGCCCTCACCTACGCCCAGCTCCGCGACGAGGTGCGCCGGGCCGCGGCCGCGCTGGTGCAGCACGGCGTGGCAGCGGGCGACCGCGTGGCGATCTGGTCGCCGAACACGTGGCACTGGGTGGTCGCCTGCCTGGCCACGCACTGGGCGGGGGCCGTCGTGGTGCCTCTGAACACCCGCTACACCGCGGCCGAGGCAGAGGACATCCTCGCCCGCACGCAGACGCCGCTGCTGATCGCGTCGGGGGTGTTCCTCGGCGCCGACCGCGCCGCCGACCTCGATCGCACCCGACTTCCCGAGCTGCGACACATCGTGCGCGTCCCGATCGACACCGACGACGGCACCTGGGACGAGTTCGTCGCCACCGGCGACGACGACGCGGCGCTGGCCACCGCTGACGCACGCGCGCAGGCCGTGGGCCCCGACGACGTCTCGGACATCCTGTTCACCTCCGGCACCACGGGCCGCAGCAAGGGGGTGTTGTGCGCACACCGGCAGTCACTGGCCGGATCGGCGGCGTGGGCGGCCTGCGGCCAGGTCACCAGCAGGGATCGCTACCTGTGCATCAACCCGTTCTTCCACAACTTCGGCTACAAGGCCGGGATCCTGGCGTGCCTTCAGACCGGGGCGACGCTGATCCCGCAGTTGACCTTCGACCCCGAACAGGCCATGCGGGCGGTCGCCGAGCATCACGCCACCGTGCTGCCTGGGCCGCCGACCATCTACCAGACTCTCCTCGACCACCCCAAGCGCGGTGAATTCAACCTGGGCTCACTGCGTTTCGCGGTGACCGGCGCCGCCGTCGTCCCGGTGGTGCTGATCGAGCGCATGCAGTCCGAACTCGACATCGACACCGTCCTGACGGCCTACGGCCTCACCGAGGCCGCCGGATTCGGCACGATGTGCCGCGCCGAGGACGACGCCGTGACGGTGGCCACGACATGTGGACGCCCGATCGCCGACTTCGAACTGCGCATCGACAGTCCACAGCCCGGCGAAGCGGGTGAGGTGCTGCTGCGCGGGCCGAACGTCATGCTGGGCTATCTCGACGATCCCGAGGCCACGGCCGCAGCCATCGATTCCGAGGGATGGCTGCACACCGGTGATGTCGGAACTGTCGACGCTGACGGCAATCTGCGCATCACCGACCGGCTCAAGGACATGTACATCTGCGGCGGGTTCAATGTGTACCCCGCCGAGATCGAACAGGTGTTGGCGCGCCTTCCGGGCGTCGCCGAGGCCGCCGTGATCGGCGTCCCCGACGAACGCCTCGGTGAGGTCGGCAAGGCCTTCGTCGTCCGTCTTCCGGGCGCCGACATCGACGAACAGGCTGTCATCGCGTACACGCGTGAACACCTGGCCAATTTCAAGGTGCCACGTTTCGTGGAGTTCATCGACACCCTGCCCCGCAACCCCGGTGGCAAGGTGGTCAAACCACAGCTAAGGGAAAGGGTCTGATGGACCTCGACTTCGACGAAGAGACCGCGGCGTTCCGCACTGAGGTGCGTGACTTCCTGGAATCCCATCGCGCCGACTTCCCCACCGAGTCCTACGACACCGCGGAGGGTTTCGAACAGCACAGGCGCTGGGACAAGATCCTCTTCGACGCCGGCCTCTCGGTGATCACCTGGCCGAAGGAGTACGGCGGACGCGACGCCACACTGCTGCAGTGGGTGGTCTACGAGGAGGAGTACTTCCACGCCGGCGCACCCGGTCGCGCGAGTGCGAACGGCACCTCGATGCTGGCCCCCACGCTGTTCGCCCACGGCACAGAAGAACAGCTGGCCCGGGTGCTTCCGAAAATGGCCAGCGGTGAGGAGATCTGGGCGCAGGCCTGGTCCGAGCCCGAGTCCGGCAGCGACCTCGCCTCCCTGCGCTCCACCGCCACCAGAACCGACGGCGGCTGGAAACTCAACGGTCAGAAGATCTGGAGCTCACGGGCCCCGTTCGGCGACCGGGCCTTCGGACTGTTCCGCTCCGACCCGACCGCGCAGCGCCACCACGGCCTGACCTACTTCATGTTCGACCTCAAGGCCGAGGGGATCACCGTGCGGCCCATCGCCCAGCTCGGCGGTGACACCGGATTCGGCGAGATCTTCCTCGACGACGTGTTCGTCCCGGACGAGGACGTCATCGGGGTGGTCGGCGAAGGTTGGCGCGCGGCGATGAGCACGTCGAGCAACGAACGCGGCATGTCACTGCGCAGCCCCGCCCGGTTCACCGCCGCGGCGGAACGACTTGTCGGACTGTGGAAGGAGCAGCCGGACAGCGCGGTTCGCGACATCTTCACCGACCGCGTCGCCGACGCCTGGATCAGGGCCCAGGCCTACCGACTGCAGACCTTCGGCACGGTGACCAGGCTGGCCTCCGGCGGCGAGCTGGGTGCGGAGTCCTCGGTGACCAAGGTGTTCTGGTCTGAGCTGGACGTCGACATCCATCAGACCGCGCTGGATCTCCAGGGCGCCGACGGCGAACTCGCCGATTCCTGGAGTGACGCCTACCTTTTCGCGCTCGGCGGACCGATCTATGCGGGCACCAACGAGATTCAGCGCAACATCATCGCCGAGCGACTGCTGGGACTGCCCCGAGAGGCCAAAGCCAAATGAAATTCGACACCGATGAACAGCAGCGGGACTTCGCGGCCAGCATCGACGCCGCTCTCGGTGCCGGGGATCTTCCCGCGGCCGTGCGGGCGTGGGCCGACGGTGACACCGGTCCGGGCCGCAAAGTGTGGTCGACGCTGGCCGATCTGGGCGTGACCGCCCTCAACGTCGCCGAGGAGCACGACGGCATCGGAGCGTCCCCGGTCGATCTCGTGGTGGCCTGCGAGCGGTTGGGCTACTGGTGTGTCCCCGGCCCGGTCACCGAATCCGTTGCGGTCGCGCCGATCCTGCTCTCGGCCGACGAGCGCAGCGCCGCCCTGGCCGCCGGTGAACTGGTCGCCACCGTCAGCGCACCGACCCAGCCGCGCGCGGTCAACGCCGACTTCGCGGGTCTGGTCCTGGTGGCCGAGGCGCAGCAGGTCCGGGAGGGCAGCGCGGGCGAGGCGCACGCTTCGGTCGACCCGAGTCGCACCCTGTTCGACGTGACGGCCGCCGGTGAGGGTTGGGACGCCGACGTCACGCTGGCGAGCGAATTCGGCGCACTGGCGGTCGCCGCACAGCTGGTGGGCGCGGGCCAGGCCCTGCTGGACGCCTCGGTGGAATATGCCAAGCAGCGCACGCAGTTCGGTCGAGTGATCGGCTCGTATCAGGCGATCAAACACAAGCTCGCTGACGTGCACATCGCTCTCGAACTGGCCCGCCCCCTGGTCTACGGTGCGGCGCTGTCGCTGGCGGGGCGGACGCCGGACACCGCGCGCGACGTCAGTGCGGCCAAGGTCGCCGCCGCCGATGCGGGCCTGCTCGCTGCGCGTTCGGCGCTGCAGACCCACGGGGCGATCGGCTTCACCCAGGAACATGATCTGGGACTGCTCCTGCTGCGGGTGCAGGCGCTGCGCTCGGCGTGGGGAACCCCGACCGCACACCGTCGACGGCTGTTGGAGGCACTGTAGATGTCTGACGAACGTAACCTGCTCACGCAGACGGTCCGCGACCTCGTCGCCAAACACGCTGGACCCGAACAGGTTCGCGCGGCGATGGACTCCGAGTTGGGCTACGACGCCAAGCTCTGGGAGATGCTGTGCGAACAGGTCGGCGTGGCCGCCCTGGTGGTTCCGGAGGAGTTCGGCGGTGCCGGCGGCGAGTTGGCCGACGCCGCAGCGGTCTTCACCGAACTGGGCCGCGCGCTGGTCCCCACTCCCCTGCTCGGCACGACGCTCGTCGAGTTGGCGCTGCTGGCCGCCGACGAGCCGGATACCGAGACCCTCGAACAGTTGGCCGCCGGGGCAGCGGTCGGCGCGGTCGCGTTCGACCCCGACTACGTCATCCACGGCGACGCCGCTGATGTGGTGGTGGGTGTCGCCGAGGGCGCCCTGATCCGGTGGACCGAGTTCAGCGGTGTGGCTCACCCGACCATGGATCGCACGCGCCGCCTGGCCAAGCTGACCCCCAGCGCCAGTGAGCCCCTGGGCGCCGATCCCGGCCTGGCCGACACCGCGGCCGTCCTGCTCGCCGCCGAATCCGTGGGCGCGGCCGCACGCTGCCTGGACCTGACCGTCTCCTACGCCAAGGAGCGCGTGCAGTTCGGCCGGCCGATCGGCAGCTTCCAGGCCCTCAAGCACCGGATGGCCGACCTGTACGTCAAGGTGCAGACCGCCGGAGCCGTCGTCGAGGAGGCCGTCGCGGACCTGACCCCGACCACCGCCGCGCTGGCGCACATCACCGCGTCAGAGGCCTTCACCGACGTCGTCGCCGAGGCAGTCCAGATCCACGGCGGCATCGCGATCACGTGGGAGCACGACATCCAGCTGTACTTCAAACGGGCACACGGCACCGCGCAGCTGCTCGGTCAGCCGGCCGAGTTCCTGCGCAGTCTCGAGGCCGAGGCGCTGACGTAGCCTCATAACGTGAAGACCGCGCTGCGGGCGGGCATCCCGCCGTTCTACGTCATGGATGTCTGGTTGGCCGCCGCCGAACGTCAGCGCACCCACGGCGACCTGGTCAATCTGTCGGCAGGGCAACCCAGCGTCGGCGCGACCGAGCCTGTGCGCGCCGCGGCTGCGGCCGCGTTGGAGGCCAACCAACTCGGCTACACGGTCGCGTTGGGGATCCCGGAGCTGCGTGATGCGATCGCGGCGTCCTACGCGGTCAACCACGGCGTGAACGTCGACCGGGACGACGTCGTGATCACCACCGGATCCTCGGGTGGATTCCTGCTCGCGTTCCTGGCGTGCTTCGACGTCGGCGACCGTGTCGTGGTCACCAGCCCGGGCTACCCGTGTTACCGCAACATCCTCTCGGCGCTCGGGTGCGAGGTCGTCGAACTGCCCTGCGGCCCCGACACCCGGTTCCAGCCGACCCAGGCGATGCTGGCCGAGGCGCACGCCGAACACCCGCTCGACGGTGTGATCGTGGCCAGCCCGGCCAACCCGACCGGGACCGTGATCCCGCCGGAGGAGCTGGCCGCGATCGCCACATGGGCGGCGGACTCGGGTGTCCGCCTGATCAGCGATGAGGTCTACCACGGTCTGGTGTATCCCGGTGCGCCGCAGACCAGTTGCGCCTGGAGCACGTCGCGCGATGCGTTCGTGGTCAACAGTTTCTCGAAGTACTTCGCGATGACCGGATGGCGACTCGGCTGGCTGCTGGTGCCCAAGTCCTTACGGCGCACCGTGGACTGCCTGACCGGCAACTTCACCATCTGCCCGCCGTCGCTGTCGCAGGTCGCCGCCGTCGCCGCCTTCACCCCCGAGTCGGTGGCCGAGGCCGAGGGACATCTTGAGCACTACGGCGCCAACCGGACCCGTCTGCTGGACGGTCTGCGGGGCATTGGACTCGACAGGTTGGCGCCCACCGACGGGGCGTTCTACGTGTACGCCGACGTCTCGAAGTACACCGACGACTCGCTGTCCTTCTGCGAGCGCCTGCTGGCCGACACCGGTCTGGCGATCGCCCCCGGGGTCGACTTCGACACCACCCGCGGTGGTTCGTATGTGCGGCTGTCCTTCGCCGGGCCGACTGCCGACATCGACGCCGCGGTCGAACGGATCGGCGCCTGGCTGCGGTGATTCGAGTGGTCTGACGACGAACGGGCCCCCTTCGACACTGTCGAAGGGGGCCCGCTTCATCTGAATCTCAGTGATGCGTCATGCGACTTGTCAGGAGTCGGAACCCGAGCTGCTGGAGTCGCTCGAGCTGCTCGAACCACCCGAGCTGCTGGAGTCGCTCGACGTGCTCGCCTTGGCAGCACCGGCCTTCCTGGACTCGGCGCGCGCCTCGCGAGCTTCGGCAGCCTTCTCCTTGGCTGCCGCGACCTTCTCCTTGACCTCCTGGACCCGAGCCTGACGGGCCTCCTTGGCCTCGCTGATCTTGGCCTTGATCCGGTCCGCCGCGCTGACCTTGCCGTCGGTGGCGTCCGTGGCGTCACCGTCGAGGCTGGCAGCATCGTCGGCGGGAGCAGTGCCCTCGGCCTCGTTCTCGAGCGGGGCGGGGGTCTCGGCCTTCACGAGCTCGGCGACCGGAGCGGACTTCTCGACCTCCGCGGCCGGTGCAGCGGGCTCCTGGCCCTCGGTATCGAGAACCGGGGCGTCGAGAACACCGGCCGGCACCTCGGCGGCCGCGGCCAGCGGGGCCACCTCAGGCTCGGCCGGCCTGATGGCGGCGGCCAGCTGCTTGGGGATGTTCACGAGCAGGGTCTGGAACAGACCCGCGACGGCCCCCGTCTCGCCCGGCTCGGCGAAGGTGAGCAGCGCCGGCCACTCGGCGTAGCCGCCGGTGCCGGTCTCCGGATCCTCATCGGCGTAGTCGAAGCCGTTGAGCACGGCGTTGGCGAGGATCGCCGGGGTGTTGATCACCGCATTGATGGCACCCGCGATGTCGCCCTTGCTGATCGCTTCGACCGTCGCCCCGACGACGCGCGTGAGCTCGAACA
Organism: Mycobacterium sp. ACS4331; assembly: GCF_001667265.1. Classification (GTDB taxonomy): domain Bacteria; phylum Actinomycetota; class Actinomycetes; order Mycobacteriales; family Mycobacteriaceae; genus Mycobacterium. The sequence continues at coordinate 44,301 of NZ_LZHW01000073.1, read as the reverse complement.
CCGCGCCGCTGATGGTGCCGAACACGCCCTGGAACAGGCCGGTGACCACGACGGCGCGGGTGAAGGTGGCCGCGACCAGGTTGGTGAAGTTCTGCGCGATCTGCTCTGGGATGCCCGCGATGTACTCGGTGCCGCCACGCGGAACGCCCGACAGGAAGACACCCGGTGCGATGAGCGGCCCGAAGGCCGCGTTGAACGCGTACAGCATGGAGTGGTTGAACCAGCGGTACGCCTCGCCGAAGTCACCGGCCTCCAGCGCGGCACGGGCCTGGTCCAGACGCGCCTTGCCGTTGCTGCCCTCCCACCAGGTCTGCAGGCTGGTGGGGATGGACCCGAATGCCCCGAGAACCGTCTCGATGTGGCCCTTCTGGTTCTCCAGCACCTGACGCAGCAGCGGAGCCGGGTTGTTCACCACCGCGGCACCAAGAAGGCCCAGGTTGTCGAACGTCTCGTTGAAGACGGTCCCGTAGATCTCCAGCGGCGAGGCGGTGGCGTCCAGCGCCGCCGTCAGGTCGTACGCGTGGCTCTGGATCTGCGGAGCGGCGATCGGGGCGTTCGGTGCCACGACGGGCGTCACGGCGATGGCACTGGCGCCCAGCACGGCGACCGTGGCAAGCGCGAGCTTGTCCTTGCGGGTCACCGCCGGCGCAGCGTCGATGGCGGAAAGGCCAGGATGGTGCACGTAAATCTCCCGGGTGTGTGGGGGGTTAACTGAGGAACGGCTGAAAATTACCTGATATTTACCTGAGCCACAATAGGTATGCCTTACCTAGTTTAGGACAGCCTCAGCTTGCTGCTTCAGCGGGGTGTCTAGAGTGCTGTCGACCTGTACGCCTTCGTGGGTCGGCTCGCCGCGGGGCTCGATTCAGGCCAGCGCCCAACCGCTGCCGAGCCGGCGTCATGCGCCGGACGCCTTCCGAGCCGATGCGAGACTGACCGGTCTGTCCATTGGTGCGCTGAATGCTTGCACCGCAGTGCCCGCCATGATGCAGTCGAGGCCATGCCCATCTTCGACACCGACCGGGGTCCGGTCTACTACCGGCACTGGGCCGCACCCGAACCTCGCGCGGCCGTCGTCTTCCTGCACGGTTTCGGCGAGCACACCGGCCTGTACCACCGCTACGGCTTCGCGTTGAATGCCGCGGGCATCGACCTGTGGGCTCCCGACCAGTACGGCCACGGCCTGAGCCCAGGAACGCGAGGCGACTTCGTCTCCGCCGCGGCGAGTTCGGCGCTCGCCGACCTGCTGACCGACCACATCGAAAGGGAACATCCGGGGGTGCCCCTGGTGGCACAGGGGCATTCGTTCGGATCGGTGGTGACCCTGTTTCGGCTGCTCGCCGAACCCACCCGGTACCGCGCGGGTGTGATCTCGGGTGCGCCGCTGGTCCCGCTGCGCGAGATGCTCGACGCCGACACATCTTTCGAGTTGGATCCGTCCTGGCTGGCGCGGGATCCGTTCTATCTCGATTCGCTGCAACATGATCCGCTGGCGTTCGTCGACGCCGACGGGGCCGCACTGGGCCGCGAACTCGACGCGGCCTGGGATCGCATGGGCGCGGAGTTGCCGACGTTGACGACGCCCACGCTGGCGGTCCACGGCAGCGCGGATCCGATCAGTCCGGTGGGCGCGGTCCGCGCCTATTCCGAGCAGATCGAGGCGCTGGAACTGCATGAGTTCAAGTCTCGCCACGACGTGCTCAACGACGTCGAACACCGGGAGGTGGCGGCGGCGATCGTCGAGTTCATCGGCGCGCACCTGTAGTTATCCACAGGAGTTGTCCACAGTGTGAATGAATCACACGCGTGTGATTTGAGCGTCCCGCCGCCCTCGCGGAGGACCACCCACTAGGGTGGCCTCTGTGTTGAGACGAGCTGTGACAGCGACGTTCGCGGCCACCGCCGGCATTGCTGCGGCTGTCGCATTCGCCGGCGCTGCCAGCGCGGATCCCGGCGGTCCGCCGCCGTGCGGACCCCTGGGTTTCGTCTGCAACATGCTGCCGATGATGCCCGATCTGGACCATGACCTGGACCTCACGCAGAATCAGCCGCCCGCGACGATCGACACCGAGAACTCCCTGCCGGCCGACGTCTGCGCCATGGGCTGCGTCTAGCCACTTTCTCTGCGCCGAGATCGACGAAATAGCGCAGACCACTCACACTTTTGCGCCCAAACGTTGTTATGGGCGCCAAAGGGGTCAGAGCCAGGTGTCGGGCGTCGTGGCGGTGATGAACGCCTCGAGATCGTCACGCCACTGCGCCGGGGTGTTCTTGTCCGGCTCGATGCCGGTGTACTCACCCCGATAGAACAGCAGCGGGCGCGGTTTCTTCTTGGGCACCTCCGACAGCGAATGCACCCTCCCGAAGACCACGTGGTGATCTCCGCCGTCGTGCACGGACTCGACCGTGCAGTCGATGTGCGCCAACGTGCCGTCGATCACCGGTGAACCCAGCGGCGACGGAGTCCAGTCGATACCCGCGAACTTGTCCGGTTCCTTGGACCCGAACCGCGCCGAGACGTCCTTCTGCTTCTCATGCAGGATGTTGACGCAGAAGCGCCCGCTGGCCTCGATCGCGGCCCACGACCGCGACGCCTTGGTGGGGCAGAACAGCACCAGGGGCGGGTCGAGCGACAACGCCGCGAACGACTGGCAGGCGAATCCCACCGGCTTGTCCTCGTGCACGGTCGTGATGATCGTGACCCCGGTGCAGAACTGACCCAGGACGGTGCGGAATGTGCGCGGGTCCACCACTGAACCGTCGGCACCGGGTGCTCCGCTCATGGCTCGCCTACTTGAACCCGATGCTGAAGTCGTGACCCCACAGGCTGACGGCGGTGCTCTCCCTGGCGATCCAGTCGTGATCGTCGACTTCGAGTCCCTCGCAGCCGAATTCGACGTCGAACCCGCCGGGGGTCTTCATGTAGAACGACAGCATCTTGTCGTTGACATGGCGACCGAGCGTGGCCGACATCGGGACCTTGCGCCGCAGCGCGCGGTCCAGGCACAGACCCACGTCGTCGCTGTTCTCCACCTCGACCATCAGGTGGACGATGCCGCTGGGCGTCTCGCCCGGCATGAACGCCAGACTGTGATGGCGCGGGTTGACCCCGAAGAACCGCAGCCAGGCCGGCGGACCGTCGGCGGGCCGTCCCACCAATTGGGGAGGCAGTCGCATCGAGTCCCGCAGCTTGAAGCCCAGCACGTCGCGGTAGAAGCGGGTGGACTCGGCGTCATCCTTCGTGGTCAGCACCACGTGGCCCAGGCCCTGCTCCTCCGTGACGAAGCGGTGGCCGTAGGGGCTGACCAGGCGCCGATGCTCCAGCGCGACACCGTGGAAGACCTCAAGGGTGTTGCCCGACGGATCGTCGAACGTGATCATCTCGTCGACGCGGCGGTCCGCCAGTTCGGCCGCGGTGGCCTCCTTGTACGGCGTGCCGTCGGCGTCGAGTCGGTTCCGAATCTCCTGCAGCTCACCGGCGTTGGCGGTCTCCCAACCCGACTGCAGAAGTCGGTCGTGGTCGCCGGGGACGATGACCAGGCGCGCCGGGAACTCGTCCATGCGCAGGTACAGCGCCCCCTCGGTGGTGCCCGAGCCCTCGACCATGCCGAGAACCTTCAGGCCGTACTCGCGCCATGCGGCCATGTCGGTGGCTTCGATGCGCAGGTAACCCAGTGACCGGATGCTCATCGCGGTGCCTTCCTACTGTTCGTTCAGGAAGTCGATGGTGAGCTTGTTGAACTCATCGAACTTCTCCAGCTGTGCCCAGTGTCCACACTGCCCGAAAACGTGCAGCTGTACACGCGGAATCTGTTTGAGCGCGACCAGCGCCCCGTCGAGCGGATTGACCCGGTCCTCGCGGCCCCAGATCAGCAGCACGCGCTGACGCAGCTTGTAGACGTCACGCCACATCATCCCGAGTTCGAAGTCCGCGCCGGCGAAGGAGCGGCCCATCGCCTTGGTCGCGGCCAGCGACTCCGGGGTGCTGGCGATCTGGAAGCGCTCCTCGACGAGCTCGGGCGTGATCAGGCTCTGGTCGTAGACCATGATGCGCAGGAACTTCTCGATGTTCTCGCGCGTGGGTTCGGCGGCGAACCTGCCCAGAAGCTTGACACCCTCGGTCGGGTCCGGCGCGAACAGGTTGACGCTCAACCCGCCGGGGCCCATCAGCACCAGCCGTCCGGCGCGCTTGGGGTTGTCCAGCGCAAACCGCACGGCGGTGCCGCCACCGAGTGAATTGCCCACCAGCGCAGCACGTTCGATACCCAGATGGTCGAACAGGTTCAGCAGCGCGGTGGCGCTGTACCGGTTGTACTGCTCATGCTCGGTGTGCTTGTCCGAGTGCCCGTAGCCGGGCTGGTCGACGGCCAGCACATGGAAGTGCTGGGCCAGCACACCGATGTTGCGGCTGAAATTCGACCAGCTCGAGGCACCAGGGCCGCCACCGTGCAGCAGCACCACCGTCGGAGCCGACGGATCGCCGGCCTCGTGGTAGTGCAGCCGCATGTCGTCGCGCACCTGCGCGAACCGCGACGTCGACTCGAAGGTGACCTCCTGCTGCGCAGCAGCTTCGACGGCGAAGTCCGTCATCAGACCATCGTGTCGGCCGGCGGAAGGCCGAACTCGTTGTTGCCGAAGATCATGTAGGCCCGCTCGGGGTCGTTGGCGGCGTGCACCCGACCCGCGTGCGCGTCCCTCCAGAACCGCTGCACCGGTGCGTCGTTCATGAGCGCGGTGGCACCCGCAGCCTCGAACAACCGGTCGATGGACGCGATCGCGCGACCGGTGGCGCGCACCTGGTCGCGACGCGCGCGGGCCCGCAGCTCGAACGGGATCTCCTTGCCCTCCTTGAGCAGGGCGTACTCGTCGCCGACGTTGCCGATCAGCTGACGCCATGCCGCGTCGATGTCGCTGGCGGCCTCCGCGATGCGGATTTTGGCGAACGGATCATCCTTGGCCTTCTCACCGGCGTAGGCGGCGCGCACGCGCTTGCCCTGATGCTCGACGTGCGCGTCATAGGCGCCATAGGCCATGCCCACGATGGGAGTCGAGATGGTGGTGGGATGGATGGTGCCCCAAGGCATCTTGTAGACCGGTGCGGTGTTGGTCTGGTAGCCGCCCGCGGTGCCGTCGTTCATCGCGCGGTAGGACAGGAAGCGGTGCCGGGGCACGAACACGTCCTTGACCACCACCGTGTTGCTGCCGGTGCCGCGCAGGCCGACCACGTGCCACACGTCATCGATCGTGTAGTCCGTCCGCGGAATCAGGAAGCTGCCGAAGTCGACCGGCTTGCCGTCCTTGATCACCGGGCCGCCGAGGAACGCCCAGGTGGCGTGGTCACAGCCTGAGGACCAGTTCCAGGCGCCGTTGACGATGTAGCCGTCACCGGTCTCGGTCACGACGCCGGCACCCATCGGGGCGTAGGACGACGAGACCCGAACCTCGGTGTCCTCACCCCAGACGTCCTCCTGGGCCTTCTGGTCGAACAGCGCCAGGTGCCAGTTGTGGATGCCGAGAATCCCGGCCACCCACCCGGTGGAACCGCAGGCACTGGCCAACCGGCGGACGGCCTCGTAGAAGACCGTCGGATCGCACTGCAGCCCGCCCCACTGCTCGGGCTGGACCAGTCGGAAGAACCCGACATCCTGGAGATCCTGCACGTTCTCGTCTGGCAGGCGCCGCAGATCCTCGGTGGCCTGAGCCCGCTCGCGCAGCTTCGGCAGTAGTTCGTCGATGCCGGCCAACACCGTCTGCGCATCGAGCTGTTGAATGGACGTCACTGGATTGCCTCCCACGGGCGGGCTGATCGCGTTCATCAGAAATGCTGAAGTCAGACTAGAACACGTTACGATTTGTGTCGAGCAGCGACCTTCTACAGCGGCTGGACCTGCAGAGGTTCGTTTTTGTAACCTGTTCTAGTTGTGTAGTGATCGAGTTCTGAGAAAGGGTGTACGGGTGACCGACGAGCCTCTGGGCAGCCACGTGCTGGAACTGCAGGTGGCGGACGTCATCGCTGAGACCGACGACGCACGGTCGCTGGTCTTCGCGGTGCCGGACGGTGCCGACATCCCCGCCGAACGACTCCGCTACTCCCCAGGGCAGTTCCTGACCCTGCGAATCCCCTCCGATCGCACGGGATCGGTCGCCCGCTGCTACTCGCTGTGCACATCTCCGTTCACCGACGACGCGCTGGCGGTCACCGTCAAGCGCACGGCGGACGGCTATGCGTCGAACTGGCTGTGCGACAACGCCCATCCCGGCATGCGCATCCACGTGCTGGCACCATCGGGAACCTTCGTGCCGAAGAACCTCGACACCGACTTCCTGCTGATCGCGGGCGGCAGCGGCATCACGCCGATGATGGCGATCTGCAAGTCGGCGCTCTCGGAGGGCTCCGGCCAGGTGACGCTGATCTACGCCAACCGGGACGAGGGCTCGGTGATCTTCGCGGCCGCACTGCGCGAACTGACCGCCAAATACCCCGACCGCCTCTCCGTCGTGCACTGGCTGGAGTCCGTGCAGGGACTGCCGAGCGCACCGGCTCTGGCGCGCCTGGCCGCCCCCTTCACCGACCGGCAGGTGTTCATCTGCGGCCCCGGCCCGTTCATGGCCACCGCGCAGGACGCGCTGGGCTCGCTCGCGGTGCCGACCGACCAGGTGCACGTCGAGGTGTTCAAGTCGCTGGACAGCGACCCGTTCGCCAAAGTCGTGCTCGACGACAGCGACGACGACGACCAGGGTCCCGCGACGGCCGTCGTCACGCTCGACGGGACGACCCACGAGATCAATTGGCCGCGCAGGGCCAAGCTGCTCGACGTGCTTCTCGACAAGGGCCTCGACGCGCCGTTCTCGTGCCGCGAGGGCCACTGCGGCGCGTGCGCGGTGCTGATGAAGAATGGCGCGGTCGACATGGAGATCAACGACGTGCTGGAGCCCTCCGATCTCGAGGAGGGCCTGATTCTGGGCTGCCAGGCCACACCGGTGTCCGATTCGGTCGAAGTGACCTACGACGAATGACTGACGGGATACTTTCCATGATCATGCGGCGACTTGCGGTGGCAACCGGTGGACTGGCGGTTATGGCCGCCATGACCCAGCCCGCGGTCGCGGGCGCGGCCTTCGACAGCGGCGACGCGTCGATCCCGGTGGACGGTGTCACGCAACTCGAGGTCCACACCACCGCCGACTGCATTCCCGGTGAGAACCGGTGCCACTTCACCGCCCGGGCCAACCTGATGACGCCCGACGGTCCGGTCACGTTCCCGAATGACCTGTGGGCGCGGCAGACCGTCACCCTGCGGAGCATGGACCGCAACGTCTGGCAGGAGGCCGATTACAGTTCACCGTCCTGGGCGCCACGAGAGACCAAGGGCGGCAACTACGACGGTGTGCTCTCGAAGATGTTCCGCTCGCTGACCAACGTCGAGATCACCAACGTCTACTTCGGCGGCGGACCACTCGAGCGGTTCACCGTGGCCGGCAGTTCGGTGCCCACCGACTGGAACAACGGACGACCGGCCACCGGCGCCGACTTCATCGTGTGCACGAACATCCAGGTGGTCTACTCCGGGGTGAACCTCACCTCACCCAGCGCCTGCAGCCACACCCGGTTCTGAACCGGCTCAGCGGGGCAGGCCCAGCAGGCGCTCACCGGCGAGGTTCAGCAGAATCTGCTCGGAGCCGCCGGCGATGGTCAGGCATCGGGTGTTGAGGAAGTCGTGCACGCGCGGGCCGACGACCGCTCCGGCCCCCTCGGACAGTTCCATCCGGAACTCGGCCAGCCCCTGCCGGTACCGCACCCCGATCAGCTTGCGCGCGCTCGCCTGCGGTCCGGGGTCCCCACCGCCGACCGCGAGTTGGGCGATCCGCTGATCCAGCAGCGATCCCACCTGGGCCGCGACGATCAACTCGGCGAGGCGATCGAGATCGGCCGGGTCGAGTCCCCCGTCGCGGACCGTGCCGAGCAGTTCCTCCATGGGGTTGCCCAGGGCCGTGCCCTGCGCCATCGCGACCCTCTCGTTGGCCAATGTGGTGCGGGCCAGTCGCCAGCCGTCGTCGACCGTGCCGACCACCATCTCGTCGGGCACGAACACGTCGTCGAAGAACACCTCGTTGAACAGTTCGTCGCCGGTGATCTCACGCAGCGGGCGGATGACGATGCCCGGTGAGGTCATGTCGATCAGGAAGTACGTGATGCCCTTGTGCTTGGGGACGTCGGGATTGGTGCGCGCCAGGCACACGCCCCAGTGTGCCTTCTGCGCGGCCGAGGTCCACACCTTCTGCCCGGTCAGACGCCAACCGCCTTCGGCGCGAACAGCTTTCATACGCAGCGCGGCCAGGTCGGAGCCCGCGCCCGGCTCGCTGAACAGCTGGCACCAGATGATGTCACCGCGCAGCGTCGCGGGCACGAACCGCTGCACCTGCTCGGGGCTGCCGTGCTCGAGGATCGTGGGTGCGGCCCACCATCCGATCACCAGATCAGGGCGCTCGACGCCGGCGGACTCGAGCTCCTGATCGATGAGAAGCTGCTCGGCCGGCGAGGAGTCTCGGCCGTACGGGCGCGGCCAGTGCGGCGCCTGCAACCCGGCGTCGGCCAGCGCACGCTGCCGCTCCTCGGCGGGCAGCGCGGCCACCCCGGCCACGGTCTCCGCGATCTCGGGACGCAGCTGCTCGACCGAACTCAGGTCGATGTCGAGGGTGCGCCGCACGCCGTCCGCGGTCAGCTGGGCCACCCGGCGCAGCCAGCGGCGCCGGCCTCCCAGCGCCGTCTCGAGGCCGTAGGCGCGACGCAGATACAGATGCGCTTCGTGCTCCCAGGTGATGCCGATGCCGCCGAGCACCTGGATACAGTCCTTGGCGTTCGCCTTGGCGGCCGCGACGCCCACAGACGCCGCCACAGCGGCGGCGAGGGACAACTGATCGTCGTCGGCTCCGGCGGAGTCCGCGGCGGCACGGGCCGCATCGGCGGCGGCCACCGAGGCCTGCTCGGAGCGCAGCAGCATCTCCGCGCACATGTGCTTGATGGCCTGGAAGCTGCCGATCGGTTTGCCGAACTGCTCTCGGACCTTGGCGTATTCGGCCGCGGTGTGCAGCGCCCAGCGCGCCACGCCGGCCGCCTCGGCGGCCAGCACTGTCGCGGCCAGATCCTCGGCGTGCCGCGCTGACACCGCCAGCACGCTCGCGGGCGCCGAGTCCAGATCGACACGGCCCAGCGGACGGGAGAAGTCGGTGGCCGTCAACGGTGTGACCGTCACGCCCGCCGCGGCGCCGTCGACCAGCACCCACCGTTCCCCCGCGGGGAGCAGCAGCAGCGCACCCGGCACGGCGCCGAGCACGTAGTCGGCCGAACCGGACACCTGATCTCCGTCGAGGCGCACGTCGGCGGCGAGCGCGACCGCAGCGACCCGCTCTCCGGACATCAGCGCTTCCAGGGCCTCGGCGTCGTCGAGCAGCAGCGTCGCCAGCGCGGTGGACGCCACCGGGCCGGGGACCAGGGCGTAGGCGGCCTCGTCGAGCATGGCGCACAGGTCGGTCACCGACGCGCCCGCGCCGCCGGCCTCCTCGTCGACCGCCACACCGAACAGCCCCAGTTCGGCCAGACCCGCGTAGACGGGCCGCCAGGCCTCGGGCTCACCCTGCTCGACATCTCGGGCGGCGGCGATGCCTCCCGAGCCTGCGGCCCAACTGCGAACCAGGTCACGGGCGGCCATCTCCTCAGAGATGCTGGTGTTGGATGTCACGGAAACCACTCAGTCCTCGGTTCGGCGGTATAAGACCGGGTGCGGCCCACTAGAACGTGTTCTAATATTGCCAGTGTTCAGCAGTCAAGTCGAATATGCGCAGACGAGGTGGGTGACCGCCCCAGCAGGCGTGTTCTCTGACACAGGGGATTGGCGGAGGTACGAGATTAGCGGCGACGATGCGTATCGTTCTGCTCGGGTACGCCAAAGTGAGGAGTCGAGGGCGGAATGGCGACGAACGCACGGTCAGAATCAAGCGGGTCACAGCCGCGTGAGGTTATGACCGTGGCTGTCCTGGCCGAGTCCGAGCTCGGGTCCGACGCCCAGCGTGAGCGACGCAAGCGGATCCTCGACGCCACCATGGCCATCGCCTCCAAGGGCGGCTACGAGGCCGTCCAGATGCGCGCCGTCGCTGACCGCGCCGATGTCGCCGTGGGGACGCTGTACCGCTACTTCCCGTCCAAGGTGCACCTGCTGGTGTCGGCGCTGGGCCGGGAGTTCGAGCGGATCGACGCCAAGACCGACCGCACCGCGATCGCCGGCGGCACGCCCTATCAGCGGCTCAACTTCATGGTGAGCAAGCTGAACCGCGCCATGCAGCGCAACCCTCTGTTGACCGAGGCCATGACCCGGGCCTACGTCTTCGCCGACGCGTCAGCGGCCGGCGAGGTCGACCACGTCGAAAAGATCATCGACTCGATGTTCGCCCGCGCCATGGCCGACGGCGAACCGACTGAAGACCAGTTCCACATCGCGCGCGTGATCTCCGACGTGTGGCTGTCGAATCTGCTGGCATGGCTGACTCGGCGGGCGTCTGCCACCGACGTCAGCAAGCGTCTGGACCTCGCTGTGCGTCTGCTGATCGGCGACGGCGGGACGGTCGAATCCGGCGTGAGCAACACCTGACCGGTGCCCCACCTGCCAGCCGATCTGACGTCCGCGCTGCGGGCCGTGGCGGCCCTGCCGCGACTTCTCGTGACCTCCGACTTCGACGGCACGCTGGCGCCGATCGTCAACCATCCGGCCGACGCCCGTCCGCTGCCGCGCGCCGCCGACGCGCTGCGCGCGCTCGCCGATGCGCCCGGGACCACCGTCGCGCTGATCTCGGGCCGCGGCCTCACCGACCTGGCGGCGCTGTCGGGAATGCCCGAGACGGTGCAGTTGGTCGGCAGCCATGGCGCCGAGTTCGCGCACGGCTTCGCCCACGAGATCGACGACGACCTGCTGGCGACGATCACCGCGGAGTTGTCCGCGATCGCCGACCGCCACCCGGGTGTGACGGTCGAGCCCAAACGCGCGAGTGTGGCGCTGCATGTGCGCAACGCCTCCCCCGAGGACGGCGAGGCGGCGCTGGCCGAGGCCGTCGCCGCCGGAGAGTCCTGGAACGCCGAGTCCACCGCGGGTAAGGCCGTCCTGGAGTTCGCGGTGATCACCACCGACAAGGGCGAGGCGATCGACATCCTGCGGTCCGGCGCCGACGCGGACGCGGTGGTGTACTTCGGCGACGACGTCACCGACGAGAAGGCGTTTCGCCGCCTGCGGGACACCGATGTCGCCGTCAAGGTCGGCCCAGGCGAGACGCTGGCCACCTACCGCGTCGACACCCCCGACGATGTCGCGGTGGCCCTCGAGTTCCTGGTGCGGTTGCGCCGCGGTGACTAACCGGGCGGGCCCGCCGTCCGCCCACGGATCAGCTCGGTGGGCAGAACGTCGACGACGGGCAGTCCCGACCGGGGCGGTTGGTGCAGCAGGCTCCCCGCGCGCCTGCCCTTGTCCAGACTGGGCTGCGACACCGTCGTCAGTCCTCGTTTGATGGCCTCGGGAACCCCGTCGAACCCGGTGACGGTGATCTGCCCCGGGACGTAGATGCCGCGCGCCCGCAGATGGTCCATCGCCGCGAGTGCCAGCACATCGGCCGTGCACATCAACGCGGTGATCCGGGGGTTGGCGGCCAGCGCCAATTCGGCTGCGGCGCCGCCGGAGACGGCGTCGTGTTCGAAGCTTTCCACGACGGTCAACGCGTCGTCACCCAGGCCCGCCGCGGACATCGCGTCGCGCACCCCCGCGATGCGTTCTGCCTGCACGTGAAACGGCGTGTCACGCAACCGATCCGGGGACACGAGAGCGGCCTGCGAACGTTCGTCGGCGCCCGCCGTGTCGCGGCTGCCCAAACGCAGTGTCAGCAGGCCGATCTCGCGGTGTCCCAGACCCACCACGTAGTCGGCGAGTTCACGCATCGCGGCGCGGTCCGCGATGCCGACGAACGAGGCACCCGGCACGTCACTGGGCTGGTCCACCACCACGAGCGGCAGGCCGCGCTCCCGCACCAACTGCAGGTATGGGTCCTCATCGGAGGCCGCGTAGACCACGAACCCGTCGACGCCCGCCGACAGCACCGCACTCGAGCCCTCCTCGAGGGTGCGGCTGGGCCCGACCGCCACCAGCAGCAGCCCCTGCCCGGCCTGCTCGCATGTCTCGGCGAGGCCCGCCACAAAGTTCAGTGCCGCCGGGTCGCTGAAGGAGTACGTCAACGGTTCGGTGATGACGAGGCCGACCGCACCCGCCTTGCGCGTGCGCAGTGAGCGCGCGACGGGATCCGGTCCCGCATAGCCCATCCGCTTGGCCGTCGCCAGTATCCGTTCGCGGAGATCGGCGGACAGCTGGTCGGGCCGGTTGTAGGCGTTGGAGATCGTGGTGCGCGAAACCTTCAGTTCGGCGGCCAAGGAAGCCAGCGTGGCCCGCTGCCGGGGCGTGGGACTTCTGGGCATGCTCTGTGAGGCTAGTTCATCCGGGCGCGGCCATCCGTCTTCGGCACCGCACCCGCGCGCTGATTCACCGCCCACACGATCAGCCAGACCGCGCAGACCAGGGTGACGATCGCGAAACTCGGCGGGAGGTTGAGGATTGCGGAGGCGACCAGACCGCCCCAGACCGCCACCAGTGACAGCACGGTTGACGTCACCATCGCCGCGATCGGGCGAGCGGTCAGCATGATCGCGGTCGCCGCGGGTGTCACCACAAGAGCGAACAGCAGAAGTGTGCCGACCGCCTGGACCGCCATCGTGACCGCCAGACCCAGCAGGGCCATGAACACCACCGACAGTGCCCGCACCGGCACGCCTTTCGCCTCCGCGACGTCGGCGTTGACGGAGGAGAACAGCAGCGGGCGGAACAGTGCGGTGATGGAGACCGCGAGCACCAGCACCAGCACCGCGAAGGTGACCAGCTGGGCGTGCGTGACGGCCAGCAGATTGCCGAACAGCACGTTGGTCACGGTGCTGGTGCTCTTGGTGGCCAGTGAACTGAAGAACAGCCCGAGGCCGGTGGCCGCGGCCAGCACGGTGCCGGTGGCGATCTCACGATCGTCGGCCTTCTTGCCGAGCGCACCGATCACGAGCGCACCGCCGATGCAGAACACCGCGAGTCCCAGCGTCACCGGGACGCCCACCAGGACCGCTCCTGTGGCACCCGGAAATCCGATGTGCGCCAGCGCGTGTGCGGCGAACGCGGTGTTGCGCACGACGATGAAGTAGCCGATCAGTCCCGCCGCCAGCGCGACCAGCGTGCCGCCGATCAGGGCGTTGCGCATGAAGCCCGAGGTCAGGATCTGCAACCAGTTGTGTTGGTAGCCCAGCGCGATCAGTTCAGTGGTCATCACACGCTCCGCATGTACAGGTCGCCCTGCGGGGTGTGGACGACCTGGATCGAGGTTCCGTACAGGTGGCTGAGCAGCTCACCGTCGACGACCTCGTTCATCAGCGCGAAGTGCGCATGACCGTCGAGCAGGTAGATGGCACTGTCGAGGACGCCGAGCAGCGGATTGAGGTCGTGCGCCACCACCAGGATCGTCACGCCGAACTCGTCGCGGATGCGGCCGAGCAGGGTGACGATCTCCCGCTGGTGCCGCAGATCCAGGGCCGTCAGGGGCTCGTCGAGGATCAGCAGGCGGGGCCTGCTGACCAGCGCCTCGGCGATCGCCACCCGTTGGCGCTGACCACCGGACAGTTCCGAGAGTCTGCGTCGGGCGAAATCGCCCGCGCCGACGGCGGCCAGCGTCTCCATGACGCGGTGCCGCTCCTCCGGCCTCGGCCACGCGAAGCCCCATCGATTCCCGATCAGGCCGAGCATCACCGCATCGGTCGCCCGGATGGCGTGGCCCGCGGCCGCGGCGTAGTTCTGCGGGACATAGCCGATGAGATCGGTGGCCTGACCCGGCGCCCGGCCCAGGACCCGGACCTCGCCCGAGGCCACCCGCGTCAGGCCCAGCACGACCTTGAGCAGTGTGGTCTTGCCCGATCCGTTGGATCCGATGACGGCCGTGATGCCGCCGGCCGGCACCTCGAAGGTGCCCTCCGACCAGATCAGCCGGCCCCCGCGGACGACGCTGACGTCGTCGAACGCCAACGCCGGAGCGACCTCGGGATCGGCTTCAGACGGAGACACCGAGAGCCTCGGCCAACGCGGTGAGTTGGTTCACCTGCCAAGCCTCGAACGAATCCGACCCGGGCGCCACCGTTTCGGTCACGTTCACCACCGGGATTCCCGCCGCCTCAGCGGCTGCGCGCAGTTTGGCGGGCACCGCGCCCTCGGTCTGGGTGTTGAAGATCAGCACGTCGACCCCCTTGTCCGACAGGAGCGTCAGGAACGCATCGAGGTCGGCGGGCGCGGGATCGGCGTGGTTGGTCGCGGCGGCCTGGTAGCCCGCGGGGGTGCGGTTCTGCAGTCCCAGCGCCTGCGCCATCGGGTCGAACACACCCTCGGTGGCGGCGTATCCGCGCCCCTGCGCTCCGGCCTTGATCGCGGCGATGGCGGCCTCGTACGGCTGCAGGGCCTCGGCGAAGTCGGCCCGGCGAGCGGCGAAGTGGTCGCGTGCGTCGGGTGCGAGTTCGGTGAGCTTGGCGGTGATCGTGTCAGCCGCCTCGACGACGGCGGCGGGATCGTACCAGGCGTGGGGGTTGCGTGCGTGGTCGGCCTCGACGATGTCGACGACCGCAGCGGTCGGTGCGGATGTCTGCGCGAGCTTCTCGGCCCACTCGTCGTAGTGCCCGCCGTTGAGCACGACGAGTTGAGCGTCGCCGAACTTCGCCGCGTCGGCGGGCGAGGGTTCGTAGTCGTGCGGATCCACCGAGGAACTCGCGACGACGGTCGTGACGCGGGCGCAGTCACCGCCGAGTTGGGACACGATGCCGCCCCACTGATCGACGCTCACCACGACGTTGACCGGGGTCGTGGGGCAGGCTGCGGAATCCGCGGTCTCCGTGGCGGGACCCTCGCCAGAGCAGGAGGTCAGCCCGACCGCCAAGGCGGAGGCAGCGGCCAGGAACGTCAGGGGGCGCAGCGCATTCACCCGATAACGATAACCGTTTTCAACAAGCGCGGCCAATCGGCCCCGCCGGGCGCGCGCAATAGGCTTGGACCATGCGCACCGTCGATCTGAACGCCGACCTCGGTGAGGGCTTCGGCGTGTGGCGCCTCGGTGACGACGAGGCCATGCTCGACGTCGTCACGAGCGCGAACATCGCCTGCGGCTTCCATGCCGGCGATCCCGCCGAGTTGGCCCGAACCTGCGCCGCCGCCGCGACCCGGGGCATCCGGATCGGCGCCCAGGTCAGCTACCGCGACCTGGGCGGGTTCGGCCGTCGGTTCATCGACGTCGAACCCACAGAACTCACCGCCGAGGTGATCTACCAGATCGGCGCACTGCAGGCACTGGCCCGCGTCGCGGGCTCGAGTGTCACCTACGTCAAACCCCATGGGGCGCTGTACAACACGATCGTGACTCACCGCGCCCAGGCACGTGCGGTCGCGGAGGCGGTGCATGCGGTGGACCCGGCCCTGCCGGTGCTGGGCCTGCCCGGGTCGGCGTTCTTGGACGAGTGCAGGCGCCTGGGCCTGCGGACCGTGGCCGAAGTGTTCGCCGACCGCGCCTACCGCTCCGACGGGCAACTGGTCTCCCGGCGCGAGCCCGGCGCCGTGCTGCACGATCCATCCGAGATCGCCGAACGGGTCGCCACGATGGTCGCCACCGGCAGAGTGCGGGCCGTTGACGGCACCGACGTCGCGGTCGAAACCGAATCGATCTGCGTGCACGGCGATTCACCGGGCGCCGTGCAGATCGCGCAGGCTGTGCGCGATCGTCTCCTGGCCGACGGCGTCACGTTGCGAGCCTTCGCGTGACCCGGGTGCCCGCGATTATCGTCACCTGATGCGCCTCAAACCCGGCCGGCCAGCCCTGACGCGCTACGCCGACATGTTCACGGTGCCCGCCGCCGTCCCCGGCTCGGCGCTCGCGGTCACCTGGCTGGGCGTGTCGTCCCTGCTCTTCGACGACGGAGACTCGGCCGTGCTGACCGACGGGTTCTTCTCCCGTCCGTCGCTGGCCCGCGTCGGACTGCGCCGGATCGCGCCGTCTACGCCCCGCGTCGACGGATGCCTGGCTCGGCTGTCCACGCCACGCCTGGACGCGGTCCTCCCCGTGCACAGCCACTACGACCACGTGCTGGACTCCGCACTGGTCGCCGAGCGCACGGGTGCGGTGCTCGTCGGCGGCGAGTCGACGGCCAACGTCGGGCGTGGCCACGGCCTGCCGGATGCCCGGATCGTCGTCACGACCCCGGGTGAACCGATGACCTTCGGCGCCTTCGAGGTGACCCTGATCGAATCGCACCACTGCCCACCCGACCGCTACCCGGGCGTCATCTCCTCCCCCGTGCGGCCACCGGTCAAGGTCGGGGCGTACCGCTGCGGGGAGGCCTGGTCCACCCTGATCACGCATGCCCCGTCCGGGCGACGGTGCCTGGTGCAGGGCAGCGCGGGGTTCGTGGCCGGTGCGCTGGAGGGGCACCGGGCCGAGGTGGCTTACCTCGGCCTCGGCCAGCTCGGACTGCAGTCAACCGACTATCTGCGGCGGTACTGGGCGGAGACCGTGCGCGCGGTGGGCGCGAGGACCGTCATCGGCATCCACTGGGACGACTTCTTCCGCCCCCTGTCGGCGCCACTGCGGGCGCTGCCGTATGCCGCCGACGACCTGGACTTCACGCTGCGTGTACTGCGCGACCTCGCGGCCCACGACGGTGTGGCGCTGCACCTTCCGACGGTGTGGCGACGCGAGGATCCGTGGAGTTGACCTTCACGCTGATCCTGTCGCTCGCGCTGCTGGCCCTGGTGCTGATCTTCGCGATCGCCCGTCCCGAGGGCTGGCCGGAAACCGCGATCGCGGTGCCCGCGGCGGCAGTTCTGGTCGCCGTCGGGGCGCTGTCGCTCGACGCCGCGGCGGCCGAGGTTCGGCGACTGTTCCCCGTCGTCGCCTTCCTGGCCGCGGTCCTGCTGCTGGCCAAACTGTGCGACGACGAGGGCCTGTTCCGGGCGTTCGGCGCGATGATGGCGCGTGCGAGCGCGGGCCGGCCGGCCACGCTGCTCGGCCAGGTGTTCGTCCTCGCCTCGGCGACCACGGCCGTGCTGTCGCTGGACGCCACGATCGTGCTGCTGACACCGGTCGTGCTCGTCACCGCCCGCACACTGGACGCGCCGGTTCGCCCGCATGCCTTCGCGACCGCGCATCTGTCGAACACGGCATCTCTGCTGCTTCCGGTGTCCAACCTGACCAATCTGCTGGCCTTCTCCGCCGTCGCCGCCGCCGGGTTGTCGTTCACCGACTTCACGCTGCTGATGGCCGCGCCGTGGCTGGTCGCCATCGCCGCGGAGTACGTCGTGTTCCGGCGCTTCTTCGCGCGTGAGCTCGCACCCGTTCCCGTCGTCGCGCCCGCAGACGTCCCGCAACTGCCCACGTTCGTCCTGGTGGTGCTCGGGCTGACCCTGGCGGGCTTCGCCGCAACGTCGCTGATCGGCGTGGACCCGGTGTGGGCGGCGCTCGCGGGCGCGGCCGTGCTGACCGTGCACAGCCTGGCCCGCAGGCGCAGCACCGTCGCGGGCCTGGTGCGATCGGTGCACATGCCGTTCCTGGTCTTCGTGCTGGCGCTGGGCATCGTGGTCCAGGCAGTGATGGACGCCGGTTTGGCGACGTGGTTGGGCCGGCTGATCCCCGATGGCACGAGCCTGCTCGCCCTGCTCGGGATTGCGGCCGCCGCCGCGGTGTTGGCCAACCTGGTCAACAACCTGCCGGCGGTCCTGGTTCTGCTGCCCCTGGTCGCCGCGAACGGGCCGGCGGCCATCCTGGCGGTGCTCATCGGCGTCAACATCGGCCCGAACCTGACCTATGTCGGATCACTGGCCAACCTGTTGTGGCGACGTGTGCTGCAGAGTAGGGGAATACGAACCAGCGCAACGGAATTCAGTGCGCTGGGCGTGGTCACCGTGCCGGTGACGCTGGTCCTGGCCGTCGTCGCGCTGTGGGCGGGGACGCGCCTGTTCGGCGTGTGAGGAGGATCAGCGGCGGCGACGCTGGCGCGCGATCTCGGCGAGCACCACGCCCGCGGCCACCGACGCGTTCAGGGACTCGGTCTGGCCCGCCATCGGGATCGACACGATCGCGTCGCAGTTCTGCCGGACCAGCCGCGACAGGCCCTTGCCCTCCGAGCCGACCACGACGACCACTGGGCCGAGACCGTCCAGATCGTCGAGGGTGGTGTCCCCCTCGGCGTCGAGACCCACGACCTGCACCCCGGAGTCCGCCCAGTCCTTGAGCGAACGGTTGAGGTTCGTCGCGCGGGCGACCGGAATCCGGGCCGCGGCGCCCGCGCTGGTCCGCCACGCCACCGCGGTCACCGAGGCCGACCGGCGCTGCGGGATGAGCACCCCGTGCCCGCCGAAGGCCGCGACCGACCGCACGATCGCCCCCAGGTTGCGCGGGTCCGAGATGTTGTCCAGCGCCACCACCAGTGCGGGTTCGTGGTCGTCGGCGGCGGCCCGCAGCAGATCGTCGGGATGGGCGTAGTTGTACGGAGGCACCTGCAGGGCGATGCCCTGATGCAGGCCGTTGGTGCTCATCCGGTCGAGGTCGACGCGGGCGACCTCGAGGATTGGGATGCCTGCGTCGGCCGCCCGGGTCACCGCCTCCGTCAGCCGCTCGTCGTTCTCGGTGCCCAAGGCCACGTACAGCGCGGTTGCGGGGACACCCGCGCGCAGGCACTCGACGACGGGGTTGCGGCCCAGCACGATCTCGGTGTCGTCGGTCTTCTTCGGCCGCCCCTGCTGCTGCCGGGCGGCCTTGTTGGCGCGCTTGGCCGCGGGGTGGTTGGGCCGCATGTGGGCCGGTGGTGTCGCACCCCTGCCCTCGACTCCGCGGCGCCGGTTTCCACCGGAGCCCACGGTCGGGCCCTTCTTGGTGCCCGGCTTGCGAACGGCTCCGCGACGCTGTGAGTTTCCAGCCATTACTTGGCATCTCCGTCCAGCAGTGACCACTGTGGACCGTCGGCGGTGTCGGTCACGTCTATCCCGGCCTCTTTGAGGCGGTCGCGGATCTGGTCCGCCTGCGCCCAGTCCCGGTTGGCCCGCGCCTCGGTGCGAGCGTCCAGCGCCCACCGCACCAGATGGTCGACGGCGGCCAGGGCGGCCGAGGTCTCGTCTCGGGACTCCCACCGCTCGTCGAGCGGATCGCAGCCCAGGATGCCCATCATCGCGCGGATCGACGATGCGTGGGCCATGGCCCCGGCATGGTCTCCGGCGTCGAGGGCGCGGTTGCCGTCGGCACGGACGCTGTGCACCTCGGCGAGTGCGATCGGAACCGACAGGTCGTCATCGAGTGCCGCGGCGAACTTCTCGGTGACTTCGCCGGGTACGACCCCGCCGACGCGGGTGCGCACTCGGTGCAGGAAGTCTTCGATGCCGGTGTAGGCCTTCACCGCATCCTGAAGGGCCGTCTCGGAGAACTCCAGCATGGATCGGTAGTGCGCGCTGCCCAGGTAGTACCGCAGTTCTGCAGCCCGAACCCGTTGCAGCACAGCGGGAATCGCCAGCACGTTGCCCAGCGACTTGCTCATCTTCTCGCCACCCATGGTGACCCAGCCGTTGTGCAGCCAGAACTGCGCGAACCCGTCACCCGCGGCTTTGGCCTGGGCTATCTCGTTCTCGTGATGCGGAAAGACGAGATCCATTCCGCCGCAGTGGATGTCGAATGTTCCGCCAAGGTACTCGTGAGCCATCGCGACACATTCGGAGTGCCAGCCCGGCCGACCCCGACCCCACGGTGTGGGCCAGGAGGGTTCGCCCGGCTTGGCGCCCTTCCAGAGGGTGAAGTCACGCTGGTCCCGTTTGCCGGTGGCCACACCCTCACCCTGGTGCACATCGTCGATGCGGTGCCCGGACAGTGCGCCGTACTCCGGATAGCTCAGCACGTCGAAGTAGACGTCGCCGCCGCCGGCGTAGGCGTGTCCGCCCTCGATGAGTCGCTCGATCAACTCGACGATCTGCGTGATGTGCCCGGTCGCGCGGGGCTCCGCCGACGGGGGAAGCACCCCGAGGGCGTCGTAGGCGGCGGTGAAGGCACGCTCATGGGTCGCGGCCCACTCCCACCACGGCCGGCCCGCCGCGGCGGCCTTGTTCAGGATCTTGTCGTCGATATCGGTGACGTTGCGGATGAACGCGACGTCGTAGCCCTTGGCGACCAGCCAGCGACGCAGCACGTCGAAGGCGACGCCGCTGCGGACGTGGCCGATGTGCGGCAGACCCTGCACCGTGGCGCCACAGAGATAGATGGAGGCGTGACCTGCTCGAACCGGGACGAAGTCACGCACGGCACCAGTCATGGTGTCATGCAGTCTCAGGCCTCCGAGATGGCCCACGCGATCGGTCACGACGGGCCAGCTTACCGCCCTGAGCGGCCAGAATCGGCATCGGTGACCACCAAGGCCGTCGCCACGGCCGCCAGGCCCTCGCCGCGGCCGGTCAATCCGAGACCGTCTGTGGTGGTCGCGGACACCGACACCGGGGCGCCCAACAGGCCCGACAGGGTCTCCTGCGCCTCGATTCTTCGCGGCCCCACCTTGGGCCGGTTGCCGATGACCTGCACCGCGGCATTGCCGACCCGGAAGCCGTTCTCCTCGAGCAGTCCGCGGACGTGCGTGAGCATCGCGGCCCCCGTCACTCCGGCCCAGCGCGGATCCCCGACCCCGAACACGCCACCGATGTCTCCGAGCCCAGCGGCCGACAGAAGCGCATCGCACAGGGCATGCACGGCGACATCGCCGTCCGAGTGACCCGCGCATCCGTCGGCGTCGGGGAACAGCAGACCCAGCAGGTGACACGGCCGGCCCGGTTCGATCGGATGCACGTCTGTGCCCAGGCCGACCCTGGGCAGCTCAGTCACCGGCCAGCACTGCCTGTGCGAGCCGCAGATCCAGCGGCGTGGTGATTTTGAATGCCAACGGGTCCCCCTCGACGGTCTGCACCTGGCCGCCGATGTTCTCAACGATTGACGCGTCGTCGGTGAACGCCGCCGCACCCGCCCGTGCGTAGGCCCGGATCAACGTCTCGGTCGCGAAACCCTGCGGGGTCTGGACGGCGCGCAGTCCGTCCCGTTCCGGGGTGCCGAGGACCACGCCGTTGGCGTCGACTGCCTTGACGGTGTCCACCAGCGGAAGCACTGGTACCACCGCACTGTGACCGGCGCGCAGTGTCTCGACGACGCGCGCGATCAGGGCGGGCGGGGTGAGCGGTCTCGCCGCGTCATGGATCAGGACGAAGTCCGCATCCTCGGCGGCGGCCAGCGCATTACGGACCGATTCGGTGCGGTCGTCGCCGCCGGCGACCACAGTCACCGGCAGCTTCGAACCGCCCAGAATCAACTTGGCCTCATCGGTGCGCTCGGCGGGCACCGCGACGACGGCGCCGTCGACGACGCCGGAGGCCGCGAGCCCGTCGAGCGCGAGCTCGACAAGTGGCTTACCCGCCAGCTTGGCGAACGCCTTCGGGATACCGGCCCCGAGCCGTTGACCCGAACCCGCGGCGGGAACGATGGCGATTGTGCGCCCCATCTGCGTGAACGCTAGGAGGCAGCAGCCAGAACCTCGTCCAGGATGGTCTCAGCCTTGGCGTCGTCGGTGTTCTCCGCGAGAGCCAGCTCTCCGACCAGAATCTGCCGCGCCTTGGCCAGCATCCGCTTCTCGCCCGCCGACAGACCACGCTCCTGGTCCCTGCGCCACAGGTCGCGGACGACCTCGGCCACCTTGTTCACGTCCCCAGAAGCGAGCTTCTCGAGATTCGCCTTGTACCGGCGCGACCAGTTCGTCGGCTCCTCGGTGTGCGGTGCACGCAGGACCTGGAACACCTTGTCCAGACCCTCCTGCCCCACGACGTCGCGGACACCGACATACTCAGCGTTCTCAGCGGGAACTCGAACAGTGAGATCGCCCTGGGCAACCTTCAAGACGAGATATTCCTTCTGCTCGCCCTTGATGGTCCGGGTTTCGATCGCCTCGATCAACGCAGCACCGTGGTGTGGATAGACGACGGTGTCTCCGACCTTAAAAATCATCAGTTTCGAGCCCCTTTCACCACCCCAGGGTACCACGGTGCCCGAACCGGCGCGGATCAACGATGCAGGTCAGGGGCAGTGCGGGTGAATGCAGGGGGTTGACACCGCGACGATTCCGTGCAATGTGAGCGGGCGCACACCAGTGCTGGAAGCTGTTCCATCAAGGGTGATTTCGGCTGCGGCTGCGGCCCACCAGGCGTGCGCCAGACCACACCTGGGGCGGTTGCGCAGGGCTCGGACGGACCTCGGCTACCGCGCCGCCGAACCACCTACTACTCTGCATAGTCGAACTTGTGGCGTTCGCGAGCAGGAGGCTTTCCGTGATCTCTTTCGATGCCCGCCGGGCATTCACCGTGCGCAACCGGAAGCGCACCGGAGTCGCCGCCTGTGCGCTGCTCATCGCGTCGGCCGTGGTCGGCTGCGGCGCGGGGCAGGTGTCCCAGGTCGCCACCCAGGAGCCCGCCGTCAACGGCACCCTGGCGACGTTCGACAACATCGCGCTGCGCAACATCCACATCCAGGCCGTCGAGAAGGGTGACGCGCTGGAGCCCGGTCAGGACGTGGACCTGATCTTCACCGCGGCCAACCTGTCCCCCGACCGCGCCGATCGACTCGTCGGGATCACCACCGACATCGGCGAGGTGACCGTGACGGGCGAGAAGGAACTGCCTGCCAACGGCGTCCTGGTCATCGGCACCCCCGACGGTGTGCAGGAGCTGACCAAGATCGAGGAGGCCGACGTCGCGAAGGCCACCGTGGCGCTGAGCAAGCCGATCCGCAACGGGCTGACCTACGACTTCACCTTCGAGTTCGAGAAGGCCGGCGAGCACACCGTCGCAGTGCCGATCTCGGCGGGCAACGCCCCTCGTCAGGAAGCCCCGCTGCACTGACCCGCGAGCCTGACCAGTTCTGTCACACCCGGCCGATACCGTCACCGCGTGGGCAGGTCAGGAACCAAGGCTCGGACGCAGTATCGCTGCACCGAGTGCGAGCACGTCACGGCGAAATGGGTCGGTCGCTGCCCTGAGTGCGGCACCTGGGGAACCGTGGAGCAGGCCGCGGTGCTGTCGTCGATGGGTGGCCGCGCGCACCGCGCCATCGCGCCGTCGTCGGCCGCGGTGTCCATCAGTTCGATCGAGCCCGATCAGACCCGGCACTACGCCACGGGAGTCAGTGAGCTCGACCGCGTCCTCGGCGGCGGCATCGTGCCCGGGTCGGTCACGCTGCTGGCCGGTGAACCCGGCGTAGGGAAGTCCACGCTGCTGCTGGAGGTGGCCCATCGCTGGGCCGAGACGGGCCGCCGCGCCCTCTACGTGTCCGGCGAGGAGTCGGCGGGCCAGATCCGAATGCGTGCCGAGCGCACGGGGTGCACGCACGAGGAGGTGTACCTGGTCGCCGAATCCGATCTCGACGCGGTTCTGGCGCATCTGGAGTCGGTCAAACCCACCCTGGTGATCGTGGACTCGGTGCAGACCCTGTCGAGCGCCGACAGCGACGGCGTCACCGGTGGCGTCACCCAGGTTCGGGCCATCACGACGGCCCTGACCAGCTACGCGAAGTCCGCGAGCAGACCCGCGGTGGCGATGGTCCTGGTCGGGCACGTCACCAAGGACGGCGCGATCGCCGGCCCGCGATCGCTCGAGCACCTCGTGGATGTCGTGCTGCACTTCGAGGGCGACCGAAGCAGCGCGCTGCGGATGGTGCGCGGGGTCAAGAACCGGTTCGGCGCCGCGGACGAGGTCGGCTGCTTCATGCTCGCCGAGAACGGCATCGAATGCGTGGCCGACCCGTCCGGACTGTTCATGGACCAGCGCCCCGAGCCCGTCTCGGGCACCGCGGTCACGGTCACCCTCGACGGCAAGCGTCCGCTGATCGGCGAGATCCAGGCGCTGGTGGGGCTGTCCAATGTCACGTCGCCGCGACGGACGGTCAGCGGCCTGGACCAGTCCCGCGCCGCCATGACCGCGGCCGTCCTGGAGAACCGGGCGGGGGTCCGCCTCGGGGAACGCGACATCTATCTGTCGACCGTGGGCGGCATGCGGCTGACGGACCCGTCGTCCGACCTGGCGGTCGCGCTCGCGATCGCGTCGGCGTTCGCGGACCTGTGCCTGCCGTCGTCGGCCGTGGTGATCGGTGAGGTGGGTCTGGCCGGCGACCTGCGCCGGGTCACGGGCATCGACCGGCGGTTGACCGAGGCCGCTCGGCTTGGGTTCACCACGGCGCTGGTGCCGGCCGGTGTGAAGGCGACGCCGCCCGGCATGCGGGTGATCGAGGTGGCCACCATCGGGGCGGCGCTGCAGGAGCTGCTCAGCATCGCCACCAACCCGCGCCGAAAGCCCGTGGTGGTCGAACCCGCGGCACGGCCTGAACTCAAAGTGGTGGACGGCCGCCCGAAGCGTCCTGGCACGGGGGACAATGGTTAACCGTGACACCCGCCAAGAGGCCAGTCGACACCGCGAGCACGCAGCGTCCCACGCTGCGTGAGACCGTCGCACGTCTGGCGCCCGGCACTCCGCTGCGCGACGGCTTGGAGCGCATCCTGCGCGGCCGCACGGGCGCCCTGATCCTGCTGGGGTATGACGACAGCGTCGAGGCGATCTGCGACGGTGGTTTCTCCCTCGACGTCCGCTACGCCCCGACGAGACTGCGCGAGCTGTCGAAGATGGACGGTGCTGTGGTGCTGTCCACAGAGGGTGATCGCATCGTGCGGGCCAACGTGCAGCTGGTCCCCGACCCGTCCATCCCCACCGACGAGTCCGGCACTCGGCACCGTTCCGCCGAGCGCACCGCGATCCAGACCGGTTACCCGGTGATCTCGGTCAGCCATTCGATGAGCATCGTGACGGTGTACGTCGCGGGCGAACGACACGTCGTGGCCGACTCGGCGACCATCCTGTCGCGGGCCAACCAGGCCATCGCGACGCTGGAGCGCTACAAGGCCCGCCTCGACGAGGTGAGCCGACAGCTGTCGGCCGCCGAGATCGAGGACTTCGTGACGCTGCGCGATGTCATGACGGTGGTCCAGCGGCTCGAGATGGTCCGCCGCATCGGACTCGAGATCGACAGCGACGTCGTGGAACTCGGCACGGACGGCCGCCAGCTGCGTCTGCAGTTGGAGGAGCTGCTCGGTGGCAACGACACCAACCGGGAACTCATCGTGCGCGACTACCACGCCAACCCCGACCCGCCCTCCAAGGCGCAGATCGCCAGCACGCTCGAAGAACTCGACACGTTGTCGGACACCGAACTGCTCGACTTCACGGCCCTGGCCCGCGTGTTCGGGTATCCCCCGACGGTCGAGGCGCAGGACTCGGCGCTCAGTTCGCGCGGTTACCGAGCCATGGCCGAGATCCCACGGCTGCAGTTCGCCCACGTGGACCTTCTGGTCCGCAACTTCGGATCACTGCAGGGCCTGCTGGCGGCCAGCGCCACCGACCTGCAGTCGGTGGAGGGCATCGGCGCGATGTGGGCCCGCCACGTTCGGGAGGGCCTGTCGCAGTTGGCCGAGTCGACGATCGCCGACCGGCTCGCTTAGCCGCCCGGTGCCGGTGGGGGCGCGTCGGCCGGGGCCTCGGCGGGCGGCGGCTCAGCCGACGGCTCCGCGAGGATGAACGGCACTGTGGCCGATCTCAGGTTCCCCAACTGCACGACGAGGTTGTACGTCCCGGGGCCGATCGGCTGACGAGGCAGCGGGCACTCCGGTTCGGAACCCATTCCGGTCCAGGTCACCTCGGTGGTGACCTGCTCACCCGGGTTGAACGTCTTGACCAGGGTCTCGTTCGACGGTGCGCAGTCCAGGTTGGACCACAACCGCTTGTTCTCCAGCGAATACACATAGGCCGACAGCACCGCCGCGCCCACGTCACGCTGGCAGGCGACCAGACCGATGTTGGTGACGACCATGGTGAACTTCGGCTGATCGCCGATGGTGTAGCGGGGCTCGTTGGTGATGCCCTTGACCGCCAGCGTGGAATCCGGGCAGTCGTCACCCTCCTTGAGCACCGGCGGAGGTTCGACAGCGGCGGTCGGGGTCGGTGTCGGCGCGGGGCTGGCGTCGGCGGGCGGCACGACGGGCGTCTTGACCTCCGGTGTCGGCGTCTCCGCCAACGGTCCCTGCGCGGTGTTCGGTTCGGAGTTGCCGGTCGGCTTGGCCTCGGGCGATCCGCCACTGTTGACCACCAGCACGACGATCGCGACGACGACCACTAAGACCAGAGCCGCAACGCCGATCGCCAGAGCTCGGCGGCGCCGGTAGATCTCCGGCGGCAGGGGGCCATGCGGTTCCAGTTCCAACACAGTTACTCACGGTAAGGGCAGGTCAGTGCAACGTGTTCGACCCGCGTCGGCGTGTCGCCGCCCTACCCCGCCCACCACACGGTATTGGCCACCACAACCCACCGGCGGTTGTGAGCGATCAGGCAGATTCGAGGGCCGACTCTCCGATGTCGCCCAGGTTCGCGCGCAGCGCCACCTTCCCGTCGGCCAGGTGGTAGGTGAGCCCGACGATCGCCAGGCTTCCGCCCTCGATGCGGTCCTTGACCAGCGACGACCTGGCCACCAACTGCGTGCCGGTCTCGATGACGTGGCGCGCCTCGAACTCATCGACACGAGCCAGGCCGTCGCGGCGGCCCAGCAGGATCGAGGGGGTCACGCGCTCCACGACGTCGCGCACGTATCCGCCGGGAACCGCGCCCCCGTCGAGCGCCGACAGAGTGGCCTTGACCGCGCCGCAGCTGTCGTGTCCGAGGACGACGATCAGGGGCACTTCCAGCACCGCGACCGCGTACTCGATCGACCCGAGCACCGCTGAGTCGATGACGTGACCCGCCGTGCGCACCACGAACATGTCGCCGAGGCCCTGATCGAAAATGATCTCGGCGGCCACCCGACTGTCGGCGCATCCGAACACGACCGCAGTCGGCTTCTGCTCCGCAGCCAGGCTGGCTCGGTACTCGATACTCTGGCTGGGGTGTTCGGGCTTACCCGCCACGAAGCGCTCGTTACCCTCTCTGAGTGCCTTCCAAGCGGTCACGGGACTGGTGTTCGGCATATCCGCCATTCTGCACCCAACACGTCGGGCGGTCGCGATGAGCATCAATTCTGCCGAATTGGTCGCCTGGTACGAACGCGAACGGCGCGACCTTCCGTGGCGTGATCCGTCGGTGAGTGCGTGGCAGATCCTGGTCAGCGAGTTCATGTTGCAGCAGACTCCCGTGGCCCGGGTTCTCCCCCGTTGGCTGGAGTGGGTGGACCGGTGGCCAACACCGTCGGCGACCGCCGCGGCCAGTCCGGCCGACATTCTGCGGGCGTGGGGCAAGCTCGGCTACCCACGCCGCGCCAAGCGACTGCACGAATGTGCCGCGGTGATCGCCACCGAGTACGGCGACGTCGTCCCCGACGACGTGCCGACGCTGCTGACCCTGCCCGGTGTCGGCAGCTACACCGCGCGCGCGATTGCGTGCTTCGCCTACAAGCAGTGGGTTCCCGTGGTCGACACCAATGTGCGACGGGTGGTGGCCCGCGCGGTGCAGGGTGTGGCCGAGGCCGGCGCCCCGTCCGCGACCAGGGATGAGGCCGCAGTCGCGGCTCTTTTGCCCAATGATGAGAGCACACCGACATTTTCGGCCGCGCTGATGGAACTGGGCGCGGTGGTGTGCACGGCGCGCTCGCCGCGGTGTGGCATCTGTCCGTTGACTTCATGTGCCTGGCGTTCGGCTGGTTTCCCCGCGGGCGAGACCGCACCCCGGAGAACGCAGAAGTACGCGGGGACCGACCGCCAGGTGCGGGGCAGACTGTTGGATGTACTGCGCGACAGCGCAACTCCTGTGCAGCGGAGCGCATTGGATGTCGTGTGGCTGACCGATCCGGCCCAGCGTGATCGCGCGTTGGACTCGCTGCTGGTGGACGGGCTGGTGGAGCAGACGGAGGACGGCCGATTCGCCCTCTGTGGCGAAGGCGAAGCT
This sequence comes from Mycobacterium sp. ACS4331, assembly GCF_001667265.1. Lineage (GTDB taxonomy): Bacteria > Actinomycetota > Actinomycetes > Mycobacteriales > Mycobacteriaceae > Mycobacterium. The sequence goes on along the minus strand of NZ_LZHW01000073.1, from coordinate 16,168 downwards.
GGCCCAGACGACGATGCACGCGGAGCCCGCGGAGCGTGAGAAGGAGCCGAGTATGACGCGCTGGCAGGACACCGACGCACCCCGCGGTGACGACTACGACGCGCGCTGGAGGTCACTGGCCGCCTCGGGTCAGAACGTGCACGGCGAAGCCGACCTCGTGGAGTCCCTCCTGCGGGAGTCAGGCGGCCGTCGGGTGTTGGACGCCGGGTGCGGAACCGGCCGCGTGGCAATCGAATTGGCCCGTCGCGGGTTCTCCACCGTGGGCGTGGACGCCGACCCCGGCATGCTGGCGGGAGCTCGCGAGAAGGCGCCCGACCTGCCGTGGGTGGAGGCGGATCTGGCCGAACTCGACGAGCACCTGGACGCGCAGTTCGACCTGGTGCTGCTCGCGGGCAACGTGATGATCTTCGTGGCGCCGGATACCGAGGCGACGGTGTTGAGACAGTTGAGTGCCCGCCTGACGCCCGGCGGCCTGCTGCTGGCAGGGTTTCAGATCAAACCCGACCGCGTCTCGCTGTCCGCGTATGACGAGTACGCGCAGTCGGCGGGGCTGGAGCCGGTGTCGCGCTGGGCGACCTGGGACCGCGCGCCCTACGACGACGGCGCATACGCGGTTTCGCTGCACCGCCGCAAGTGATCAGGCGGTGTCGGCACAGTCGTCCTCGCAGGCGAAGCTGCGCCGGTAGCGCGACGGTGTGACGCCGATGATGCGCCGGAAGTGGTGCCGCAGAAGGGTTGCCGTGCCGAATCCGACGCGATCGGCGATCTGGTCGATGTCCAGGGTGGACTCCTCGAGCAGACGCCGCGCGTAGAGCACCCGCTGGTCGGTCACCCACTGCATCGGCGTGGTGCCCGTCTCCTCGACGAATCGGCGCGCGAAGGTGCGCGCCGACATGTTCGACCTCTGAGCCAGGCTCGCGACCGAATGCGGCAGGTGCAGGTTTTCGAGTATCCAATCCAGGTGTGGCGCAAAGCCGTCCGAGCAGTGCACGGGAATCGGCTGGTCGATGTACTGACGCTGGCCACCGTCTCGCTGCGGGGGCACCACCATCCTGCGGGCGATCACGTTGGTCACGGCGCTTCCCAGCTCGCGCCGCACCAGATGCAGGCAGGCGTCGATTCCAGCGGCAGTGCCCGCACTGGTGATCAGGTTCCCGTCATCGACGAAGAGCACGTTGCGATCCACCCTCGCGGTGGGAAAGCGCCGCGCCAACTCGTCGGCATGCATCCAGTGGGTCGTGCACGGCCGGCCGTCGAGCAGGCCCGCGGCGCCCGCGACGAAGGCGCCCGAACACACCGTGAGGATGATCGATCCGGCGTCGGAGGCGTCTCGCAGGGCCTGCAGCGCCTCCGGCGGGTACTCCTTGGCGGCGATCGCGGGCACAGCCACCAGGTCGGCACCGCGCAACCCGTCCAAGCCACAGTCGGGCGTCAGGGAGGCGCCCACAGTGGTGCGGATGGGTTCGCCCGCCTTCAGACCGCAGACCTTGAAATCAAAGTTCGGCACGCCGTCGTTGGAACGGTCGATGCCGAACACTTCGCAGATGACCCCGAACTCAAAGACTGCGAGACGGTCGAGCGCCAGGGCCGAGACGGTGTGCAGCATGGCAGCATTTTATCGCAATAGGGCAGTGCTGCCACTGTTGGCGGGATTTTACTTTTTGAAGACTTACTGCCATGAGCACCGTATTGACACTGATCCTCCTGTTCGCCGTCCTGCTGGCGCCGTTCGGTCTCGTCGCGACGCTGGCTGCCGTCTCGCACCGTGGCGGCCACCTGCGGATGCACTTCGACCAGTTCCGTTTCGCAGCGCCCCTGGTCGGGCCCCTCTTCGAGGACAACGCGGACGCGCGACGCGTCGGCCACGACCTCGACGCGATCCGCACCCGTTTCGAGCAGTCGCCGACGTGGCCCTCCCCGGGCGTGCGGGGCGAGCGCCGTTGACCGCTACGCCGAGAGTGACTTCAGGAACTCCTGGACCGCCACCCGATAGGCGTCGGGAGCATCATCGTGGACCAGATGCCCCGTCCCGGGCACCCGGACGTAGGTGGTGTTGACCCCGATCTCGTGCATCCGGGCCATCTGCCCCGGCGGCGCGACCGAATCACCGGCCTCGATGAGCAGCGCGGGAACGTCGACCGCACGCCACTGCGCCCAGTAATCGCGGGTGCCCCACTCCGCGGCGATCTCCACCCACTTCTCGGGAAGGCCGTGGAGCCGCCATCCAGTGGGCGTCCGGTCGAAGGCGTCGAGGAAGTACTGGCCGGCCACCGGCCCGAAGGCGTCCAAGACCGCCTGTGCACTGGGGAATTCGACGGGCAGCGCGTGCACCCACGGCTCCCATGGACCCGTGGTGCGGCCCCGGAAGTCCGGTGCCATGTCCTCGACGACCACCGAGGCGACCAGGTCGGGCCGATCGGCGGCCAGGCACCACGAATGCAGGCCACCCATCGAATGACCGATCAGCGGGACGGGACGGGAGAACCGTTCGATCGCCTCGCCCAGGTCGGCCACGAAGCGCTCGGTGCTGATCGGATGCGGATCGAGCACGTCGCGCCCACGATGCCAGGGAGCGTCGTAGGTGTAGACCGCGCCCAACTGTGTCAGCCAGGGCAACTGGCGTGACCACGTGCTGCCACGGCCCATCAATCCGTGCACCAGCACCAGCGGGCAGCCCTGCCCGCCTCGGTACGTCAAAGGATCACTCGACATGGGAACCGGTAGCCTAACTCCATGGCTGTGGTGAAGATCAATGCAATCGAAGTTCCCGCGGACGCAGGTCCGGAACTGGAGAAGCGGTTCGCCCACCGCGCACACGCCGTCGACAACCAGGCCGGATTCCTCGGGTTTCAGCTGCTGCGCCCGGTGAAGGGTGAGACCCGCTACTTCGTCGTGACGCAGTGGGAGTCCGAGGAGGCCTTCCAGGCGTGGGCGACCGGACCCGCCATCGAGGCGCACCGGGGCGAGGCCAAGAATCCGGTGGCCACCGGCGCATCGCTGCTCGAGTTCGAGGTTGTGCTGGACGTTGCCGGGCCCGACGCGAAGAGTTAGAACGGCTGCGGCGCTGGCCCTCGGCGCCGCTCTGGTTGTCCCCGTCGTCGGCAGTTGCGCGCCCGCTGACACGCCGACGGCACATGCCGGCAACCCCGGCGTGCGCATCGCCACCAACACGCCGCAGGGTGTCCGCGCCAAGCAGGTGATGGACATGCTGAACTCCGACTGGCCGATCGGTGCTCCGGGTGTGAAAACTCTCGCCGTGCCGGACGCCGTCGACTACGTCGCGCACGTCATGGACGGCATGTGGTGGGAACGGCCCTACACGCTGACCGGGGTCGACGTCGGAGCGGGCACCGCGACGCTGCACGTCACCACGTCCTACGGCGCCAAACAGCAGATCGAACTGCACACCTCGGACTCGACGCTGGTGGACAAGTTCATCGTCACCACCCAGACTCCACCGATCCGCACCTGGGCCGACGTCGACGCTGCGCTGCAGGCCTCGGGTGCGCGGTACTCCTACCGCGTCTCCAAGGTCGTCGACGGCAAGTGCGAGCAGTTGGCCGGCAGCAACACCGCCGACTCCCTGCCGCTGGCCTCGATCTTCAAGCTTTATGTGCTCTACGCGGTGGCCGAGTCCGTCCGCGCGGGCACAGTGTCCTGGGATGACGAGCTGACCATCACCGAGGAGGGCAAGACCGTCGGCTCCTCGGCGTTCGACACGATGCCCGAAGGCAGCCGGATCTCGGTGCGCACCGCCGCAGGCAAGATGATCGCCAACAGCGACAACATGGCCACCGATCTGCTCATCAACCATGTCGGCACCCGCGCCGTCGAGCAGGCCCTGGTCGATGCGGGCCACCACGATCCGGGCAGCATGACCCCGTTCCCGACCATGCACGAGCTGTTCTCGATCGGCTGGGGCGAACCGGATCTCCGGGACCAATGGAAGAACGGCAGCCCCGCGGTGCGCGCAGAACTGTTGCGCGAGACCAAGGCTCGGCCGTACGAGCCCGACCCGCTGCGCTCACACGAGCCGGCATCGGCCTACGGCGCCGAGTGGTACGGCAGCGCCGAGGACATCTGCCGTGTCCATGCCGCGCTGCAGACCGGTGCCACCGGTGCGGCCGCTCCGGTCAAGGAGATCATGACCGAGATCCCGGGCATCGATCTGGACCGGCGCAAGTGGCCCTACATCGGGGCCAAGGCCGGCAACCTGCCCGGGGAGCTGACCTTCAGCTGGTACGCAGTCGACCACACCGGCCAGCCCTGGGTGCTGAGCCTGCAGACCAACTGGGATCGCTTCCACAGCAACCAGACCGGCGGATACCTGATGTCGATCATCAAGCAGATGTTCGACCTGATCCCTGTGGGCTGACCACTTCCCGTCGGCGAACGTCCACTTCGGCACCCACGAGCGGCCCACTTTGTACGGCTGCATCGGCGTGTCGGTGTACCAACACGCGCGCTCGCGGGAAAGGGACAGGCTAGAGGCGCAGCGTCCACCCCGGGCCGCGGCGATGCAGCACGGTCTGTGACCCGGGGGCAATGTCGATGCGCCAGAACGACTTCGGTGGTGCGTCGAGTGCGATCAGAATCGCCGCCCGGATCACGGCCGGGTGCGTGACGGCCATCAGCTTCGACGGCGTCAGCGCCAGTGAGTCCATCCAATCGCTGACCCGCCGCACGAGCGTGACGATCGACTCACCGCCGTGCGGCGCCGCGGAGGGGTCGGTCAACCAGGCGGCCAGCTCACCGGGGTCGATCTCGTCCAGTCCCGACCCCGCCCAGACACCGACATCGAGATCGGCGAGCCCCGGTTCGGGTGTGGCGGTCAAACCCAGGGCCGCGGCCGTCTGCCGGGTGCGCACCTCGGGCCCGCACAGCGCGGTCTGGGGATCGACACCGACATCGGCGAGCTGGCGGCGGCCGAGTTCACTCAATGGTTCGTCGGCGGGAAACCGTCCGGCTGACATGGCATCGGTCATCGCATGCGACACCAACGTCAGCCGGACGACCTCGCTCACGCAGAGACTGACTCGCGCTTGTTCTCAAGCAGTCGAGTCACCAGCGCCCCGAACACCAGCCCGATCGTCGCCCACAGGATCACCTGCGCGCCCAGCGAATACAGCCGGAACTCGTAGAGGTCATCCGCCGGGAAACCCGGGAACACGATGGTGCCCGAATCGTCGCGCAGGGGCCCGGGCGTCTCGTCGATGGACGGGAGCACGAGGTACACCACGGCCACGGCCACCAGGTATGCGCCGGCCGCGGCCAGGGCCGCATTCCAGGTGCCGAGCTTGGGCGCCAACCGCCTGCCCAGGAACACCGCGGCGACCATCAGGGCGACCGACAGCCCCACCACCAGCACGTAGAGCAGCGTGCGCTGGTTGAGGGTCTCGTCGGCGCTGACGGCAGGCGGATTCGGCGGGTACTTCAACGACGGCACGATCCACAGCGACACCAGCATGCCGCCCGCGGTCAGCGCGGCCAGCGCACGGGCCGACAGGTTGGTGCGGTTGTAGACCACGCAGAACACGACAGCCAGGAGTGCGCCCATCGCGACGCTGAACGCCAGGAGGCCGAAGCCCAGCCCGACGGTCGACTGAACGGTCCGGGTGATCTCGAAACCACCTTCGGCGTGCGAGTGACCGTGTTCGTGCGCATGCTCGAGCGCCTCATGCGCGGCGCCCACACCGTCCTCGAAATCGATCGCCCGATTGATCACGGGTTCGATGAACGCCCACGACCAGATGAATGCGAGCACACCCGCAAGGGCGCCGGCGAGAACGCCGCGCCAGATGACGTGCTTTTCCATATTCGATTGGCTCCTGTCCGCTGCCCGTATCAGTGGCAGGGGAAGCCGAGAAGGTGCCGGGCGTCGTGCACGAACTCATGCACGTAGGTGTTGTTCCCGAACACCGAGGTGGCGCCCTGGTCCATGCCCACGAAGTAGAGCGCCAGCAGCGCCAGCAGGACCGTCGCGGTCAACCACACGGCGGCCTTGGTGGCCGAGAGGTCGATGGCGCCAGCCCGAGTCTTGGACGTCTGTGGAGAGCTCATGATGTTCCTTTCGGGGATCTCGCGTCCCGGATTCAGTGAGGTGACGGACTTCGGGTCTGACTGTGGACAGTGGCGCGACCGTTCTGGACTCTCACCAGATTCCTCGGCCCGTCGGGTACATCAAGCATCTTAAGCACGTAGTCCGCACCGTCGTGCAGCAACCTGCGTATGACGTCACCGCCATGACAGAACGGGCGACCACCCATTGGGTGATCGCCCGTTCGGCGCGTGCTTCTATTCGGCTGCGGTGCCCGCGGCGGGGCCGGAAGCCCCCGCGCCCGCCAGATCCGCCTCGCTGGCCGTCGAGGACTTGGGCGCACCCGCGAAGGTGAACCGGGCGTCCTCGCCCGCGCCTTCGCCGTCCCAGTTCTCGACGTCGACCGTGACGACCTGACCCGGACCGACCTCGTCGAACAGGATCTTCTCGCTCAGCGCATCCTCGATCTCGCGCTGGATGGTCCGACGCAGCGGTCGGGCACCGAGCACCGGGTCGAACCCGCGCTTGGCCAGCAGCGCCTTGGCCTTGTCGGTCAGCACCATCTCCATGTCCTTGGCCTTCAGCTGCTTGGACACCCGGCCGACCATCAGGTCGACCATCTTGATGATCTCGTCCTGCGTCAGCTGGTGGAACACGATGATGTCGTCGATGCGGTTGAGGAACTCCGGACGGAAGTGCTTCTTGAGCTCGTCGTTGACCTTGAGCTTCATCCGCTCGTAGTTGTTCTCACCGCCGCCCGAGGAGAACCCGAGGCCGACGGCCTTGCTGATGTCCGACGTGCCCAGGTTCGACGTGAAGATCAGCACGGTGTTCTTGAAGTCGACCGTGCGACCCTGGCCGTCCGTCAGGCGGCCATCCTCGAGGACCTGCAACAGGGTGTTGTAGATCTCCTGGTGGGCCTTTTCGATCTCGTCGAACAGGACGACCGAGAACGGCTTGCGGCGCACCTTCTCGGTGAGCTGGCCGCCCTCCTCGTAGCCGACGTACCCCGGAGGGGCACCGAACAGCCGCGACGCGGTGAAGCGGTCGTGGAACTCGCCCATGTCGATCTGGATCAGTGCGTCGTCGTCGCCGAACAGGAACTCCGCGAGCGCCTTGGACAGCTCGGTCTTACCCACACCGGACGGGCCGGCGAAGATGAACGAGCCCGAGGGGCGCTTGGGGTCCTTCAGGCCGGCACGGGTGCGGCGGATCGCCTTGCTGACGGCCTTGACGGCGTCCTCCTGGCCGATGATCCGCTTGTGCAGCTCGTCCTCCATGCGCAGCAGCCGAGTGGTCTCCTCCTCGGTGAGCTTGAACACGGGGATGCCGGTCCAGTTGCCCAGCACCTCGGCGATCTGCTCATCGTCGACCTCGGCAACCACGTCGAGATCACCTGAGCGCCACTGCTTCTCCCGCTCGGCCCGCTGTGCGACGAGCTGCTTCTCCCGATCCCGCAGGCTCGCGGCCTTCTCGAAGTCCTGCGCGTCGATCGCGGACTCCTTCTCGCGGCGCGCATCGGCGATCTTCTCGTCGAACTCGCGCAGGTCTGGCGGAGCGGTCATCCGGCGGATCCGCATCCGGGCGCCGGCCTCGTCGATCAGGTCGATCGCCTTGTCCGGCAGGAAGCGGTCGTTGATGTACCGGTCGGCCAGCGTCGCGGCCGCCGCGATGGCTCCGTCGGTGATCGAGACGCGGTGGTGTGCCTCGTACCGGTCCCGCAGACCCTTGAGGATCTCGATGGTGTGCTCGACGGTGGGCTCACCGACCTGAACCGGCTGGAACCGGCGCTCCAGCGCGGCGTCCTTCTCGATGTACTTGCGGTACTCGTCGAGCGTGGTGGCACCGATGGTCTGCAGCTCCCCGCGGGCCAGCTTGGGCTTCAGGATCGACGCCGCGTCGATCGCGCCCTCAGCGGCACCCGCGCCGACGAGCGTGTGCAGCTCATCGATGAACAGGATGATGTCGCCGCGGGTGTTGATCTCCTTGAGCACCTTCTTGAGGCGTTCCTCGAAGTCACCGCGGTAACGGCTGCCCGCGACCAGGGAGCCCAGGTCCAGCGTGTACAGCTGCTTGTCCTTGAGCGTCTCCGGCACGTCGCCGTGCACGATGGCCTGTGCCAGGCCCTCCACGACGGCGGTCTTGCCGACGCCGGGCTCACCGATCAGCACCGGGTTGTTCTTGGTGCGGCGGCTCAGCACCTGCATGACCCGCTCGATCTCCTTCTCGCGGCCGATGACCGGATCGAGCTTGCCCTCGGCCGCGGCGGCCGTCAGGTTGCGGCCGAACTGGTCGAGCACCAGCGACGTCGAGGGGTTGCCGGACTCGCCGCCGCGGCCTCCCGTGCCGGCCTCTGCCGTCTCCTTGCCCTGGTAGCCGCTCAGCAGCTGGATGACCTGCTGGCGCACCCGGGTGAGCTCCGCACCGAGCTTGACCAGAACCTGCGCGGCGACACCCTCACCCTCACGGATCAGGCCGAGCAGGATGTGCTCGGTGCCGATGTAGTTGTGGCCGAGCTGAAGCGCCTCACGCAGGCTCAGTTCGAGCACCTTCTTGGCGCGCGGGGTGAAGGGGATGTGGCCCGAGGGGGCCTGCTGGCCCTGCCCGATGATCTCCTCGACCTGGCTGCGCACGCCTTCCAGCGAGATGCCCAGCGACTCGAGCGACTTGGCCGCTACGCCTTCACCCTCATGAATGAGGCCCAGCAGGATGTGCTCGGTGCCGATGTAGTTGTGGTTCAGCATCCGGGCTTCTTCTTGAGCCAGGACGACGACCCGACGTGCTCGGTCGGTAAATCGTTCGAACATCCGTGGTTACCTGCTCTCCTTGATAGGGCAACCGCACTCTCGCCTGGGCAGAGCACATTGCCTGTCATTCCACTGTAGTGGGCGACGGTCCGAGGTGCTTTACCTTGGTGCCCGGTCCGCCACGGACCGGCACGAGCCGAACTCGCGATAACTGCAGTGCATCAGAGCAACGTCGGGATATCCGAATTCGTTTCCTGTTCAGTTCGCCGCTAGCGAAAGCCGGACCGGGAACACCGACGACGGCTCAGGTGGCCGCGTGGAACGCCTCGATGACGTCGGCGGGGATGCGTCCGCGGGTCGACACGTTGTGACCGTTCTTACGGGCCCACTCGCGGATGGCCGCACTCTGCTCGCGGTCGATGGCGCCACGTCCGCGGCCCGTGCTGGCCCGGCCGCGGCGGCGACCGCCGACCCGGCGGCTGGCCTCGACCCACTTCTTCAGATCGGCACGCAATTTCGCCGCGTTCTTGGTCGAAAGGTCGATCTCATACGTCACGCCGTCAAGCCCGAATTCAACAGTTTCATCAGCGGAACCCTCACCATCGAAATCATCGACCAGGGTGACGGTAACTTTCCTCGCCATGCGTTGAACGACCCTTCTGAAAATGCGAATTTCGGGCTAATTGCGGCATGCAACCGGCCCACCGGTTACCAATGTGCCACACGTTTCCCCCGCGTTCAACAACGCCCAGGTCACGACGGATCTGCCGACTCCCCCGTCGACAATCTGGCGCGCTTGACAATCGGAAACAAAACGGTCTCACGAATTGACAGCCCGGTCAGTGCCATCAACAGGCGGTCCACTCCCATTCCGGTTCCGGTGGTCGGCGGCATCGCATATTCCATGGCGGCCAGGAAATCCTCGTCGAGTTCCATCGCCTCGTCGTCGCCGGCTGCGGCGGCGCGGGCCTGCGCGGCGAACCGTTCGCGCTGCACGACGGGATCGATCAGCTCGGAGTATCCGGTGGCCAACTCGAACCCGCGGACGTAGAGGTCCCACTTCTCCGTCACACCGTCGATGCTGCGGTGCTGACGAGTCAACGGCGTTGTCTCGACCGGGAAGTCCTTGACGAAGGTGGGCGCCCACAACTTGTCGCCGACCAGGTGCTCCCACAGCTCCTCGACGAGCTTGCCGTGCCCGTAGCCGCGATCCTTGGGGATCTCGAGCCCCAGCCGGCCCGCAATGTCCCAGAGCCGAGCCGCGGGGGTGTCCGGGGTGATCTCCTGTCCCAGCGCCTCCGACAAAGACGGATACATTTCCAGCGACTGCCATTCGCCGTCGAGGTCGTAGAGTGACCCATCCGGCAGTGGCACCTGCCGCGTGCCTATCGCCTCATCGGCGACTTCTTGAATAACTTCACGGGTGACCAGCGCGGAATCGTTGTAGTCGCCATACGCCTGATAAGTCTCCAGCATCGAGAATTCCGGAGAATGTGTTGAATCCGCTCCTTCGTTTCTGAAGTTGCGATTCAACTCGAAGACCTTGTCCAACCCGCCGACCACGCAGCGTTTGAGGAACAGTTCGGGGGCGATGCGCAGGTAGAGATCGGTGTCGAGGGCATTCGAATGCGTCACGAAGGGCCGCGCAGCTGCTCCGCCGGCCTGAGTCTGCAGCATCGGGGTCTCGACTTCGAGGAATCCCCGGCGTTCCAACGCCGACCGGAGGGCGCGGACCACAGCGATGCGCTGCCGCGCGACGTCGCGAGCCTGGGGACGCACGATCAGGTCCACGTAGCGCTGCCGGACCCGCGACTCCTCGCTCATCTCCTTGTGCGCGACCGGCAGCGGGCGCAGGGCCTTGGCGGCCATCTGCCACGAGTCCGCGAGCACCGAGAGCTCCCCGCGGCGCGAACTGATCACCTCACCGTGGACGAACACGATGTCACCGAGGTCGACGTCGGCCTTCCAGTCGTCCAGCGACTCCTGCCCGACGCCGGCGAGGCTGATCATCGCCTGAAGTTGCGTGCCGTCGCCGTCCTGCAGCGTCGCGAAGCACAGCTTTCCTGAGTTCCGGGAGAAGACCACGCGTCCGGCCACACCGACGACCTCGCCGGTCTGGGTGTCCGCGGGCAGGTCCGGGTAGGCGTCGCGAACCTGGGCCAGCGTGTGTGTGCGCGGCACCACAACGGGGTAGGGATCGCGGCCTTGAGCCAGCAGGCGGTCTCGCTTTGCCTGCCGGATGCGGAACTGTTCGGGAAGGTCGGCCTCGCTCACGTCGGGCCAGCCTAAATGACGACCCCCGTTTAGATTGAATCAATGGCCGCGACCATCGACGCGGCGGCACTGACCGCACTCGATCACCAGCCCGTGGATTGGCGGTTCAAGGGCCTTCCCGCGGCATGGTCGGGACGCACCCCGGCCGAGATCTGCGCCGACGCACCCGAGCTGTTCGAGGCGGCGCCGCTGGGGACCGTCTGCGTGCTCAGCGCTGACGCACTGAGCCACAACCTTGCGGTCATGGGCCGCTGGTCACAGCAGCACGGCATCGAGTTGGCCCCGCACGGCAAGACGCACATGGCACCGCAGCTGGCCGCGGCCCAGTTCGAGGCCGGCGCGGTGGCCATCACCGTCGCGACCGTCAGCCAGATGCGGGTGTATTCCGCGTTCGGGGTGCGCAACTTCGTGATCGCGAATCAGGTTCTTGAGTCAGGCGGGTTACGTTGGTTGGCAGGGGAATTGGCCGACCCCCAGCTTGAGGTGCGGTGCTGGGTCGACTCGGTGCGCGGCGTTGCGCTCATGTCGGAGGAACTCCACCGTGCGCGTGCGCCGCGTCCCCTGGACGTCTGCGTCGAGGTCGGCGCCACCGGCGGACGCACCGGTGCGCGTGCGGCGCACACGGTCGACGAGGTCGCCGCCGCGGCGGCCGCTTCACCGCAGCTGCGCCTGGTCGGCGTGGCCGGCTACGAAGCCGCATTGGGCCACGACGTGTCTCCGGCGGGACGAAGGGTCATCGTCGACTACCTGACCACGCTGCGGGAGACCACGGCGCGACTGGCCGGCCTCATCGAAACCGACGACATCATCGTCACCGCGGGCGGCAGCACGCACTTCGATCTGGTGGCCGAGGTCCTGACGCCCGACTGGCCGCTGGACCGCCCGGTGCGAGTCGTCGTGCGCAGTGGGTGCCACCTGACCCACGACGACGGTCTGTACCACCGGACATCGCCGCTGACGCGTCCCGACGCCGACGCCGAACAGGCACTGCGGCCCGCGTTGAGCCTGTGGGCACAGGTCAGCTCACGCCCCGAGGACGATCTGGCCCTCCTGTCGATGGGCCGGCGGGACGTCTCCTTCGACCAGGATCTGCCGCAACCACGCAACCTGCCGGGTGCGCGGGTGTTCAAGCTCAACGACCAGCACGCCTACCTGAGGCTGGCCGACGACCCGGTCGAGGTGGGCGACTGGCTGGAGTTCGGGATCTCGCATCCGTGCACGGTGTTCGACAAGTGGCCGATGATCCCGGTCCTGGACGCCCAGCGCCGGGTCGTGCAGTTGGTCCGCACGTTCTTCTGACGGCCTCAGCGGGCCTGCCGCAGCCTGCCCCGGGAGTTGTCCCGGTTCCGCTCGAACACCAGGCGCAGGCCGTCCAACGTCAGGTGGGGGTCGTGACGGGCCGTAATCCGCAACTCCGGCAACAGAAGTGGCGCGGTGTGCCCGGTCGCGACGATGACGACGTCGTCGCCGTCGAACCCGTCGACGTCCTCGCGGATGCGCCGGATCACGCCTTCGACCAGACCCGCGAACCCGAACACCGCTCCCGCCTGCATGCATTCGACGGTGTTCTTGCCGACCACCGACCGCGGCCTGGTCAGTTCGACCTGGCGCAGCGCCGCCGACCTGGCGGCCGCCGCATCAGAGGACACCTGCACTCCGGGTGCGATGGCCCCACCGAGGAACTCCCCCTTCGCCGAGACCACGTCGACACAGATCGACGAGCCGAAATCGACCACGATGGCGGGTTGGCCATACCTGTGGAAAGCCGCCAGTGCGTTGACGATTCGGTCCGCGCCGACCTCCTTCGGATTGTCGACCAGCAGCGGGATCCCGGTGCGCACGCCGGGTTCGATGAGCACGTGCGGCACCGACTCCCAGTACTGCTCGAGCATCACCCGGACCTCGTGCAGCACAGACGGCACGGTGGACAGCGCGGCCGCACCCGTGAGGCGCTCCGAGTCCTCGCCGATGAGCCCGTCGATGGTCAACGCCAGTTCGTCGGCTGTGACCTCGGGTTCGGTGCGGATCCGCCACTGCTGCACCACCCGTGCGTTCTCACCTGTTCCTGAGATCAGTCCGACGACGGTGTGGGTGTTGCGGACGTCGATGGCCAACAGCACTAGCGCAGCCCCCGCGGGGAGAGGAGTTCGCCTGCGTCGTCGGGCACGTAGGCGGGGTCGGTCGCGTGTGCGCCGAGGTCGATCTGTCGGTTGTCGGAGTCGACGAACACGACGCGCGGCCGACATTCCCTGGCTTCGGCGTCTTCCATGGTGCCGTAGGCGATCAGGATGACCAGGTCGCCGGGGTGCACCAGATGCGCTGCGGCCCCGTTGATCCCGATGACGCCGCTGCCTCGTTCTCCGGTGATGGCGTAGGTGACGAGTCGAGCGCCGTTGTCGATGTCGACGATCGTCACCTGCTCGCCTTCGAGGAGGTCGGCCGCGTCCATCAGGTCGGCGTCGATGGTGACCGATCCGACGTAGTGCAGGTCGGCGTGTGTCACGGTCGCCCGATGGATCTTCGACTTGAGCATCGTCCGTAACATCAATTCCTCCAAGGCATCTCTTGGTGTTCGCCCCGACCCGCGTAGGACCCGTCGGTCGCCGCGGTGCCCAGTTCGATGGCGATGTTGTCCAGCAGGCGGGTGGTGCCCAATCGCGCGGCGACGAGCAGTCGGCCCTTCCCGTGGGCGGGTGCGGGCTCGAGCCAGGGGCCCCTGGCCTCGATGTAGTCGACGTCGAAGGCCGGAACCTCGTCGAGCACCGCGCGCACGGCGGCGACCGCGGCCGCGGCCCCGCCCGAGGACGCTGCGTACTTGCCGGCCAACAGCGCCGCCGAGAGCGCGGCGGCCTGTTCACGGTGTTCGGGGCTCAGATAGCGGTTGCGCGAGGACATCGCCAGGCCGTCCTCCTCACGCACGATCGGCACACCCACGATCCGCACGTCGAGGTTGAGGTCGTCGGCCATCTGTCGGATGAGAACCAGCTGCTGGTAGTCCTTTTCGCCGAAGAACGCCCGATCCGGGGAGACGATGTTGAGCAGTTTGAGCACCACGGTCAGCATTCCCGCGAAGTGCGTGGGCCGCGACTGACCCTCGAGGTCCGCACCCAACGCGCCGGGGTGCACCGTCGTGCGGGGTCCCGCTGGGTACATCGCCGAGGCGGTCGGGGTGAAGGCGATGTCGACGCCCTCTTCCCGCAGCAGCGCCAGATCGGAGTCCAGCGTGCGCGGGTAGGCGTCCAGATCCTCACCGGGCCCGAACTGCAGTGGGTTGACGAAGATCGACACGACAACCACCGCACCGGGCACGCGCCTGGCCTCGCGCACCAGGCTCAGGTGTCCTTCGTGCAGCGCGCCCATCGTCGGGACGAGCATCACTCGGCGGCCCGTCCGGCGCAGCGCCCTCGTGACGGCCGCGACGTCGGCCGGCGTCGTGTAGACGTCCAGTTCGCCCTGCGTGTAGGCCGGCTTGCCCAGCGTCATCGGGTCAACACCTTGAACACCTCCGCGGATGCCCGAGCGCGCTGCGCGGTTCGCAGCGACACGGTTCGATAGGCCTCGGCCAGGTCCGGGTCGACCTCGTGCAGGGCCGCCAGGTGTCCCGCGATGGCCGCGGCGTCGTCGCGCGCCACCGGGCCCGTCAGGGCGGCCTGACCGCGCTGCAGCGTGTTCTCCAGCGCCGCGCGCGCCAGCGGCGCCAGGACCCGTTCGGCGACACCGCCCGGTTCGGACACGACCAGTTCCTGTCCCAGAAGCTCCTGCCCGGCCAGCGCCGCGCGCAGGGCTTCGCACGCGTCGGCGATGACGGTCACGAGGTGATTGCTGGCGTGCGCCAGGGCCGCGTGATAGAGCGTGCGGGCGTCTTCGCGCACACGTACGGGTTCGCCGCCGATCTCGAGCACGAGCGACTGGGCGATGGCGTACCCGATCTCGTCGGCGGCGGTGATTCCGAAGCAGGCGTCGGACAGCCGGGTGATGTCCTCGTCAGCTCCGGTGAAGGTCATGGCCGGATGGATCGCCAGCGGCAGGCAGCCCTGTTCGGTGAGCGGCGCCAGAACACCGATGCCGTTCGCCCCCGAGGTGTGGGCGACGATCGTCCCGCGGCGCACCTCGCCGGTGGCGGCGAGCCCCGAAATCAGCGCGGGCAGTTCAGCATCCGGAACCGCCAGCAGCAGAAGCTCCGACGCGGCGGCCACCTCGGGCACCGGGACGACCGGGGTGTCGGGCAGCCTGCGCGCGGCCCGCTGCAGGGATGCGTTCGAGATCGCGCTGCAGGCGACCACGACGTGTTCGGCCCGCTCGAGTGCGACGCCGAGCGCCGTTCCGACCCGGCCGGCCGAGATGATGCCCACCTTCAGCCGAGCGGGCCGCAGCCCCTCGACGTGGCCCTCTGTTCCATCGGGAAACTCCGACTGCAGCATCGCAGACGTTCCTTCGCAAGCTGTCCTGGTTTTCGTTCCAGTCCTGCCGGGCAGGTACCGGACGGTCACCAAGACTCTAGCCGAGGCTCACTGAAAGCCTCCGAACCACCTGTGCGGTCAGTCCTCGCGACGGCGGCGCCGGCCACCGCCGCCGGGCGTGGCCTGGAAGCGGGCCAACAGCTCCGCCGCAGACTGGCCACTCGGCGGTGGGGTGTCCTCGTCGTCGCCCTCGGTGTTGCGGTGCCGGGCCGACGGCATGGGCTCGGGCGCGGGCGGGGGGACGGCGGGTCCTGATCCCGGAGCGGAGTGGCGGCCGCGGCGCTCGGGCTCGGGCTCGGCGAACGTCGGGGACTGCTGGGCCGCACGGTAATGCCGACCGCGGGGTTCGTCGTGGACCTCAGGCGCCGGGGTGGGCCCGACGACGGGCGGTACGGGTGCCTGGGCGGGGCCGATGCCGTGACCGTTGGCGGCCGATGGGGCCGACGGGGCTGACGGGGCTGACGACCCGGGAATCCAGGTGTTGAGCGGCTGCCAGTCTGGATCGATGGGCTGAGGCGGCGGCGAATGCCGGGGGGCCGGCTCGAATCGAGGATCTTCGAATCGAGGATCTTCGAACCGAGGCGCTTCGGGACGGGGTTCGGGCCTCGGCGCGGGTTCGGGGCGCTGTTCGACCTGTCTCTTATACACAA
>NZ_LZHW01000072.1 GCF_001667265.1 Mycobacterium sp. ACS4331 | reverse complement strand
CCACTTCACAACCGGAGGCCTTCACCTGTCACACAGGCTCACCGATACCAAACCGGACAACGTCCCTGGACATCACAGCTAGAACGTGTCCGCGCGGGCGGCCCTGCGCAACACCGACGGCAGCACCCGGGAAAGCCCGTACACCGCATAGGATTCCGGGGTGACGGGGCGAACAGCCTTGTCGGCCTTGACCGCTGCCAGGATCGCCGATGCCACCTTCTCGGGTCCGTACCGGCGCTGGCGGAAGACCCGCTGGGCCTGAGCCCGGGCGCGGTCGGCGGTTTCGGGGGCCACTCCGGATGCCAGGTGGAATCGCGTGGTGCGGACGATGTCGGTGTCGACAACGCCGGGACAGATCGTGGTGACGCCGATGCCCGCTGCGCTCAGTTCGGCACGCAGGCAGTCGGAGAACATGTACACCGCCGCCTTGGAGGTGCAGTAGGCGTTCATCGACTGCAGGGGCGCGTAGGCGGCCATCGACGCGACGTTGACGATGTGCCCGCTGGTGCCGCGTTGCGCCATTCTGGCCGCGAACGCACGGCACCCGTTGACCACGCCGCCGAGGTTGATGTCGAGCACGCGGTCCCACTCGTGGCCCGGGGTGTCCGGGAAGGCTCCCGTCTGACCGACGCCTGCGTTGTTGACGACGACGTCGGGCACCCCGTGGGCCGCGCAGACGTCATCGGCGAATCGGGCGACCGCGTCGACATCGGCCACATCGAGGGCGTAGGCATGAGCGGTGCCACCGCGGCTCACGATGGTCTTGGCGGTCTGCTTTGCAGCACTCTCGTCGATGTCGCTGACCACGACCTCGGCCCCCTCCGCGGCGAACGCGAGCGCGGTGGCCCGACCGATGCCGCTGCCCGCACCGGTGACCGACACCAGGGTGTGCGCGAAGCCGCTGCGCGCCGGGCCGACCTCGGCGCGCAGCAGTGCCCGTGCGGCGGGCCCGCCCTCGAGGTGGTCGACCAGTTCATGCACCATCTGCGCCAGCGCGTGCGGGTGCGAGAAGGGCGACCAGTGCCCGGCCTTGAGGGTGCGCAGCCACAGCCGTGGTGCCCACGTGGCCTGCTCGCTGAAACCATATGCGCGCACCACGGGATCGCGGTCACCGCAGACAACCTGCACCGGGACGGTGACGTAGTGGTCGCGGCGCCCCCTCGCGGGATTGCGGAAGGCGATGGCGCGGTAGATCTTCAGTGAGTTCGCCGCATCGGCGTCGAAGGTCTCACCGCGAAACTTGGTGCCGCCGGGGGTGTCCCGGTTCTGCAGTCGGCGGGCCAGGCCGCGCCGCATGGCGAGCGGGGTGAGCCCGGGAATCGAGAACGGGTACCAGTACGTCATCCGGCCCAGGAGGCCGACGGCCCGCGCGAACCGGATCGGCCGGTGCGGCCGGGCAAGTTCGGAGCGGATGAACGCGCCGTAGTGGTCGGTGCTCGGGCCGGCGACGGAGGTGAACGACGCGATGCGGTCGGAGGCGCCGGGCCGGCTCAGGTACTCCCAGACGGCGACCGAGCCCCAGTCGTGCGCCAGCACGTGCACGGGTTCGTCGGGGCTCAGTTCGGCGACGACGGCCGCGAAGTCGTCGGCGAAGCGCTCCATGGTGTAGGCCCGCACCGGCTTGGGCACGCTGGACGCGCCCGCGCCGCGGTTGTCGTAGCGGATGATGCGGAACCGGTCGGCCAGCAGCGGCACGGCGCCGTCCCAGAGGACATGCGAATCGGGCCAACCGTGCGCGAGCACCAGGGGCGGCCCGTCCAGGTTGCCCTCCTCATACGTCGCGATCCGAACGCCGTCACCGGTCTCGACCCAGCGCACATCACCCATGCAGGTACCTCATACCGGCGGTACCGGGTTGTCAAGACCCGGGCCGGCTCATCCTTCGAGTTCTTCCCGCAGCGCCCTCTTGCGCTCAATGCGCCTGCGGGCGTCGAAGTCGCGCATGCGCTGCGGATACCCGACTTTCTGCACGTCGTACACCGGGATCTGCAACTGGGCGGACAGTCGGCGCGCACCCGCCTCCCCGCCGACCCGTCGCCGGGTCCACTCACCGTCGTGCGCCACCAGGACGACGGTGACGTCGGTGACGGTGGTCTTGGGCTCCACGAAGGCCTCGACGCCGACGTGCTGCGCGACCCAGTCCCGCATGTACAACAGGTCACCCGCTGACCCCCGGCCACCGCCGCGGAATCTGTCGAACCAGCCCATGGCTCGATAGTGCCAGAGCTCACTGATCACCCGGGTTCGTGGCGAAGGCCTCGCAGTGACAGGATGATCGGGGAACAATCCATCTGGCTTGCCGACTCCGCTCACGAGGCTGTGGTAAGCCAGAGTTCGACCCGTACGAATGATCTTCGAGGAGTCAACAGACATGGCCGTGTCCGTACAGATGCCTGCACTCGGTGAGAGCGTGACCGAGGGGACAGTGACCCGCTGGCTCAAGCAGGAGGGCGACACGGTCGAAGTCGACGAGCCCCTGCTTGAGGTGTCGACCGACAAGGTCGACACCGAGATTCCGTCTCCCGCCGCGGGTGTCCTGACCAAGATCGTCGCGCAGGAGGACGACACGGTCGAGATCGGTGGCGAACTCGCGGTGATCGGTGACGCGGGCGAGTCCGACACGTCCGACGCCCAGCCCGAGCCGGCGGCCGAACCGGAGCCCGAGGCCGAACCGGAGCCCGAGCCCGAGGCCGCCGCCGAGCAGGAGACGGAGACTGAGCCCGAGGCGGCGCCTGCGCAGTCCCCGGGCGGCGGTGAGGGCACCTCGGTCGTGATGCCCGAACTGGGCGAATCCGTCACCGAGGGCACCGTGACGCGCTGGCTCAAGAAGGTCGGCGAGTCCGTCGAGGTCGACGAACCGCTCGTCGAGGTCTCCACCGACAAGGTCGACACCGAGATCCCGTCCCCGGTTGCGGGAACGCTGTTGTCCATCACCGCCGAGGAGGACGACACCGTCGCCGTCGGTGGCGAACTGGGCAAGATCGGCGACGCAGGCGCGGCGGCCGAGGCCAAGCCGGAACCCAAGCCCGAGCCCAAACCCGAACCGAAGCCGGAGCCCAAGCCGGAACCCAAACCCGAACCCACACCGGCCGCCGAGTCCAAGCCGGAGCCCAAGCCCGAGCCCAAGCCGGAACCGAAACCCGAACCCAAGCCGGAACCGGCGTCTGCTCCCGCGGCCGAGTCCTCCTCGGACGCAAGCCCGTACGTCACCCCGCTGGTGCGCAAGCTCGCGACCGAGAACAACGTCGACCTGGCGTCGGTGAAGGGCACGGGCGTCGGCGGCCGCATCCGCAAGCAGGACGTGCTGGCCGCGGCCGAGGCCAAGAAGGCACCGGCACCCGCGGCGGCGCCCGCCGCGGCGGCGAGCACCCCCGCGCCAGCCGCGAGCCAGGCCGAGAGCCCGCTGGCACACCTGCGCGGAACCACGCAGAAGGCCAACCGGATTCGGCAGATCACGGCCAAGAAGACGCGAGAGTCGTTGCAGGCCACCGCACAGTTGACGCAGACGCACGAGGTCGACATGACCCGCATCGTGGCGCTGCGGGCCAGAGCCAAGGCCAGTTTCGCCGAGCGCGAGGGCGTCAATCTGACCTACCTGCCCTTCATCGCCCGCGCGGTGATCGATGCGCTGAAGGCGCATCCGAACATCAACGCGAGCTACAACGAGGAGAGCAAGGAGATCACCTACTACGACGCCGAGCACCTCGGCTTCGCCGTTGACACCGAGCAGGGCCTGCTGTCCCCCGTCGTGCACAACGCCGGGGACCTGTCGCTGGCCGGTCTGGCGCGCGCGATCCATGACATCGCCGACCGCGCCCGCTCGGGCAACCTCAAGCCCGACGAACTGTCCGGCGGCACCTTCACGATCACCAACATCGGCAGCCAGGGCGCGCTGTTCGACACCCCGATCCTGGTTCCGCCGCAGGCGGCCATGCTGGGCACCGGCGCGATCGTCAAGCGCCCCCGAGTGGTCGTCGACGACACCGGAAACGAGTCGATCGGCGTCCGGTCGATCTGCTATCTGCCGCTGACCTACGACCACCGCCTCATCGACGGCGCCGACGCCGGCCGCTTCCTGACCACCGTCAAGAAGCGGCTCGAGGAGGGCGCGTTCGAGGCCGACCTGGGGTTGTGACCCGGTGGCTGACGGCGGCGTGACCACCGTTGCGATCGCCGGGTCGTCGGGCCTGATCGGCTCGGCGCTGACGGCGGCGCTGACGGCGGCCGGACACCAGGTGCGGCGGTTGGTTCGGCGCACGCCGTCGAGCCCCGACGAGCGGTACTGGAACCCCGGCACCGGCGACCTGGATCCCGCCGACCTGGCGGGCGTCGACGCGGTGGTCAACCTGTGCGGGGTGAACGTCGGCGGAGGACGCTGGTCCGGGTCGTTCAAGCAGAGCCTGCGCGACAGCCGCATCGAGCCCACGGAGGTGTTGGCCACCGCCGTCGCCACCACGGGCGTTCCGACGCTCGTCAATGCCAGCGCGGTCGGGTTCTACGGTGACACCCGCGGCCGGCAGGTGGACGAAACCGCTTCTCCCGGAGCAGGTTTCCTGGCTCGACTGTGCGTGGACTGGGAAGCGGCCACCACGCCCGCAGCCGACGCCGGCGCCCGGGTGGTGCTCGCGCGCACCGGCCTGGTGCTCGCGCCGAAGGGCGGTCTGTTGGCCAAGCTGCGGCCGCTGTTCTCGCTTGGACTGGGGGCGCGCCTGGGCAACGGGAAGCAGTACATGCCGTGGATCACCCTCGAGGACGAGGTGCGCGCACTGCTGTTCGCGCTCACCGGTGACGTGTCGGGCCCGGTCAACCTGACCGGGCCGGCGCCCGTCACCAACGCGGAGTTCACCACGGCGCTGGGACGTGCGCTGCACCGTCCCACTCCCCTGCTGGTGCCGGGGTTCGCGGCCCGGATCGCGCTCGGCGACTTCGCCGACGAGGGCCTGCTGGCGGGGCAACGGGCCATCCCGGCAGTGCTCGAGGGCGCCGGGTTCGAGTTCCGCCACCGCACGATCGGCGAGGCGCTGACGTATGCGCTCAACCGGCCCGGCAGCGAGTAGCGTCGCAGCCATGACGCCGTCGATCAGGTCAGCCGACACCCCGGTCGAAGTCCGGGATCTGGGCAGCATCGACTACCAGGCCGCCTGGCAGATGCAGCGTGACCTCGTCGACGCGCGCGTGGCGGGCGGCCCGGACACGCTGCTGCTGCTCGAACACCCCGCCGTCTACACCGCGGGCAAGCGCACCGAACCGCACGAACGTCCCGTCGACGGCACACCGGTGATCGACACCGACCGCGGCGGCAAGATCACCTGGCACGGCCCCGGCCAGCTGGTCGGCTACCCCATCGTCGGCCTGACCGAACCGCTCGATGTGGTGAATTTCGTTCGCCGCCTCGAGGAGTCGTTGATCAGCGTGTGCTCGTCGCTGGGCCTCGACGCGGGGCGCGTGGACGGACGCTCCGGTGTCTGGCTGCCCGCCGACCGTCGACGCCCAGCCCGCAAGATCGCGGCCATCGGCATCCGGGTGTCCCGCGCGGTCACGCTGCACGGGTTCGCACTCAACTGCGACTGCGACCTCAACGCGTTCGGTGCGATCGTGCCGTGCGGCATCTCCGATGCGGGGGTGACGTCGCTGACCGCCGAACTCGGCCGTCGCGTCACAGTCGCCGAGGTGCGAGACCGCGTGACCGACGCGGTGTGCGACGCGCTCGATGGACGCCTGCCCGTCTCGGCTCACGTAGCATCATCGGTGTGACCGTCGACCCCGGCAACCGTAAGCTGCTGCGCCTGGAGGTCCGCAACGCGCAGACCCCCATCGAGCGCAAGCCGCCGTGGATCAAGACGCGGGCCAAGATGGGTCCGGAGTACACCGAGCTCAAGTCGCTGGTGAAGCGCGAAGGCCTGCACACGGTGTGCGAGGAGGCCGGCTGCCCCAACATCTACGAATGCTGGGAGGACCGCGAGGCCACGTTCCTCATCGGCGGCGAGCAGTGCACCCGGCGCTGCGACTTCTGCCAGATCGACACCGGCAAGCCCGCCGAGCTCGACCGTGACGAGCCCCGCCGCGTGGCCGAGAGCGTGCAGGCGATGGGCCTGCGCTATTCCACGGTCACGGGTGTGGCGCGCGACGATCTGCCCGACGGCGGCGCATGGCTCTACGCCGAGACCGTGCGCTACATCAAGCGACTCAACCCCGGCACGGGTGTCGAGCTGCTCGCCCCGGATTTCAACGGCGACCCCGATCTTCTCGAGCAGGTCTTCGAATCACGCCCAGAGGTGTTCGCGCACAACGTCGAAACCGTGCCGCGGATCTTCAAGCGGATCCGTCCCGCGTTCCGCTACCAGCGCAGCCTCGATGTGCTGACCGCCGCACGCGACTACGGGCTGGTGACCAAGTCCAACCTGATCCTCGGTCTCGGTGAGACCAGCGAGGAGGTCCGCACGGCGCTGCACGACCTCCACGACGCGGGCTGCGACCTGATCACCATCACGCAGTACCTGAGGCCCTCGGCCCGGCACCATCCGGTGGAGCGCTGGGTCAAGCCCGAGGAGTTCGTCGAGCACGCGGCCTTCGCCGAGGGGATCGGATTCGCAGGGGTGCTGGCCGGCCCATTGGTGCGGTCCTCCTACCGGGCCGGGCGGTTGTACAACCAGGCGATCCAGGCGCGCACGGGCGCAGGCTCCTAGAAAGGGTCGTGGTCGCGGCGCTGCTCCCTGCGCCTATCCTTACTGCATGGCGAAATCCCGGACCCCCGCCGAAACCAAGGCTCTCAAGGCTGAGGCGAAGGCCGCCCGCAAGGCTGCGTCCAAGCAGCGCCGCACGCAGTTGTGGCAGGCCTTTCAGATGCAGCGCAAAGAGGACAAGCGGCTTCTGCCCTACATGATCTTGGCGTTCGTGCTGATCGTGGGCGTGTCCGTGGCCGTCGGCATCTGGGCCGGCGGTTTCACCATGTTCCTGCTGATCCCGCTCGGTGTGGTGCTGGGCGCGCTCGTCGCCTTCATCATCTTCGGCAGGCGCGCGCAGAAGTCGGTGTACAAGAAGGCCGAGGGGCAGACCGGTGCGGCCGCGTGGGCGCTGGACAATCTGCGCGGCAAGTGGCGGGTCACCCCAGGTGTGGCCGCCACCGGAAACTTCGACGCGGTGCACCGCGTGATCGGCCGCCCCGGTGTGATCTTCGTCGGCGAAGGAGCACCGAACCGGATCAAACCGCTGCTGGCGCAGGAGAAGAAGCGCACGGCGCGCCTTGTCGGCGATGTTCCGATCTATGACATCGTGATCGGCAACGGTGAGGGTGAGGTTCCGCTGTCGAAGCTGGAGCGGCACCTGACCAGGCTCCCCGCCAACATCTCGGTCAAGCAGATGGACTCCCTGGAGTCCAAGCTGGTCGCGTTGGGCACCAAGGTCGGTCCGGGCGCACTGCCCAAGGGCCCGCTGCCCCCGCAGGCCAAGATGCGCGGCGTCGGTCGCACCGTCCGGAGGCGATGACGACAGCCGGTGCACTCACTGGCTTGAGGAGGCCAGATGTGCACCGCGTGCGAATGGGCACCACATTTCGCGGCGTTCGGGCAGCGCATGTCGCGCCGCACGGTTCTGCGCACCGCGGTGACGACCGCCGCGGTGACGACGGCGGCGGTGCTGGCCAGTGCATGCTCGCCCCAGGACGGTCCGGATCCGGCACCGACCGGCGGCGGCAGCGGCGGCGACGCTGACTTCGTCTTCCGCAACGGCCCGGTGTACACGGTCTCCCCCGACACACCCTGGGCCGAGGCGGTGGCCGTCACGGGCAACACCATCACCTACGTCGGCGATGAGGCCGGTGCGATGGCACTGGCCGGGCCGGCGACGAAAGTCGTCGACCTCCAGGGCCGTCTGCTGATGCCCGGTTTCGTCGAGGGCCACACCCACCCCTTCCTGGGCGCTTTCCTGACCTCCGGCGTCGACCTGCAGGTGCCGACCCTGGCCGACGCGCTGAAGGTCATCGAGACCTACGCGAAGGACCACCCCGACGGCCCGATCCGGGGTTTCGGCTGGCGCGTCGACATGTTCGGGCCCGAGGGACCCAACCGGGCCGAACTGGATCGCATCGTCCCCGATCGCCCGGCGTTCTTCTTCGCGATCGACGGACACAGCCTGTGGGCCAACTCCCGTGCGCTGGAGATGGCCGGCGTCGACCGGAACACCCCGGACCCGATCCCCGAGTTCAGCTACTACGCCCGCGACCAGTCCGGTGACCCGACCGGATATGTCCTCGAGGTCAACGCCGTCCTGGGCGTCGTCAACGCCGTCGAACCGATCTCCACCGCGGCCATGGGCGCGCTCATGGAGGGCTGGTTGCCCAAGGCCAGCGCCGCCGGCATCACCACCGTGTTCGACGCGGGCGTGCCACCGATCGGCGAGGATCAGGGTGCGCTGCTCGCGCTGTACGCCGACGTGGAACGGCGGGGCGAGCTGCCGTTCCGCGTCGTGGCCTCCTACAGCGTGAAGTCACCACCGATCGATGACGCGGTGGCCAAGCTCGAGGACATCCGCGGACGCGTCTCGGGCGAGCTCGTGCAGGTCAACGTCGTCAAGGTGATCGGCGACGGGACGCAGGAGGGCTACACCGCCTGGCTGTTGGAGCCCTATGCCGACAAGCCGGACTCCACGGGCGGCTCGCCGTTCACCGACGATCAGTGGCATCAGCTCGTGGCGGCCGTGGACGCCGCCGGTGTCGACGTGCACGTGCACGCCTGCGGCGAGCGGACGGTGCGCACGGCGCTGGACTCGATCGAGCGGGCCATCGCGGCGAATCCGCCGCGGGACCGCAGGCACACCATCGCGCACCTGGTCTACGTCGAGGATCCCGACAACGAGCGGTTCGCCGAACTGGGTGTCACCGCCCAGTTCTCGGCGAACTGGATGTCGGCTGACCCCGACACCATGCAGAACCTCGCGGCACGGTACGGCGCACCCCGCAACCGCCTGATGTACCGCCCTCAGCGCATCCTGAAGGCGGGCGGGCGCATCTCGCTGGGCACCGACTGGCCGGCCGCCGGCTACTTCTCGACGTACAAGCCGCTGGACTCCATCCAGATCGGCGTCACCCGTCAGCTGATCGGTGAGCCGGACGCCGCGGTGCTCGAGCCGGCCGACGAGCGCCTGTCCGTCGCGGAGGCGATCCACGCCAACACGATGGGCGCGGCCCACCAGCTGCGCCTCGAGGACAGAGTCGGGTCGATCGAGGCCGGGAAACTCGCCGACCTGATCGTGCTGGACCGCAACATCCTCGAGGTCGACCCGCTCGAGATCCACGCCGCGACGGTCACCATGACGATGATGAACGGCCAGATCCGGCATCAGGTCTAACGTCGCACGACTGCGGTCTTGGTCGCCAGGTCCTGCAGGCCGCGGATGTCGGAGTCGGTGAACAGCGCCGGGATGACCAGGGCGACCAGCACGCCGCGGGCCAGCGCGCGGCCGACGCCGACGCCCACCCGGCCGTCGACCGAGATGACCTTGAGGCCCAGCACCAGCTGACCCGGGGTGAACCCGAACAGCCGGACCGACACCACACCGAGAATCAGCCAGATGACCAGCACCGCGGTCGACAGCGTCGACAGCGGGATGAGGCCGAACGACATGGCCAGAGCGGCCAGGCCGTAGCTGATCAGCCAGTCCACGAGCAGCGCGCCGAGCCGCCGCCCGAACCGCGCGATGGACCCCGGTCCCTCCTCGGGAAGCCCGAGGCGCTGGCCCGGATACTCGTCGCCGGAGTCGGATGCCGGACTGGACAACCAGGAGGAGATCTCGCGCGCCATGACATTCAGCATAGGGTTCGCGCCATTGCGTAACGTCGGCGCAACATTTGGTTGACTGCCACGCAACATCGGCTCCCTAGCGTCAGGCGCGGGTTAACACGGGACGGGAACACCGTGCCCAGACACGCGCCTGAAGGAGTACTAGTGGCAGAAACGAACCAAGACGACATCTTCAAACTGATCAAGGACGAGAACGTCGAGTACGTCGACATTCGGTTCTGCGATCTCCCGGGTGTGGTCCAGCACTTCTCGATTCCGGCCTCCGCTTTCGACGAAAGCGTCTTCGAGGACGGTCTGGCGTTCGACGGATCGTCGGTGCGCGGGTTCCAGTCGATTCACGAATCCGACATGATGCTTCTGCCGGATCCCGCGACCGCCCGGATCGACCCGTTCCGCGCGGCCAAGACGCTGAACATGAACTTCTTCGTGCATGACCCGTTCACCCGTGAGGCCTACTCGCGTGACCCGCGCAACGTGGCCCGCAAGGCCGAGAACTACCTGGCCAGCACCGGCATCGCGGACACCTGCTACTTCGGTGCCGAGGCCGAGTTCTACATCTTCGACTCGGTGACCTTCGACTCGAAGATCAACGGCACCTTCTACGAGATCGACTCCGAGTCGGGCTGGTGGAACACCGGTGAGCCCTTCGAGGCCGACGGCAGCGCCAACCGCGGCTACAAGGTGCGCCCCAAGGGCGGCTACTTCCCCGTCGCACCGTATGACCACTACGTCGACCTGCGCGACGAGATGTCGACCAACCTGATCAACGCCGGCTTCACCCTCGAGCGCGGGCACCACGAGGTGGGCACCGCCGGGCAGGCTGAGATCAACTACAAGTTCAACACGCTGCTGCACGCGGCCGACGACGTGCTGCTGTTCAAATACATCATCAAGAACACCGCCTGGGCCAACGGCAAGACCGTCACCTTCATGCCCAAGCCGCTGTTCGGCGACAACGGTTCGGGTATGCACGCCCACCAGTCGCTGTGGAAGGACGGCAAGCCGCTGTTCCACGACGAGTCGGGCTACGCCGGCCTGTCGGACCTCGCGCGCCACTACATCGGCGGCATCCTGCACCACGCGCCGTCGCTGCTGGCGTTCACCAACCCGACGGTGAACTCCTACAAGCGTCTGGTGCCGGGCTATGAGGCGCCGATCAACCTGGTCTACAGCCAGCGCAACCGTTCGGCCTGTGTCCGCATCCCGATCACGGGCAACAACCCGAAGGCCAAGCGCCTCGAGTTCCGCTGCCCCGACAGCTCGGGCAACCCGTACCTGGCGTTCGCGGCCATGTTGATGGCGGGCATCGACGGCATCAAGAACAAGATCGAGCCGTTGGCCCCGGTCGACAAGGACCTCTACGAGCTGCCGCCGGACGAGGCCGCCGACATCCCGCAGGCGCCCACCTCGCTGGCCGCGGTGATCGACCGTCTCGAAGAGGACCACGAGTACCTCACCGAGGGCGGCGTGTTCACCGAGGACCTGATCGAGACGTGGATCTCCTACAAGCGGGAGAACGAGATCATGCCGGTGCAGATCCGTCCTCACCCGTACGAGTTCGCGCTGTACTACGACGTGTAAGTCGGCTGTTCACGACGAGGCCGGGTGGCGCACTGCGCCGCCCGGCCTTTCTCATACCGCGAGATCGACACCAGGGCTGCGCTGGCGCACGGATCACGACCCCCATGTCGATCTGGACGCCGGATATCGTGGCTTCCATGCGGGTACTGGTGCAGCGGGTGACGGCGGCGAGTGTGACGGTCGACGGCGCCGTCGTGGGTGAAATCCGGCCCGCCACACAGGGTCTGCTGGCCCTGGTCGGCGTCACGCATGACGACGACGCCGCGAAGGCCGCCAGGATGGCCGAAAAACTCTGGCAGTTGCGCATTCTCGACGACGAACGCAGCGCGGCGGACGTCGGCGCGCCGGTCCTGGTGATCAGCCAGTTCACGTTGTACGCCAACACCGTCAAGGGTCGCCGCCCGTCGTGGAACGCCGCGGCGCCCGGGCCGGTGGCCGAACCGTTGGTGGATGCCTTCGCGGATGCGCTGCGGCGGTTGGGCGCCAAGGTGGCCACCGGCAGCTTCGGAGCCCACATGGAGGTGGCGTCGGTCAACGACGGACCGGTCACCCTGCTGCTCGAATTGTGACCAGACCGTGCCTGCGATCGACACCACGGCTGCCTACGGTCGTGGCATGGCCACAAGACTGGACGAACGCGTCACCTCCCATTCCGCGACCATGCTGAGCATCTTCCGAATCGTGATCGGTCTGCTTTTCGCCTGCCACGGCACCGCCAAGCTGTTCGGCTGGCCGGGCGGGACGGCGGCGGAGACCTTCGTCTGGCCGTACTGGTGGGCCGGAGTCGTCGAACTCGTCGTCGGCGTGCTCGTCGCGATCGGCCTGTTCACCCGCGAGGCCGCGTTCGTCGGCTCGGGGCAGATGGCCGTGGCCTACTTCTGGCAGCACTTCCCGGAGAACTTCTGGCCCATCAACAACGGCGGTGAGCCGGCGGTCCTGTTCTGTTTCGCGCTGCTGCTTCTGGTGTTCACCGGTCCCGGCGCATGGGCGGTCTCCCGCAGGTAATACCCTCGGCTGCATGGTCGCCAAGCATGTTCCGTCCTGGTACGACGACGAGGTCTCCGCGCTCTTCGATCTGGCCAAGGGCTTCTTCGAACGTGAGGTCGTCGCCCACGTCGAGAAATGGGACAGCCAACGCCGGATCGACCGTTCGGTGTGGCTCGAGGCCGGCAAGCTGGGCCTACTGCTGTGTTCGATCCCCACTGAATACGGCGGCGGAGGGGGAACATTCGCCCATGACCTGGCGGTGTTCGACGCCCAGGGTTACGCCGGCGACCTGTCGCTGGGCATCGGCGTGCACAGCGGCATCGTGCCGCACTACATCCTGGCCTACGGCACCGAACAGCAGAAGAAGACCTGGCTGCCGCCGATGGCCACCGGTGAGGTGCTGTCCGCGATCGCCATGACCGAGCCGGGCGCGGGATCCGACCTCAAAGCCATCCGCGCCACCGCGGTCCGCGACGGTGACGAGTACGTGCTCAACGGCTCCAAGACGTTCATCACCAACGGCAGTTCCGCGGACCTGGTGCTGCTGGCGGCCAAGACCGACCCCAAGGCCGGCGCGCGCGGCATCTCGATGATCCTGGTCGACGTCCGGGACGCCCCCGGCTACCAGGTCACCCGGGTGCTCGACAAGGTCGGCATCCACGGCGCCGACACCGCCGAGATCTCGTTCACCAACGTGAGGGTTCCGGTGACAAACCTGCTGGGCGCCGACGAGGGTGCGGGTTTCGGCCAGATGATCGCCCAACTGCCGCAGGAGCGTCTGATCGTCAGCGCCCAGGCCGTCGGTGGCATGGAGCGCGCGGTCGACGAGACCGTCGCCTACACCAAGGACCGGGAGGCCTTCGGCCACAACCTGTTCAAGTTCCAGAACACGGCCTTCGAACTCGCCGAGTGCATGACCATCGCGCGGACCTCCCGAGTCTTCCTGGACCACTGCGTCCAGTCGCATCTCGACGGCAGACTCGACGGCACCGAGGCCGCGATGGCCAAGTACTGGCTCACCGACAAGCAGTGTGAGGTGGTGGACCGCTGCGTGCAGTTGCACGGCGGCTACGGCTACATGCGGGAGTACCTGATCGCCAGGATGTATGAGGACGCCCGCGTGCAGCGCATCTACGCCGGCGCGAACGAGGTCATGAAGGAGATCATCGCGCGTTCGCTCTGAATCGGCGCATGCCGTCGATCTTCTCTGCGGTGCTCGCCTGCGGCCCCACGAAGAACATCCAGGGCTGGGTGACGATGCCGGTGATGCCACCGGCCTCCGCTCGGGCGTAGTGCTCGGGGGTGAAGGCGTCGGTCAGGGGTGTCAGCACGGCGAAGTCGTCCATGGTCAAGCCCTGCTCGGCCCGCAGATCGCGCAGCCTGGCCACGCGCTCCAGAGCCTGATCGGTGCTGATCAGATCACCGATCCAGCCGTCGTGGCGAGCCGCGCGGCGCAGAGCGATGTCCGACAGTCCGCCGACATAGATCGGGATGGGCGGCGGGCTGGGCTCCATCTCCAGCTTGGGCGTGGTGTAGAACTCGCCCGAGAACTCGGTCCAGCCCGGCGCCCAGAGCTCCTTCATGAGTTCCAGCATCTCGTCGGTCCGCCTGCCGCGGCGGTCGAACCGCTGACCCAGCAGTTCGAACTCCTCACGGCACCAGCCCACCCCGACGCCGAGCTGCAGCCGACCCTCGGCCAGACAGGCCGCGGTGCCGATCGCCTTCGCGGCCGAGTACGGATCGCGCATGGCGGGCAGATAGACCGTGGTGACGAACTGCAGCCGCGACGTGGCCAGCGCGATCGCGCCGATCATCACCCACGGGTCGGGCCAGTCGGTGAACGACTCCCACCTGCGTCGGCCGTCCTTGGTGTAGGGGTATGGCGTCGTCAGCGTCTCGAGGTTGACGACGTGGTCGGGTATCGCGATCCCGTCGTAGCCGAGATCGTCCGCGGCCCTGGCGATCTCGACGGCCTCCCGCATGTCCAGGAACGCGGTGCTGACATAGAACTTCACTGCGGGTCCCGGGCCCACGCCGGGGTGATGAACACGCCATCGGCCTCCACCGTCGGGCCGTCGGCGTCCGAGATGAAGCCGCGCGCATAGGTTTTGACACCTTCCACCCGTTCGACCCAGGCCTCGGACCGCAGCGCTCCCAACGGGGTGCCGCGCAGATACTTGAGCGTGATCGTCCCGGTGAACAGCGGGCGGTTTCCGCCGTCACTGGCCGCCTCCCCGAGAATGTGATCGAGGATCAGCGCCGAGATGCCGCCGTGCACATGGTTGGGCGGCCCCTCATAGGCCGCGCCCAACTCGAAGTCCGTCCAGCAGCGTCCCTCGCCGCGTTTGATCTCCAGCGGCGGCGCCATGGGGTTGCGCACGCCGATCACGGGATTTCCCCATGACATGCCCTCGCCCTCGGTGGTGAACCGAATCCCGAACGGCCCGTCGATCTGTGAGGTCCGCAGGCCCGCCGTGACCGACTGGATCAGGCGGGTCGCCTCGGCGATGTCGTCGGGGCCCGCCTGTGTGCGGATCGTGGCGTCGAGCAGCTCCCGAACGGCTTGGGTGAACGGCTCGTAGATCGCCCGCTGTCGATTGGCCTCGTCGGCGTCGACCGGGTCGTAGTTGAACTGCACTCAAGCTTCATAGCAGAGTCAGCCGCCGAATCCCACGGTCAGCCTCCGAACACCTTGCGCACGACGGCCTTCGCGCGCCGCGTCACCCTCAGGTAGTTGTCCAGGAACGCCCCGCCGTCGTCTTCGGGCCACCCGGCGGCGACGGCCACGGCGTTGAGCAGCCGTCCTGGGCCGGGCAGCTGATCGGTGGGTTTGCCCTTGACCAGCACCAGCGCGTTGCGGGCCCGCGTGGCGGTCAGCCAGGCCTGGCGCAGCAGGTCGACGTCGCCCTCGGCGATGAGTTCGGCCGCACCGATCGCGTCGAGGGCCTCGAGCGTCGAGGTGTTGTGCAGTGCGGGAATCTTGTGCGCGAAGCGCAACTGCAGCAGCTGCACCGTCCACTCGACGTCGGCCAGGCCACCGCGGCCGAGTTTGGTGTGCGTGTTGGGATCGGCGCCGCGCGGCAGACGTTCGGCGTCGACACGGGCCTTGATCCGGCGGATCTCCTGCACCGCCTCAGCCGACACCCCGCCCGACGGGTACCGGGTCTCGTCGACCATCAGCAGGAACCGGTGGCCCAGTTCCAGGTCGCCGGCCACCCGGTGGGCGCGCAGCAGCGCCTGGATCTCCCACGGCTGTGCCCACTGCCGGTAGTACGCCTCATAGGAGGCCAGGGTCCGCACCAGGGGTCCGTTGCGTCCCTCGGGCCGAAGATTCGCATCGACCTCCAGTGGCGGGTCCGCGCTGGGCGTCCCGAGCAGGGCGCGGACCTGCTCGGCCACCAGCATCGCCCACTTGACGGCTTTGGCGTCCTCGACGCCGGATGCCGGGTCGCACACGAACATCACGTCGGCGTCGGATCCGTAGCCGAGTTCGCCGCCGCCGAGGCGTCCCATCCCGATCACGGCGATCGAGGCGGGCGCGGTACCGCCCTCAGGGGTGTTCGCCCGGATCACCGCGTCCAGCGCGGCCTGCAGCACCGCGACCCACACCGAGGTCAGCGCGTGGCAGACATCGCGCACCTCAAGCATGCCGAGCAGGTCGGCCGAGGCGATGCGGGCCAGCTCCCGGCGGCGCAGCGTGCGCGCCGATGCGATCGCCTTGACGGGATCGGACTGCCGGCCGGCGGCGGCCACCAGTGCGCGGGCCACCCCGTCGGGGTCGACGTCGAGCAGCTTGGGTCCGGTGGGACCATCGGCATACGCCTGGATCACCTCGGGCGCACGCATCAACAGATCCGGCACGTAGGCCGAGGTGCCCAGCACGTGCATCAGACGTTTGGCCACCGCGCTCTCGTCGCGCAGAGTGCCCAGATACCAGCGCTGTTCGGCCATGGCCTCCGACAGCCTGCGGTACTGCAGCAGGCCCGCGTCGGGGTCGGGTGTGTCCGAGAGCCAGTCCAACAGGGTCGGCAGCAGCACCGACTGGACGCGTCCGCGGCGGCTGCCCGTATTGGCCAGTGCGGCAAGGTGAGTCAGCGCGCTGGCAGGCGCCTGGTAGCCCAGCGCGGCGAGCTGGCGTTCGGCGGCCTCGGCGCTCATGCCGTCGCTGAAGTCGACCGCCACCCCGGTGGACTCCAGCAGCGGCTGGTAGAACAGCTTCGCGTGCAGGCGGGAGACCCGCACGCTCTGACGCTTGAGCTCCTCGCGCAGCACGCCGAGTGCGTCGTGCTGACCGTCGGGCCGGATGTGGGCGGCGCGGGCCAGCCAGCGCAGCGCCTCATCATCGTCGGGCGGCGGCAGCATATGGGTGCGTTTGAGCCGCTGTAACTGCAGGCGGTGCTCGAGCAGGCGCAGGAACTCATAGGACGCCGTCATGTTCGCCGCGTCGTCGCGTCCGATGTAGCCGGCCGTCCCGAGCGCCGCCAGTGCGTCGACGGTCGAGGCGACGTGCAGGGCTTCGTCGTTGCGTCCGTGCACCAACTGCAGCAGCTGCACGGCGAATTCGACGTCACGCAGGCCGCCGGTGCCGAGCTTGATCTCCCTGCCGCGCACGTCGGCGGGGACGAGTTCCTCGACCCGTCGGCGCATGGCCTGCACGTCGACCACGAAATCCTCGCGCTCGCTGGCCGTCCACACCATCGGCATCAGCGCCTCGACATACTGCTTGCCGAGTTCGGCGTCACCGGCGGCGGGCCGCGCCTTCAGCAGCGCCTGGAACTCCCACGTCTTGGCCCACCGCTGGTAGTACGCGACGTGCGAATCCAGGGTCCGCACCAACTGACCGCGTTTGCCCTCGGGGCGCAGCGCGGCGTCGACTTCGAAGAACGTCTCCGAGGCCATCCGCATCATCTCGCCGGCCACCCGGGTCTCGGTGGAGTCGGCGTTGGCACCGACGAAGATGACGTCGACGTCGCTGACATAGTTCAGCTCCCGCGCGCCGCACTTGCCCATCGCGATGACCGCCAGCGTGGGCGGTTCGTCGCCCGCGTGACACACCGTGCGCACGGCGTACTGCAGCGCCGAGGCCAGCGCCGCATCGGCGAGATCGGACAGGTGCGCGCCGACCGTCGTGAAGGCCAGCACGGGCTCGTTCTCCACGGTGGGCGCGAGGTCCAGCGCCGCGAGCACGAGCAGCCGATCACGGTAGTGCACGCGCAATGCGGGAATGGCTGTGGCGCCGGAGTTTTCGGTGACGAGTTGGCTGAAGGCCGCCTTCAGTTCATCGACGGGGGGTAGGGTGAGCGCCCCCTGAAGCAGGCGCCATGAACGCGGGTTGGCGACGAGGTGGTCACCGAGCGCCAGCGAGGCACCCAGGACACCGAACAGCCGACCACGCAGGGCCTTGTCCTTGGTCAACGCGACGGACAGTTCACTCCAGCCGGACTCCAGCGCGTCGGCGAGGCGCACCATGGCCCGCAGCGCGGCGTCGGCATCGGCGGCCCGGGACAGCGACCACAGCAGTTCGATGTGGTCCTCGTTGTCCCAGCCCAGCCGCGCGAGGTCGGCTGGGGCGGTGCGCTCAACGAGCCCGAGCCTGCCCACACCGGGGATCTTGGGACGCTGCGTCACGGGTTTGGACACGGACGCAACGGTAACGCACCCCCGCCGTCGAGCGGGAATTCCGGCTAAAGAGAGAGGTACTGCTTGAGTTCGTAGGGCGTGACGCTGCTGCGGTAGGTCTCCCATTCGGCGCGCTTGTTGCGCAGGAAGAAGTCGAAGACGTGCTCCCCCAACGCTTCCGCGACCAGTTCGGAGTTCTCCATGGCGGCCAGGGCGTTGCCGAGGCTGCTGGGCAGCTCGCGGTAGCCCATCGCGCGCCGCTCCTCGCTGGTCAGGCTCCAGACGTCGTCCTCGGCCTGGGGACCCAGCACGTACCCCTTCTCGACGCCGCGAAGGCCGGCGGCCAGCAGCACCGCGAAGGTCAGATACGGGTTGCATGCCGAATCCGGGCTGCGCACCTCGACGCGACGCGACGACGACTTGTTCGGCGTGTACATCGGGACCCGCACGAGGGCCGACCGGTTGGCCGCGCCCCAGGACGCGGCGGTGGGGGCCTCGCCGCCGTGCACCAGACGCTTGTAGGAGTTCACCCACTGGTTGGTGACGGCGCTGATCTCGCTGGCGTGTTCGAGGATGCCGGCGATGAAGGACTTGCCGACGTCGGAGAGCTGAAGCGGATCATCGGGGCTGTGGAAGGCGTTGGTCTCGC
The DNA here is from genome assembly GCF_001667265.1 of Mycobacterium sp. ACS4331. Taxonomy (GTDB): domain Bacteria; phylum Actinomycetota; class Actinomycetes; order Mycobacteriales; family Mycobacteriaceae; genus Mycobacterium. The sequence goes on along the minus strand of NZ_LZHW01000072.1, from coordinate 72,346 downwards.
CCTCGAACAGGCTCATGTGGGTGTGCATGGCCGAACCCGGATACTCACCGAACGGCTTGGGCATGAACGACGCCCGCACGCCCTCTCCGAGCGCGACCTCCTTGACCACATACCGGAAGGTCATGACGTTGTCGGCCATCGACAGCGCGTCGGCGTAGCGCAGGTCGATCTCCTGCTGGCCCGGCGCGCCCTCGTGATGGCTGAACTCGACCGAGATGCCCATCGACTCGAGCGCGTCGATGGCGTGCCGACGGAAGTTGGGCGCCGAGTCGTGCACGGCCTGGTCGAAGTAGCCGCCGTTGTCGGCCGGCACGGGCACACTGCCGTCGTACGGTCCGGGCTCGAGCAGGAAGAACTCGATCTCGGGGTGCACATAGCAGGAGAAACCGAGGTCGCCCGCCTTGGCGAGCTGGCGGCGCAGGACGTGCCGGGAGTCGGCCCACGACGGGGACCCGTCGGGCATGGTGATGTCGCAGAACATCCGGGCCGAGTGATGGTCTCCGCCACTGGTGGTCCAGGGCAGGATCTGGAAGGTGGACGGATCGGGTCGGGCGACGGTGTCGGACTCCGACACGCGCGCGAAGCCCTCGATCGACGAGCCGTCGAAGCCGATGCCCTCTTCGAAGGCCCCCTCGAGTTCGGCGGGTGCGATCGCGACACTCTTGAGGAAACCGAGCACATCGGTGAACCACAGCCGGACGAAGCGGATGTCCCGTTCTTCCAGCGTACGGAGCACGAACTCCTTCTGACGATCCATGTCCGCGAGCGTATGCAGTACCTGTTAAATCTGTGTTACAGGCGTGTCGCTGTTGGCGGCGAAAGCCTGTGAGAATGAAGTGTGTCCGTGATCCCGCAGCCCGAGCCACCGGCCCCGCCTCCGCACACCGCCCCGACCGACGCGACCACCGATGCGCCGGCGGCGTTGGCCGCAGTGCAGGAGCTGCGCACCCTCGCCGATGTGGTGCGAAACGTCGACGCCGCCGCGGCGGCCGCCGAATGGGATGACCACGGGCAGCTTTCCGCTCTGGCCGCCCAGGCTGACGCCGACCTGCTGACGCTGTACCAGACCGAGGACATCGCGACGTCCGGGGCGTCGCCGCTGTGGCAGGCACGGCTGGAGGATCAGGCCCGGGCGTCGGCCGCGGCGCGCACCCTGACCGCCACGCCGCGGGAGGCCGCCGCCAACGCCGTCGCCGCGGTCGCGCTGGCCCGTGCGGCGGTTGCCGAGGCCGTCCGGACCACGGCCCAGGCGCGCGGTGTCGCGCTCGGCGACGCCGGACCCGCGACCGTCGCACGCCGCGACGCCGCGCGGGCCTTCCCCGCGCTGCTGGACCGTCTCGGCCGGATGGTGGCCGACGAGCTGCGCCACATCGTCGCCGACCGGCCCCGCGCGATCGCGCTGCGCATCGCGATCACCCTCGGCCTCGCCCTGTCCCTGGTCGCCTTCTACCACCTCACCGGCTTCTCCCGGTACGACGCGGGACGGTTGACGCTGTATCTGTTCTCGGCGGTGGTCGGCAGCGTGGTGTGCACCAACGCGCTGTGCTTCGAGGCGCAGCGGGTGCGCGATGCGCTGGTCTCGGGGGAATCGCTGTGGCGGATCCTGGTGGCGAAGAACCTCGCGATGGCCGCGCTGGTGGTGCTGGCGGGCCTGCCGGTGATCGCGCTGCTCACCATCATCGGCGACGGCAACGCGATCGCGATGGTCGACCAGCTGCTGACCATGGTCTTCATCTGGCTGGGCGTGGGCAACGTGCTGTCGGTGCTGTATCCGCTGCGCCACGAACCGATTTCGGCGCGCCTGCGGGACGGCACCTGGAAGCCCTACCTGTTGTCCTTCGCGGTGTCCTACGGCGTCGGGCTCACCGTCAACCTGATGATCTACTGGCGCCTGTGGTCCAAGCAGACCGCATCCCAGCACCTCGCCGGCGGGGCGTGGGCGGCCTTCGTCCTGGTGCTTGCCAGCGCGCTGGTCAGTTGGCTGCTGTTGACGGTCCTGGCTGTGGCGTGCAGTCGCGAACACCGCCAGCGCAGGCTGCTCTCCCGGGAGATGGTCGCCTATCGGCGGTGATCACGCCGCGCACTGCAGGTTGCCCGGCACCACTCCGTCGACGAGGTAGTCCACGATCGCGCTGTCGATGCACTCAAAACCGTTGAACACCACGGTGTGCTGCGTGCCCTCGAAGGAGATCAGCGGCGCCTGCAGTTGGCGCGCCAGGCTCACACCTGCTTCGTACGGGGTGGCGGGGTCGTGCGTCGTCGACACCACGACGACCGACCCCGGCGGGGCGGGCGGCGCCTCGTGCGGGGCCGACGTGGCGGGGACCGGCCAGAACGCGCAGATGTCGCGTGGGGCGTAGCCGGTGAACTCGCCGTAGGCCGCGAACGGGGCGACCTCGCGGATGCGCTGGTCGGCCGCGGCCCACACGGCCGGGTCCGTCGGCGAGGGTGCGTCCACGCAGCGCACCGCATGGAAGGTGTCCTGGACGTTGCGGTAGTGCCCGCTGCTGTCGCGGCCCTGGTACTCGTCGGCCAGCAGCAGCAGATCCCCCGCGTCGGTGCCGCGCGCCAGGCCGAGCAGTCCGCTGGTCAGGTACTTCCACAGGTGCTGGGTGTAGAGGGCGTTGAACGTCCCGGTGATGGCGTCGGCGTAGCTCAGACCGCGCGGGTCCGATGTGTAGGCGGGCTTGGCCACCAGCGGGTTGATCAGCTGGTGGTAGCGGTCGATCCACTGGGACGGGTCCTGCCCCAGTGGACATCCCGCGGTCTGAGCACAGTCGGCGGCGTAGTCGGTGAACGCCCGCTGGAACGCCCCCATCTGGTTGATGCTCTTGGTGACGGGATCGATGCTGGGGTCGACCGCGCCGTCGAGGACCATGGCGCGCACATGCTGGCCGTACCGCGACACGTAGGCCGTGCCGATCTCTGTGCCGTAGGAGAAACCCAGGTAGTTGATCTTCTCGTCGCCGAGCACCCGACGGATGGTCTCCATGTCGTGCGCGGCTTCCCGGGTGCCCATCGCGGAGAGGAAGTCCGTGCCCATCCGGGTCGCGCACTGCTGCGCGAACTGCTGGTAGAGCGACTCGATGTGGGCCACGCCCGCCGGACTGAAGTCGACCATCGGTTCGCGACGCCAGGCGTCGAATTCGGCATCGGTGCGGCAGCGCAGTTCCGGGGTCGAGTGGCCGACACCGCGCGGATCGAAGCCGACGAAGTCGAAGTGCTCGTTGATGGGCGAGCCCACCAGCGCCGCGGCCATGCCGGCGACGGTGTCCACCGCGGAGGCTCCGGGACCACCCGGGTTGACGAACAGCGCACCGATCCGCTCGCCCGCGGCAGGGACGCGGATCACCGCGAGATCCACCGTCGCGCCGTCGGGATCGTCGTAGCTTCGCGGGACCGCGAGCATGGTGCACTGCGCCGTCAGCAAGCCGACGTCACCGCCGAAGAACTGATCGCACGAGCCCCAATTTGCCTGCGGCACAGGAGGTTCCGGCTCCGCCATGGCCACTGACGCTGGCGCCGCAAACCACAGCACGGCGGTGAGCAGCGCACAGCCCCATCGTTTTGAACGCTGCATGCCGCCCATCGTTGCATGCCGGTCTCGGCCGTGCGGACCGCGGGTGGTCACGCTCCGGTATCGGTACGGTCAAGCTCCCGGAACCGCCGCGTCAGCACTTGGCGTCCTGGGGCGGCAGGGTCCCGTCGATCAGGTAGGCGGCGGCCATGTCGTCGACACAGGACTCGCCCTGGAACACCACGGTGTGCTGCGTGCCCTCGAACGTGATCAGGCCCCCGCCAAGCTGCCTGGCCAGATCGACGCCGGCCTGATACGGCGTGGCGGGGTCACCCGTGGTGGACACGACGAGGGTGGGCGCCAGGTCCGGCACCGACACCTCATGCGGCTCACTGGTCGGCGGCACAGGCCAGAACGAGCAGGTCGACATCGGCGCGTCACCCGTGAACTCGCCGTAGTTCATGAACGGTGCGACCTCACGCATCCTGCGGTCCTGCTCGATGACGACGGCGCGGTCCATGATCGCGGGCTGATCGACGCAGTTGATGGCGATCCGGGCATCGGTGGCGTTGGTGTAATGGCCCTCGCGGTCGCGGCGCATGTACATGTCGGCCAACACCAGCAGTGTGTCTCCCCTGCCGTTGCGCAGTTCGGTCAGACCCTGGGTCAGGTGCCGCCACAACGCCGGCGAGTAGAGCGACATGATGGTGCCCACCACGGCGTCGCTGTAGGACAGCCCCCGCGGATCCTTGGTGGGCGCCGATTTGGTGCCCAGGGCCCCGACCATGTCGCGGTAGACGTCGACGGCCTTGGCCGGGTCGGTGCCCAAGGGGCAGGTCGGATCCTTGGCGCAGTCGGCCGCGTAGTCGTTGAACGCCTCCTGGAACGCCGCGGCCTGGTCGATGTCGGCCTGCACAGGATCGGCGTTGGGATCGACGGCGCCGTCGAGGATCATCGCGCGCACGTTCTGCGGGAACTGCTCGGCGTAGGCCGACCCGATGCGCGTGCCGTAGGAGTAGCCCAGGTAGGTCAGCTTGTCGTCACCGAGCGCCTCGCGGATCTGGTCGAGGTCCTTGGCGACGTTGTCGGTGCCGACGTTGGCCAGGAACTCCTTGCCCATCTTGTCGACGCAGCGCTGGATGAACTGTTTGGTCTCGTTCTCGAGCCACGCCACCCCCTCCGGGGTGTACTCCACCTGGGGCTCGGCGCGCAGTCGGTCGTTGTCCTCGTCGGAGTTGCACCACAGCGCCGGAGTCGACGACGCGACGCCACGCGGGTCGAAGCCCACGAAGTCGAACTTCTCCCGCACCGCCGGCGGCAGCAGTTCGACCATGCCGATCGCGGCCTCGATGCCGGACTCACCGGGCCCGCCCGGGTTGACCACGAGGGAACCGATCTTCTGCCCCGTGGCGGGGAACCGGATCATCGCCAGCTGCGCGACCGGCGCATCAGGGTCGTCCTTCTTGGAGTAGTCCACCGGCACCGCGATGCGACCGCATTCGGCACCGGGCGGCAGCTTCACGTCGCCGCCACCGGTGAACTTGCACTCCTCCCACCGCACGGGCTCGCCGATGCGGGGTTCGGCCATGGCGGCCTGCCCGTCCACCACTCTGGCGCAGCCGACACCGCCGAGCGCGACCGATGTCACCGCCGTAACGATCGCTGTGGCGCGCAGCATACGGCCACGCGGGATCGAAACAGGGCGAATCAGGCTCATGGCAGTCCATGCTGCCATGAAGCCCGCGCAACTCCTGTCAGCGCGCCGCCGCGAGCAGCTCCTCCATGCTCACAGCGAAATCGTCGGCCATGTTCCACAGGTCGGGCAGCAGTTCGGGACAGGAGATCAGCCCGATGTTGAGCTTGCCGCTCAAGGACATCACGGTGATGTTCAACCCCGACCCGTGGAAGATCGGACCGAGCGGGTACATCGCCTTGACTTCGGCACCGAGGAAGTAGAGCGGTTCCTGTGGTCCCGGAACGTTGGACAGCACCACGTTGTGCACGGGCCTGGCCTCGGTCAGCCGGGTGCCGGCGTAGACGCGCATCGCGACGCCGAACACTGCGGGCGCGGCGAACTGGGACCAGTCCTGCAGCAGCGTGGCCGCGATCGCCGAGCTGTGTTCCTTGGCAACCGATGTCGCCTCCGCGATGGCCTTGATGCGATGTGCCGGGTCCTCGATCTCGGTGTGCAGGCTCGCGAACATCCCGGACACCTTGTTGCGGCCCGGCCTGTCCGACCGGCCGTGCACCGACACCGGCACCATGGCCACCAGCGAACTCTCGGGCAGCTCGCCGCGGTCGATCAGGAACTGGCGCAGCACCCCCGACACCAGCGCCATCACGACGTCGTTGACCTTGACGTTGAAGTGGTTCTTGACGCGCTTGACGTCCTCGAGGTCGAGTTGGGCGTAGGCGATGTTGCGGTGCCCGGTGATGCTGGCGTTGAACGCCGTCTGCGGGGCCCGGAACGGGCTGGCCATCGCCGATCCGTTCACCGCACGACGAACGGTGTCGACGACCGTGCTGACGGTGTTCGGAATCACCCGGGTGGCCAGGTTCACCGGCCGCGTCGCGAACCGCGCCAGTCCGCGCACCGCGATCTCCAACTGCCCCGCACCTCCGGGGGCTTCGACGAGTTCAGGCGCCGGCGCGTCGGGTTCAGTGCTGCACAACTGCGACATCAGGTTCGCGCCGGTCACACCGTCGACCGCGGCGTGGTGGACCTTCGTCATCACCGCGATTCGCCCACCCTTGTGCGCATCTGTGCCCGCGATGTTCTCGATGACCCACATCTCCCACAGGGGTCTGGTGCGGTCCAGCTGCAGTGACGCGATGTGCCCGCAGATCTCCGCCAACTCGGTCCGCCCGCCCGGCGACGGCAGGCCTATCCGATGCAGATGACGGTCGACGTCGAAGTCTTTGTCCTCCACCCAGACTGGATGGTCGAGGTTGAGAAACGAGTCGGTGATCTTCTCGCGGAACTCCGGCAGGGCCCGCAACCGCACCGCGAGTGCGTCCCTGAGCTTGTCGAACGTGTATCCGCCCGGGATGGAGGCCGTGTCGAGTTCGAGCAGTGAGCACACATGCAGCGGCTGACTCGCCGTCTCCAGGTACAGAAAGCTTGCGTCGAGGCCGCTCAGCCTCTGGTATCCCGGCATGGAAGCTGATGGTAGGCGGGTTGCCCCGCCATTGTGAGGAAGTCCACTCATCCGCCACTTCACGTGGCGCCGCCGCGGTGGCAGACTGGCGTGGTCAGACGACCCGGGGACCCGGATGGGCCACGAGGATCGACCCGACAACAACACTTTGAGGACAAAGATGTCTGTATACGGCGCTGCCCAGGAATCCAGCAGACCCCGCACCAAGGTGCGCACCCATCACCTGCAGCAATGGAAGAGCGAAGGCCACAAGTGGGCCATGCTCACCGCATACGACTACTCGACCGCCCGCGTGTTCGACGACGCCGAGATCCCGGTCCTGCTCGTCGGCGATTCGGCGGCCAACGTGGTCTACGGCTACGACACCACCGTGCCGATCTCGATCGACGAGTTGATCCCGCTGGTGCGTGGGGTGGTCCGAGGCGCTCCGCACGCACTCGTCATCGCCGACCTGCCGTTCGGCAGCTACGAGGCGGGCCCCGAGCAGGCGCTGGCCACCGCCACCCGGTTCCTCAAGGAGACCGGTGCGCACGCGGTCAAGCTCGAGGGCGGTGAACGCGTGGCCGCTCAGATCGCCACCCTGACACAGGCCGGCATCCCGGTCATCGCACACATCGGGTTCACGCCGCAGAGCGTCAACGGCCTCGGCGGGTTCCGCGTCCAGGGCCGGGGCGACGCCGGTGAGCAGACCATCCACGACGCGATCGCGGTCGCCGAGGCCGGCGCCGTGGCCGTCGTGCTCGAGATGGTGCCCGCCGAACTGGCAACCCAGATCACCGGCAAACTGACGATCCCGACCGTGGGCATCGGTGCGGGCCCCAACTGTGACGCGCAGGTGCTGGTGTGGCAGGACATGGCCGGCATGACCGCGGGCCGGACCGCGAAGTTCGTCAAGCGATTCGGCGATGTCGGTGCCGAATTGGGCCGTGCGGCAAAGCAGTACGCCGACGAGGTCGCCAGCGGGGCCTTCCCCGCCGACGAGCACTCGTTCTAGCCGGACTCAGTCGAACTGCGGCGCACGCTTGTTCAGGAACGCGTCGATACCTTCCCGGCCACCCGGTCCGTCGGCGTTGGCCGCGATGAACCGGCTCTCGAGTTCCATCTGCGATTCGATGCCGTTGCCGAACGACACCGCGAGCAGCTTCTTGACGGCGGCCGCGGACTGCGCTGAGCCCGAGGCGATCTCGGCGGCGAGGCCGTCGACCCGCGCGGTGAACTCGGCGTCGTCGACCACATAGTTCACCAGGCCCCAGTCCTGGGCCTCGTCGGCCGACAGCCGCCGGTTGGTGAGCATCAGATCGGCCGCCCGTCGCGCGCCGACAAGGCGCGGCAGGTAGTAGGACGCCGACCCGTCGGGACTCAGACCCACCTTGGTGTAGGCCATGGTGAACGAGGCCGACTTCGCGGCCACCACCAGATCACCGCTGATGCCCAGCGAGAACCCCGCCCCCGCGGCGGTGCCGTTGACCGCGGTGATCAGCACAGCGTCCATGCGGGCGAACGTCGCAATGGCCCGATGCAGGTCGTTGGCGATGCCCCGGACGAAGCGGCCCGGGCCCAGGGGTGAGGCCGCCATCGCCTTGAGATCCCCTCCCGCGCAGAAGAATCGACCGGCACCGGTCAGCACGACGACCTTGGTGCCCGGCGCGTCGACCTCGGCGGCCACCTGGGCGAGTTCGCGCGTCATGACGTCGTTCATGCCGTTGGCCGCCTCTGGCCGGTTCAGGGTGATGCGGGCGATCGAGCCGGACTGCTCGAAGTGCAGGGTCTCGTAAGTCATACGGTGACGTTATCGTCAGCGATGCGCAGCCTCTCGGCCGTCCCCCTGCGCAGGGTGGCGAGGTCACCCTGATACCCCACACAGCGCAGTGCGCCGTCGGCGATCCCCCAGGGCGCCTCGGGCGAGCACTCACCGTGGTCGGACCGCCGGTTGATGACGGATTCCACCAGCCGGAAGGGCAATTCGGCCGCGTCGGGCGGACCGTCGCATTCTCCGATGACGAGTCCGGCGAGCTGCCGATAGGCGTCCCGCAGCCGATCGCGGCGTGCACGGAACTCCGCGAACCGTTCGACCCGCAGTTCGGGCAGAAGGTAGAGCGCGCCCAGATTCCATCTACTGGAGGCCAGTTGGCGCGCGTCGCCGAAGGTCAGGGTGTGCAGGCGCTGCGGCGCCGGACCGGGATCCGCCAGGAGTTCCTCGGCGAATCTGAGCGGTTCGTCGATGGTGCCGGCCAACAGTGCGTCGAGGATGTCGTCCTTGGTCGCGAAGTGGTGATACAGCGACGCCTGGCGCATCCCCACGGCGCTGGCCACAGCGCGCGTCGAGGTGGCCGCGTAGCCGCGGGTGGTGAACAGTTCGGCGGCCGCGTCGAGGATCTCCTCACGCGCGGTTCTGCCTGGGCGACGGGACGGCGCGAGCCGTGGACGCCCTCTGCCGTCGTCGGACATGGCGTCATTGTTGCACCCCGGCTCCCGCTCGCACTGCAGGATTACCTGTCGGGTGATAGAAACACCGCATGAGCACTGCCTCCACCGACGGCGCCCGGACCCACGCCCGGGCCCAGGCCGACCACGCCCACCTGCCGATTCCCGCCCTCCCCGACGGCGTCGCCGACACCGCCGTGCGGTGGGCCGAGTCCGTCCCCGCAGGCTCGTACGCATCGCGTGTCGTGGGTCGCGGCACCCGGTTACGCCTGGCCGACCCCGACGGCGGCGCCTGCGCACACGTGCTGCTCTTCCGCAGCGACGCACCGTGGGAGCGACTCAACGTCGCCGACACCCTCAAGGTGCCCTGGCAGGCGTACCTGACCGCCGGCCATCCCCTGCTGTCCGACCAGGGCCGCGTGCTGGCCACGGTGGTGTCCGACACCTCCGTCCACCACGACGCGCTGTGCGGGATGACCGTCGCGGGCCGCGACGCGATGCTGCTGGCCCTCCACAAACACGGCCTGGACATCCGCGACCTCGCGCCGTCGGTGTCGTTCTTCAAGGGCGCACGGGTGGCCGATGACGGCGCGGTGACCTTCACGGGGACGTCGGGCCCCGGCGGGGCCGTCGAACTCCTGATCCACCTGCCGGTCGTGGTGGCGGTGGTCAACACCCCGCATCCGCTCGACCCCGCCCCCGCACCGACCGCACTCGAGGTTCTCGCCTGGCGCGCCGACGAGGAGCTGACGGTGCCCGGCAGCACCGACCCCGAGTACCTGCGCGCGCTGTTCAACACCGAAAGCACCTGGGCCGCAGCTCAGAACACCACAGAGGGGGCATGATGACCGTCGTACTCGACCAGACCGTGGAGGCCAGGGCGCCGTGGTCGGCGATCCTGCGGGCCGGCCAGCGCCTGCAGATCATCGACCTGCACGGCAATCAGGCCGTCGACACGCTGTTCTACGGCATCGGCGTCGGTGACCGCCCCGACGCGGCGCTGAGATACTGCGCGCAGGCCACCGTGGCCGCACAGCGAAACATCTTCCTGACCACCGGTTCGGTGCTGCGCGCGGGCGACGGAACGGCGTTGGTGCGCATCGTGGCCGACGACGTCGGCAACCACGACACCATCGCCGGTGCGTGCTCCAAGGAGTCCAACACACTGCGGTACGGCCACCACACCGTCCACCAGCACGCCTGCGCCGAGAACTTCCTGGCCGAGGCGATCCGATGGGGCATGAGCAAGCGGGATCTGGTGTCGAACGTCAACTTCTTCATGAACGTCCCGGTCGAATCGGACGGCACACTCGGCATCGTGGACGGCTTGTCCGCCCCCGGCAAGTCGCTGACCCTGCAGGCCGAGATCGACACGCTGGTGCTGGTGTCCAACTGCCCGCAGATCAACAACCCGTGCAACGGCTTTGACCCCACGCCGGTGCAGATGGTGATCACCGGATCATGACCACGGTCGAGATCGCGGCGCCCGGGCTGCTGACCACGGTCCAGGACTGGCCAGGCCGAACCGGGTACTGGCACGTCGGCGTGCCGCCGTCGGGGCCGATGGATGATCTGTCCTTCCGCATCGGCAACCGGGTGCTGGGCAATCCGGAGGGTGCCGCGGGACTGGAGTGCACCAAAGGCGGCCTGGCACTGCACTTCCCCACCGGAGGCCGGGTCTGCGTCGCGGGCGCACCGGTGCCGGTCACCGTCGATGATGCCCCCGCCCCGCAATGGCGTTCGCTCACCGTGCCGCCAGGAGGCATGCTTCGGGTCGGCCTGGTCTCCGGACCGGGCATGCGCTGCTATGTGCTGATCGCCGGCGGGCTCGTCGAACCCGAGTACCTGGGCAGCGCAGCCACATTCACCTTGGGCGCGTTCGGTGGTCACAATGGCCGACCGTTGCGACCCGGTGATGCGCTGACCGTCGGCGCAGATCCGCACGCCGAGCGCCCGGGACGCGAGGCCCGCGCGGCCATCGAGGAGCAGCCCAGCATCGGTCATCGCTGGGAACTGGCGGTCACCGAAGGTCCACACGGTGCGCCGGAGTTCTTCACCCGCACCGACATCGACACGCTGTTCGACACCGACTACCGGGTGCACTTCAACTCCGACCGCACCGGTATCCGCCTGGAGGGTCCGAGCCCGCAGTGGGCCCGCACCGACGGCGGCGAGGCCGGCCTGCACCCGTCGAACATCCACGACAACGCGTACTGCTTTGGCGCCCTGGACTTCACCGGAGACACCCCGATTCTGCTCGGCCCCGACGGCCCGAGTCTGGGCGGGTTCGTCTGCCCGGTCACCGTGGTCAGCGGCGACCGCTGGAAGCTGGGTCAGATGGCCCCGGGCGACTCGGTCCGATTCGTCGCCGTGCGCGCCGAACGCGCGCCGTCGCTGCGCACCCTCGACATCGGCCGGCGGGCGTCCTTCCCCCTGGTGCTGTCGAGCTCCGGGGACAACGACGACGGCGTGCTTGAGCGGTTCACCTCAGCCGACGGCACCGAGGTGACGCTGCGACGCAGCGGTGACGCGGCCGTGCTCGTCGAATACGGCCCCATGGCACTGGATCTGGCGATGCGCGCCCGCGTCCACGTCCTCGACGAACGGCTGAGCGCACTCGGTGCGCCCGGGGTCACCGAGCGGACGCCCGGCGTGCGGTCCCTGCAGGTGCAGTTCGACCCGGCGGCCGTGTCGGTCGCCGAGGTCACGGAGTTGGTCACCCGGCTCGACGCGGACCTGCCTCCGTCGGAGGAACTCGTCGTCCCCAGTCGCACCGTCCGGTTGCCGCTGTCGTGGGACGACCCCGCCACACACGAGGCCATCCAGCGTTATATGCACGGCGTGCGTCCCGATGCCCCGTGGTGCCCGGACAACATCGAGTTCATCAGGCGCGTCAACGGCCTGGCCGACACCGGAGCGGTCTACGACACGGTGTTCGCGGCGCAGTACCTGGTGCTCGGCCTCGGCGACGTGTACCTCGGCGCCCCCGTGGCCACTCCCCTGGACCCGCGCCACCGCCTGGTCACCACGAAGTACAACCCGGCGCGGACGTGGACGCCGGAGAACGCCGTCGGCATCGGCGGGGCCTACCTGTGCATCTATGGCATGGAAGGCCCGGGCGGCTACCAGTTCGTCGGACGCACCACGCAGGTGTGGAACCACCGCCATCCGCACTCGTCGAGCTCCTTCGAACCGGGCACGCCGTGGCTGCTGCGCTGTTTCGACCGGATCAGCTTCCACCCCGTCAGCGCCGAGGAACTGCTCGACCTGCGCGCCGACATGGCCGCGGGGCGGGGTGAGGTGGAGATCACGGACGGAGTGTTCTCGCTGGCGCAGTATCAGCAGTTCCTCGCCGACAACGCGGGGTCGATCGCGGCGTTCGGCACTCACCAGGCCGCGGCGTTCAACGCCGAGCGCCAGGCCTGGGCGCAGGCGGGCGAGTTCCGCGGGCAACGGGCGAGCTAGCTGTGGCAGGCTGGGTGGGTGGCTAAGCGGAAGTCGGAACCCACCAGACACACCGAGGTCGAGTTGAAGTTCGACGCCCAGAACGCCGAAGTCGCACCATCCTTCGACGGTCTGAGCTCGATCAGCCATGTGGAGTTCGCGCCGACGCAGGACCTCGACGCGGTGTACTTCGACACCGCCGAACACGACCTCGCGCGCCGACGGATCACTCTGCGCAGGCGCACGGGCGGCGAGGACGCGGGCTGGCACCTCAAGCTGCCCGCCGGACCGGACGCGCGCACCGAGGTGCGGCTGCCGCTGGGTGAGGAGACCGACGAGGTGCCCGAGCAGCTGCGCGATGTGGTGCTTGCGGTGGTCCGCGACCGGCCCCTGCAACCGGTGGCGCGGATCGCGACCACGCGCGGTGTGCAGCTGCTTCGCGGCGCCGACGGTGCCGTGCTCGCGGAGTTCTGCGACGACGAAGTGGTGGCGAGCGCCGGCGACGCCGAGCAGCGGTGGCGCGAGTGGGAGCTCGAACTGGTCGAGTCAGACGACCGCGAACTGCTGGACCGACTCAGCCGCCGCCTTCTCGACGCGGGTGCGACGCCGGCCGGTCACGGCTCGAAACTGGCCCGGGTGCTCAACGCGCCCAGTCCCGAGAGCGTTGAGTCCGACGATCCGATCCACCGCGCGGTGACGGAGCTGATCGAGGAGCTGATCAGCTGGGATCGCGCGGTCCGCGCGGACACCGACGACGCCGTCCACCAGATGCGCGTCACCACGCGCAAACTGCGCAGCCTGCTCAAGGAGGACTCCGACACCGACGAGTGGATCCTCGACGAACTGCGCCAGCTCGCCGCGCTTCTCGGGGTGGCCCGCGACGCTGAGGTGCTCGCCGAGAAGTACGACGAGGCCTTGAATGACCTGCCCGCAGACCTTGTCCGGGGCCCGGTCCGGGCGCGCCTCGTCGAGGGTGCCCGGAGACGTTACGAGACCGGGCTGCGACGTTCCCTTGCCGCGATGCGCACGCCGCGGTACTTCCGGCTGCTCGACGCGCTGGAACACGTGGTCACCACACCACCCGCCGATGGCGAGACCGTGAGCCTGGATTCGGCGTACAAGCGGGTGCGAAAGGCCGCCAAGACCGCGAAGGCGCAGGCGGAATCCCCGGATCGGGATGAAGCCCTGCACCGGATCCGCAAGGGCGCCAAGCGATTGCGGTACACCGCAGCCGCCACCGGCGATCGCAGGGTTTCGGAGGCCGCCAAAGCCATCCAGAGCCTGCTCGGCGACCACCAGGACGCCACCGTGAGCCGCACTCACCTGCTGGCCCAAGCCGAGGCCGCGCACCTCGCGGGCGAGGACACCTTCACCTACGGCCTGCTGCACCAGCGCGAAGAGGAACTCGCCCAACGGTGCCGGGACCAACTCGACTCCGCGCTCAAGGCGCTGCGGAAGGCCATGAAGTAGGGGCGAACGAGTTGGCCTGTAAGCCGGATTCTGTTCTGAGCTCTCCGTTGCGGAGGAGCCTCAGCGGCGACCATCCATCTGGGCACACCGTCGCCGGGTACCTCAAGCGGCCTACCCGCAGGCTCGGGCGAGCAGCCCTCGAGCGCCTGCGCAGTCGTGCTGGGCACGACCTCTTGGCCTTGCTTCGGGTGGGGTTTGCCTAGCCACTCCGGTCACCCGGAGTGCTGGTGCGCTCTTACCGCACCGTTTCACCCTTACCATTTCTGGCGGTCTGTTCTCTGTGGCACTTTCCCGCGAGTCACCTCGGATTGCCGTTAGCAATCACCCTGCTCTGTGAAGTCCGGACTTTCCTCGAATTTCTCCGCGGCCGCCCAGCCAACTCGTTCGCGAGGAATAAACTACCCTGCCACCCCCTGCCAGGCCATAATTGCTGCATGCTGCCGCCCGCGCGCTACCTGATGCGCGCCAAGGACTTCGTCGACGCGCGCTACAGCGAGCCCATCACCGTGACCGACCTCGCCGCCGCGGCCGGGTTGTCGCGGGCGCATTTCAGCCGCATGTTCACCCGCACGTTCGGCGAGTCCCCCAGCGCCTATCTGCAGTCCCGGCGCCTGGAGCGCGCCTCGGCCCTGCTGCGCTACACCGACCGTTCCGTGGCCGACATCTGCACCATGGTCGGGTTCTCCAGCGTCGGGTCCTTCACGAGCACCTTCGCGCGGGTGTACGGGAAACCGCCGGCGGCCTACCGGGCCAGCATGCCGCCGGCGTCGATGTATGCCCGCGTCCCCAACTGCGTGCTGCGCCTGCACACCCGGCCGAACACAGCACATCAGGAGAAGACGAGCCGCCCCAGCACGTCATAGGTTCTCGATCATGATGAAGATCGCAAGTGCCGCCCTGTGGGTGCACGACCAGGAAGTCGCATGCAGGTTCTGGACCGAGAAGATCGGTTTCGAAGTGCGCCAAGACATCTCACTGCCGGAGATGGAGGGATTCCGGTGGCTCACCGTAGGCCCGCCGGGTCAGGACGACGTGAGCATCGTGCTGATGGCGCTGCCCGGCCCGCCGATGATGGACGACAGCGTGCAGCGCCAGGTCCTCGACCTGGTGGCCATGGGATTCGCCGGCACGGTCTTCCTGACCACCGACGACTGCCACAAGTCGTACGCCGAACTGTCGGCCCGCGGCGTGGAGTTCACCGAGGCTCCGTTCGATGCGCCCTACGGAATCGACGCCGGGTTCCGCGACCCGTCCGGAAACAGCATCCGACTCACGCAACTTGCCGAACTGCCCGTCCCCTGACCTCAGGCGGCATGCCGCGGGGTCAGCTGGGCGCGGAGGCGTTCCTCGACCACGCTGACCGGCCGCGGCGTGGGCACCACCGGCGGGGCCGCCGACCGGTAGCGTGCGCCGGTCGGTGTGACGAACTCCGCCGTGTGTGTGCCGGAGCGGTCCAGCCAGGTGTGCACCAGCCACCCGTCGGCCTGTTTCGCGTAGTTGCAGGCCTCCCACAACCCTTCACCGTTGAGGGCCGAGGTGGCGCCAGTGGTCGCGGCCCCCTGGGCATGGTCGATATGGCGGATGGGTGCGTCGCAGAAGGGTGTGCGGCACCGTTGGTCACGCAACCGGATCAGGCGGGCCAGCCCCTTGGGGAAGATCCGGGAGCGTGACTCCACGGCGACCAGCGCGCCCGAGGCCGGGCGTGCGTACAACCGCCGCAGCGTCGCACCCGACTCCGCGTCCCCGGCCGCGGCATCGATCAACCGGCACGCGACCTCCGACGGAACCGGGCCGTAGTCGGAGATCACCGCCGGCGTGGTCCCACCGATCAGCGCGTCCTCGGGCAACACCAGGTTGACCGCGACCGGGGTCGGGGTGGCCGCCGAGCGTCCGGTGACGCGTTCGACCAGGGTGTCGGCCATGATCTGGCCGCGCGAGCGACCGTCACCGGTGGTGTCGGCCTCCCGTTTCAGGGCGGCGTAGACCGACACGCCCTGGTCCACCGGCAGCAGCGCGGTCAGGTACGTCATGGTGTCCGGCGCGGGCCGGATGGTCACGCGGCGGTCCTCTCGGGCACGGGCAGCCCGTTCCACGACCGCGTGCGGGTCCAGGCGGTAGGCGATCGACTTGGCCTCGGCGGCCACCCGCCCGTCACCCCAGCCCGCAAGCTCGCCCTGGTCGGCGCACAGTTCGGTGTCCAGGGCTCGGCGGTCCTCGACGCTCAGGCAGGCCGACTCCCGCACGATCAGCGTGGCCCGCCACTCCGTCAGCACCCCGGACTCCAGCGCGGCCAGGGTGTGCGGCATCTCCTCCACCAGCGCGGTGGCCATCCCGATATGCCGCCCGCCGCGGACGGGTGCGTCACGCCGGGCCAGCGCAACCTCGGTGGCCAACCCGCGCCCACGCCGCGCCACAGGCACCCCACGCGCCGCCTCAGCAGCATGCCGCATCTGCACCAACTGAGCCGTCGCACGAGCCTGCGCCGCCGCTGCCTGCGCCTTCAACGTCTCCAACGCACCGATGTGCGCCACCAACGCCGCCTCATCGGCGTCGGGCCCCACCACCGGCAGTTCGAACATACTTTCGACACTACGCCGGGCCCCCGACAAATATGGAGGGCCGCGCGCAGCGGACTTGCGGCAAGGCGGGGGTCATGCCGGACAATCGCTGGCCGAGGTTGTCGACGTAGGGAAATCAGGGACACATACGTGCGCGGATACGAAGAAGAACTGCAGTCCGAACAGGACTACGTCGACGACCTGTACGCGCGCCTGGACGCCGAACGCACCCGGGTCCGGGACCGATACCGCGCGACCCTGCGGGACAACGACCGCGAACTGGTCGACCGCGACGCCGAGGTGCGGGCGCTGGCCAAACAGGCGGCCCGCCTCGACGTGGCCGACAACGGCCTGTGCTTCGGCCGCCTCGACGCCGTCACCGGTGAAGCGAGCTACATCGGCCGCATCGGGGTGTTCGACGAGGACGACGACTATGAACCGCTGCTGCTGGACTGGCGCGCCCCCGCCGCACGGCCCTTCTACACCGCCACCGCGGCCCACCCGGAGGGCATGCGGCGCCGCCGTCAGTTCCACAGCCGTGGCCGCACCCTGCGTGAGTTCACCGACGAGGTGCTCGGCCGCCCGGAGATCGACACCGATGACACCGCCGCTCCGTCGACCGACCAGGCGCTGCTCGCCGCGGTCAACGCTCCACGCGGCGAAGGAATGCGCGACATCGTCGCCACCATTCAGGCCGAGCAGGACGAGATCATCCGCCACGATCACCCCGGCGTCCTGGTGATCGAGGGCGGGCCCGGGACCGGCAAGACGGTCGTCGCCCTGCACCGCGTCGCCTACCTGCTCTACACGCAGCGCGAGCGCGTCGAGAGCCACGGCGTCCTGGTGGTCGGGCCCAACGCCGCATTCCTCGACCACATCGGCCGCGTGCTGCCGTCCCTGGGTGAGTCCAACGTGGTGTTCATGACGCCGGGTGATCTGGTTCCGGGTCTGCACGTCGCGGCCGAGGACACTCCAGAGGTGGCCCGGATCAAGGGATCCCTGGAGATGCTCGACGTCCTCGCGGCGGCCGTCGCCGACCGCCAACAGCTTCCCGAAGAGTCGCTGCCCATCGAACTGTCGGATGTCGCGGTGCGCATCGACGCCGAGACCGCGCAGTGGGCCCGCGAGGAGGCCCGCTCCAGCGGACACCCCCACAACGAGGCCCGAGCGGTCTTCACCGACATCGTGACCTACGTGCTCACCGAACGGGCCATCGCCCGCATCGGCCGTGGCTGGCTGACCCGCGCTGACAAGGACGCCTGGGAGCAGCTGCGCACGGACCTGATCGACGAACTCGCTGACAACGATGCTTTCCAGGCCGCGCTGGATCAGCTGTGGCCCAAGCTCACTCCGGAAGATGTGCTCGCCCAGCTCTATTCGTCACCGGAACGCCTGATGGCCGCCGGCGCGGACCCCATGCTGCTGCGTGCCGACGGCCGAGCCTGGACCGTGTCGGACGTCCCTCTCCTCGACGAACTCGTCGATCTGCTGGGCGGGGTCAGCACCGAGGCCGAACTGGCCGCCGAACGGCAGCGTCAGGCCGAGGCCGACTACGCCGCCGAGGTGCTGGAAGGGCTCATCAGCCGCGAGGATCTGATGGACGACGAGGATCACCTCATCGCCCAAGACCTCCTGTACGCCGAGGATCTGGCGGACCGGTTCACCGAACGCGACAACCGCGAACTCGCCGAACGGGCTGCCGCAGATCGGGACTGGACCTACCGCCACGTCGTGGTCGACGAGGCGCAGGAGCTGTCCGCGATGGACTGGCGCGTGCTGATGCGGCGCTGCCCCGGCAAGTCGTTCACGATCGTGGGCGACCTGGCGCAGCGTCGCTCCATGGCCGGGGCCACCTCATGGTCGGAGATGCTCGAGCCGTATGTGCCGGGCCGCTGGGTCTATCGGTCGCTGTCGGTGAACTACCGCACGCCAGCCGAGATCATGGCCGTCGCAGCGGGTGTGCTGGCCGAGTTCGCTCCGCAGGTCCAGCCGCCCGAGTCGGTGCGCGCATGCGGGGTGGCGCCATGGTCGCGACGCGTCGGTCCGGACGAGATCACTTCCGCCATCGACGAGTTCGTCGCCGACGAGGCCGAGCGCGACGGCACGAGCGTGGTGATCGGGCCGCCCGGAGTCCCTGGTGCCGTCCCGGCGTCGGAGACCAAGGGACTGGAGTTCGACGCCGTCCTCGTCGTCGAACCGGAGCGCATCCTGGCCGACGGTCCGCGCGGGGCCGCCGAACTCTACGTCGCCCTCACCCGTGCCACCCAACGCCTCGGGGTACTGCATCGGGATCCGCTGCCGCAGAGCCTGTCCGCGCTGGAACCCGTCAGCGGCGCCGCAGGACGATCACGTTGTCGATGAGGGTGCCGGGTTGACCGGCCGGGCCGACCGCCTCCCGGGAGGCCCGCTCGGCCCGCACCCGCTCCCACTGCGACTCGTCGAGTCCCAGTCCGTCGAGAACCTCTGTGACGCTGGGGAATCGGTGGTCGTGCACACCCTGAGCCCACGGCGGCGCCTCGCCGTGGTCGACGATCAGCAGCGTGCCACCGGGGGCCACCGCGTCGGCGGCCCGGCGCAGCAGCGCGTTGCGGTCCCAGTCCCACGGGGAGTGCAGGAAGTGCGCCGACACCAGGTCGAAGCTCCCCTGCGGAAACGTCTCGGTCAGGTTGTGCTGTTCAAACTCGATGCGATCCAACACATTGCGCGATGCGGCCAGTTCCGCGGCCCGGGCCAGTGCCGCGTCGGCGATGTCGACCGCCACCACATGCCAGCCGTGCTCGGCCAGCCACACGGCGTCGCCGCCCTCGCCGCATCCGAGATCGAGTGCGCGCCCGGGTGTCAGGCCCGGGACCACCTCCACCAGGCGGGCGTTCGGCCGTCCACTCCAGATGCGCTCCGATTCGGCGTAACGCTCTTCCCAGCGCTGCTTTGCGTCCAGCTCCTCCATGCCCACGAGCTTGCCGTCACCACATCGCCAATGGCAACCTGGTTTGCCATGACGGCAAAAGACGACGTCGACCAACGCGTGCGCCGACGTCTGCGCGAACTGCGCACCCGCCAGAACATGACGCTGGAGGACGTGGCGACCCGCGCACGGATCGACGTCTCGACGCTGAGTCGCCTCGAGTCCGGCAAGCGCCGCCTGGCCCTGGACCATCTGCCGCGCCTGGCCACCGCACTCGGGGTGAGCACCGACGACCTCCTGCGGGAGGACGAGCAGGCCGATCCGCGGGTGCGCGGCGCCTCACACACCGCGCACGGCATCACGTTCTGGCCGCTGACCCGGCACGGCCCGGCCGCAGGCCTGCACGCGTTCAAGATCCGGATCAGTGCCGAGCGCAACACCCCGCCCGCCGAGTTCCGTGTGCACGACGGGCACGACTGGCTCTACGTGCTCTCCGGACGGATGCGACTGATCCTCGGCGACCGTGACTTCACCATCGATCCCGGCGAGGCCGTCGAGTTCAGCACCTGGACCCCGCATTGGTTCGGCGTGGTCGACGGACCCGTCGAGGCGCTGGCGATCCTGGGCCCGCACGGCGAGCGGATGCACCTGCAGGACAAGTAGATCCAGCGTCCCTCAGTGATACGACGTGTCGTTCACCAAGCGCACCGACGCCAGGCCGTCCGAGTAGAACTCGGCGATCGACAACGACGCGAGATCCAGGTGCAGCCGGTACAGGATGCCCGGACCGGCGTCGAGAGCCATCCGCAGCAGCGTCTTGATCGGCGTCACGTGGGAGACCACCAACACCGTGGACTCCCCATGTTCGGCGATGATCCGGTTCCTGGCGCGGCGCACCCGGGTGTGCACGTCGTCGAAACTCTCCCCGCCGGGCGGGGTGACGCTGGTGTCCCGCAGCCAGCGGGTGTGCACGTCGGGATCGGCCTCGTGCGCCTCGGCGAAGGTCTTTCCCTCCCAGCTGCCGAAGTCGGTCTCGATCAGATCGTCGTCGACGGCGACGGTGAGGCCCAAGGCCTTGGCGGCGGCCGTGGCGGTGTCGTGAGCCCGTTGCAGCGGTGAGGAGATCACCGCCGAAATGCCGCCCCGCCGTGCCAGATACGCCGCGGCGGCCTCTGCCTGCCTGCGCCCGAGGTCGGTCAGTTCCGGGTTGCCGCGGCCGGAGTAGCGACGCTCGACCGACAGTTCGGTCTGACCGTGCCGCAGCAGCAGAAAGCGCGTCGGGGCACCGCGCGCGCCGGTCCACCCAGGCGCCGACGGCTTCTCGGTCTCGACGGGCTTCTGCGTGGCGGGGGTGCTGGTCACCGCCGCGGCGGCGTCCATCGCCTCGTTCGCCAACCGGTCGGCGTGGCTGTTCTGTGCGCGCGGAATCCAGCGGTAGTCGATCCGGTCGAACTGTGCGGCCAGCGCCTTGGCCTTCTGGTTGAGCTCCAGCAGATCCGGGTGTTTGACCTTCCAGCGCCCCGACATCTGTTCGACGATCAGCTTGGAGTCCATCGCCACCGACACCTCGGCGGCACCGAGGTCCACCGCGGCCTCCAGTCCGGCGATCAGCCCGCGGTACTCCGCGACGTTGTTGGTCGCAATGCCGATGGCCTCCTTGCGCTCGGCGAGCACCGCGGCACGGTCGGACGACCACACCACCGCGCCGTACCCGGCCGGGCCGGGATTGCCGCGCGACCCGCCGTCGGCCTCGACCGCAACTCTCATACAGTCACCCGAAGCAGGATCGCCCCGCACTCCGGGCAGCGCAGCACATCGTCGTCGGCGGCGGCGGCGACACGGGCCAGCTCACCACGGTCGATCTCGATGCGGCAGGCGCCACACCGTCTGCCCTGCAGGGCCCCGGCGCCGATCCCGCCCGAGGCGCGCTGCCGCTCGTAGAGCGCGAGGAGTTCGGAATCGATGCTCGCCGTGAGTGTTTCGCGTCGTTCGTTCTTCTGCGTCCGGAGGTCCTCGATCTCGGCCAGCGCGGCGTCGCGGTCCCGCCTCGCGGTGTCGAGGTCGACGTCGAGACGCTCGATGTCGGCGGTGATCTCGGCCTGCTGGGTGGCCAACTCCTCACGCCGCTCCATGATCTCCAGCAGCGAGTCCTCCAGCGAAGACTGCCGACGCTGCAGCGTCTCGAGTTCATGCTGCAACTCGGTGAGCTGTTTGGCATTTGTGGTCGCGGAGTCCAGCAGGGCTCGGTCACGATCCTCGCGTTGGCGCACTCCGTCGATCTCGGACTCCAACCGCGACACCTGCTCGTCGATGTCGTCGGCGGTGATCCGCAGCACCGCAAGCCGATCGACCGCGGCCTGATGTTCGGTGGTCAACTCGTCGATCCGCTGCTGCTCGGCGAGATTCTTCGCGCGGTGTGCGATGCGGCTCAGCTCGGCGTCCAGCGCGGAGATCTCGAGCAGCGAACGCTGTTGCCAGAGGTCGGCTTTCATCAATTCACTCCCAGGTTCCATGGATCGGTGCGGGTCTCGCTGACCCGCACCGGCAACTCGTCACCGAACTGCGCCCGCAGCACGCCGGCGGCCTGTGCGCACCAGGGGTGCTCACTGGCCCAGTGCGCGACGTCGATCAGCGCGACGTCACTGGCACGTCGATGCTCGTCGGCGGGGTGGTGCCGCAGATCGGCGGTCACGTAGGCGTCCACCCCAGCGCGGGCGACGCGGTCCAGCAGTGAGTCCCCCGCGCCGCCGCACAACGCGACCCGCGACACCTCACGGTCGGGATCGCCGGTGGCCCGCACTCCCCACACCGTGGCGGGCAATCGCTCGCCCACCCGCGCCACGAACTCGCGCAAGGTGACGGGCTCGGCCAGGGCCGCGATCCGTCCGATGCCCACGCCCGAGGGCAGCGGCGCCAGCGGGAGCACGTCGAAGGCGGGTTCCTCGTAGGGGTGCGCGGCGCGCATCGCCTCCAGCACCCGCGACCGCGCGGACGCGGGTGCGATCGCCTCGACCCGGTCCTCAGGCAGCCGTTCCACCGTGCCCACGGTGCCGATGGCCGGCGCCGCGCCCTCGTGTGGCAGGAACTGGCCGGTGCCCGTGACCGACCAGCTGCAGCACGAGTAGTCGCCGATCTGCCCGGCACCGGCGTCGAACACCGCGGTGCGCACGGCCTCGGCGAACTCCGGCGGAACGAAGATCACCCACTTGTCGTAGTCCGGACCGCCGCGTCCCGGCTCGAGCACGTCCTCGACGGTCAGGCCCAGCCTCTGCGCCAACGCGTCCGACACCCCGGGCGCGGCCGCATCGGCGTTGGTGTGGGCCGTGAACAGGGCCGCACCCCGGCGGATGAGCCGGTGCAGCAGCGCCCCCTTGGGGGTGCTGGCGGCCACGGTGTCCACGCCGCGCAGCAGCAGCGGATGGTGGGCCAGCAGCAGGCCGCGCTCACCCACCTCGTCGACGACCGCCGCCGTCGCGTCGACGGCGACCGTCACCGACTCGATCCGCTCGTCGGGATCGCCACACACCAGCCCCACCGAATCCCACGACTGCGCGAGCCGCGGCGGGTAGGCGGCGTCGAGGACGTCGATCACGTCGGCCAGGCGCACACTCACGCCTGCAAACAGTAGTGGCCGAAACATCAGGGACAATGGCTGCGTGACCGAACTGTCCCCGATCCTCTCGCCCACCGCCGCGCCGCAGCTCGTCCTGTTCGACCTCGACGGCACTCTGACGGACTCCGCCGAGGGCATCGTGGCCAGCTTCTGCCACGCATTGGGCCAGGTCGGAGCCGAGATTCCGGACGGTGACCTGGCGGGACGGATCGTCGGGCCGCCCATGCACCACACGCTGGCCCGGATGGGACTGGGTGAGCGTGCCGACGAGGCCATCGCGGCCTACCGCGCCGACTACACCACCCGCGGGTGGGCCATGAACGCACCGTTCGCCGGGATCGAGGATCTGCTGACTGACCTGCGCGCCGCCGGCGTGCGCATGGCGGTGGCGACGTCCAAGGCCGAACCCACCGCGCGCCGCATCCTCGAGCATTTCGGGCTGGCCGACCACTTCGACGTCATCGCCGGCGCGAGCCCCGACGGCACCCGCGCCGCCAAGGCGGACGTGGTCGCGCACGCGCTCGCCCAACTGCAGCCCCTGCCCGAACGCGTGCTGATGGTCGGTGACCGCCGCCACGACGTCGAGGGTGCCGCCGCGCACGGCATCGACACCGTGGTGGTCGCGTGGGGGTACGGCGGCGACGACTTCCGTGACGTCACCGACGACGCCTCGGCACCCACCCACGTCGCCGACGTGGCCGCCCTGCGGGAGGTGCTCGGTGTCTGATCGACTGCATGTCACGTTCGTGTGCTCGGGCAACATCTGCCGGTCCCCGATGGCCGAGAAGATGTTCGCCCATCAGATCGCCGAGCGCGGTCTGGCCGAGCACGTCCGCGTCACCAGCGGGGGCACGGGCGGCTGGCACGCGGGCGACGGCGCCGACCACCGCGCCAATCGGGTCCTGGCCGCTCACGGCTATCCCCACGAGCATGTCGCGGCGCAGGTCGACGACGACCACCTGTCGGCCGACCTGGTGGTCGCGTTGGGCCGCAACCACGTCCGCATCCTGACCCAGCTGGGGGTCGAACCGGACCGCGTCCGGATGCTGCGCTCATTCGATCCCCGCTCGGGCGCCCATGCGCTCGACGTCGAGGACCCGTATTACGGCGACCTCGCCGACTTCGAGGACGTCTTCACCGTGATCGCCGCGGCCCTGCCCGGTCTGCACGACTGGGTCGACGCCCAACTCGACGGACAGGCTCACACGTCGTGAAGTGGTTCAAGCCCGGATGGATCGCGTTGGCCGCGGTGGCCGCGGCGTTCGCCTATCTGTGCTTCACAGTGCTCGCACCCTGGCAGCTCGGCAAGAACACCAAGACCTCACGGGAGAACGACCAGATCGCGGCGTCCCTGTCCGCCGATCCAGTGCCGTTGACCAGTGTTCTGCCGCAGCAGGATTCGTCGGCACCCGACGCGCAGTGGCGACGCGTCACCGCCACTGGGCACTACCTGGCCGACAAGCAGATCCTGGCGCGGCTGCGGATCGTCGACGGTGAACCCGCGTTCGAGGTGCTCGCCCCGTTCGCGGTGCAGGATGGCCCCATCGTCCTGGTCGACCGAGGCTACGTCCGCCCCGAACAGGGCACCCAGATGCCGCCGATCGAACCACCTCCCGCGGGCACGGTGACCATCACCGCGCGCCTTCGCGACAGTGAGACCGCACCGCCGGACAAGGCGCCGATCATCGAGAACGGTCGCCCGCAGGTCTACGCGATCGACACCCGCCAATTGGCCGAACTGTTCGACGTCCCGCTGGCCGGCTCCTACCTCCAGTTGACGGCTAACCAACCGGGCGGACTCGGCGAGATCGGCCTGCCGCACCTCGACGCCGGACCGTTCCTGTCCTACGGCATCCAGTGGATCGCGTTCGGCATTCTGGCCCCGGTCGGGCTGGGATATTTCGTCTACACCGAGGTCAAGGCCCGTCGCCGCGAGCGCGAGGAGTCCCAGGCTCAGGCCGGCACGCAACCGCAGACCGTCGAGCAGAAACTGGCCGACCGCTACGGCCGTCGGCGCTGAATCCGGCCCAGCGCCAGCGCCGCCAGACACGTCACCACCGCCGCCCCACCCTGCACGCACCGCGACAGCGTCACGGCCCTGCGCAGGTCGGCGGCGGTGGGCGCATGACCGTCGCCGAGCGTCGGCCTGATCTGCAGTTCGTGGTGGTACTGCGTGGGGCCGCCCAGCCGGACTCCGAGGGCTCCCGCGAACGACGCCTCCACGACGCCCGCGTTGGGGCTCGGATGCCGACGGGCATCGCGACGCCAGGCCCGCCACGCGGCCCGCGGCGATCCGCCGACCAGCGGGGCGCACAGCACCACCAGCACACCGGCCAGGCGCGCTCCCAGATAGTTGGCGACGTCGTCGGTGCGCGCGGCGGCCCACCCGAACCGCGCGTACCGCGGTGACCGGTGGCCCACCATGGCGTCGAGCGTGTTGATTCCGCGGTACACCAGCACCGCGGGCGCTCCCCCGGCCGCGGCCCACACCAGCGGGGCCACCTGCGCGTCGGAGGTGTTCTCGGCGATCGACTCGAGCGCCGCGCGCGCCACGCCATCGGCGTCGAGGTAGGCGGGATCGCGGCCACACAGCGACGGCAGCAGCTCGCGAGCCCCGTCGAGGTCGCCCGCGTCCAGCAGGTCGGCCATCGCGGTTCCGGTGCGCGCCAGCGTCGTACCGCCCAGGCACGCCCACGTCGCGGCGGCCACCGTGGCGACCGTCCCGGCGGCGCCTGCGCGTCGGCCCACCGCGCAAGACAGCAGTGTCGCGGCTCCGCCCAGCGCACCGAGCAGCGCGGCGGCGTGCAGCGCCCCAGCGAGGCGGTCGTCGCGGTACACCACGTGTTCCCAACGGGCCGCCAGACTCCCGAAGCCCGCGACCGGGTGGCCACGTTGTGGGTCGCCGAGCGCGACGTCGGCCAGGTAGCCCATGAGCACCCCCGCAGCGCGCGGGGCGGTTCTCGCCGGAATCATCATCAGCAGCGTCTCACAAGTGATCTACTGCCCTTTGTGGCACCTGTGCAGCAACCGACGCGGGTGGCCGACCTGCTGAATCCGGCCGCGGCGCTGCTGCCCGCCGCCAACGTCATCATGCAGCTGGCGCTTCCCGGAGTGGGGTACGGCGTCCTGGAGAGTCCGGTCGACTCCGGCAACGTCTACAAGCACCCGTTCAAGCGTGCCCGCACCACCGGCACCTACCTGGCGGCCGCGACCATCGGCTCCGACGCCGACCGGGCCCTGATCCGCACCGCGGTCGACACCGCACACGCCCGGGTGCGTTCCACCAAATCAAGTCCGGTGCGCTACAACGCGTTCGATCCGCGGCTGCAGTTGTGGGTGGCGGCCTGCCTGTACCGCTACTACGTCGACCAGCACGAGTTCCTGTACGGCCCCCTCGACGACGCGGCCGCCGACGCCGTCTACCGGGATGCCCGCAGGCTCGGCACCACCCTGCAGGTGCGCGAGGACATGTGGCCCGCCGACCGAGTCGCGTTCGAGGACTACTGGAAGCGGTCCCTGGAGGACCTGGTCATCGACCCGCCGGTCCGTGAGCACCTCAAGGGCGTGGCGACCATGGTGTTCCTGCCCAAGCCCGTCTCGGCGACGCTGGGGCGGTTCAACCTGTTCGCGACGACGGGGTTCCTGCCCGCGGAGTTCCGCAGCAAGATGGGGCTGCCGTGGAGCGCCGCCCAGCAGCAGCGGTTCGAATGGCTGCTGGCTGCCCTTCGGTTGGCCGACCGGCTCATCCCGCACCAGACGTGGGTGCTGGGCTATCAGCTGTACCTGTGGGACATGCGGTCCCGCGCGCGCCGTGGTCGGCGCATCGTGTGAGTCTGCCGGGTCCGACCTGAGTTCCCGCGACTCCGACGGCATTGCGTTGGAGCTTTTCGCGCCACCCGGATGACACACTGTCGCGATGGGCGACTCGATACTCACCGCGGCAACGGTCATCACGATGGACGAGGACACTCCTCGGGCCGAGGCCGTCGCGGTGTCGGACGGTCGCATCGTGGCCGTCGGGACGTTGGCTCAGTGCCGGGCCGCACTGCCCGACGCCGAGGTCATCGACACCGGCGCAGCCGCTCTGGCGCCGGGATTCGTCGAGCCGCACAGCCATCCATTGATCAGTGGCGTCGCGACGCAGGCCCCGGCCCGCTCGATCGCGCCGTGGGACTGTCCGTCATGGGCTGATGTGCAGGCGGTCTTCGCCGATGCACTGGCCACCGCCGACCCCGAGGTCCCGCTGTGGTTCGCCGGGTATGACGCGCTGCTGCACGGGCATCCCTCACCCAAGGCCGAGGAGTTGGACGGCATCTTCGGTGACCGGGTGGCTGTCGTGACCGACAACTCCGGGCACGGCGTCTATTTCAACACCGCACTGATTCGGCGCTACGGCTGGGACACCGCGCCGCCGGCCGACCCGGTGGCCTCGCGCTACGGCCGCAACGCCGACGGCAGCCTCAACGGGCAGGGTTTTGAGCTTCCGGTCGTGACCGCCGTGACCGGCCCACTGCTGGCCGAGATGGGCGATCCGTTGACCTCGGGTGCGCTGTACTACGCGCTGATGTCCCGTGGTGGGTACACCTCGGCCTCGGACATGACTTTCGACCCGAAGTTCGCGGCCGGCTACGAGGCGTTGGCCGCGGCACCGTCGTGCCCGCTGCGCGTGAGCATGTGGGAGATGTCGGTCACCGACACCTATGCCGAGCCCATCAGTTTCGCCGCCGGCGAGGAGATGCTGACCAAGTCCGGGGTCAAGCTGTGGACCGACGGCTCGCCCTGGGTCGGCAACATCGCGATCTCGTTCCCGTACCTCGACTCCCCCGCGACCCGGACCGCGGGCATCGACCCGGCGACGGCAGGCGGGGCCGACTCGATGAACTACAGCCGCGAGCAGCTCGACGCGATTCTGGACCGCGCGGTCCCGGCTGGATGGCAGATGTCCTTCCACGCCAACGGCGACCTCGCGCTGGACCGGGCGTTGGACGCCTACGAGGACGCCCTGACCCGGCACGGGCTGGTCGGCACCGACCATCGGTGGCGCCTTGAGCACGCCGGCGCAGGCACCCGCGCGCACTTCGACCGCGCGGCGCGCCTGGGCGTCCACGTCTCGATGGCTCCGTTCCAGTACTACTACTGGGGCGATCTGCTGGCCGGTCAGATGTTCGACGAGGCGCACGGCGCGCAGTGGGGCGCGTGCGCCGATGCCGTCGCCTCGGGGGCGTGTGTGTCGCTGCACAACGACGGTTCGGTGTCGCCGCCCACGCCCGTCGTCAACATCGCCACCGCGGTGACCCGGCGGACCCGCGCGGGCGGGGTGTACGGCCCCGAGCAGGCCATCTCGCTGGATCAGGCCTGGCGTGCGCAGACGATCAACGCCGCCCGCACGCTGCGCCGCGAGCATCTGGTGGGCTCCGTCAGCGTGGGCAAGCTCGCCGACTTCGTGGAGCTCAGCGCTGACCCGTGGACCGTCGATCCGCAGCGGCTGATCGACGAGGTCGCGGTGCTGGGCACCTGGGTCGGCGGGCGACGGGTGGATCTGAGCGAGTTCCTGGCCGCGATCGGCGGCGCGGACAATGCCGAGCACGCCCACCTGGCGCAGCGCGAACACGCCGGCGGGTGTTGCTGACGGCGACTTGGGGTATCCCGGCTGCCATGTTGTCTCGCATCATCTCCGGCGCCGTGCAGTTCGTCGAGGGACTCGGCGGCATCGTCGGGATCCGGGTCGGCACCGAAGAGCCGCTGTATGTGGCCGAACCGCTGGGGTCCGGTGTGGAGATCCGGAGGTACGGACCCCGGATCGCGGCGGAGACGACGGTCCTCGAGGACGAGGACCAGGCCCGCAACACCGGCTTCCGCCGACTGGCCGGCTACATCTTCGGCGGCAACAGCAGGCAGACCTCTATCGCGATGACCGCACCCGTGGCGCAGTCGAGCGAGAAGATCGCGATGACCGCACCCGTGGCGCAGGCCCGCGATCCGCAGGGTGGATCGGTGATTCGGTTCTTCATGCCGGCCAAATGGTCCCTGCAGACGCTGCCGACGCCGAACGACGACCAGGTGCGCCTGGTCGAGGTGCCCGCCGAGACGTACGCGGTTCTGCGTTACACCGGTGACCGCAGCCCGGCCGCGGTCACCGAGCGCACCGACGAATTGTTGAACATCCTGCGCAACAAGGGGATCAAAACCACCGGCGAAGCGGTGTCCTGGTTCTACGACCCACCGTGGACCATCCCGTGGCGCCGCCGCAACGAGGTTGCGGTACCGGTCGCCGGATAGCCCGAGACATCGGAGAAGACATGAGCTACGCACTGTCCACGACGTTGCACACCACCTTTGAGGATGCCGTGGAGCGGACGCGAAAAGCCTTGGCGGATCAGGGGTTCGGGATCCTCACCGAGATCGACATGAAGGCCACCCTCAAGGCGAAGCTCGGTGAGGACATGGAGGACTACCTGATCCTCGGCGCCTGCAACCCACCCCTGGCGCACCGCGCGGTCAACGCCGACCGCCAGATCGGACTGCTGCTGCCCTGCAACGTGGCCGTCCGCGCCGATCCGCACGGAGACGCGGTGATCGTCGACGCGATGGACCCGCAGATCATGGTCCAGGTCTCCGATCAGCCGGGCCTGCGCGAGGTCGCCGACGAGGCCGCGGCCAGACTGCGCGCGGCCATCGACACCATCGGGGCGTGATTCCGCCCCGCTGGCGAGCCATCGGGTCAACCCTGCGGAGGCACCACCACCGTGCCGGTTGCGGACGCAATCGGCAGCGGTTCGACCAGCACCTCTCCGCGCGAAGAGGAACCATCGCCACCGGCGCGGACCAACACATTCGCCACGAAAGAGACGGTGCGGCTGCGCGTTCCGACGCGGGTCAGGGTCGCGGTGATCTCGAGGACATCGCCGGCTCGAAGGGGTGCGTGGAAGTCGACCCTCGAGTACGAGGCGAGCAGCCCCTCGTCACCGTCGGTGTGCAGGCTCAGATCGGTGGCGACGTCACTGAACAGTCCCATGACGTAGCCGCCGTCGACCAGGCCCCCGCCGTAGTGGGCGCGGCTGTGGTCCACGTAGCGCCGGTGGGTGACCGTCGTGCCCGCGGTCGGCGGCGTCTGAAGGTGGGCTTGTGTCATGTCATTCTCCTTGAAGTGTCATGCTCGGCTCAGTTCTCCAGGTCGGCATCGAGTCGTTCAAAGGCTTCTGGACGGGCAGCGCGCAGCCCGAGGGACCACCCCATGCCGATGACGAACGACACGACCAGAACGCTGCCCAACAGCCAGGCCATCCATTGGCTGCCCACAAGTGTGGCAAAGTTACCCACGATCAAGGCGATGGCGATGAGCAGACCCAGCAACGCGGCGGCCGGAGCGACGAACTTCTTCCAGATCGACTGGGGCCGTGCGTTCCTGGCGAAGAAGACGATCACCGCCAGCGACGTCAGCGCCATGAGCGAAACCACACCGAGCGTCGCCGCGCCGGACAGCCACGCGTAGATCTGCACCACGGGGTCGAGGCCCGGGACCGCCATGATGGCCAACAGCACTGTCACCACCGTCACGACAAGCGCGGACGCGACGTATGGTGACCGGTGCCGCTCGTGGACGTCGCCGAGACGATTCGGCAGAGCGCCGAGCCGCCCGAGGGTGTACACGTATCGACCGGCGACGTTGTGGAACGTCAGCGTGCAGGCGTAGAAGCTGGTGACGAGCAGGACCTGCATGAGGTCGTGCGCGAAACGTCCGGCAAAGCGGTCACCGAGATCGAGCACGAGGTTGACCGGGTCATCGGTGGCAGCGGCAACCGCATTGTCGACGCCCGCGCCGACGATCACGGCCCAGGCAGAGATCGTGTAGAACACGGTGATCACGCCGACCGCGGTGAAGGTGGCCCGCGGAATCGTCCGATCAGGATCCTTAGCCTCGGACCGGAACGCGGCGGTGGCTTCGAAGCCGACGTAGCCGAAGATCGCGAACATCACGCCCGTGCCGACGGCCCCGTCGAGTAGGTGAGCGGGA
The DNA here is from genome assembly GCF_001667265.1 of Mycobacterium sp. ACS4331. Taxonomy (GTDB): domain Bacteria; phylum Actinomycetota; class Actinomycetes; order Mycobacteriales; family Mycobacteriaceae; genus Mycobacterium. Next base: position 41,243 of record NZ_LZHW01000072.1, on the reverse strand, counting down.
GCGAACGGTGCAGCGCTGAGCCCGGCATCTCCTCCGGCGACCACGATGCACAGGTCCACCACAGCGACGATGGCGATCTCCGCGATCAACACCACGCCAAGGACTTTCGCACTCAATTCGACGTTTCGATGCCCCAGGAAGGCTATCGAGGCGAGCGCGATCACCGTCCACAACCACCATGGTGTCTGGGTGTCGGTGTAGCTCGCGATCGCGTTGCTCACCGCGGCGCCGAGGTAGGCGACCACGGCGACGAGGACGAACAGATACGTCATCATGGCCAGCGATGCAGCGCCCAGGCCCGGGATGCGGCCCAAGCCCTTCTGGATGTAGGCGTAGAACGCGCCCGCGTTCTTCACCTCGCCGCTCATGGTCGCAAAGCCAACGGCGAACAGCAGCAGAATTGCGCCGGCGACCAGGTAGTCCAGTGGCGCGCCGATGCCGTTGCCCATGGACATCATCAGCGGAACGATTCCGACGACGACGGTCAGGGGTGCAGCGCCCGCGATGACCATGAACACGATCTGACGGACGCCGAGCGTACGCGCCAATGTGTGTTGGCCAGCCGGGGCTGTGGATGAATCTACTTGAGGGTTAGTACTGGTCATGGCGTGACGCCTCGCTTGGAAGTGTTGTTGGGCAACGGGTATGGGACAGGGCCGGCTAGTACTCGATCACCGACCGAATGCCCTCCCCGCGCTGCATTGCGGCGAAGGCGTCGTTGACCTGGTCCAGACCGATGCGGTCGGTGACCAGCGAGTCCAAGTCGACGGCACCGGCAAGGTAGAGATCGATGATCTTCGGGAAGTCGATGGGCGGCCGGCTCGATCCGTAGTTGGAGCCGATGACCTTCTTCTCCTGATCGGACATGATGAACGGGTCGAGACTGATCTTGACGCCCTCAGCGACCTGGCCGGCGACCACCACGGTGCCGCCGCGCGCAATCGCCTCGTAGCACAGCTCAATCGTCGGGGCCAGCCCGATCGCCTCGAACGCATAGTCCACGCCCGCCCCGCCAGTGAGGTCGTTGACCACCTCAAGAACATCCGTGTCGGTGGAGTCGACGGTGGCGGTGGCGCCGAATTTCCTGGCCGCCTCCAGCTTGGCCGGGGCCCGATCGACCGCGATGATCTGACTGGCACCGGCCAGCCGAGCCCCCTGCACGATGTTCAGACCCACACCGCCGCAGCCGATCACCAGAGCGGTGCTGCCGGGTTCGAGCTTCGCCGTGTTGGTGACGGCACCGATGCCGGTGGTGACGGCACAGCCCACGAGGGCGGCCTGCGCGAAGGGAGCGTCGTTGCTGATCCTGATGGCGCCGGACTCCGGCGCCATGACGTACTGACCGAAGGTGCCGAGCGCGACGAAGCTGAACATCTCCTCGCCGGTGCTTCGCGTCAGCCGGGTGGTGCCGTCGAACGACAAGTGCTGCCCGGACATCTGGTTCACCAGATCGCAGAGCACCGGTCGCCCAGAGATGCAGAACTTGCAGCGGCGGCACGACGGCGTCCACGACAGGACGACGTGGTCGCCGACGGTGAGATCACGCACCCCTTCGCCGACCGCCTCGACGACGCCGGCGCCCTCGTGTCCGAGGACCATGGGCATGGGAGCGGCCCACTCGCCGAGCGCAACGTGGTAATCGCTGTGGCAGACGCCGCTGGCCTCGAGGCGAACGAGGACCTCACCGGGCGGCGGAACGCTGGGGAGGGTGACCGTTTCCACGGTCAGTGGTTCTCCGGCCTTTCCGAGTACGGCTGCGGGGAATTCGATGGTCATGTCATTACTTTCGCGTAGGTCGTCGTGCAGAAGTCAGTCGTTGTAGGTGAAGATGGCGCGATGCCAGGGCTTGTGAGCGACGCCGGTGTTGTCGAACATGACGTGGCGGACCACCGTGTACTCGTCGAACGCATAGGCGCTCATGTCCTTGCCGAAGCCAGACGACTTGACGCCCCCGTGCGGCATCTCCGTGGCCATCGGAATGTGGTCGTTGACCCAGACGCAGCCCGCCTGAATCTCGCGGGTGGCGCGGTTGGCGCGGAACACATTCGTGGTCCAGACCGAGGCGGCCAGGCCGTAGCGGGTGTCGTTGGCCAGTGCGATGGCCTCGTCGTCGTCATCGAACGGCAGGCAGACCAGGACCGGCCCGAAGACTTCGTCCTGCACGATCGACGAGTCCTGGCGAGCCCCGGTGATCAATGTCGGCCGGTAGTAACTGCCCTGCGCGAGTTCACCCCCGGGCGCCTCCCCGCCGGTCACCACGGTCGCCCCCTCGGCGCGAGCACGGTCGACGGCCGCCGACACTGTCTCCTGCTGGCGCCGCGAGACCAGCGGACCGAGGTCCGTTGCGGGATCGTCAGTGGGTCCGAGCCGCACTCCCTCCATCAATTCAGCCACCCGCGTGACGAATTCGTCGTAGCGGGAGCGGTGCACATACGCCCGGGTGGCGGCGGTGCAGTCCTGTCCGACGTTGCTGAGCGCACCGGCCACGGCGCCGTGGCAGGCCGCCTCCAAATCGGCGTCGTCATGGACGACGAAGGGCGCTTTGCCGCCGAGTTCGAGGTGAACGCGGGCATTGCGCTGTGATGCCGCCTGCATGACGTTGCGGCCCACGCCGGTGGATCCGGTGAAGCAGACCATGTCCACGTCGGGATGGTTGGACAGGGCGTCACCCGCTTCGGCGCCCGTCCCGACGACGACGTTGAACACGCCCGGCGGGAGGCCGGCGTCGGCGAAGGCCTGCGCCAGCATCAGCGTGGTTCCAGGTGTCATCTCGGAAGGCTTGAGCACCAGCGAGTTACCGGCCGCGATGATCGGGAACGCCTTCCAGGCCGCCATCAGCATCGGAAAGTTCCACGGCGTGATCGCTCCCACCACGCCCACCGGGTCACGCCGGACGTAGGAGGTGTGGTCGCCGCTGTACTCGGCGGCGGCCTTGCCCTCGAGGTGGCGGGCCGCGCCGGCGAAGAACATCCCCGTGTCGACCACACCGGGCAGGTCGCCCTCGCTGGCCAGACGGATGGGCTTACCGGATTCTCGCGACTCGACAGCGGCGAACTCCTCGAGATGGTCCTGAACGTAGGTGGCGACCCGGTAGACGAGTTCGGCGCGGGCCGCCGGCGCCGTGTCAGCCCAACCGCGCTGCGCCGCTCTCGCCGCGCGAACCGCCGCGTCGACGTCATCCGCGTTGGCCAGGTCGAGGGTTTCGATCACCTCGCCAGTGGCGGGATTGATGTTGTCCAGGGTCGTCGAGGAGCTGCCCACGCAGCGCCGACCGTTGATGAACTGGTGCATCAGATGCCACCTTCCGTAGTGGTTGTCAGGGTTTTGCCGGTGTTGAAGGGGCTTTCGACCCAGGTGGCTTCGGCTCGGTCGTAGACCACCGGTCCCGGTCCCAGCCCGGATGCCAGGTGTCGCCGTTCCACGCGTTCCGAAGCAGTGCGCGGGAACGAGTCGACGAAGGTCCAGAACCGAGGGACCTTGAACTTCGCCAACCTGGTCCCCGCGTGCTGCGCCAGAGCCTCCGGATCTGCAGCGACGCCGTCGCGCATGCGGAGGAATGCGATGACCTCCTCGCCACGCAACGCATCCGGCACCGGAACGCAGGCCGCTTCGATGACGTCGGAGTGGGCAACGAGCGCCTCTTCCACTTGAGCGGCCGAGATGTTCTCCCCCGCTCGCCGGATCATGTGCTTGGCACGGCCGACGAAGTAGATGCGCCCCTGCTCGTCCATGCGAGCCAGATCACCGGTCCGCAGCCAGCCGTCGACCCGTACCCGATCCGTCGCCTCCGGGTCACGGAAGTAGCCGTCCATCATCCAGGGACCGCGCAGCGCGAGTTCTCCCAGCGAGTCGGGCGGAAGCGGCCTGCCTTCGTCGTTCAGGATTCCCGCCTCGCGATCGAGTGCCGGCCGCCCGATGCATGCGGTGCCGAGCAGCTCGTCGTGTTCGGCAGCGCGGACGCGGATGTCGACACCCGTCTCAGTCATCCCGTACAGCTCGAACCACGGTGCGCCCCAGCGTCGTTCCAATTCTGAGTGAAGTTCCGGGGGGATCGCCGAGCACAGGATCGCGCGCACGAGGTGGTTGTGATCGTCTGCATGGGCCGGCATTTTCAGCAGCAGCGTCGGCATCGCACCGAGACAGTAGAAGATGGTGACCCGGTGCTCGCGGATGGCATCCCAGAAGGTGCTCGGGTGGAAGCCGTCCAGGATGACCAGCGTCGCTCCGGCCATGAGAGCAGAGGCGATGTGCCACTGCGGGTCCATGTAGTGCATGGGCTGCGCGATGAGAAAGCGGTCATGATGGCCGATGCTCACCGTCGAGCGACCATCGGGATCCGGCAGCGTCATCTCTTTCGCAATGCGTATCCAATAGCCCTGCGGCAGAAGGCAACCCTTGGGCTTGGCGGTTGTTCCCGAGGTGTACTGGATGTTCAGCAGCGTGGCGGCATCCACGTGGTGCGCGCGCTCCAGAGCACCGCGTTCCACCTCCTCCGCCGCCGGTACGACGAACTCCCGGCAGTCGAGCACGGGGATGGGGCACTCGGTGACCAGTGACGCGAGATCGTCCTCGGTGACCAGCAATGCCGCACCCGAATGTTCGACTACGTATCGCACCTCCGATTCTGTGAAGCGCGTGTTGATCGGGACCATCACGGCGCCGAGCTTGGCCGCGGCCAGCCAGACGCCGGCGAACTCCGGACGGTTGTGCAGCAGAACAGCGACCGCAGCGCCACTGCCGATCCCGTGCCGCGCCAAGACGTCGGCGAAGTTGTTGGCCATCTGGTTGATCTGGCCGAAGGTGAGATCGGTTGCAAGATGCGGGAATATGAGCCCGACCTTGTCCGGCCACATTCTGGCCGCGCGTTCGACGAGCCCATGCACGTCATCGGGCACGATCGCGCGTTCCGTCGCGGTCGACATTCGCCTCCTCAGGTGATCTGCGCCACTGGCGGGCGCCGAATGACGATCAGCGTAAGCCGCCGGACGGACGCGACACCGCTACAAAAATGTAGGATCACGGCCGATGTTTGACGTTTCTGCAACTCCCTCGGACGCGATCCTGCCGACCGTCGCGGATATCTTGAACCTGCCCGCGGTGCTCGACGGTCAACCCCGGCTGTTGGTCTCCGAACGATGGACGACGCGGCCGGTACGGTGGGTGCACGTGTGCGAGCAGCCGGACCTCGCGCAGTTCATCAACGCCGGCGATTTGGTCCTGACCAGCGGAATGGGCCTGCAGAACCGTCCCGAGGACTGGCTGCCGGTGCTGGAAGTGTTGACGCAGCGTGGGGCGGCCGGCCTGCTCCTCGAACTCGGACTGTTCTTCGACGAATTCCCGCCCGCCGCGGTGGCTCGCGCCGAGGAACTCGGCCTCGCCCTCGGCGTACTGGGCCGCTCGACACGGTTCGTCGACGTCACCCACAGCGTGCACCGGCTGATCCTGTCCAGGCACACCCAGGAGCTGGAGCGGATCGCGTCAATGCAGGCCTCGTTCAATCGGCTCAGCTTGACCGACCCCTCTCCCGACGAGATCCTGCAGCACGCCTACGGTCTCCTACAGCGCCCCGTACTGCTCGAGGACCTCGCCCACCGGCTCATCGGGTTCGCTCCGTCCGGCGACACCTCACCCGCAGTCGTGACGCAGTGGCGTGAGCGGTCACTCAAGTGGCAGTCGGCAGAGGACAGTGCCTTCGACTCCCTGACGGGCACGTTGCTGATCAGTGTTGGCACGCGGGACGAACGGTGGGGCCGCCTGGTCGTCCAACTCGACCGGGAACCCACCACCTCCGATCGGCTGATTGCCGATCGCACCTCGGATGCGCTTGCCCTGCAACGGCTTCTAGCAGCGGACGACCACGATTTCGAGTGGCGCGCACGCGAGACACTGCTGGACGTCCTCTACGAACAGCGCTACCTCAGCGAGGAGGACGCGGTCGCCCGCTGCCAGGCGTATGGCCTCAAAGTCGAGAATCAGGTGTTCGCTGGGGGTTGCGTGAAGTTTGTCAGGCAGCCGGAGACCCGCGGCAAGAGTCCCAGTGGGGATGCCCGCGAGGTCCTCGCCTGGGTCAATCGGGTCGCGCGCGACTGCAACGTGACGATGTTGGCGGGGCCAATGATGTCCCACCAGATCCGCCTGTTGCTGTTCGCATCGTCGGAGCGCGCCCTGGAAGCCGCGATGGGCAGGTTCGCTGAGCGCGCCCGAGGCGCGACGAGACCGAAGAAGCTGCCCGTCCCGACCATCTGCTTCGGCACCACGGTCACACGTTTCTCCGAGGTGCGCCGTTCCTGCAACGAAGCCGCCGAGGTGGCCGCCGCCGCCGACGGCGCCGAGACACTTCCCTACTACCGCATGCGGGACGTGGGCGTGCACGGCCTGCTTCGCCTGCTGCAGGACGACAGCTCGCTGCAGAGTTACACCGAACGGCAACTGGCGCCGCTGCTGCGCCTGCCGCACGAGGACCGCGACCAGCTGCTCGACGTGTTGCGCGCCTACCTCGACCAGGGCCGCAACAAGGCCGCCACCGCTCGACATCTCCTGATGAGCCGGCCCACCCTCTACGGACACCTGAATCGGCTGCACCGCATTCTCGGAGTCGAACTCGAAGAACCCAGAACCGCGCTGTCACTCCAGTTCGCCCTGCACGCACTCGACGTCCTGAACAGTTGACCCGGCGGGCCAACGGTTTCGGACGAAGTCGGGCCGCAATACACCTGCGCCGCAGTGGTTTCCCAGTAGGCTCTCGGCCTGACTTTACCCACAGTCGAACGTGTGTTCTACTGATTCGCGTGACGATGACTGCAGACACCCTGGCACCGGAAGCTGGGTCCACCGAGTTCACACCCCCCTCCGCGGAGGCGCAGCCCCAGAAGGCCCCCGCAAAGAAGGCGGCCGGCCGCAAAGCCAAGACGCTCGAGTTGACCCTGACCGTCATCGGTACCGCCGACGGCGAATGGCGCGCGGAACTCAAGCAGGGCAGCACCTTCCTGGCCCGCGACGTCGCGGTCGCTGCCGCCGCCGTCTCGCGTGCGGCCAGGGAACTCCATGAGGACCTCTCCACCCCGATCGACGCGATCATCGACGAGGCACGCTCCCAGCAGGCCGCCAAAGTCGCAGCACTGGAAGCCGAACTCGAGGCCGCCCGAAAGGCTCTCGCCGGCTTGAATTAATCCGCGCCGAGGCGGACGTCCACAGTGACGCGTCCACGCCCGTCCCGGTGGGCCACAGCGTGTCCGGCGCGGTCGACTCCGTCGAGCTTGACGGAGATCGGCGCACCGCCATCGAGGAAGTTGCGCCACCAGGTCTTGGCATCGGGCAGGTTAGCCGCGATCTGCAGGCCGTCGCTGGTCCGGCGGTAGGCCACCGGCGTACTGAACGTACGGCGGGACCGTCGTCCCGTGTACGTGATGACGGTGACGTTGCGGCCGATGATCCGGCCGAAGAGCCGTGAGTTCGACAAAGCCGTGACCGGTGCGTTGAACAGCGGCGCGGCCCGCATGATCCGTCGGACGACAGTCTTGTTCGTCATTTCCAGCTCCTTCACTCAGAGCACCAGGGCCACACACAGTGCGGTGACTGCCATACCCTGAATCGTGGCTCGGGCGTTGATGATTCGATCCCATTCACGTTGAAGTTCACGCGCATTCGCGGGCGCGCCACCGGCATTGGTGGCCGCGGTGAGTTGCCGGTTGATCGGCGCGCTGATCCGCAGGTACAGGACCAGCCAGATCAGCAGCATCGCGACGGCGATGGCCAGGCTGGCCGCTGCGTCTGCCATGTTCACCGCTCCGATCGGCTGGTGTTAGCAACGCTAACCCTGGCCGCGCGTTGCGTCAATAGCATCGCTAGCATTCCTAGCGCTGATACGCTCCGACCGTGCCCATCGAGGACCGCCGCGCCCGCGACCGCGCCGCACGCCATCGATTGATCCTGGACACCGCCCGCACGCTGGCGGAGTCGGAGGGGTGGGACGCGGTCACCACGCGCCGCCTCGCCGCGGAGATCGAGTACAGCCAGCCCGTGATCTACAAACACTTCTCCGGCATGGAGGCCATCGCCGAGGCACTCGCCGTCGACGGATTCCGGGAGCTGGCCCAGGCACTGCGGGAGGCACGCACCACCTCCGGCGAGACACCGTTGATCCCCACGGCCCAGGCCTACCTGTCCTTCGCGCGGGACAACCCAGCCCTCTACGACGCGATGTTCCTGCGCGCCACCGGGTTGCGGTTCGCCGCCGAGGACACCCCGGCCCCACTCAAGGAGGCGTTCGCCGAGTTGCGCGCCGCCGTCGCAGCGATCTCACGGGAGCGGGACCCCGACACCCTGACAGAGGTGGTCTGGTCAGCGCTGCACGGGATGGTCACGCTCGACCGCGGTGGGCGACTGCGGACAGACCTCGACGACGAGCGCGTCGAACTGCTGGCCGCGAAGCTCTCAGCTTGACTCCGGCACCGTCTGAAATCAATCGCAGCGCAACCTTTGTAAATTGCGTATCCTGCGTAGGGGAGGTTGTTATGTTGACGGAGATCTTCGTGCTTGAGCCGGTCGCAACCGACGACATAGCCGACCGGGTCCCAGACGATCTCCCCCTGGCAGGACCCGAGCGCGGCGTCCTTGAGCGCGCCCTTCGCGAAACCGGCCTTGCCATCGTTGCCGTCGACGCGGTCGTAGAACCACGGGTGACGGACGCCGAAGACATCGATCGCCGTCAGTTACGCGCATCCGTCGCCGCCGTCGTCAGGGCAGCCACCGACGCCGAGAGTGACCGTCTGGAGTCGGCAGCCACCGCAGACCGTGACGACGGGCTCGACGAGAAGTTCTGGGGACCTGCTCCAGACTCGGTCACGGCATCGCATGCAGTGTTCACTGACCTCAAAGAACAGTTCGCGCAGCGACACACACTCGCCGCCGAGAGCATCAGCCGCGACGAAGCCGCCGAACTCCTCGCCGTCACGCCACAGAGCATCACCGCCAAGCTCAGCGCAGGAAAACTCGTCGGACTCAAAGTCGGCCGAGAGTGGCGCCTGCCCCGGTGGCAATTCGATCCAGACGACCCAGCCGGGGTGTTGCCTGACCTCGACACTCTGCAGGCCGTCTTTCCCGGCGGGGTGGTCAGTCTGTCGCGGTGGATGACTGGGTCGCAGCCCGGGCTCGACGGACGCTCACCTCGGGTCGAGATGGCCTTGAATGGCAGCGCGTCCGTGATCGCACTCGCGCAGGGTCTGACTGCCGCCGGATGGTGAGGCGGCTCGACCCGCCACTGCGTCCGCTGCCAAAGGCGCGCTTCCGATGGCAGTGGACACCACAGCCCGATGCGTCACGATGGCGGTGGTGTCGGGTCTACCACCGCAGCACGCACACTCCCGACGGAGCTACGTTTCGGCTGTTCGGTCCGCTCTATCGGCTGGACCACCACCACGAGGCCAGCCCGCCGCAGCTCGATCCGACGGGACGTCGGGTGCTCTATGTCGGTGAAGATTTGGCCACCTCCGCCAGTGAGGTGTTCGGCGAAGCCGGCGTCGCGGCGATCTGCCCGATGTATCGGGTCTCGATTGTCACTCCGACGCGTCCACTGCCCTTGTTTGACCTGACCAAGAAGGGTGCCGCCTTGGCGATCGGGGCGCTGCCCACGCTCGCCGACGGCAACGAACCGCGTTCCCTCACACAGCAGTGGGCCCGTGGCATCTTCGAGGATCAACCGGCCGGCACTGACATTTGCGGCGTGCGTTACCGCACCGCATACAACTTCGGATACTCACTGGCGCTGTGGGATTGCGACGACAGTGTCGAGATCGTGCAGGACGCCGCAAGCCGCATCCAGGATCTGCCTCTCGATGATCCCCGCGTGCTGAACCGGCTGCAGGTACAGATGCGTAAGCGCCGAATCGAGGTCACGACAATCCCGGAAAGCCAATGCTCGGTATGCAAGCACGCATGACGCACCACCTCCGCGGCCTCACCACCGGATGTGGCCCGTGCCATCCCAGTAGTCGGCTCCGGTTGGCAGCCTCACCGACCAGGTTGGACATGACTCGCGGTCTGAGCACCGCGCCGATGCTGCTGCCGAGAGCACGGCTTCGAACGACAAGATCCAGAAGTGGGCGCGGAGGGTTTCGAACCCCCGACCGCTGGTGTGTAAAACCAGAGCTCTACCACTGAGCTACACGCCCGTGCCGTGGCAGGCTACCCAATACCCGCGCCGAGAAGCCAATTTCTCGACGCAGGCACCCTCAGAGCGCCGCCAGCGCCTCAGTCCACACCGACTGATCCCGCGCCTCACCGGGCTGCTTGCACTCGGCGAACCGGATCACGCCGGACTTGTCCACCAGGAACGTCCCGCGGTTGGACACCCCGGCGACGTCGTTGAACACGCCGTAGGACTGCGCGACGGCACCGTGCGGCCAGAAGTCCGACAGCACGGGGAACAGGAACCCGTTCTGGGTGGCCCACACCTTGTGCGTCGGCGGCGGACCGACCGAGACGGCCACCGTGGCGACGTCGTCGTTCTCGTAGCGCGGCAGGTTGTCGCGGATCTCGTCGAGTTCGCCCTGGCAGATTCCGGTGAAGGCGAGCGGGAAGAACACGATCAACAGGTTCTTGGAGCCCTCATAGCCCGAACGTGAGACGGGCTGTCCGTTCTGGTCCTTGAGGGTGAAGTCTGGCGCGTGCGCGCCGACCGCGAGCATCAGCTGTGCCGTCCCGCGGCCTTCGACTTCGGCTGCACCAGCCTGCTGCCCGTCCAGTCACCGAGGTTGGCCGACGAGGTCTGCATCAACCCCGCGGTCGGCGCGGCCTCAGCGATGTCGGCCGGCGCCACGTGGCCGGTACGGCCCGTCTTGGGCGTCAGGACCCAGATCACGCCGTCGTCGGCGAGGGGGGTGATGGCGTCCATCAACGCGTCGACCAGGTCTCCGTCGTCGTCGCGCCACCACATCAGGACGACGTCGATGACCTCGTCTGCGTCCTCGTCGAGAAGTTCGCTGCCGCAGGCCTCTTCGACGTCGGCACGGATGTCGTCGTCGGTGTCCTCATCCCAGCCCAACTCCTGTACGGCCTGATCTCGTTGGATGCCCAGCTTTCGGGCGTAGTTCGAGGCGCCGTCCGCCGCGACCAAGGTGTGACCTCCTGAAGATGAACTGGATAGATGACCGATGGCACTTATCGTCGCACAGGCGAATCGGCTGTTCACGACCAACGCGTCAGGATCTCGCAAATCGTCGGGTTCAGTAGGTCGAATCGCACAGATCCAACGCCCGCTCGCGGGCGGTGTTGACCCGGTCCACCTCGGTGTTGAACTCCGCGGCCGGACCGTTGGCGGCCAGTACGGCACCCGCGGCGCGCGAGGCCTCGGCCCAGGCGGCCAGCGCGTCCCGCAGTTCGACCGGCAGAGTGTCGGTGACCTGCGCCGACACCTGGTCAGCGCTGCCGGTCAACGCATCACGCGCCGGGCCGAGCGTGCCTTCGATGTCTCCCCCGGTGTTCACCGCCGCGACGTAGGCGTTGACGGTCTGGATGGCCTGCGCACTGGTGGTGCTCATCGTCTCGCAGACCCTGTGCGCGGCCTCGGTCGTCAGCGACGCCTGCCGCGCGGCCTCCTTCTCGCTCGAGGTCACCGACGCAGCCGAGCGCGACACCGACACCGAGGTGCGGTATTCGGGCACGTCGGCGGCGTCCACCGTGGCGTCCCCCGCAGTCAGTGCGGTGCATCCGACGACCCCCAGCGCAACGGCGGCGGCCACGCCCGCCGCCAGCGGTGCCGTATGCCTGATTCGGGTCAGCACAGCCGATGACGTTACCGGTCCAGGCACCGCTTTGAGGGCGCCAGGGGGATCCGATCACCGTGAATGCGCCCGAGAAGGCAGGATAGGCATTGAGCGCGGGAAATCCCCGCGCCACCTACTGAGGAGTAGCGTTGACTACCGAGTTCGTGCGCCATGACCTGGCCCAAAACTCAGGCGCCGCAGCAGAACCTGACCGGGTTCGTGTCATTCGTGAAGGCGTGGCGTCCTACCTGCCCGACATCGACCCCGACGAGACGGGCGAATGGCTGGAGTCCTTCGACGATCTGCTGGCGCGGTCGGGTCCGGCCCGGGCCCGTTACCTGATGCTGCGACTGTTGGAGCGGGCCGGCGAGCAGCGGGTGGCCATCCCTTCGTTGACGTCCACCGACTACGTCAACACCATCCCCACCGAACTCGAGCCGTGGTTCCCCGGCGACGAGGAGGTTGAGCGCCGCTACCGCGCGTGGATCCGGTGGAACGCCGCGATCATGGTGCACCGGGCCCAGCGCCCGGGCGTGGGCGTCGGCGGACACATCTCCACCTACGCGTCGTCGGCGGCGCTCTACGAAGTCGGGTTCAACCACTTCTTCCGCGGCAAGGGCCATGCCGGCGGCGGCGACCAGATCTTCATCCAGGGCCACGCCTCCCCCGGCATCTACGCCCGCGCATTCCTCGAGGGCCGACTGACGGCCGACCAGCTCGACGGCTTCCGCCAGGAGCACAGCCATCCCGGCGGCGGCATCCCGTCGTATCCGCATCCGCGCCTGATGCCGGACTTCTGGGAGTTCCCGACGGTGTCGATGGGTCTGGGCCCCATGAACGCCATCTACCAGGCCCGGTTCAACCACTACCTGCACGACCGCGGCCTCAAGGACACCTCCGATCAGCATGTGTGGGCGTTCCTCGGCGACGGCGAGATGGACGAACCGGAGTCGCGCGGCCTGATCCAGGTCGCCGCCAACGAGGGCCTGGACAACCTGACCTTCGTCGTCAACTGCAACCTGCAGCGCCTCGACGGCCCCGTCCGCGGCAACGGGAAGATCATCCAGGAACTCGAGTCGTTCTTCCGCGGTGCGGGCTGGAACGTCATCAAGGTGGTGTGGGGCCGCGAGTGGGACGCGCTGCTGCACGCCGACCGCGACGGCGCGCTGGTCAACCTGATGAACTCGACGCCCGACGGCGACTACCAGACCTACAAGGCCAACGACGGCGCCTACGTCCGTGACCACTTCTTCGGCCGCGACCCCCGCACCAAGGCCCTGGTGCAGAACATGACCGACGCCGAGATCTGGAATCTCAAGCGCGGCGGCCACGACTACCGCAAGGTGTACGCCGCCTACCGGGCCGCCATGGAGCACAAGGGCCAGCCCACGGTGATCCTGGCCAAGACCATCAAGGGCTACACCCTGGGCAAGCACTTCGAGGGCCGCAACGCCACGCACCAGATGAAAAAGCTTGCGCTGCAGGACCTCAAGGACTTCCGCGACGCTCAGCGGATCCCGATCAGCGACGCTCAACTCGAGGACAACCCGTACCTGCCGCCGTACTACCACCCCGGGCCGGACGCGCCGGAGATCAGCTACATGCTCGACCGCAGGCACTCGCTCGGCGGATTCCTGCCGGAGCGCCGCACCAAGTCCACGGCGCTGACGCTGCCGGGCCGGGACGTGTACAAGCCGCTGAAGAAGGGGTCCGGCAACCAGGAGGTCGCCACCACCATGGCGACCGTGCGGACGTTCAAGGAACTGTTGCGGGACAAGAACATCGGGCCCCGCCTGGTGCCGATCATCCCCGATGAGGCCCGCACGTTCGGGATGGACTCGTGGTTCCCCAGCCTCAAGATCTACAACCGCAACGGGCAGCTGTACACCGCGGTGGACGCCGAACTGATGCTGGCCTACAAGGAGAGCGAAGTCGGCCAGATCCTGCACGAGGGCATCAACGAGGCCGGGTCGACGTCGTCGTTCACCGCGGTCGGGACCTCGTATGCCACGCACAACGAGCCGATGATCCCGATCTACATCTTCTATTCGATGTTCGGATTCCAGCGCACCGGCGACGGGTTCTGGGCCGCGGCCGATCAGATGGCCCGGGGATTCGTGCTCGGCGCGACCGCCGGCCGCACCACCCTGACAGGTGAGGGCCTGCAGCATGCCGATGGGCATTCGCTTCTGCTGGCCTCCACCAATCCCGCTGTGGTGGCCTACGATCCGGCGTTCGCCTACGAGATCGCCCACATCGTCGAAAGCGGTCTGGAGCGCATGTACGGCGAGGACCCGGAGAACGTCTTCTTCTACATGACGATCTACAACGAGCCCTATGTTCAGCCGGCCGAGCCCGAGAATTTCGATCCCGAGGGTGTGCTGCGGGGCATGTACCGGTTCCGGGCGGCGACGGAGAAGCGCACCAACACCGCACAGATCCTGGCCTCCGGGGTGGCCATGCCGGAGGCGCTGCGGGCCGCCGACATGCTTGCCGACAAGTGGGATGTGGCCGCCGACGTCTGGTCGGTGACCAGCTGGGGTGAACTCAACCGTGACGGTGTGACCCTGGAGAAGGAGCGCCTGCGCCACCCCGACCGGCCCGCCGGCGAGGCCTATGTCACCAAGGTGCTCAAGGACACCCGCGGCCCGGCCGTCGCCGTGTCCGACTGGATGCGCGCGGTCCCGGAGCAGATCCGGCCGTGGGTGCCCGGCACCTACGTCACCCTCGGCACCGACGGGTTCGGCTTCTCCGACACCCGACCGGCCGCACGCCGCTACTTCAACACCGATGCCGAGTCGGTGGTGGTCGCGGTGCTCGAGGCGCTGGCCCGGGACGGCGAGATCGATCCGTCGGTGGCCGTCGCCGCGGCCAAGGAGTACCGGATCGACGACGTGTACGCCGCAGGCGTGTCGTTCAAGGACACCGGCAGCGCCTAGCGTTCACATCTTCTGCAGAGACTGCGGTGAGTGCGCCCCGAACCGGGATTTCTCGCACTCACCGCAGCCTCGCGGGTCCTGCGGCACCCCCACAGCGCAGGGACTGTGGGCTTCTGCCAGAAAAAGCGCGTAGCTTTTAGGGATGCCCGACAATCCGTTCGCGACATCGCGTGCGCCGCTGGAGGTGCTCGACAACGTTCCCGAGTCGCTGCGCAGGCGCGTCAAGCAGTATTCGGGCCGAATGGCGACCGACGCGGTGCAGGCGATGCAGGAACGCCTGCCGTTCTTCGCCGAACTGGAGGCCTCGCAGCGCGCCAGCGTCCAGTTGGTGGTGCAGACCGCGGTGGTGAACTTCGCCGAGTGGCTCAACGACCCGGACAGCGACGTCGGCTACACCGCCGAGGCCTTCGCGCTGGTCCCCCAGGACCTGGCCCGCAGGATCGCGCTGCGCCAGACCGTCGACATGGTGCGGGTGGCCATGGAGCACTTCGAGCAGGTGATGCCCCTTCTGGCGCGCAACGACGAGCAGACGACCGCGCTGACCATCGGCATCCTGCGGTACAGCCGCAACCTGGCCTTCGCCGCGGCCAAGGCCTATGCCGACGCCGCCGAGGCGCGCGGCGCCTGGGACACGCGTATGGAGGCCACCGTCGTCGACGCCGTGGTCCGCGGCGACACAGGCCCCGAACTGCTGTCGCGGTCGGCCGCCCTCAACTGGGACACCACGGCCCCGGCGACCGTCGTCGTCGGCACCCCGCCGGCCGATCGCGCGCAGATGGCCGCAAACGACGTCCGCGACGCCGCAAACCGCCATGGCCGCGCAGCCCTGGTCGATGTGCACGGCACCTGGCTCGTCGCGATCGTGTCGGGTCAGCTGTCGCCGACTGACAAATTCCTCACCGAACTCCTGAACGCGTTCTCCGACGGCCCAGTGGTCGTCGGTCCCACGGCGCCGTCCCTGGCGGCCGCGTATCACAGTGCCAGCGAAGCGATTTCCGGCATGAACGCCGTCGCGGGATGGTCCGGTGCGCCACGGCCGGTGTCGGCGCGCGAACTCCTTCCCGAGCGCGCGCTGATGGGCGATCAGTCCGCCATCGCCGCGCTGCACTCGGACGTGATGCGGCCTCTCGCCGACGCCGGTCCGGCCCTGACGGAGACCCTCGATGCGTACCTGGACTCCGGCGGAGCAATTGAGGCATGCGCACGCACATTGTTCGTTCATCCAAATACGGTTCGCTACCGACTCAAGCGCATCGCCGATTTCACCGGCCGTGATCCGACCCTGCCGCGGGACGCGTACGTGCTTCGGGTGGCCTCCACGGTGGGCCGCCTTCCTTATCAGTCACCGCGTCCCCGCACGTCAAACGGCACTGTGAAGTACCTCACCGGCCCCACCGCGGGGGCCGATGAGATCCTTAGCGGAACGTAACAGATTGCGCTTACGTATCAATGACGTCGCATGACAGGCGCTTTTGTGGGCTCTCCACAAAAACCTAAGACGAGGTTCATAATCTCTTACACCCCGCAAAACGGCTCTCACAATGTTTTCTTAATGAGTGCCTGAACCGACACCTGTGATTGCGCTGCTCGCTCCCGGGCAGGGTTCGCAGACCCCGGGGATGTTGTCCCCGTGGCTGGAACTCCCCGGCGCCGCCGATCAGCTCGCGACCTGGTCGCAGATCAGCGGCCTCGATCTCGTCACGCTGGGCACCACCGCCACGGCCGAGGAGATCACCGACACCGCGGTGACGCAGCCCCTCGTGGTGGCTGCCACCCTGCTGGCCCACCAGGAGCTCACCAGGCGCGGCCTGCTGCAGTCCGCTGACCTCATCGTCGCCGGACACTCTGTCGGCGAGATCGCGGCCTACGCGATCGCCGGCGTGATCAGCGCCGACGACGCGGTCAAGCTCGCCGCCACCCGCGGCGCCGAGATGGCCAAGGCGTGCAACGTCGAGGCCACCGGGATGTCGGCCGTGCTCGGCGGTGACGAGGCTGAGGTCCTGTCGGCACTGTCCGACCTGGACCTGGTGCCCGCCAACCGCAACGCCGCCGGTCAGATCGTGGCCGCGGGCCGCCTCGACGCCCTGGCCAAGCTCGCCGAGAACCCGCCGGCCAAGGCGCGGGTGCGTCAGCTCGCGACCGCCGGCGCCTTCCACACGCACTTCATGGCCTCGGCCACCGACGGCTACTCCGCCGCGGCCGACGCCGTCACCACCAGTGAGCCGACGGCCACCCTGCTGTCCAACGCCGACGGCCAGGCTGTCACCTCGGCCGCCGACGCGATGGAGAAGCTCGTCGCTCAGCTGACCCGTCCGGTCCGATGGGATCTGTGCACCGCCTCGCTGCGGGACGCCCAGGTCAAGGCCGTCGTTGAGTTTCCGCCCGCGGGGACCCTGGTCGGCATCGCCAAGCGCGAGCTCAAGGGCACCCCGACCTACGCCATCAAGGCACCCGCCGACCTGGACGGACTCGCCGAGCTCTGAGCTCGGGCCCGTCCCCCGCGTCCCCGCAGCACAACCACATAACGAGCACGACCCCGGATCGCACACGCTTTCGGGCCATCAAGAAAGAAATGAAGGGAGCCACATCGTGGCCGCCAGCCAGGAAGAAATCATCGCCGGTCTCGCCGAGATCATCGAAGAGGTGACCGGTATCGAGCCGTCCGAGGTCACCCCCGAGAAGTCCTTCGTTGACGACCTGGACATCGACTCCCTGTCGATGGTCGAGATCGCTGTGCAGACCGAGGACAAGTACGGCGTGAAGATCCCCGACGAGGACCTCGCCGGTCTGCGCACCGTCGGTGACGTCGTCGCCTACATCCAGAAGCTCGAAGAAGAGAACCCCGAGGCTGCCGCTGCCCTGCGCGAGAAGTTTGGCTCGGAATGACCAGACCTTCCACTGCTAACGGCGGATTCCCGAACGTCGTGGTGACCGCCGTCGAGGCCACCACCGCGCTCGCCGCGGACATCGAGAGCACGTGGAAGGGCCTGCTGGCCGGCGAAAGCGGCATCCGCGTCCTTGAGGACGACTTCGTCACCAAGTGGGACCTTCCGGTGCGTATCGGTGGTCATCTCGTCGACAACGTCGACGACCACATGACCCGCATCGACCTGCGTCGCATGTCCTACGTGCAGCGCATGTCGAAGCTGATCGCGGGTCGGCTCTGGGAGACCGCGGGGAAGCCTGAGGTCGATCCGGACCGGTTCGCGGTGGTCATCGGCACCGGACTCGGTGGCGGCGAGAAGATCGTCGAAACCTATGACCTGATGAACGAGGGCGGGCCCCGCAAGGTGTCCCCGCTGGCCGTTCAGATGATCATGCCCAACGGTGCGGCCGCGGTCGCCGGACTCGAACTGGGTGCGCGTGCCGGGGTCATCACCCCGGTGTCGGCCTGTTCGTCGGGTTCGGAGGCCATCGCCCACGCGTGGCGCCAGATCGTCATGGGTGACGCCGATTTCGCCGTCTGCGGCGGTGTGGAAGGCGGCATCGAGGCACTGCCCATCGCGGCGTTCTCGATGATGCGCGCCATGTCGACCCGCAACGACGATCCGGCCGGCGCCTCGCGTCCGTTCGACAAGGACCGCGACGGCTTCGTGTTCGGTGAGGCCGGGGCGATGATGATCATCGAGACCGAAGAGCATGCGTTGGCTCGCGGCGCCAAGCCGTTGGCCCGACTCATGGGTGCGGGCATCACGTCGGACGCCTACCACATGGTGGCGCCGGCGCCGGACGGCCAGCGGGCCGGTAAGGCGATGCTGCGGGCGATGGAGACGGCGGGCCTGTCCGCCAAGGACATCAGCCACGTGAACGCACACGCCACTGCGACTCCGATCGGTGACACCGCCGAGGCCAACGCGCTGCGCGTGGCCGGCGTGGGTGAAGCCGCGGTCTATGCGCCGAAGTCGGCGCTGGGCCACTCGATCGGTGCCGTGGGTGCTCTGGAGTCGATCCTGACCGTTCTCGCACTGCGCGACGGCGTCATCCCGCCGACGCTCAACTACGAGACGCCGGATCCGGAGATCGATCTCGATGTCGTGGCTGGGGAGCCGCGATATGGGGACTACCAATACGCCATCAACAACTCGTTCGGCTTCGGCGGACACAACGTGGCATTGGCATTTGGCAAGTACTGAGTCGGGGGGAAGGACTTAACCGCAGAATGGCACCGCTGACAACAGGCAACGGTTTGCCCGACGTGGTCGTCACTGGCATCGCCATGACGACCGCGTTGGCCACCGATGCCGACAACACCTGGAAGAACCTCCTCGACGGACAGTCTGGGATCCGCAAGCTCGAGGATCCGTTCATCGAGCAGTACGACCTGCCGGTGCGTATCGGCGGCCATCTGTTGGAGGAGTTCGACGGCGAGCTCAACAAGGTCGAAAACCGCCGGATGTCCTATCTGCAGAAGATGGCGACGGTGCTCGGCCGCCGGGTCTGGCAGAACGCCGGATCCCCGGAGGTCGACACCCGCCGTCTTGCGGTCTCGATCGGCACCGGCCTCGGGTCCACCGAGGAGCTCGTGTTCGCCTATGACGGCATGCGCGAGCGTGGCCTGCGGGCGGTGTCCCCCCTGGTCGTTCAGATGTACATGCCCAACGGCCCTGCGGCGGTGGTGGGTCTCGAACGCGGCGCCAAGGCCGGGGTCAGCACCTCGATCTCGGCCTGCGCGTCGGGTTCGGAGGCCATCGCCAACGCCTGGCGCAACATCGTCTACGGCGAGGCGGACATCGCCATCTGTGGCGGCGTCGAGACCAAGATCGAAGCGGTCCCGATCGCCGGCTTCGCCCAGATGCGGATCGTGCTGTCCAACACCAATGACAACCCGGCCGGCGCCTGCCGGCCGTTCGACCGCGACCGCAACGGCTTCGTGTTCGGCGAGGGCGGTGCACTGCTCGTCATCGAGACCGAGGAGCACGCCAAGGCCCGCGGCGCGAACATCCTGGCGCGCATCATGGGTGCATCCGTCACCTCCGATGGGTTCCACATGGTCGCCCCGGATCCCAACGGGGAGCGCGCCGGGCACGCCATCTCCCGCGCTGTCGAGCTGGCCGGCCTGCAGCCGTCCGACATCGACCACATCAACGCCCACGCCACCGGCACCAACGTCGGTGACGTGGCCGAGGGCAAGGCGATCAACAACGCCATGGGCGCCCACCGCCCCGCGGTCTACGCGCCCAAGTCAGCCCTGGGGCACTCCGTCGGCGCCGTCGGCGCCGTGGAGTCGATCCTCACGGTGCTCGCGCTGCGAGACGGCGTCATCCCGCCGACACTGAATCTGGAGAATCTCGACCCCGAGATCGATCTGGATGTCGTCGCGGGAACTCCGCGCACCGGTGACTACCGGTACGCGATCAACAATTCGTTCGGATTCGGCGGGCATAACGTCGCACTCGCCTTCGGTAAGTACTAAGAGACGCGAAACGGTAGGAGACGGTATGACGACGATGGCCCCCGAATCGGTGAATGAGTCACTTGATCCCCGCGACCCGCTGCTGCGGCTGTCGACGTTCTTCGATGACGGCAGTGTCGAACTGCTGCACGAGCGGGATCGCTCCGGCGTCCTGGCGGCCGCCGGCACCGTCAACGGGGTCCGCACCGTCGCGTTCTGCACCGACGGCACCGTCATGGGCGGCGCCATGGGTGTCGACGGTTGCAAGCACATCGTCGACGCATACGACACCGCGATCGAGGAGCAGAGCCCGATCGTCGGCATCTGGCATTCGGGTGGTGCTCGTCTGGCCGAGGGCGTGCGGGCACTGCACGCCGTGGGCCTGGTCTTCGAGGCGATGATCCGGGCCTCGGGTTACATCCCGCAGATCTCGGTGGTGGTCGGCTTCGCGGCCGGCGGCGCGGCCTACGGCCCCGCCTTGACCGACGTCATCGTGATGGCCCCCGAGAGCAAGGTGTTCGTCACCGGACCCGACGTCGTGCGCAGCGTGACCGGCGAGGACGTCGACATGGTGTCGCTGGGCGGCCCGGAGGCCCACCACAAGAAGTCCGGTGTCTGCCACATCGTCGCCGACGACGAACTCGACGCCTACGAGCGCGGCCGTCGCCTGGTCGGATTGTTCTGCCAGCAGGGGCATTTCGATCGTTCGAAGGCCGAGGCCGGCGACTCCGACCTCAAGGCCCTGCTTCCCGAGTCGGCGCGCCGCGCCTACGACGTGCACCCGCTGGTCGAGGCTTTGCTCGACGAGGGCGTGCCGTTCGAGGAGTTCCAGTCCCGGTGGGCCCCGTCCATCGTGGTCGGCCTGGGCCGGCTGGCGGGGCGCACCGTCGGCGTGATCGCCAACAACCCGCTGCGTCTGGGTGGCTGCCTGAACTCCGAAAGCGCCGAGAAGTCAGCGCGTTTCGTCCGCCTCTGCGATGCGTTCGGCATCCCGCTGGTGGTCATCGTCGACGTGCCGGGCTACCTGCCCGGTGTGGACCAGGAGTGGGGCGGTGTCGTGCGCCGCGGCG
This sequence comes from Mycobacterium sp. ACS4331, assembly GCF_001667265.1. Classification (GTDB taxonomy): domain Bacteria; phylum Actinomycetota; class Actinomycetes; order Mycobacteriales; family Mycobacteriaceae; genus Mycobacterium. The sequence continues at coordinate 20,080 of NZ_LZHW01000072.1, read as the reverse complement.
CCAAGCTGCTGCACGCGTTCGGCGAGTCCTCGGTCCCCCGCGTCACGCTGGTCACCCGCAAGATCTACGGTGGCGCCTACATCGCGATGAACTCGCGGTCGCTGAACGCCACCAAGGTGTTCGCCTGGCCCGACGCCGAGGTCGCCGTCATGGGCGCCAAGGCCGCGGTCGGCATCCTGCACAAGAAGAAGCTCGCCGCCGCACCGGATGACGAGCGCGAGGCCCTGCACGACGAGCTGGCGCTCGAGCACGAGCGGATCGCCGGCGGTGTCGACAGCGCGATCGAGATCGGTGTCGTCGACGCCAAGATCGATCCGTCTCAGACCCGCAGCGTGCTGACCCAGGCGTTGGCCGAGGCGCCCGCGCGCCGCGGCCGGCACAAGAACATCCCGCTGTAACCGCTCGTCCACTCACCGCGAGCAGACGCAGAATCGCCCCAATTCCTCCGGAATCGGGCGATTCTGCGTCAGCTGGGCCCCTCCCGCTTGCAGGGTGCGTGACTACGGGGCAGCCACGAACTCCTCAGCCGCGGCGACGGCACGGTCTCGATCGGCGGCCACCAGCCCTATGCGGGTGCGCCGGTCCAGGATGTCGCCCACGTCCAGCGCGCCCTCATGCGTGACGGCGTACTCGAATTCGGCGCGGATCACGTCAATCCCCTCGGCCACCGGGTCGGTGGGCCGGTCACAGGTGGCGCGCGCGATCACGTTCGGCGCCTCGGCGCCGAAGCGCGCCACCAGCGACGACGGCAGGTCATGATCCGATCTGAGCGTGGAGACCGGATTCGCGGGAGCGCCGACGAGTGGCAGGTTGGGGGTCCGGCACGGCCCGGCGGTCAGTCCGCGCAGCGCGATGGTGTGGTCGAGCACGTCCTGGGCCATGTGGCGGTACTCGGTGAGCTTGCCGCCCACGATGTTCACCGCCCCTGAGGGCGCCTCGATGACAGCGTGGTCCCGGGAGATGTCGGCGGTGCGGCCCTCCCCCGCGTCGATCAGCGGACGCAGGCCGGCGTAGGAGCCGACGACGTCGTCGGCGGTCACAGCGACGCCCAGCGCGGTGTTGACGGTGTCGAGCAGGAACCCCACCTCGGCTGGGGTCGGCTGCGGCACATCGGGAATGGGGCCCGGTGCGTCCTCGTCGGTCAGCCCGAGGTACACCCGGCCCAGCTGTTCGGGCATCGCGAAGACGAATCGGTTGAGTTCGCCCGGAATCGGAATGGTCAGCGCGGCAACGGGATTGCCGAAGGTTGCGGCATCGAACACCAGATGGGTGCCCCGGCTTGGCCGCAGCCGCAGCGACGGGTCGAGTTCGCCTGCCCACACCCCGGTGGCATTGATGACCGCGCGGGCTGTCACGTCCAGGGTTTCGCCGGTGAGTTCATCGGTGAGCCGCGCCGAGGTGCCGGCGACGTCGACAGCCGAGACCCGGGTCAGGATCCGGGCGCCGTGCTGCGCGGCGGTGCGGGCCACGGCGACCACCAGGCGGGCATCGTCGATGAGCTGACCGTCATAGGCCAGCAGGGCGCCCTCGAGACCGTCGCGGCGGACGGTGGGCGCCAACTCGGCCGCGCGCCGAGGGTCGACACGGCGCGACCGCGGCAGCGTCGAAGCCGGCGTTCCGGCCATCCGGCGCAGACCGTCGCCCGCCAGGAATCCGACCCGGACCAGCGCCCGCTCGGCGCGCCCCATCGCCGGCAGCAGCGGCACAAGCTGCGGCATGGCACGCACCAGGTGAGGTGCGTTGCGGGTCATCAGGATTCCGCGCTCCGCGGCGCTGCGCCGTGCGATGCCGATGTTGCCGGTGGCCAGATATCGCAGGCCGCCGTGCACCAGCTTCGAACTCCATCGGCTGGTCCCGAACGCCAGGTCGTGACGTTCGACCAGCACGACGTTCAGACCACGCGCCGCGGCGTCCAGGGCGATGCCCGCACCGGTGATGCCGCCACCGATGACCAGGACGTCGGGCACGTCGCCGTCGGCGAGGATCGAAAGTTCGGCACCGCGGCGCGCGGCGTTCAGCGCACTCGACTCAGCCATGGAGGTATCCGTTCAACGCATGGGTGAGTTCCTCGGCCAGTGCGTCGGGAGGCAGGAGCGGCTCGACGATCTGTGCGGACTGGATCGTGGACTGCACGATGAGCAGCACCATCGTGGCGAGGCGGCGCGGGTCGCCCGCCCGCACGCTGCCATCGGCCTGTGCGGCCTCGATGTCGTCGGCGAGCACATCGATCAGCAGTCGCTGGCTGGTGCCGAGGCGTTCGGCGATGTAGACCATCGCGAATTCGGGCGCCGAGTGCAGGACCGCCGAGAGCAGGTCGTCGTGACGCAGACGCGCCGCGACCGCCACGATCCGGTCGACGATCGCGGCGCGACCAGGACCGGCCAGCGGAACGTCGCGGGCCACGTCGGTGATTCGGCGCGTCAGCAGCGCCGCCAGGATCGCCTCGGTGTCGGGCCAGCGCCGGTAGACGGTGGGCCGGCTGACCTTGGCACGGCGGGCGATCTCGGCCAGCGTGACCCGATCGATCCCGTAGTCGCGCACGCACGTGGCGGCCGCGGTGAGAATCCGCTCACCGATGTCCTCATCGTTACCGATTGACAGCATGTGTAATACTGTAACGCATGCTTGAGCCTCCGATGAAGTGGAACGCCTGGGGAGACCCGGCGGCGGCCAAACCACTGTCCGACGGGATCCGCGCGCTGCTGACCCAGGCCCTGGGCGTCGCGGAACAGACCGTCCCGGCGGTGACGCCCGATGAGGTCCGGGTACGCCCCTGTGCCCTGCCGGAGGCCGACCGGGTGGCCCTGTCGGCCATCGTCGGAGCCGAGAACGTCTCGGTCGACGACCATCTGCGCCTGCTGCACGCCGGCGGCAAGTCCACCCTGGACCTGCTGCGTCGCGCCGACCGCGGCGAGCAGGACGCGCCCGACGCGGTGCTGACCCCGGGCACCGAGGACGAGATCGCGGCCATCCTGCGGCACTGCTCCGACCACGGCATCGCGGTGGTGCCCTTCGGCGGCGGCACCAGCGTGGTCGGTGGCTTGGACCCGATCCGCGGGCCGTTCAGCAGCGCCCTCACACTGGACCTGCGCCGGTTCGATCAACTGCACAGCCTCGATCCGATCTCCGGGGAGGCCGAACTCGGCGCGGGGGTCACCGGTCCTGATGCCGAAAGACTGCTTGGCGCACAGGGCTTCTCACTCGGACACTTCCCGCAGAGCTTCCAGTTCGCCACCATCGGCGGCTTCGCGGCCACTCGGTCGTCGGGGCAGAACTCGGCCGGCTACGGACGGTTCGACGACATGATCCGAGGCCTCGCCGTCGTCACCCCAGCCGGGATTCTCGACCTCGGCCGTGCTCCCGCGTCGGCCGCCGGACCCGATCTGCGCCAGGTCATCATCGGCTCCGAGGGGGTGTTCGGGATCATCACGCGGGTGCGAGTGCGGGTGCACCCCGTGCCGGAGAGCACCCGCTACGAGGCATGGTCATTCCCCGACTTCGCCACGGGCGCTTCGGCACTGCGGACGGTGGTGCAGACCGGCACCGGTCCCACGGTGTTGCGCCTGTCCGACGAGGCCGAGACCGGGGTCAACCTGGCCACCACCGAGCAGATCGGTGAGCAGCAGATCACCGGTGGGTGCCTGGGCATCACCCTGTTCGAGGGGACGGCGGCCCACACGGCCAGCCGGCACGCCGAGACCCGCGCCCTGATCGAGGCGCACGGCGGAGTGTCCCTGGGCGAGGCACCCGCACGCGCCTGGGAGCACGGTCGATTCGCCGCACCCTACCTGCGCGATTCTCTGCTGGCCTCCGGTGCGCTGTGCGAGACGCTGGAGACGGCCACGTCATGGTCGAACCTGCACACCCTGAAGTCCGCAGTCACCGAGGCACTGACCTCGGCACTGACCGAATCCGGTACGCCGGCACTGGTTCTGTGCCACATTTCGCATGTGTATCCGACCGGCGCCTCGCTGTACTTCACAGTGGTCGCGGGTCAGCGCGGCAATCCGATCGACCAGTGGCGCGCCGCGAAGACGGCCGCGTCGACGGCCATCGTGCGCGCCGGCGGCACGATCACCCATCACCACGCCGTGGGCGCCGACCATCGACCGTGGATGACCGATGAGGTCGGCCCTCTCGGGGTGCAGGTGCTGCGCGCCGTCAAGGCTTCGCTGGATCCCGCGGGAATCCTCAACCCGGGCAAGCTGATTCCATGACACTCGGGCATGTGACGGTGCTGACCAACCCCGCATCGGGGCACGGCAACGCCCCGCATGCCGCCGAACGCGCGATCACCCGCCTGCAGGAGCGCGGTGTCGATGTCTGCGCGATCGTCGGCCGCGACGCCGCCCACGCGAGTGAGCTTGTCCGCGATCAACTGGACCGCGGCACCGACGCCCTGGTCGTGGTGGGCGGCGACGGCGTCATCGGGCTCGCGCTGCAGGAGTTGGCGGGCACCGCTGTCCCGCTGGGCGTCATTCCGGCAGGCACCGGCAATGACCACGCCCGCGAGTACCGCATCCCCACCGGCGACCCGGTCGCGGCCGCCGACGTCGTCGCCGACGGGCACGTGCACACCGCCGACCTCGGCCGTATCGACGGGGCCGATGGGACGCGGCGGTGGTTCGGCACCGTGGTGGCGACGGGATTCGACTCGCTGGTCAGTGACCGCGCCAATCGGATGCGGTGGCCGCACGGCCGGATGCGGTACAACCTCGCGATGGTCGCGGAACTGTCGAAGCTGCGACTGCTGCCGTTTCGACTGACGTTCGACGACGGTGAACGCGTCGAGCTGCCGCTGACCATGGCCGCGGTCGGCAACACCCGCAGTTACGGTGGCGGCATGCTGATCTGTCCCGGGGCGGATCCGACCGACGGCCTGCTCGACGTCACGATGATCGCCTCGGCGTCGCGATCCCGGCTGATCCGGTTGTTTCCCACGGTGTTCAAGGGCACGCACGTCAACCTCGACACCGTCACCACCCGGCGCGCGGCCAGCGTCACCGTCGAGTGCCCCGGCATCAACGCCTACGCCGACGGCGATTACGCCTGCGCTCTTCCCGCCCGGATCACGGCGGTGCCCGGCGCCCTGCGGATTCTGGTGCCCGCCTGACTTGTCACACCCCGCGTGCATGCTGACAGCAACCACGACAGAAAGGTCAGCTGCCATGTGTTGGATGTGCGACCACCCCGACGCCAGCGACGAGGACGTCCTCGACGAGGTCCGGATGAGAATCGGCGCCCATGGCTGGGCGATTCAGTACATCGAAAGTGACCGTGCGCCCTACGCGTACACGGTCGGGCTCCACGCGTTCGGACTCCCCGAACTGTTGGTCACCGGACTGGACCCGCAGCGGGCCGGTTGGCTGCTGAACCGACTGGCCCGGCAGGCGCGGGTGCAGGGAATGCACGAGGCTGGCGCCCAACTGCGCCTGCCATCCGGCACTAAGGTCGAGTTCGTCGACATCCCCCATCCCCACGCGCACCTGAACGTCGCCATCGCGATCGGAGGCCCGACAATACGTGCGCGGCAGGTGGTGTGGGCCGACGACCGCGGCCGGTGGCCGTGGGGTCCGGGGTTCGACGGCGGCTGCGTGGCGCAGCCGGTGCTGGGCCCGCGTGAGCTGAAGGCGAGCTAGCCGACGCCCCGATTCAGCCACGTGACCTCGGCCCCGTCACCGCCGTTGCGGTAGGGCTCCAACGCGTCGTCCCAGGCGATGCCCAGAACGGAGTCCAACTCGGCGGCCAGGGTGTCGGCGCCCGCGGCCATCAGCGCACGCAGTCGCATCTCGCCCACCATGGTGTCGCCGTTGGCGCTCATCGTTCCGCTCCACAGCCCCAACTGCGGGGTGTGGCAGAACCGCTGCCCGTCGACGCCCTCACTCGGGTCCTCGGTGATCTCGAAGCGCAGCACCGTCCACGACCGCAGCGCGTTCGCCAACTGGGCGCCGGTACCCACCGGGCCCACCCAGTTGGTGACGGCACGCAGCTGCCCTGGCATCGCCGGCTGGGGCGTCCAGGTCAGCTTCGCCCTGGCGTTCAGGGTCGAAGAAAGGGCCCATTCGACATGTGGGCACACCGCCGCGGGTGAGGCATGGATGTAGACCACACCTGTAGTCGCGTCGGCAAATTGGTTCGACGCACGCATCGGCTGCTCCTTCAGTTAGACGAGGGACGTCTTCCCCAACGGCCTCAGTCTTCTGACGAGCATCACAAATTGTGTGTCGCGCGTGTCTATTGTGCCCTGTGAGGCGCCTGTTGCGCTAGTGTGCGCCGAATTCTCTCAGGATGCCGTCAGAAATTGACGGCCACAGTGGGTGCGCCCACTCCCCGAAGTCCCGGTCCGTCAGGACCACGGCGGCCAGTCCCGCGTCGGGATCGGCCCAGATGAAGGTGCCTGACTGGCCGAAATGGCCGAACGTCGACGCCGAGTTGTCCGCCCCCGTCCAGTGCGGTTTCTTGCCGTCGCGCAGTTCGAAGCCCAGGCCCCAGTCGTTCGGACGTTGCGACCCGTACCCGGGCAGCACCCCGCCCAGACCCGGGAACTGCACGGTCACCGCCTCGGCGTGCATCTGCGGGGACACGGTGGTGGGGGTCAACAGGTCACCAGCGAACGCCGCGAGGTCGGCCACCGTGGACACCGCACCGAACCCGGCCTCCGCGGCCCCACCGGGCAGTTCCGAATCCGACATCGCCAGCGGATGGAAGATGGCCTCGATCAGGTAGTCGCCGAAGGGCATCTCGGTCGCCGCCTCAAGCGCCTCGGCCAGCACCCGGAAGCCGTAGTTCGAGTAGATGCGACGAGTCCCGGGCTTGGCCAGCACCGCATCGTCGAGCATCGCCAGCCCGGAGGCGTGCGCCAGCAGATGCCGCACGGTCGAGCCCTCGGGACCGGCGGGCGTCTCGAGGTCGAGCGCGCCCTCCTCGATCCCCACCTGCACCGCCCGCGCGACCAGCGGCTTGGTCACCGACGCCAGGCGAAAACGCGCGGTCGTGTCACCGAACGTGGCCACCACACCCGAGGTGCTCACCACCGCCGCGGCGGCGTTGGTGACGGGCCAGTCGGCGAGGACGTCGAGCGCGCTCATGGCGCCGACACTACCGAGCACCCTCACCGCGCCCGGCCCGCGGACCAGGCACTAGGTTGTCAGGCATGAGTCAGACAGTGCGCGGGGTCATTTCCCGGTCCAAGAAGCAGCCCGTGGAGTTGGTGGACATCGTGATCCCGGATCCGGGTCCCGGTGAGGTCGTCGTCGACATCACCGCGTGCGGGGTGTGCCACACCGATCTGACCTATCGCGAGGGTGGGATCAACGACGAGTACCCGTTCCTTCTTGGTCATGAGGCCGCCGGCACCGTGGAGTCGGTCGGCGAGGGTGTGACCAATGTCGAACCCGGTGACTTCGTGATCCTGAACTGGCGGGCGGTGTGCGGGCAGTGCCGGGCCTGTAAGCGGGGCCGGCCGCACCTGTGCTTCGACACCTTCAACGCCACCCAGAAGATGACGCTGACCGATGGCACCGAGTTGACCCCCGCGCTGGGAATCGGCGCGTTCGCCGACAAGACCCTGGTGCATGAAGGACAGTGCACCAAGGTCGATTCCGAGGCCGATCCCGCGGTCGCGGGTCTGCTGGGCTGCGGGGTGATGGCCGGCATCGGCGCGGCGATCAACACCGGCGCGGTGACCCGCGACGACACCGTGGCGGTGATCGGCTGCGGCGGGGTCGGTGATGCCGCGATCGCCGGTGCGGCCCTGGTCGGTGCGAAGAAGATCATCGCCGTCGACACCGACGCCCAGAAACTGCACTGGGCCCGCGAGTTCGGCGCCACCCACACCATCAACGCCCGCGAGCTCGACCCGGTCACGACCATCCAGGACCTCACCGACGGGTTCGGCGCCGACGTCGTCATCGACGCGGTCGGTCGGCCCGAGACCTGGAAGCAGGCGTTCTACGCGCGTGATCTGGCCGGCACCGTGGTGCTCGTCGGTGTGCCGACCCCGGAGATGACCCTGGAGATGCCGCTGGTCGACTTCTTCTCCCGCGGTGGGGCGTTGAAGTCCTCCTGGTACGGCGACTGCCTGCCCGAACGCGACTTCCCCACCCTGATCTCGCTGTACCTGCAGGGACGCCTGCCGCTGGAGAAGTTCGTCTCCGAACGCATCGGTCTGGACGCCATCGAGGACGCCTTCCACAAGATGCACGCCGGTGAGGTCCTGCGCTCGGTGGTGGTCCTCAAATGAGCATCACCCGCGTGGTCACCAGCGGCACCTTCAGCCTCGACGGCGGCACCTGGGACGTCGACAACAACATCTGGATCGTCGGTGACGACAACGAGGTCATCGTCTTCGACGCCGCCCACACCGCTGACCCCATCGTCGAGGCGGTCGCCGGCCGCAACGTCGTCGCGGTGATCTGCACCCACGGTCACAACGACCACATCACCGTGGCCCCCGAACTGGCCAGCACCCTGGACGCACCCATCCTGCTGCACCCCGCCGATGACATGCTGTGGCGAATGACCCATCCGGACAAGGACTTCCACACCGTCGATGACGGGGTCCGGCTGCAGGCCGGAGGCGTCGAACTGCACGCCATCCACACCCCGGGCCACTCCCCGGGATCGGTGTGCTGGTACGCGCCCGACCTGGGTGCGGTGTTCTCGGGCGACACCCTGTTCCAGGGCGGCCCCGGCGCCACCGGACGGTCATTCTCCGACTTCCCCACCATCCTCGATTCGATCAAGGACAGGCTGGGGGCGCTGCCCGCCGACACGGTGGTCTACACCGGGCACGGGGACACCACCCGAATCGGCGACGAACTGGTGAACTACGACGACTGGGTGAAACGCGGCCACTGACGAACCACCAGCCGGGCACCGACGCAGCACCGCGAGGAACGAGCGGGGCGAAGGAGATGGCCTGAAAGGCCCGGAACGAGCGGGGCGAAGGAGGTGGCCTGAATGGCCCAGGGACGAGCGGTGGTGAGGAAGGGGCCCAACAGGCCAGCAGAAGCGCCGGGGACTCACATCCCGTCGAGCACCCGACGCTTCTCGGCCTGAAACTCATCCTCGGTCAGTGCACCCGAATCACGCAGTGCCGCCAGGTTTCTGAGCGCCTCGATGCGGACTCCGTCATCGGTGGGCGTGTAGGACTGCGCGGGCGTCGCCGACACCGCATCCTGCGCCGGTGACGGGTTGAACGCCGCCAGCTGTTCACGGCGCCTGATCCGCGACAGCCACACCCCCGCGATCACAAGATCGATCATGCCGTTGGCGAAGATGGCGACGAACACCCACGGCAACCAACCACGGCCGCCGTCGCTGCCGAACGCCAGCGTCGGGCGGACGAACGCGCCCACCTCACCGTCGGTCTCGACTTCGTAGACCCCTTCGGCGGGGATGTGCGCCACCCACACGCGACGCCGCATGTCGTTGTTCACGGTGGTCGTCGACCCGATGTTCTCGGTGACCTCAGGATCCTGGCCGCCGGGCCCGCGCAGGTTCATCCGCAGATCCGGGATCGGCAGCGCGCCCGACGGACTGCCGATCGCCACGGTGTGGAAGGAGATCGTGACATCGCCCGCGGGCAGGTGCAGCGCGGCACTGCCGGGGATCGGCACCTCCCCGTAGGCGTCGTAGTCGTCGAACACGAACGCGTTCAGCAGCAGCGACGCGACGAACCCGATGAACGACACCACGATCGACACGAAACCGGCAATCATCAGACCCCGTGGGGCGCGGCGATTCACGCCCGAAGTGTGTCACGGCTGGGCTGCGGGGACTACCGTTGCGTTCAGGACGGCACAACCAGCTGAGGAGACGGACGTGGCCTCGCACAGCACGGATCTGAACGCGCCCACCGGCGGTACGGTTCGCCGGGTCGCACTGCGCTACTGGGTGGCGCTCATCCTGCTGGTCCTGGCGGCGATCTTCATCGCGCAGAACCGCGACGCGGTCGGCGTCCACATTCTGTGGATCACGGTGTCCGCACCCATGTGGTTGTTCTCCACGGCCCTGCTCGTGGTCGGCGTCCTGGTCGGGCTTCTGCTGCGGCGCCGCCGACGGAGCTGAGCATGCCCGAGTCCAGCATCGTCGTCCGGCCGGAATCCCCCGACAGCCCCACCTACACCGCTGCCTCGCGGCTGCAGGCTTCCGGTCTGCAGCCAGCGGTCGAACTGTTCATCGACGCAGCCAAGACCGTTCCCCTGCCCCAACCGCCGACCCCGCTTCTCCTTGCGGACTATGGCGCGGGCACGGGTCACAATGCGCTGCTGCCGATCTCTCACGCGATCCAGGCCCTGCGGGCCCGGACGCCGCGCGAGCAGCCCGTGCTGGTGGCACACACCGACGCCCACGACAACGACTTCTCCGCCCTCTTCGACACCCTGGAGAACGATCCGGACAGTTACCTGACCCGTGACGGGGCGGTGTACGCCTCTGCCATCGGGCGGTCGTTCTACCAGCAGGTCCTGCCGTCGTACAGCGTCTCACTGGGCTGGTCGTCGTGGGCGATCCAATGGTTGTCCCGCATTCCGACGGCCATCCCCGATCATGTGCTTCCCGCCTACAGCCGCGACGAGAGGGTGCGGGCCGCGTGCGCGCGCCAGGCCGCCCACGACTGGCATGAGTTCATCGCGTTCCGGGGTCGGGAGCTGACTCATCACGGCCGGCTCGTGGTGCTGACGATGGGCCTCGACCAGGACGGCCAGCTCGGCCTCAAGCCCCTGGTCGACAGTCTGTATGCGGGCCTGCAGGAACTGTCGGGTTCAGGACTCATCAGTGCCGAGGAACTGCACGGCATGATCATTCCGCTCGCGGGCCGCAGCGAGAAGGACTTCCTCGCACCATTCGCGCCGAAGGACCGGTTCGAGGGGCTGTCGATCGAGCATCTGGAGACCTTCGACGCCCACGACAGGTACTTCCAGCAGTTCCGGGTCGACAAGGACGCGCAAGCCTTTGGCAGACAATGGGGTTCGTTCATCCGGGACTCGACGTTCAGCTGCCTGGTGGCGGGCCTCGAGGGTGGCCGGACCGATCCACGGGCCGACGAGTTCTGTGACCGGCTCGAACGCAGCGTCGCCGAGCAGATGGCGGCCGCGCCGCAGGAGATGCACATGCCGATGGTGAAGCTGACGCTGCTCAAGCACAGCCGGCCGAACTAGCTGCCTCAGCCCTGCGTGCCGGGCGGTTGCAGCGCCGGCGGCAGTCCCGGGATGGTCGGGATCGGCGGGATGGTCGGAATCCACTGTTGTACAGGACGTTCCGCGGTGGGCGCCGGGGAACTGGGTTCGGGTTCAGGATTCGACGACGGCGGCGGTGGCGCCGGCGTTGGCGAGGGCGCCGGCGTGGGACTGGGCGTCACCGTCTCGGTGACGGTCGAGGTCACCGGGGCGGCGGGTTCGGGCGCCGGCGCAGGCGCCTCCGCCGGTGCGGGCGCCGGGGCGCTCTGCACCTGATGCGTGACCGGCGCCGGTGTGACGACGACGGTGCGCGGCGGGGCGACGTCCGCGGGCGCCGGTGCGGGTTCCGGCGGCGCGGCGACGACCGGCGCAGGTGCCGGCGGGGTGGTGCTGATGCTGGGCGTCGGGTCCGACACCTGATGCACCACCCCGGCGTCGTTGACCAGCACCACAGCGGTGGCCGAGACGGCCGCGATCAGCACCGCGGCGGCTGCCACCATGACCGTCGTCGGACGCCGATACCAGCGGGTCCGCCGGGACTCGGGTTCTTCGTCGGGGGCGTCGAACTCGATCATCGGGCGCGCGCTCGTCAGGCCCGTGACGGGCGCCATCTCCTCGGCGGGGTCGATCTCGCCCGCGAGATCATCGTCGGGCACCTCGGACCACGCCAACGACTGCGCCGCCGTCGAGGCGGCCGAGGGCGGCGCGACGGCGGCAGGCCCACCGGACGCCACAGGAGGCTCAGCCACAGCGGCGGGCACCGCCGTGGCCATCGCGGTCGCCGTCGCATCGGCCGGGCCGCGCAGGGCCCGCAGTGCCGCACCGGTTGCCGCGACAAGATCGGGCCGCGGCCGGGTGATGACGGGCACCCGCAGGTGCTCCGACAGCGTCGTGGTGATGGTGGACATCGCCGCCCCGCCGCCGACCGTCACCACCGCGCTGAGGTCGGCCGGGAGGATACCGTTGCGGCGCAACGTGTCATCGAGCAGGCCCAGGAAGTCGTCGAGCGGTCCGCGCACCAAGGCGTCGAGTTCGGCGCGGGTGATCCGGATGTCGCCGCGGAACTCCGGCAACTCGACCGGCAGCGCGGTCACCGCACTCGCCGACAGGCGCTCTTTGGCGGCCCGGCACTGGGCCCGCAGCCGCCACAGTGAGCCGATCGCCGAGGTGCTGTTGAGGTCCACCGAGCCCGCGCCGGCCAACTCCCCGATGACGTGGGTCAGCAGCGCCTGGTCCACGGTGTCGCCGGCCAGGTCGGAGTGGCGCACGGTCGCCCCGATGGGCGCGGCGCTGTGCGCGGCGTCGACGAGCGTGAGGCTCGTTCCGCTGCCACCGAAATCGCACACCGCCAGCACACCCCGCAACGGCAGCCCGGGATCGGCCTGCATGGCGGCGACCGCCGCGTCGACGTCGGGCAGCACCACGGGTGGGCGCCGTGACCACTCCGGCACCCGCGTCAACGCGCGGGTGAGGGCATCCACCGAGGCGCGCCGCCAGTGCGCGGGGGTCGAGACGGCGACCAGGTCCGGCAGAGGGGCACCGCGTGTCGCGTCGTAGGCCGCGGCCCGCAGGGCCTCTGCCAGCAGACGCTCGGCGCGGTGGCTGGATCCGTCGGCGGCCAGGATGCCCACCGGGTCGCCGACTCGGTCGACGAAATCGCTGATCGGGCGTCCGGCCACGGTCACCGACGGGGGCCTGCGGACAGCATTGTCCGAGGTGACGGCGGCCAGCGTGGTGGTGCCGACCGACAGTCCAACCGCGCGCAACGTACCGCCCCTCATGTGCTCACCCCGAGTCCTCTTACCCGGATTCTCGGGACAGCCGAGCAATTCGTTACGCCTGCGCGATTTCAGCGAACTTTCGTCAGCGGATCGTGCCGGCCCCGGCGATCAGCGGAAGGTCCAGCGGGGTCACCCACCCCGGCGGCAGGTCGTTGACGGCCGGGACGGCGTTGAGCGCCCGCATCCCGGTGGCCAGACATCCCGCGGCGGCCGCGTCGCGCCCAGAGCCGTCGGTGAATCGGAACGCGGTCTCCTGGAAGATGCTGGGCGTGCCCTCGATGTCGACGCGGTAGACGTCGTCGTCGTTGCCCGACGGCCAGTCCGGTGCGGCGTCGCGCCCGATCCGGTTGACGTGCTCGAGCTGGATCCGGGTCTCGCCCCGATAGATGCCGTTGATCGTGAATCGGACGGCCGCGACGTGCCCGGCGGGGATCACACCCTTGGCCGAGGTCCGCTCGGTCGGCGTGACCCATTTGTCCCAGGTGGTGGTGATCTCATCGAGTTCGATGCCGACCGCGTGCGCGATCATCGGCACGGTCGCCCCCCAGGCGAAGATCAGGATCTCCGGGTTCTCCAGCAGTGGCCGAAACTCGGGTTCGCGGCCGATGCCCATCTCGAACTCGTAGTCGCCCTCGTAGTTGGTGTAGTCCAGCAGCTCCGAGGCCCGCACCCGCCTGACCTGCGAACACAATCCCATCAGTGTCATCGGGAACAGATCGTTGGCAAAACCCGGGTCGATGCCGGTGGTGAAGCACGAAGCACCACCTTCGGCGCACGCCTGCTCGACGGGCCTGATCCAGTTCGGCGGATTGCTCTTCATGGCCGGCCACACCCAGGGCGTCATCGCCGTCGAGCACACGTCCACACCGGCCCGCAGGAACCTCGTCATCAGCCGGATGTTGTCCTCGGCGTGCGCCGCGGTGGGTCCGTAGTGCACGAGCGCATCAGGTTGCAGTGCAATGAGTGCATCGACGTCGTCGGTGGCGGTCACGCCCGTGGGCGCGGGAAGACCGCAGATGTCGGCGATGTCGCGGCCCACCTTCTTCGGGTCGTTGACGCCGACGCCCACCAGTTCGAAGTTCGGGTGCGAGATCACCTCGGTGATCACCATCTTCCCGACGAACCCGGTCCCCCAGATCACGATTCTCTTGCGCGTCATCGACCGCCTTCCTGCCGTGTGGACGACCCACACCCTAGGTCGGTGGGCGTGCTCGCGGCCGACATCGGAAGAAATCGCCATCGGGGCTGGTTATCGCCGTACGATAGGCACAACGCCAGGAGACATCAGATGCTCAGATCCGCGTTCGGTTCGGCGCTCTTCGCAGCGGTCACGGTCACGCTCGGCATCCTGCTGGCCGGTCCGGCGTCCGCCTCCCCCACCCCGACCTGCGGTCAACACGGCACCGTGAGCACCGAGTGCTCACTGACGGAGTGTTCCGATCAGAACTCCTGTGGGCAGGGGTCCGCGGCGGTGCTCCCAGTGCCGGGCGGGGTGCCCGCGATCGTCTGAACCCGCCTGAACGGGCGCGTCCAGCAAAGACATGCCGTAGGATTCGGCCGGTTGGACGCACAGCTACAGGGCGGGAAAATCGGTGGGCACATCTCAGGGGCGGCACCGCGCAGCGAAGACGAAAACGAAGAGAACACCGACGGTGGGGGCTGTCGGTGTGGCCGGGGTCGCCGTCGGCGTCGCGGCCGTCCTCGGGATTACGCCGACGCTGTCGGCCACTCCCGAATTGGCGGGCACCACGTGGTATCTGCGTGGCACCAACATCGGCGACGAACCCACCGATGCCCAGTTCCGCACGTTCATGGGCCGCGTCTTCGACGGCACCGGCACGGCACGACCGGAGAACACCACCGAGGTGGCCTACAACGCCGGCCTGTGGCCCTTCTCCCGCAACGGATTCGACGATCTCACGTGGAACGCGTCGGTGCAGCAGGGCGTGGACAACCTCAAAGACAAGAACCCCGGTCAGGACGACGTGATCTTCGCGTTCTCCCAGGGTGCCGTCGTGGCCTCGAAGTTCAAGGCCGACAACCCCGACACGGGTGCCGTCTACATTCTGGTCGAGAACCCGAGCCGCCCCAACGGCGGTGTGATGCAGCGCTTCAACGGCCTGACCATCCCGATCCTCGACATCACCTTCAGCGGCGCGACTCCCGACAACGGCGACAAGACGATCGACGTCGCGCGGCAGTACTCGGGGTGGTCGGATTTCCCGACGTATCCGCTGAATCTGCTGGCCACGGTGAACGCGATCGCGGGCATCTACTACCTGCACGGCCGCACCCAGCGCGTCGAAGACCTCGACGCGCAACTCGCCGCGATCGACAAGACCAACCCGGACTACTACCAGGAACACGGCAACACCGAGTACTACCTGATTCCCACCGATCGCCTGCCGATCCTGATGCCGTTCACCGGCATCATTCCGGAGAACATCCTCGACGCTGTCGACAAACCACTTCGGGTGATCATCGAAGCCGGTTACGACAGAAGCGATTACAGCAAGCCCACGGGCGCGCAGCTTTTCCCCAAGCTCAAGCCGTTGGATCTGGACAAGGACCTGTCGGACCCGACCGCGACGAGCGTCGCGCAGGAGCTCAAGGCGCAGTCCAGCCCAGGCAACGACGTCCTCGGCGCCGAACCGACCCCCACCGTGGCCACGCCCACGCCGCCGAAACTGACGCTGCCCGACGTCAAGCAGTCCAGACTCGAACTGCGCGAACGCATCAGCGCCCGGCAGGCCGCCCGGCACGCTGAGAAGGACGCCGCCACGTCACGCAGCCGACCGGACCGTCCCGGTGCCGCGATCCGCACCGCCCTCACGTCATTGACACCCAAGGCCAAGCCCAAGGCCGAGCCCAGAACTGAGGCCTCCTCAGCCGCCCAGGATTGATTCGCCGCCAAAGCGGGTACAGGGCCTCACGGCATACGTGGACTTCGACCCGATGAGGCCGGGTGATGATGGGGATGGCGCGACGAGTCGCCGCGTTGACTGCCGCGCTGACCCTGCTGCTCACGGCCTGCTCGACGGGAAATCGGGTGGATCTCGGCGACAGCGCGTCGGACAATCTGATCGCCGCCATCTCCGGTGAACCCGACCAGCTCGACCCGCAGCGCTCCACTGCGTACTTCTCGTTCGAGGTGCTCGAGAACGTCTTCGACACCCTCGTCGAACCGGACGCCGACCTGCGGATGCGCCCAGCCCTGGCGGAGTCCTGGGAGACCAGCCCCGACCAGCGCACCTGGACCTTTCATCTGCGGCCCGACGTGGTGTTCCACGACGGCCGCCCCCTGACGGCCGAGGACGTGGTGTTCTCCTATCGGCGCATCATCGACGAGAAGCTGGCCAACTCCGACAAGTTCAGTGCGGTCACCGCGGTCACCGCACCGGATCCGGACACCGTGGTCCTCACGTTGAGCCGTCCCACACCGAATCTGCTGACGAACCTCGGTGGCTTCAAGGGTATGGCCATCGTGCAACGGGAGAACGTCGAAAGCGGCGCCATCGCCACCCATCCCGTCGGCACGGGTCCGTTCGCATTCGCGGCGGCCACGAGCGGCGATTCGATCACGCTGAAGGCCAACCCCGACTTCTGGGGTGGGGCGCCGCGCATCGCCGGGGTGACCTACCGGTTCATCTCCGAACCGTCGACGGCGTTGTCGGCACTGCAGGCCGGAGAGATCGACTGGACGGATTCGGTGCCCACGCAACGGGTCACACAGTTGAAAGATGACGACTCGATCGTCCTGCAGGTCACCGCGAGCAACGACTACTGGTATCTGGCGCTCAATCAGGCCCGCCAGCCGTGGGACGACGTGCGGGTCCGGCAGGCCATCGCCTACGGCATCGACCGGGACGCCATCGTCGCGGCCACCAGTTACGGCACCGCCACCGTCAATCAGCTCGCGATCCCGGCGGGCAATCCGTGGTACACACCCTATGACCGGTACCGATTCGACACCGAACGAGCGCGGGAGCTGCTGCGCGAGGCCGGAGCGGCACCGCGCGACCTCGACATGCTGGTGACCACCGAGTACCCGGAGACGGTCACGGCCGCCCAGATCATCGCCGACAACCTTGCGCCACTGGGGATCACGGTCCACATCCGCACGGTGGACTTCGCCACCTGGCTCGACGAACAGAACTCCGGAAACTTCGACATGCTGATGATGGGGTGGCTGGGCAACATCGACCCCGACGACTTCTACTACGCCCAGCACCACACGGACGGTTCGAGCAACGCCCAGAAGTTCTCCGACCCACAGGTGGACAGACTGCTCGACGCGGGCCGCGTCGAGGTCGACACCGCGCGCCGCGCAGGCGATTACGCCGACGCAGCTACCCGGATCGCCGACGAGGTCAGCTACATCTACCTGTACAACCCCTCTGTCATCCAGGCGTGGAATCCCGCCCTGCGAGGCTACGAGGCCCGACGTGACGGCGCCATCCGATTCCGCGATGCGCACGTGGACCGGGACGGTGCCGCATGAGTCCCCTGCTCCGGTTCCTGCTGCGGCGGCTGCTGTACTCGCTGGTCGTCATGTTCGGGGTGCTGATCCTGGTGTTCGCACTGGTGCAGGTCGTGCCCGGCGACCCGGTCCGCATCGCGCTGGGCACCCGATACACCCCGGAGGCCTATGACGCGCTGCGCTCGGCCAGCGGGCTGGACCGTCCACTGCTGCAGCAGTTCTTCGGATATGTGGGGTCGGCTCTGCGCGGTGACCTCGGCGTCAGCTTCCGCAACGGCGAACCCGTCACGGTGACCTTGATGGAACGCCTACCCGCGACGGTGTCGCTGGCACTCGTGGGCATCGTGATCGCGCTGCTCATCGCGATCCCCGCGGGTCTGTGGTCCGCCCTGCACGAGGGCCGCCTGTCGGACGGAATCATCCGCGTCACCAGCCAATTCGGTGTCTCGGTGCCGGACTTCTGGATGGGCATCCTGCTCATCGGTCTGTTCTCCACGACGCTGGGGTGGCTGCCGACCTCCGGGTATCGCCCGCTGTTCGACGATCCGGCGGGATGGCTGCGGCACATCGTGCTGCCCGGTCTGACCGTGGGTCTGGTCGCCGGCGCGATCATGACCCGCTACGTGCGCTCGGCCGTGCTCGACGTCGCTTCGGCGGGCTACGTGCGCACCGCCCGGTCGAAGGGGCTGGCCCCGGCCACCGTCACCTCACGTCACATCATGCGCAACGCGCTGGTGCCCATTCTGACCATCACGGGCATCCAGTTGGCCACCATCCTCGGCGGTGTCATCGTGGTCGAGGTGGTGTTCGCCTGGCCCGGCCTGGGCCGGCTGGTGTTCAATGCCGTTGCCGCCCGTGACTATCCGTTGATCCAAGGCGCGGTGCTGTTGATCGCCGCGCTGTTCCTGCTGATCAACCTGATCGTGGATGTGCTGTACGCGGTCGTCGACCCGAGGATCCGGCTGTCATGACCGACCGTGTCTCGTCCTGGCGCCTGCTGGCCGGCAACCCGGTCACCGTCATCAGCGCCGTCGTGCTGGCCGCGGTCGCCGTCATCGCGGTCGGCGCGCACTGGCTGGCTCCGCACGGCGTCAACGACATCGACGTGCCCAATGCTCTGCAGGCCCCCAGCGGCGACCACTGGTTCGGCACCGACGAACTGGGGCGCGACGTGGCCTCGCGGGTGCTGGTCGCCATCGCGGCCTCGATGCGGGTCGCGGTGGTCAGTGTGGCGTTCGCGGCGGTCGTCGGCGTCACGATCGGCCTGCTCGCGGGCTACCGCGGCGGCTGGCTGGACACGGTGCTGATGCGCGTCGTGGACGTGATGTTCGCATTCCCGGTGCTGCTGCTCGCGCTGGCGGTGGTGGCCGTCCTGGGTCCCGGCGTCACGACGACGACCCTGGCCATCGGCATCGTCTACACCCCGATCTTCGCCCGCGTCGCCCGCGCCAGCACACTGAGTGTGCGCGCCGAACCGTATGTGGCGGTGTCCAAGACCATGGGCACCGGCGACGGGTACATCCTGAGTCGGCATGTGCTGCCCAACATCTCGGGACCGTTGATCGTGCAGACCTCGCTGTCACTGGCGTTCGCGACGCTGTCGGAGGCCGCGCTGTCGTTCCTCGGATTGGGCATCCAGCCTCCGCAGCCGTCCCTGGGCCGGATGATCTTCGACTCGCAGGGCTTCGTCACGCTGGCGTGGTGGATGGCGGTGTTCCCCGGTGTGGCGATCTTCGTGATCGTGCTGGCGTTCAACCTGCTCGGTGACGGGTTGCGGGACGTGCTGGATCCCAAGCAGCGCACCATGATCGAAGCGCGGCGGACGGGGGCGCGGCGATGAGCACACCGGTTCTGACCGTGGCCGATCTCGGGGTGCGCATCGGCGACCGGAAGATCGTCAGCGGCATCGGATTCGGGGTGGCCCGCGAGCAGACCCACGCCATCGTCGGCGAATCCGGGTCAGGTAAGTCGATGACGGTGCTGGCCGCCACGGGCCTGCTCGACGCGCCGGGCGCGGTCGTCACCGGCAGCAGCACTTTGGCGGGCGCTCCCGAGCAGCAGTTGGTGGGCGCATCGCCCCGCACACTGCGGGCCGTGCACGGTGGCCGGATCGGATTCGTGTTCCAGGACCCCGGCACCTCCCTGAACCCGCTGCTCACGCTCGAGCGTCAGATCACCGAATCGCTGGAGGCCCATCGGCATTCGACCCGCCGCGCGGCGAGGACTCGGGCGCTGGAACTCTTGGATGCGGTCGGCCTGCCGGATCCCGAGGCGCGGCTGCGGTCCTATCCGCACCAGTTGTCGGGTGGTCAGCGTCAGCGCGTGATGATCGCGGTCGCGCTGGCATGCGATCCCGAGCTGCTGATCGCCGACGAACCCACGACCGCACTCGATGTGACCACCCAGGCTCAGATCATCGACCTGGTCCGGGATCTGCAGCGCGATTTCGGGACGGCGGTGGTGTGGATCAGCCATGACCTCGGCGTCATCGGCCAGGTCGCCGACGACGTCACGGTGCTGCGGGACGGCATCATCGTCGAACAGGCACCGGTCACCGACATCTTCGACGACCCGCAGCAGCCGTATACGCGTGAGCTTCTCGAGGCGCGTCCACGCCTCGGCGACGCCGGTCCCCCACC
>NZ_LZHW01000071.1 GCF_001667265.1 Mycobacterium sp. ACS4331 | reverse complement strand
AACTCCTCGAACAACGCGCCCGATCGATCACCGACCAGCGGCTCAACCGCCTCCTCGGGGAACGCCATGATCGACATGACCCCAGTCAACCAGCACCCACCGACAAAAATGGGACCCGAAAGACCACGGGCAGCAGAGGATTTCAGAAACTTCACCGAGACCGCTGAGACCGCGAAATCCCACCGGACTTCTCACAGCCGCAGCAGTCTCGGCGCACAGAGGAACACCCGGGGTATCTTCTTCAGAACCGAAAGGGGCGGCATGCGTTGGATCGTGGCGGCAGTGGCCGTGGCTGTGTCAGCTGTGTTGGCCACGGGCTGCAGTACCGCCGTCGAGGGCACCGCCACCGCCGTTCTGAACAGCCCCGGCGTCACGATGTCCGACGACGGCGGCGGAATCGTCGCGGGCTCCCCCGACGCCGGGGTGCGCATCGAGATCTACGCCGAACCGCAGTGCACGCACTGCGCGACCCTGCAGTTCAAGTTCGGCGATGAGCTCAGGGGCCACCTGGAATCCGGGCGCCTGGCGGTCACCTACCGGCCGCTGACGTTCCTCGACCTCGGCCGCCCGGGTTACTCCGCGGCAGTGGTCGACGCGCTGTTCCTGGCGGTGGATCCCGCGACGCTGGCCGGGCAGTTCCAGGCGTTCGTCTCCGAATTGTGGGCCAATCAGAGCCTGGCCCTGAGCAGATACACCAACGAGGACTTCGCCAGGATGGCGACCTCTGCCGGGTTGTCCACGACCGTGTCCGAGGCCATCAGCTTCGGCCGCAGCACCGTCGATCCCGACGAGGTGACCGACGTCAACGCCGAACTGCTCCTAGCGATCGAGGGCGATGTGCACACCCCGGTGGTCTACAACCTGAACGACGACAGCGTCATCGACATCTCCGACGACGACTGGCTCAACGACCTGATGCGCCAAGCCTGAGCGCGCCCGCCGCATCGAGGCGCCGTTCGATCGCGACGATCCCGATCAGCGCGGCCAGGGCCACGATCCAACCGACCACGGCGATCGATCCGGCCGGGATGATCGCCAGCGCAGCGGTGCGGTCCTGTACCCGGACCAGGTCGGGATCGTCCTTGTCGTACTCGACGTAGATCCGCATGCCGGTGGCCAGTTCGGAGGGGTAGAGCACACCCAGTTCGGGACGGTAGGTGACCCGGTCCGGCGTGACGAACTCGATCGTCGACCGGCGCGGGCCCGCGCTGAGCACCTCGGCCTGCGCCACCCCCATGTTCCCCTCGATCTGCCGGTCGTTGCGCCACGCCCCGGCCACCAACAGCACCGACTGCAGGGTCACCACAAACACCGCGATCCACACGCCGACCTTGCTCCACCGCAACACTTTTCGGGGTGTCGAGTCGACGACCCCGTCGGGCCTGCGCGGCAGGAGCTGCGCCAGCTGGCTGCGGTCGAGTCTCACAGCGCGGCCTTGATCGACGCGTGCAGCTGCCGCAGCGACGATCGGTCGGCCTTCACCTCCAGCACCCGCATACCGGCGTGCGGTTCGTCGAGAACAGCGGCCAGGGCGTCGATTTCGACCTGCTGACACTCGACGTGATACGCCCGGCACAGCGCGGCCACATCGACGTCGTGCGGTGTGCCGAAGATCCGCGAGGAGACATCGGAGAACCGCGGGTCGCCCTGCTCGAGCAGTTCGAAGATGCCGCCGCCGTTGTCATTCGACACCACGATGGTCAAATTCTGCGGAGTGGGCTCGGTGGGCCCGATCAACAGCCCCGAACTGTCGTGGACGAACGTCAGATCGCCGATCAGCGCCACGGTCCGGCCACCCGAGCGGTCATGTGCCAGAGCGGCGCCGATCGCGGTTGACACCGTGCCGTCGATACCCGCGACACCGCGGTTGGACCGCACCCGGATCGCGCGCGGGCCCGCCGTCACCAGGCCGGCCAGCGCAATGTCGCGCACCGGGTTGGACGCACCGAGCACCAGCTGATCCCCGTCGCGCAGCGCGTCGGCGACCGCGGCCGCGACGTGCAGACCCGTGGTCAACGGGTGCGTCCTCAGCTGGCCGCGCACCGCATCGACGGCGTGCCGGTTGACCTCGGCGCAGCGCTGCAGCCACGCCGCGGCGGGGGTGCCAGAGACGACCGCCCGGGTGCCGGTGGCCTGCGAGTTGCCCGAGACGTCGGGCCAGCGCGGGCCGGTGGTGAGGGCGTAGACCGGCACCGACGGGTCGGCGAGCAGTGCCGACACCGGGCGGTGCAGGGTCGGCCGACCCAACATGATGACCTGGGCGGGCCGCAGCAGCGGCAGCGCCAGCGGATGCAGGGGGTTGGCCGGCTGCGGTGCCGTCGGTTCGGCGACGGTCGGCAGCGCCGCCAGGTTGGGGTGCGCGCCGGCGCCGTGCCCCGCGATCACCAGGGTGTCGGGAGTGACGTCGATGTCCAACGGCTGATCGAATGAGACGGGCGGAGTGTAAGTCCACGGCCTGCCGTCGGGCCTGCCCTCCGGAACGTCGGCCGCCTCCGCGTCGTCGACGTGCCGCGGGTCCGGCACCAGCGGTTCCCGCAGCGGGATGTCGAACTGCACGGGGCCGGCGTTGCCGCTGCGGGCACCGGTGGCGGCCACCAGGACACGGCAGGTGGCGGAGCGCCACTGCGCGTTGAGGGCGGCCATCTTCTCCGGCGCATTCTCGGCCAGGCCCAGGCTGATGCTGGCCCGAACCTGCGTGCCGAAGTAGCCGAGCTGTTCCATGGTCTGGTTGGCACCCGTGCCCAGCAGTTCGTAGGGCCGGTTGGCGCTCAGCACGATCAGCGGAACGCGCGCGTAGTTGGCCTCGATGACGGCGGGTCCCAGGTTGGCCACGGCCGTGCCGGACGTCATCGCGACGCACACCGGTGCACCCGCTGCGACCGCCAGTCCGATGGCGAGGTAGCCCGCCGTGCGCTCGTCGATGCGCACGTGAAGCCGAAGCCGACCGGCGCGGTCGGCGGCCTCCAGCGCGAACGCGAGCGGCGCGTTGCGTGAGCCCGGGCACAGCACCACGTCCCGAACCCCGCCGCGGATCAACTCATCGACGACGATGCGCGCCTGAGCGGTCGATGGGTTCACCACAACACTCTGTCACATGGGCAGGCGGCCGAAGAATTCCAGCATCGCGTTGTTGACCGCATCGGGCTGCTCGATGAACCCGAGGTGTCCGGCATCACGTATCTGCAGGTGGCGGGCCTTGGGGATGGCGTCGGCCACCTCTTTGCCGAGGTGCGGGGGCAGCACCAGATCATCGGCGAAGGAGATCACCAGGGTCGGGGTCGTGATGGCGCGGTAGGCCGCCAGTCGGTTGCCCTCGGGCTTGACGTCGAACTGGCACCGGTTGCCCGGTGTCGCCTTGACCGGCCACATGGTGAACATCTCGATCCAGTCCCCGGCCACGCGGTCGTTGTTGAGGGTGGCGGGCGAGAAGTTCTCCAGCATGCGGATTTTGGCGTCCATCTCGGGCGGCAGTTCGACGCCGGCGTCGAGCCGGATCTCCTCGGCGCGGCGGAAGAACTCCCGCGTGCGGTCGTGGCGGCCGCGGGTCGCCATCAGCACGGCCTGCTTGACCAGCTCGGGGCGCGCGAGCATCAGCTCCTGAGCGATGAACGCACCCATCGAGACCCCGACCACCCGCGTCGGACCGCCGACCAACTCCTCGATCAGGGACGCGGTGTCGGCGACCATGGTCTCGGTGGTGAAACCGTTGGCGTTCTCGGTGGCGCCGATGCCCCGATTGTCGAATGTGATGGTGCGGAACCCGGCCCGGAGGAACGCCGGGACCTGATGCAGGTGCCAGGTGCGGCCCGCACCGCCGTGACCGGCGATGAACAGGACCGGATCCCCCTTGCCGCGGTCGTCGTAGGCGAGATTGATCACCCGCCCACGGTAGCGGAGCGTTTCTGCCGCCCGCGTCGCCTGCCTCGCACGACGTCGATCGCGCGGCCCCACAGCAGCAGCGTGCTGGCCTTGAGCAGAGCGGGTTTGACCATGTCCTTACCCAGCAGCGCGGCCGCGGTGGCCTTGGTCGCCGCGGACGCCTTCGACACGTGCCCCGAGTCGAACGGCGGCTGCGGGTCGTACTCGATACCCAGCTGGATGGCCTTGGCTCGGTCCACTCCCCCCAGCTGCGCGGCCAGCCACAGGCCCAGGTCGATCCCGGCCGACACCCCTGCGGCGGTGACGATGTCGCCCTCGTGCACCACGCGTTCGTCGCCGACCGGGACCGCACCGAGCATCTTGAGCGCCGGCAGGGTGGACCAGTGCGACGTGGCGCGTCTGCCGTCGAGCAGGCCCGCGGCGGCCAGCACCACCGAACCCGAACACACCGACGCCGTCCACGCCGCCGTGCGGTGGGTGCCGCGCAGCCACGCGAGCACCTTCTCGTCCCTGGCGACCTCGACGGTGCCGGGCCCGCCCGGCACGAGCACCACATCGGGTGCGGGTGTCTCCTCGAACGTGTGGGTGGCACCGATCACCAGGACACCGGAATCCGCGGTGACGGGGCCGGTCTGATGCCAGACGAAGCGAACCTCGGTGTCGGGCAGTCGATGCAGGATCTCGTAGGGACCGATGAAGTCCAGCGCCGTGAAGTCGGGATAGAGGACGATCGCGATCTGGGTCATGGGGACTCCTTTGTGGTTCCGATGTGGTTCGGGTAAAGCTTCCGGTCAGGCGAACTGTCTGCGGTACTGGTCGGGTGAGACGCCGATGCGACGAACGAAGTTGCGGCGCATGGTTTCCGCGGTGCCGAACCCGCACCGGGACGCGATCGCCACCACGGTGTCGTCGGTCTGTTCGAGCAGGCGCCGGGCCGCATCGGTGCGGATGCGTTCGACGTAGGTGGCCGGGGCCTCCCCGACCTCGTCGGTGAACACCCGGGTGAAGTGCCGCGGGCTCATCGCGGCGCGCCGCGCGAGGTCGGCGACGGTGTGCGTGGCTCCCGGATGGGCCTCGATGGCCTCCTGCACCTCGCGGATGGGTGACCGTTTGGCCCTCGGCATCCACACCGGCGGCGCGAACTGCGTCTGGCCGCCCGGGCGGCGCAGATAGAGCACGAGATAGCGGGCCACGGTCTGCGCCACGTCGGTGCCGTGGTCGTCCTCGACCAGCGACAGCGCAAGGTCGATGCCCGCTGTCACGCCTGCCGCGGTCCACACCCGTTCGGAACTGCGCACGAAGATCGGTTCGGGGTCGACGTCGATCCCCGGGTACTCCTCGGCCATCCGGTCGGCGAACGCCCAGTGTGTGGTGGCACGGCAGCCGTCGAGCAGACCGGCCTCCGCGGCCAGGAACGCGCCCGTGCACACGCTCACGACGCGACGGGCACCGCGCGCCGTCTCGCGGATCCAGCTCATCAGGTCGGGATCGTCACGGACCGCGACCGTGCCGCCGCCGCCGGGGAGCACCAGCGTGTCGACGGGTCCGGTCGGCAGTGGATCGGCGGCCAGCCTCAACCCGCTGTCGGTGCGGATCGCCGCGCCACCCTGGGACACCACGGCGACGTCATATCCAACCGGTGGGTTTCCGGCCGGTGGGTTTCCGGCGGGTGCTGTCCGCGCGGCCAGGACCAGCCCGGCCGTATGGAACACCTCGAACGGGCCCACCAGGTCGAGCGACTGAATGCCCGGGTAGGCCAGGAGCACCACCGATCGCCGCATGCGCTCAATCGTGACCCCGCACCCGGCATGGCGTCTATGCCATGCACCCCACAGATCAGGACATCAACGGGCCGTGAGCACCGCGTGGCAGTCCCGCACCCGCCGCAGCCACCAGTCGCGCCGCGGTGCGGGCGCCCGCAGCGCCGTCAACCGCGCCCGGTCGGGCACCACCGTCCGCACCGGCAGGAACCCGTCGACCGGGGTCGGTGCATCGGCGGGATCCACCACGTCTTCGATGAAGAACCCGCCGGTGCCCAGACCGCACGCGTGCGACAACGTGGGCAGTGCCGCGGCGGCTCGCACCCCGAGTCCGATGCCCACCGCGGAGTCCAGTGCGCTGGAGACCACCACCGGGATGTCGATCTGCTCGGCGATGCGCAGCATGCTCGACACCCCGCCCAACGGCGCCACCTTGAGCACCGCGACGTCCGCGGCGCCGGCGCGCACGACGTGCAGGGGGTCCTCAGCCCGGCGGATGCTCTCGTCGGCGGCGATCGGGGTGCCGACGCGGCGACGCACCTCGGCCAACTCGGCCACGGTCCGGCAGGGCTGTTCGACGTACTCCAGCGGGCCGTTCGCGGTCAGCGCGCCGATCGCGGCCACGGCGTCGTCGACCGACCATCCCGCGTTGGCGTCCACCCGCACGACAGGCACCAGGGCCCGCACGGCCTCGACCCGTGCCACATCCTCGGCCAGGGTCTGGCCCGGTTCTGCGACCTTGACCTTGGCGGTCTGCGCGCCGGGGAAGCGCGCCAGGACGTCGGCAACCGCCGAGGCCGGTACGGCCGGCACCGTGGCATTGATCGCCACGCGATCCCGGCGTGGTGGCGGAACACCCACGAAGGCCGCCTCGATTCCCGAGTTCAGCCATGCCGCGGCCTCGGGCGCGTCGTACTCGGGAAAGGCACCGAACTCACCCCACCCGGCGGGGCCGTCGATCAGCGCGACCTCACGTTCGGTGATCCCGCGGAAGCGGACCCGCATGGGCAGCACCACGACGTGGATGCGCTCCAGAAGCTCCTCGAGTGCGGGGATCACACCGTGGCCCGGTCGCGGCCCTCCCAGAACGGCTTGCGCAGATCCCGCTTCAGAATCTTGCCGGTGGGATTGCGGGGCAGGGCGTCGAGGACGTCGACTGACTTGGGGCACTTGTAGTGCGCCAACCGCTGCCGACACCAGTCGATGAGTTCGGCCGGGTCCACAGGGTTCTCCAGGGCCACAACGGCTTTGACCGCCTCGCCCCACTTCTCGTCGGGCACACCGAAGACGGCGACCTCGGTGACGGCGGGATGTTCGGCCAGTGCGCGTTCCACC
This sequence comes from Mycobacterium sp. ACS4331, assembly GCF_001667265.1. Lineage (GTDB taxonomy): Bacteria > Actinomycetota > Actinomycetes > Mycobacteriales > Mycobacteriaceae > Mycobacterium. The sequence goes on along the minus strand of NZ_LZHW01000071.1, from coordinate 1,429 downwards.
TCGATCGAGTAGATGTTCTCTCCCCCGGAGATGATCATGTCCTTCAACCGGTCCTCGACGTAGATGTACCCGTCGTCGTCGACGCGGCCGATGTCACCGCTGCGGAACCACCCGTCGGTTGTGATCGCCTCGGCCGTGGCATCCGGACGGTTGAGGTAGCCCTTCATCAGTTGCGGTGTGCGGAACCACAACTCGCCCTGCGCACCGGTGGGGACATCGTGGCCGGTGTCGGGATCGACGACCCGAAGTTCGACCTGGGGCGACAGCTTGCCCGCGCTCACCAGCCGCTCGGGGTGGTCGAGATCGCGGTGCTCCTCGGGCCCCAGCACGGTGACCACACCGCACACCTCAGTCAAGCCGTACACCTGCCGGAAATCGGTGTCCGGCCAATATCTGATCGCTTCGCGCAGCAGCGGAAGTGGCATGGGTGCGGCGCCGTAGGTGAAGGTCTTGAGCGCACCGAAGAGTTTGATGGCGTCCTCCCCCGCGGACAGCACCATGGCCAGCACCGCGGGGACCAGGAAGGTGCGGTTGGCGCCGGCCAGGATGGCTCCGGCCAGCGAGGCACCGTCCACCTCACGCGTCATCACGGTCGGGACGCCGTCGTGGATACCGACCTGGACGTAGGACGATCCGCCGACGTGGAACAGCGGCATGGACACCATGTTCTTGTCACCGTCGTCGAAGACCCACCCGTCGTGGGAGTTGATGGTGTGAGCGATCAGGTTGCGGTGACTCAGCTCAACGCCTTTGGGGCGGCCGGTGGTGCCCGAGGAGTACATGATCAACACGGTGTCCTCGGGATCGGTGCCTGCGCTGCGACCCACGGGCGCGGAGTCGGCCAGAAGTTGTTCGTACTCGTCGCCGTCGCCGTCGGGGGTGACCGTGACGATGCGCGTCACCGCGGGCAGCCGGTCGGCGATGGCGTCGATCGCCGGCCGGAGTTCGGCTCCGACCACCAGGAATTTGGCGCCGGAGTCGTTGAGGACGAAGTCGAGTTCGTCGGCGGCCAACCGGAAGTTGACCACCGCGGTGGCCGCACCAAGGGATCCGGCGGCGAACGTCAGTTCCACACAGGCCGGGTGGTTCTTGTCCAGGAACGCCACGACGTCACCGCGCCCGATGCCCATCGCGGTCAACGCGCCGGCCAGCCGGCGGACCCGGTCATTCCACTGAGCCCAGGTCCAGGTGCGGTCCAGGTAGGTGATGGCCTCGGCGTCGGGCGTGTGCGCGGCCCAATGCGCCAGGCGGTCGTCGAGGAACTGCGGCCGAGGTGCTTGAGTCTCCATGGCGCACGAGCTTGCCATGCCCCGGCGTGGTTTTGGGGGGGGGGGGGGGGCGCGCCCCCCCCCCCCCCCCCCCCCCACCCCCCCCCCCGGCCCCCCGCGGGGGGGGCGGGGGGGGGGGGGGGGCGCGGGGGGGGGGCCCC
>NZ_LZHW01000070.1 GCF_001667265.1 Mycobacterium sp. ACS4331 | reverse complement strand
AACTCCTCGAACAACGCGCCCGATCGATCACCGACCAGCGGCTCAACCGCCTCCTCGGGGAACGCCATGATCGACATAACCCCAGTCAACCAGCACCCACCGACAAAAATGGGACCCGAAAGACCCAGCAATGCAAGGCGTTCAGAACTTCACCGAGACTGGTCGTCAAACCCGCTCCCGCTCCCCGGTTCTCGGGCCGGTGCCCCCGTCCTCGGCGCGCTCAGGACGTTTCGAGAGCGGCGCGGAGGTCGGCTTGGGTGTCGGAGAGGAACGCCTCCAACTCGTCACCGACCATGAACGTCGTGGTGAAGTGGCGGTCTTGCGCGATCTGTTTCCAGGTGGGTGTCTCAACCATCGTCGCGAGCGCCTGCTGCCAGTAGTCCACGGCATACCGCGGCATGTTCGGCGGGCCGTAGAGCCCGCGCCAGTTCGAGAGAGTCACGTCGAGGCCCTGCTGCCTGGCGGTGGGGACGTCGAGGCCGGGCAATGGCTCCTCGGCGAGCACTCCGAGGGCCTTGAGGTCGCCTGACGCCACGTGGTCGACGAACTCGCTGACCCCACCGATGGCCACCCCGATCTCGTTGTTCGCAAGTGCGGCGATCTGATCGCCGCCGCCTTCCTGCGTCACGTAGTGCACCGTGGCGGGGTCACCGCCGGCAGCGGCAACCAGCAGATCGAAGGGTGCCTCATCGTCGCGCGCCGCACCGACTGCGACGCGGGCGGGGTCGGCCTTGATCGCGGCCAGCAGGTCGGTGAGGTTGTTGAACGGTGCGTCGGGTCGAGTGACGACCACGAAATATTCGGTCATCAGCCGAGCGATCATCGTGACGTCGTCGTAGCCGTACCGGGAGGTGCCACTGAGCTGATTGGCCATCATGGCCAACGAGGTGACCGAGATCTGATTGTCGGCGCCGTTGTACTCCTCGACCATCGTGGCGAGGAAGTCGGCGCCGCTGGCACCCGGCCGGTTCTGCACCGGGAGCGGTACATCGACGATGTGTTCGGCCTGCAGTGCGTCGACGACCGAGCGGATCGTCAGGTCGAACCCGCTGCCCGGACTCGCGCCCGCCGTCATCGTCACCGGGCCACTCGGGTACGGCGCGGCGGCGGCGGTCGGCCCGAAGGCGTGGCAGGCGGTCGACAGCACCGACACGACCAGTACCGCGCGGATCAGCGTCTTCAATCTCGCCTGCTCTCTGTTGGACGGGGTCGGCTTCGAGTACCAGCGACCATAAGGGTCCGCCCATGAGCAATGCCTGCGTTCGCGTGAATTTCGCAGCGCATGAGCCCCGCATCCAGGGCGGGACTTCGCCGGATCCCGTCGCTCAGTGCGGCCTCAAAGCAATCAGGCCCCCTCGATGAGGGGGCCTGATCAGGTGTGGCAGGTACAGGATTCGAACCTGTGTAGGCGTTAGCCGACGGATTTACAGTCCGCTCCCATTGGCCGCTCGGGCAACCTGCCGGGTCTCGCGCCTCGCTCGGGGAAACAGGGCCCCGCGTTTGGTGCGAGTAGCAGGGTACAACGAGGATGTACTGAACACGAAAACGGCACCACACAGCCACCACCGAGCAGAGGGGATGGGATCCAATGGCGGATTCATCGTTCGACGTCGTGAGCAAGGTCGACCGTCAGGAGGTCGACAACGCGTTGAATCAGGCGGCCAAGGAGCTGTCCACCCGGTTCGACTTCCGCGGCACCGACACCACCATCGCCTGGAAGGGTGAGGAGTCCATCGAGCTGGTCAGCTCGACGGAGGAGCGCCTCAAGGCCGCGGTCGACGTCTTCAAGGAGAAGCTGGTCCGGCGCGACATCTCGATGAAGGCGTTCGACGCGGGCGAACCGCAGGCCAGCGGCAAGACCTACAAGCTCACCGGCACCCTCAAGCAGGGCATCGACAGTGAGAACGCGAAGAAGATCACCAAGATCATCCGCGATGAGGGCCCCAAGGGCGTCAAGGCGCAGATCCAGGGCGATGAGATCCGGGTCAGCTCCAAGAAGCGCGACGACCTGCAGGCCGTCATCGCCCTGCTCAAGGGCTCCGATCTCGACGTCGCGCTGCAGTTCGTCAACTACCGGTAGGGCGACTGGCCCAACCGGTGGGTTGATGCCTATCTTGGGAAGTGACGAAGACCACATCGCGATAGGGCAGGTATGACGGCGATCGATCACGACCCCACCACGGACACCGGCGAGAACGCCGAGCAGTTCGATGTCCTCATCGTCGGCGCTGGCATCTCGGGGATCGGAGCGGCCTACCGCATCTCCGAACGCAACCCCGGGATGTCCTACGCGATCCTCGAACGCCGCGAGCGCATCGGCGGAACGTGGGATCTGTTCCGCTACCCGGGCGTGCGATCGGACAGTTCGATCTTCGGATTGAGCCTGCCCTACGAACCGTGGACCCGCCGTGAGGGCATCGCCGACGGTGAGCACATCCGCGAGTACCTCACCGACACCGCGCGCAAGCACGGCATCGACCGCCACATCCGGTTCGGCAACCGCGTGCACACCGCCGAATGGGATTCGGCCACCGACACCTGGACCCTGCGCGCCGAGGAGGGCGGCGTCGAGAAGGTGTACCGGGCCCGCTTCGTGTTCTTCGGCAGCGGCTACTACAACTACGACGAACCGCACTCCCCCGACTTCGAGGGCAGCGAAACCTTCGAGGGTCCGATCGTCAACCCGCAGCACTGGCCCGAGGACCTCGACTACGCGGGCAAACGCATCGTCGTGATCGGCAGCGGCGCCACGGCGGTGACGCTGGTGCCCGCCCTGGCCCGCACCGCCGAGAAGGTGACCATGCTGCAGCGCTCACCGACCTACATCGCGCCGGGCCCGCGCGTACACCCGGTGTTCGAGGTGCTGCGGAAGTACCTGCCGCGCCGGATCTCCCACGCCCTGGCACGGTGGTACTTCTCCGCCGTCGAGTGGGTCACCTACATGCTGTGCCAGAAGTTCCCCACCATGATGAAGGGGTTCTTCCGCCGCAAGGCCATCACGAACCTGCCCCCCGGCTATCCCGTCGACGTCCACTTCAAGCCGACGTACGATCCCTGGGATCAGCGCGCGTGCCTCGACGCCGACGCCGACCTGTTCGAGGCCATCTCGGCCGGTCGCGTCGAGGTGGTGACCGACCGCGTCGACCGGTTCGACGCCACCGGAATCTGGCTCAAGTCAGGACAACACCTGCCGGCCGACATCATCGTGACCGCGACCGGCCTGCAGTTGCAGGCGCTCGGAGGCGTGGCGATCCTCGTCGACGGCACCGAGATCAAGCCGCAGGAACTGTTCGCCTACAAGGCTCACATGCTCGAGGGCGTGCCCAACCTGGCCTGGTGCATCGGTTACACCAACGCCTCGTGGACGCTGCGCGCCGACATGACCGCGCAACAGGTGGCAAAGCTGTTGGCGTACATGAACGCCCACGGGTACACGCACGCCTATCCGCATCGTGGTGACGATCCGCTTCAGGAGAAGTTGGCCTGGGACATCAAGGCCAACTACGTGCTGCGCTCACCGCACGCGCTGCCCAAGTCCAGCACGAAGCGGCCGTGGATCGTCCGGCAGAACTTCTTCGCCGACGCGATCGACCACCGTTTCGACCGGATCGATGAGGCGATGATCTTCGGTCGCGTTCCGCATCGCAGCACGCTGTCGGCCTGACCGCGCCGACAGGACACTCCCAGCCGCACCGCAGCGTCCTGGCGGGTCCGATCGCCATGCTGGTCACCATCGACGACCAGGTGATCGAGGTGGGCCGCATCATGGGCACAACAACAAGGGCCGTAGGGGCCGCTGTGGCGGCGGGCGCGCTGGCACTGCTGACCGGTGCCGGGGTGGCATCGGCGGCGAAGGCGATTCCGGACGTGGACGGGATGTCGTGGAACGACGCTCAGAAGGTGTTGAAGGCGGCCGGTTTCAACCCCGGCGTGGCCGCCGCGACAGGCGATCACGAGAAATGGGCGGACTGTGAGGTGACCGACGTTCGGGAGGCCGCGCAGTTGACGGGGTCGATGAACGACCTCACGGTGGCACTGAACTGCGACGCCAAACCCACTCGCAAGGGGTGACCCGCGCGCCACACCAGTTCGGCTGATCTGCCGGTCAACGCCGGTCCCGACCAATACGCTGATCGCCATGTCTTCAGCGCAACGCGAACCGCGAGTGGTCGTGCTGGGCGGCGGGTCGTGGGGGACCACCGTGGCAGCCATCTGTGCCCGTCGAGTGCCCACCCTGCAGTGGGTGCGATCGGAGCAGACGGCCAAGGACATCAACGCTCATCACCGCAACAGCCAGTACCTCGGCGACGCGGTCGTGCTGCCGGAGACGCTGCGCGCCACCAACGATTTCTCCGAGGCGGCCAACTGTGCCGACGTGATCGTGATGGGTGTGCCGTCGCACGGCTTCCGCGCCGTGCTGTCCGAACTCGCCAAGGAACTGCGCCCGTGGGTCCCCGTGGTGTCGCTGGTCAAGGGGCTCGAGCAGGGCACCAATATGCGGATGAGCCAGATCGTGAACGAGGTGCTGCCCGGCCATCCCGCCGGAATTCTGGCCGGGCCCAACATCGCCCGTGAGGTCGCCGAGGGGTATGCGGCCGCGGCCGTGTTGGCCATGCCGGACCAGAGCCTGGCCGCCAATCTGGCCAATCTGTTCCGCACCAAGCGTTTTCGCACCTACACCACCGACGACGTGATCGGCGTCGAGATGGCGGGTGCGTTGAAGAACGTGTACGCGATCGCTGTCGGCATGGGCTATTCGCTGGGCATCGGCGAGAACACCCGCGCCATGGTGATGGCCCGCGCGGTGCGTGAGATGGCCAAGATGGGTGAGGCCGCCGGAGGCCACCGCGACACCTTCGCGGGCCTGGCGGGCATGGGCGACCTGATCGTCACGTGCACCTCACAGCGCAGCCGCAACCGCCACGTCGGTGAGCAGCTCGGCCAGGGCAAGTCGATCGACGAGATCATCGCGGCGATGAACCAGGTCGCCGAGGGCGTCAAGGCAGCGAGCGTGATCATGGAGTTCGCCGACAGGTACGGCCTGAACATGCCGATCGCGCGGGAGGTCGACGGCGTCATCAACCACGGGTCGACGGTCGAGCAGGCCTACCGCGGCCTGGTTGCGGAGAAGCCCGGCCACGAGGTGCACGGGTCGGGCTTCTAGCCTCAGTTCGCGTACGGGTTGGTGCCCTCGGGCCGGTAGAGCAGCGGGTTGACCTCGAGCAGGAAGCTGCCGGCGGGGCTGAGCACGAATCCGGTCTGGTCCGCGGAGTTGACGCAGATCGTGGTGGCGGCGCCGTCGTTGGTGCAGCTGACGGTCCGGAAGCTCATTCGGGTGTTCGGCGGCAGCTGCTTGACGTCACCGAACGCCGCGAAGATCGGCCGGTCCGACGACGTGAATGCTGGGGCGCCCACTGCGCCGGCGCTGACCACGTTGGCCCCATTCGGCGCCGCCGGAATCGGACCGCTGCACCCGTAGGCGCCGTTGGTGCGGTCGAACGCACAGACCAGACCGTCGCCGGTGCCGAACGCGTAGTAGCGATCATTGAGCGCCGAGTACTCGACCGGGCTCACCGGCGGAAAGGCGTTGACGTCGGGAATGGTGGGCGGGGCCGCCGGATCCGCTGCCGCCGTCGCGGGGAGGGCCAGTGCGCCCGCGGCCATGGCCGCCAGCGCCGCGGTACGCACGATGCTCAACACCTGGTTCACACTAGGTCTTCGCCTGCCGCCCCGCACAGCGTTACTCCCGCCGGGACGCACGGGCACAGTTCGAACAACTGCCGCACGGCGACACTGATGACGTGACATCATCACGCTCGACACCACGCGTGACGCGGTCGCCGCGACCGGCGCCGAACCCATAGCTAAGTTAACGATTGTGTCAATTTGACGCGCCCGTAGAGCCCGCTGGTCAGCCACCACCAAATGGCTCATAACCCCTCTTACGTGCGGTTATGAGGCGCCTATCCGCCATCGGATCACGGCGGATCAAGTTGACGGTAATTCTTACCAAACCAGTGACATGGACGCCGCTCGCCGCTACGGTGTCCAAGTTGGTAACACCGGTAGTCAGAAGCCTGGCTCGGATGAGGTGTCGATCCGGGGAATGGGGAGGAACATTTGGCTGCGCCGGTTGACAAGGCGGCCCCGAGCGGTGCCCCGCATTCGGGCATCCGCGAGATCGAGGACTGGAGCGCCGGGTACGTTCGGCGACATCCGCTCGCGTCACTGGCCACCGTCGGCGATCAGTTCGTCCTCGGCCTGCGGACCCTGCAGTACCTCGTCATCGACCTGGTGACCGGCCGCTTCCAATGGCGGGAGTTCATCAAGCAGGGCGCATTCATGGCCGGCACAGCCGTGGTCCCGACGGTTCTGGTGGCGCTTCCGATCGGGGTCACGCTCTCCATCCAGTTCGCGCTGCTGGCCGGGCAGGTCGGCGCCACGTCGCTGGCCGGGGCCGCCAGCGGACTCGCGGTGATCCGGCAGGCCGCCTCGTTGACGGCGGCGATCCTGATGGCCGCCGCGGTGGGTTCGGCGATCACGGCCGACCTCGGCTCTCGAAAGATGCGCGAGGAGACCGACGCCATGGAGGTCATGGGCGTCTCGGTGATCCGCCGCCTGGTGGTGCCGCGCTTCGCCGCGGCCGTGATGATCGGCGTCGCGCTGACGGGCGTCGTGTGCTTCGTCGGCTTCCTGGCCAGCTACCTGTTCAACGTCTACTTCCAGAACGGCGCGCCGGGCAGCTTCGTGGCGACCTTCGCGTCGTTCGCGACCACGGGCGACATGATCGTGGCGCTGATCAAGGCCGTGATCTTCGGCGCCATCGTGGCGGTGGTGTCCTGCCAGAAGGGGCTGTCCACGGTCGGCGGCCCGACGGGCGTCGCCAACTCCGTCAACGCCGCGGTAGTGGAGTCGATCCTCATCCTGATGATCGTCAACGTCGCCATCAGCCAGCTGTACATCATGCTGTTCCCGCGAGTGGGGCTGTGACATGACGGCCTCCAGTTACACCCCCAAACTGCTGTCGCCGTGGATCAGGCTCTACCGGCGGACCACCGTTCCGATCATCCGGCTCGGCCACATGCTGGTGTTCTTCGTCCGCGCGATCGCCGCGGTGCCGCTGTCGCTGCGCCACTACCGCAAGGAGTTCGTCCGGCTGCTGTCCGACATCGCCTGGGGCAACGGCTCACTGGTGGTCGGCGGCGGAACCGCGGGCGTGGCCGTGGTCCTCGGTATCACCGTCGGCGCCCTGGTCGGGATCGAGGGATACAACTTCCTGGACCTGCTCGGCCTCGGCCCCGCGACCGGCATCATCTCCTCACTGGTCAACACGCGGGAACTGGCGCCCATCGCCGCGTCGCTGGCCTTCGCCACGCAGGCCGGGTGTCGCTTCACTGCGCAGCTGGGCTCGATGCGCATCGCCGAGGAGATCGACGCGCTCGACGCCGTCGCGATTCGCCCCATCCCCTACCTCGTGACCACGAGGCTGATGGCGTCGGTGGTCGCGGTGATCCCGCTGTATGTGGCGTGCCTGGCCGTGAGCTACCTGACCACGCAACTGGTGGTGCGGTTGATCAGCGGCGGTGCGACGGGGTCCTATCTGCACTACTTCACGCTGATGCTGTCCGGTCAGGACATCGTCTACTCGCTGTTCAAGACCATCATCTTCGTGTGGATCGCCTCGACGGTCCAGTGCTACTACGGCTTCTACGCCTCGGGCGGCCCCGAAGGTGTCGGGGTGGCCGCCGGACATGCGATGCGGGCCAGCATCACGGTCGTGATCATCGTCAACATGCTGCTGACCATGGCGCTGTGGTCGGTCGACGCGGGAGCGAGGTTTGGCGGTTAGATGACGTCGAATTCGTTGGAACCCGACGGCCGGGGCGTGTCGGAACGCCGCCTGCTGCTGTGCGGTCTCGCGGTGCTCCTCGTGGCCGCCGTCGTGTCGGTGACGCTCGTGGTCAAGGCCACCGGGCGGCTGGACCCCCACGTCCGCGTCGTCGCCGCACTCGTCAACGTCGGCGACGGGCTGCCGCAGCGGTCCGACGTGAAGTACCACGGCGTCCTGGTCGGCATGGTCAACTCGGTGACGCCTGCCGCACACGGCAATCCGAACTACGTCGACATCGACCTCAAACCCGAGTACGCCGGATCCATTCCCTCGACGGTCACCGCCCGCGTGGTTCCCAGCAATGTCTTCGCGGTCTCGTCGGTCCAACTGGTCGACCGCGGCGCCGCGCCGCCCATTCAGGCCGGCGCCCAGATTCCCGAGGACACCGAACTGCCGACGGTGCTGTTCCAGACCACGATCAGCAAGCTGCGGGACATCCTTGCCGCCACCGGACGTGGCCGTGAGGACAAGACCATCGGCCTGCTGGCCGCCGTCAACGCCGCCACCGAGGGCCGCCGTACCGACCTGCTGACCTCGGGCGCGCAGTTGAACCGACTGCTCGACGAGCTCGACTCCGTCGTGGCGACCGAGCCCGGGCCCACCACGGTCTCGGCCCTGACCGACGCCGCGCGCGGACTGGCCGACACCGCACCCGAACTCATCGACGCCCTGCATCAGGCCGTGCAGCCCATGCGGACGGTGGTCGAGCAGCAGGCCCAGCTGACCGCGCTGATCAACGGCGGCCTGCACACCACGGCCACGACGCACACCGCGTTGAGCAATCACACCGATCGCCTCGTGAAGATCACCGGCGAGCTGACCCCGGCCGTGGGCGCCATCGCCGAGATCGCGCATCACTTCCTGCCCGCCTTCGTCAAACTCAACGGGCTGGCCGACAAGTACTTCAACGAGGTGTACATCCCCGAACTCGGCATCGGCAACATGCGGGTCAACCTGTCGTTCACGCCGTCCTACACCTACACCAGGGCCGATTGCCCGCAGTACGGAGAACTGAAGGGTCCCAGCTGTTTCACCGCCCCGCTGGTGCCCGTCCGGCCGCAGCTTCCCGACTCGGTCCTGCCGCAGAACTATCAGCCGCCCAAGGACCTCGCGCCGCCACCGGGAACGGTCCTGGGCCCCAACGGAAATCTGGTCGCGGTCGGTCCGCCGTACATCAACCCGACTCCGAGCCTGGCCGACCCGAATCCCCCGCTGCCGCCCGGCATGAACCCGTCGCCGCCGGTTCCCGGAACGGCCAACCCCGCGCTGATCCCGACCCCTCCCCCGCCGGTGCCGTTGTCACCGCCGGCCCCGGTGGCACCCAAGCCGGGCAGTCCGCCGCCGGGTGGACCCGGGTTCTCCGCCGAGGGCGCGTCATTCGGCGGCAACGTCGGACCGGTCGGCAGTGAGCAGGAGCGTCTCGCGCTCAGCGTCGTCACCGGCCAGCCCGCCAACCCGGCCACCCAACTGCTGCTCGGTCCGGTGGCCCGCGGAACCACCGTCACGCTGGGCGATCAATCAGGCGAAGGAGGTTCGCGTTGAAGTACCGCGGAGCGCTCGTCGGACTGTCGCTGTTCATGGCCGTGGCCCTGACCCTGACCTGGCTGGTCTATGTGACCCTGCGCCGCGACGTGTCGGGTCACACCGTGCCGTACGCCGCGATCATCTCCGACGTGTTCGGCCTGCGCGAGGGTGACGACGTCCGAATGGCCGGGGTGCGCGTCGGACGCGTCGAGAAGATCGAGTTGCAGGGCGACGTGGCCAAGGTGTCGTTCGTGGTGCAGAGCGATCAGCAGGTGCTCGGCACCACCGTGGCCTCGGTGATCTACCAGAACATCGTCGGGCAGCGTTATCTCGGGTTGTCCCTGGGCAGGCTCGGCGAACCCGGGCCACTGCCCCCGGGCAGCGTGATCCCGCTGGAGCGCACCGACCCGTCGTTCGACGTCGGGACCCTGCTCAACGGGTACGAGCCCCTGTTCTCGGTGCTCAACCCGCGCGACGCCGACAACCTCACCAAGGGTGTGATCGAGTCGCTGCAGGGCGACAACGCGTCGATCGCGGCCCTGGTGGACCAGACCTCGAAACTCACCGACTCGTTCGCCGGCCGCGACGAGGAACTCGGCCAGGTCATCACCGACCTCGACTCCGTGGTCGGCAACCTGGCCCAGCACAATGACACCCTCGACCAGGTGATCGACGAAACCCGGTCCATGGTGAGCACATTCGAGGCCCGCAGGCCCGAGCTGGTGGCGTCGATGGGCTCGATCTCGTCGGTCGTACGGCAGCTGTCGGCGATCTCCGACGAGGTGTACCCGCCGCTGAATGAACTCGTCACGCGGGAACCGGGTTTCGCGCAGCACCTGGTCAGCATCGAGCCGCAGTTGGCCTACACCGGTGCCAACCTGCCGCTGCTGCTCAAAGGATTCGCGCGGGTCACCGGTGAGGGCTCGTACGTCAACGCCTACATCTGCGACCTCAACATCACCGGGTTCTTCCCCGGCCTCAACGACGTCGTGCCGATCATCGTCGACGCGGCAACCCCGGGCGGCAAGGCCCGACACACCCCGAGATGCAGGATCACCGAGAATGGCTGAGCAGAAGACGAAGTCACGTGTGTGGCAGCGACCGGTGGAGAGCTGGAACCGGACCTGGCTGGGCTTCATCGCGGTGGCAGTGGTGGCCGCCCTGATCGGCACGCTGCTCGCGATCAAGGTCGCCGACGTCGGCTACCGGCACTACACCGCCCGCTTCCTGCAGGCCGCGGCGCTGCGTCCGGGCAATCCGATCATGATCGCCGGGATTCCGGTCGGTGAGGTCACCGACATGAAACTCGCCGGCGACCACGTCGAGGCGGCGCTCAAGGTCCGCGGGGACATCACCTTCGGGCAGAACTCGCGCGCCACGATCAAGATCACCACCATCCTGGGTTCCCGGTACCTCGCGCTGCATCCCGCCGGCCCGGGAACGCTGCCCGACGACACCTTCGACCTCGACCACACCGAAGTGCCGTACGACCTGCAGGAGGCGCTGTCGGACGTCACCACCACCTTCGAGCAGGTGGACTCCGACAAGTTCGCCGAGACGCTGGGCATCCTGGGCAAGCAGATGGACTCGCTGCCCGCGATCGTGCCGCAGGCCATGCAGAACACCCACACGCTCGCGACCATCGTCGCGCAGCGGCGCGACCAACTCGGCTCGCTGCTCAAGACCACCGAGATGGTGACCAACACGCTGCGCCGGCAGCAGTCGACACTCGGCAGCCTGGTCAACCAGGGCAACAGCCTGGTCGGCGAATTCGTCTCGCGGCGTGAGTCCTTCCGGTCGATGATGGCAGGACTGACCAATCTCGTGGAGACGCTGAGCAGCATCGTGATCGACGACCGCCCCGAGTTGGAGGCCCTGCTGGTCAACCTCCGGGAACTGACCGACATGCTCAGCCAGCACGACGATCTGCTGCGCAGCATCCTGCAGTCCGGCCCCGTCGCGCTGCGCGGCATCACCAACGCCACCGGAACCGGCAATGCCGCCGACCTCCACGCTCCCGGCGGCCTGCTGGTGGACTCCTGGATGTGCGCGATCAGCGGCCGCGCCGAGCAGTTCGGCATGATCCAGTACTACAAGGACTGCAGATGACCAGGGGCCGAAGCAGACTCGTCGCCGTCGTCACCACGGCGATCGCGCTGGGGGTCGTCGTCCTCGCCGCGGGCGGGATGTTCGTCCAGGACAGGATGAACGCCATCTCCGTGACCGCACAGTTCGACAGCGCCGCGGGACTCTACGAGGGCAACACCGTCGCGGTGCTGGGCATGCCGGTCGGCCAGGTCACGAGGATCACCCCCAAGGGCAGCTACGTCGAGGTCGAGTTCACCGTGGACAACGACGTGTCGGTGCCCGCGGACGTGCAGGCGGTCACGATCTCGAACTCGATCCTCACCGACCGGCAGATCGAACTGACCCCGGCCTACACCGGCGGACCGAAGCTGGCCGACAAGGCCACCATCGGACTCAATCGGACCCGGACACCGATCGAATTCGCCCGAGTCCTCGATGTCTTGGACAAGATGGCCGGGTCGCTGCGCGGCGACGGCGAGGGCAACGGCCCCCTGGCGGACGTGGTCAACGCAAGCGCCGCGATTGCCGACGGCAACGGCCAGATGATGAAGGACGCCCTCGGCGAACTGTCGAACGCACTGCGACTCAGCAGCGAACGCGGTGACGTCACGCGCGACCAGTTGACCACGATCATCCGCAACGTCAGCTCACTGCTGCAGGCCGCGGCCGACAACGACGGCACGCTGCGCGAATTCGGTTCCACGGTAAGGGCTCTGAGCCAGATCCTGGCCGACGAGAACCTGGGCACCGGAACCACGGGAAAGAAGATCGACGAGGTGATCAAGCAGGTCAGCGAGGTGCTCGACAAGCATCGCGACACCGTCAAGCAGATCGTCTCCAACAGTGACACCGCGCTGACCACCACGGTGGAGCACAAGCGGGATCTGGCCGAGTTCCTCGACCTCGCCCCGATGACGCTGGACAACCTCTACAACGTCATCGACCAGCGCAACGGCGCGGCACGAGCGCACGTGCTGGTGGACAAGGTGCTGTTCGACACCCAGACCATCAAGGAGGTCTGCAACATGATGGGCCTGCGCCAACTCGGTTGCAGCACCGGAACGCTGCAGGACTTCGGCCCCGACTTCGGCCTGGCCTACGTGCTGGACGGCCTCGCGGCGATGGGGCAGAAATGATGATCCTGGGCAACCGAGGCGCCAGACTCGTTCTGCCGCTGGCACTGACCGCATGCCTGAGTGCATCGGCCTGCGCGACGGAGGGACTGGGGTCGCTGCCGCTGCCCGCCCCGGGCGTGGGCTCCGGCGGGTACACCATCACCGCGGTCTTCTCCAACGCGCTCAACCTCCCCGAGGACGCCAAGGTCAAACTCGCCGGCGCCGACGTCGGCCAGATGGAGTCGATGGTTGCCTCCAACTACACCGCGGTGGCCACCCTGCGCATCATGGACGGCGTGCGACTGCCCCGTGGCACCACGGCGGAGCTGCGGTCGGCCACACCGCTCGGCGACGTCTTCGTGTCGGTGCGGCCACCGGCCACAGTCGACCCGAACGCACCGCTGCTGGCCGACGGCGACACCATCGAACTGGACTCCACCACCTCGGCGGCCACCGTCGAGTCCGTGCTCGGCTCGGCCGCGATCCTGGTCAACGGCGGCGCCGTGCGCAACTTCACCAACATCATCAACGGCCTGGGCAAGGCGACCGGCGACCAGGGCCACGCCTTCGGTGCACTGATCGACAAGACAAACCGCACGCTGGGCAGGCTCAATGCCCGCTCGGGCGACATCGAGACCGCGATGACCGAGACGAATCGACTGGTGGCCCAGATCGAGTCGAAGAACGACACCTTGGGCGAGTTGATGAGTCAGGCGGGTCCGGCCACCCGAGCACTGTCCGAGAACACCGCGGGCATCGCGGATCTGGTCACAACGCTGGGCGACACGGGAGACCAACTGAGGAAGTTCCCGTCGATCGCGGGAACCGACACCAGTGGGCGCAGCGTGATCGCCGACGCCAACCAGATCGCCGGAGCCTGGAACGATCTGGTGCTGGCCCCCGACGCCACGCTGTACTCGCTGAACCGGTTGATGCCTCCGCTGATCAAAGCCACCGCGGGCAACTCACTGGCGACCCGGGCCAGCATCGACCGGCTGATCCTCGGGTCGATCCCGGACATCGGATTCGCCGGTGACCCCGGACTGCACGGTCCCAAGCGCTACAACTGGGAGCAGATGGTCGGCTCCTTCAAGTACACGCTGTGGCGGCTTCAGGAGCGGATCGTGGGCAGAGGTCCCGGCGTGCCGCAGGTTCCCGTGATTCCCAGCCCCACCGAACCCGGCCAGATCATCGTGGCCCCCACCGCCGAAGCGCCACCGCCCGGTCCGCCACCGGCCGAGGCGCCCCCGCCCGTACCGACCGAAACACCCTCGCCCGCTTCCCTTCCCGCCGAGGCACCGCAGTGATCGGCACCGTCGCCGACGGCATCGTGGGTGCGGTGCGCGCCGGGCACCGCCGGAAAGCCTGGTTGTCGGCGGCCGCCCTGATCCTGACACTCGTGGTGGCAGGTGCCTACCTGCTGTTCGGCGCGCTGCGGGTGAACCCCTTCGCCTCGAGCTACCGGGTCACCGTGCAACTCCCGGAATCCGCGGGTCTGCTGCCCAATCAGGACGTGACGCTGCGCGGGGTCCCGGTCGGCAGGGTGGAGCGCCTCGACATCACCCCAGACGGCGTGAACGCCGTGGTGAACGTGAAATCGTCGGTGCAGATCCCGGTTTCGAGTGACGTCCGGGTGTCGGGGCTGTCCCCCGCCGGTGAGCAGTACATCGACTTCACGGCGGATTCGGAGGCCGGACCGTACCTGGCGGACGGCGGCGTCATCGAAAAGGGCCGGGCGGGGGTGCCGGTCAGCCTCGCGGATCTGCTGGCCAACGCCGACGGCGCCCTGGCCCAGGTCGACACCTCCAAGATCGAGTTGATGAAGCGCGAACTGAGCCTGAGTCAGGCCGGACCGCAGAAGCTCGCGGACATCATCGACGGCGGGACGTTCCTGCTGTCGACGCTCGACTCGGTGCTTCCGGAGACCACCAGCATGCTGCGCACCAGCCGGGTCGTTCTGACCCTGGCCGCCGACAAGAACGCCGGAATCGAGGTGGCCTCGGACAATCTCCACCGGACCCTCGGCGGCATCGCCAGCATGAGTGAGGGTTTCGCACGCCTCACCGACCAGGCACCGGACGCACTGACGAAGGTGGACAACCTGTTCACCGACAACTCCGACACCATGGTCGGCCTGCTCGGCAACCTCACGACGACGTCACGGCTGCTCTATCTGCGGGTGCCCGCACTGCATGCGCTGTTCCCCGACCACCGCACCTCGGTGCTCGACGCCCTGGGAAGCGTCATGCACGACAACGGATTGTGGGCGACGGCCGACATCTACACGCGCTACTCGTGCGATTACGGCACACCGCGCCGCGCACCGTCGGCGGCCGACTTCGCCGAACCGTTCATGTACACCTACTGCCGCGACGAGCATCCCGGCGTGCTGGTCCGCGGCGCCAAGAACGCGCCCCGTCCCGCCGAGGAGGACAACACCGCCGGTCCGCCGGTCGGCGCTGACCTGGGCCGCGTCACCGATCCCACCCCGAAGGGGCGGTTCTCGATTCCCACCGAATACGGCGCTCCCGCGCCGTCCTTCGAACCGCCCCGTTGACACCCGACCCGTAGAGGAGACATCGTTGCCTGTGGCTTCTGACAACAAGTCCGACATCAAACCCAAGAGCGAATCCGAGGACACCACGTCCGTCGAGGCCGATCACCTGGCCGATTCGCCGGCGGAATCCGACACCGAACCCGCCGACACCGAAGTCGCCGACGAGGCCGACACGACATCCGGCACCGACGAGGAGGGCTCGGGCGACGGCGCCGAGTCGGAGGCCGAATCCGAACCCGCGCCCAAGCGCCGGGGCCGCGTGGCCATCGCCGTGATGGCCGTCCTGCTGGCCGCGGCACTGGGCGGGGCCGGTTTCCTCGGCTGGAAGGTGTGGGACCTCACCAGCGTCGCCTCCGCGGGTCGACAGGCCCAGGACGCCGCGGTCGCCTACGCGCAGGTGCTCACGAGCATCGACTCGAACAAGGTCGACGAGAACTTCAACCAGGTGCTCGACGGTGCCACGGGTGAGTTCAAGGACATGTACTCGCAGTCGAGTGTGCAGTTGCGCCAGCTCCTGATCGACAACAAGGCCACCGCACACGGTGTCGTCGTGGACTCGGCCGTGCAGTCGGCGTCGCGGGACAAGGTCGTCGTCCTGCTCTTCGTCGACCAGGCCGTGTCCAACACCAACGTCCCGGATCCGCGCATCGACCGCAGCCGGATCAAGATGACGATGGAGGACGTCGACGGCCGTTGGCGGGCAAGCAAAGTCGAACTGCCCTGATCGCGGTGACCAGCCTCGCGATCCGCACCGGTCTGGCCGCGGTCGCCGTCGTCGCGGCGGGTGTCCTGAACGCGCCGAGCGCCGGGGCGGCGGCAGCGTCCTTCTGCGCCGAACTCGACGGGCAGTGGGACGGGCTGTACTGCCGCACCGCCGTCACGTCACCGCGCAACGCGGTCCGCGACATCAGGGTCGCGGTGCCCGCCGAACTGATCGACGACCCGGTGGCCGGCCCAGTGATCCGGGACTACCTGACGAATCTGGTGGGCAACTGGCGACGGGTGGCCATGACGATGGTCGCGGACAGCTGGGGTGAGGGGAACTACGAGATCTTCCGCCGCGGCGACACGGTGTCGGCGGTGTTCCGGGAGACCTATCATGCCGACGGGCCCGACTTCAACAATGCCTATCGGACCTTCACGTTCGATCTGGCCGGCGGTCGCCAGCTGAGCCTGGCCGACCTGACCAAGCCCGGTCTGGATCCGCTGACCGCGATCCCCCCGCTGGCGCACCCGTACGTCGTGCAGGCACTCGATGTGGCACCGCCGGCTCACCAACCCGGCACGTATCCCTTTGTGCCGGAACGGTGGACGCCCGACAAGGTGTACTCGGGCGGGTACAAGGCGTGGGCCCTGACCCCCGATGAACTGATCCTCTACATGCCGGACTACCCCGTCGGCCGGGACTCCCCGACAGACTTCACGCCCGGCGTCATGCAGTGGAACATGGACGGCGGAACGGTCAAGGCGCACATCCCGCTGGCCGCACTCACCCCGGTGCTGCGGCCCGAATTCGGCGGCGCCTGAGACGAACCGGCTGGACCGGCTCAGTACCCGCCGGGCGGCCGAGTGCCGTCGCGGCCCGCCATGTCCTCGAGGCGCCGGATCCGGTCCTGGATGGGCGGATGCGTCGAGAACAGCTTGCCGATGCGCTCACCCGCGCGGAACGGGCTCGCGATCATCAGGTGCGCCTGATCGGCCAGCTTGGGATCCGGCGGCAGCGGGGCCTGCTCGACGCCACCGGAGATCTTGCGCAGCGCCGACGCCAATGCCAACGGGTCACCGGTCAACTCGGCACCCGACTGGTCGGCCTGGTACTCGCGTGAGCGCGACACCGCCATCCGGACCACGGTGGCGGCCAGCGGTCCGAGAAGCTGAATCAGCAGCAGGCCCAGAAAGTTCCCGCCGCCCTGACGGTTGCTGTTGCCGAACATGCCCGCGATCCACGCGACGTTGGCCAGCGCGGTGATCACCGAGGCCATGGCGCCGGCCACGCACGAGATCAGGATGTCGCGGTTGTACACGTGCGACAGTTCGTGGCCCAGCACCGCACGCAGTTCCCGCTCGTTGAGGATCTGCAGAATGCCGGTGGTGCAGCACACCGCCGCGTTGCGCGGGTTGCGGCCCGTGGCAAAGGCGTTCGGGTTGGCGGTGTCGGAGATGTAGAGGCGCGGCATGGGCTGGTGTGCCGTGGTGGCCAGTTCCCGCACGATGCGGTGCATCTCGGGAGCCTGCAGTTCGGTGACGGGCTGTGCGTGCATGGCCCGCAGGGCCAGCTTGTCACTGTTGAAGTACGTGTAGGCGTTGGTGCCGAGCGCGAACAGCAGCGCGAACCAGATCCACATGGTGGAGCCGGTCGACTGGGCGAAC
The DNA here is from genome assembly GCF_001667265.1 of Mycobacterium sp. ACS4331. GTDB lineage: Bacteria > Actinomycetota > Actinomycetes > Mycobacteriales > Mycobacteriaceae > Mycobacterium. Next base: position 6,845 of record NZ_LZHW01000070.1, on the reverse strand, counting down.
AGCGCGCCGATGAACATGATCAGCCCGGTGAACCCCAGCAGCAGCACGAAGGTTTTTATGCGGTTGCCCGCCGGGTGCCACGTCATGAGTGTCCTCCTGCAATCTCGGTGTCCTGCGCTGATTAAACGCCAAACCCGGGCTCGCAGGTTCCCGCAGGGGGTTATCCGTGTCGGTTCACGGTGTAGTCGACCAGCGAAGCCAGCGCCTGCCGACCGGGCGAGTCCGGCAACTCGTCGAGTTCGGCGCGGGCCTTCGCCGCGTATTCGCGCACGGTCTCCTTGGCCTTCGCGATGCCCGACGACGCCCTCAGCAGGCCCAGGGCCTCGTCGACCAGGGCGTCATCCTCGACCGGTCCGCGCAGCAGTTCCCGGAGCCGCTCGGCGTCCGGACCGGTCTCGCGCAGCGCATAGAGCACGGGCAGGGTGTGCACACCCTCGCGGAGGTCGGTGCCGGGAAGCTTGCCGGACTCGTCGGGGTCGCTGTCGATGTCGATGATGTCGTCGGAGATCTGGAAGACCATGCCGACGATGCCGCCGAGGCGGGCGAGGCGTTCGATCTGCTCGGGCCCGGCCCCGGAGAACGTGGCGCCGAAGCGGCCCGATGCGGCGATCAGGCACGCCGTCTTCTCGTAGACCACCTTCAGGTAGTGCTCGACGGAGTCGACGCCGTCGGCCGCGCCCCTGGTCTCGCGCATCTGGCCGGTCACCAGTTCGGCGAATGTGTCGGCGATCACCAGGACCGCCTCCGGCCCGAGCCTCGACACCAGACGCGACGCCGTCGCAAACAGGTAGTCACCGGCCAGGATCGCGATGTTGTTGCTCCAGCGGGCGTTGGCGCTGGGCGCCCCGCGCCGCACCTGGGCCTCGTCCATGACGTCGTCGTGGTACAGCGTGGCCAGGTGCACCATCTCGATGACGGCACCCGCGATGGTCACCTCGGCGGCCGTCGGCCGGGGGCCCAGCGATGCCGCCAGCACCGTGAAAAGTGGGCGGAACCGCTTTCCACCGGCCTGGAACAGATGCTGGACGGCCTCTGCCATCAGATCGTCCGCACGACCCAGTTCGGTCTGCATCAACTGCTCGATCTGGGCCACTCCGTCGCGGACGCTCTGCGCGAATTCGGCGTCCCCGAAGTCCACTCCCGCCACCACGCTCGCCGGTGTCCTCATTGGTCCAACATACTGGGCACCGTGAACAGCTACGCCGCCCATACCGCCGAGGTGGTCGTCGTCGGCGCCGGACCGGCTGGTTCGGCGGCCGCGGCCTGGGCCGCCCGTGCGGGCCGCGACGTCCTTGTGATCGACTCCGCGACCTTCCCGCGCGACAAGACCTGCGGCGACGGTCTGACGCCGCGCGCTGTCGCCGAACTGCAGCTCCTGGGGCTGGGCGGTTGGCTCGACGAGCACATCCGGCACCGCGGCCTGCGCCTGGCGGGTTTCGGTTCGTCCGTCGAAGTGTGTTGGCCCGGAGCGTCCTTTCCCGCCACCGGGTCGGCGGTGCCCCGCACCGAACTCGACGACCGGATCCGCCGGGTCGCCGAGGATTCCGGCGCCAAGATGCTGCTCGGAGTCAAAGCCGTTGACGTCGAGCATGATTCGACGGGACGAGTGTTGTCGGTGGTGTTGGCCGACGGTTCCCGGGTGGCCTGCCGCGCTTTGATCGTCGCTGACGGGGTCCGCTCCACGCTGGGCCGCGTGCTGGGCCGCGAGTGGCACCAGGAGACCGTGTACGGCGTCGCGGCGCGCGGATATCTGGCCTCCCCGCGTGCCGACGAACCGTGGATCTCTTCGGATCTGGAACTGCGGTCCACCGAAGGGGCCGTGCTCCCGGGCTACGGATGGATCTTCCCGCTGGGCAACGGTGAGGTGAACATCGGTGTCGGCGCGCTGGCCACCGCCAAGCGACCCGCCGACGTCGCGTTGAAGCCCTTGATCAGGCACTACACCGACCTCAAACGGGTGGGCTGGGGGTTCGAGGGACCACCGCGTGCGGTGGCCTCGGCGCTGCTGCCGATGGGCGGCGCGGTCTCCGGTGTCGCGGGCCCGAACTGGATGCTGATCGGTGACGCCGCGGCCTGCGTCAACCCACTCAACGGCGAGGGCATCGACTACGGCCTCGAGACCGGGCGGCTGGCCACCGAGCTGCTGGACTCCCCCGACGTCTCGGCGGCGTGGCCCGCCCTGCTGCGGGCGCACTACGGCAAGGGGTTCTCGGTGGCCCGCAGGCTGGCGCTCTTGTTGACCCTGCCGCGGTTCCTGCCGCTGACGGGTCCGATCGCGATGCGGTCGACGGCGCTGATGGGCATCGCGGTGCGCGTCATGGGCAACCTGGTCACCGACGAGGACGCCGACGCGGTCGCGCGGGTGTGGCGGGTCGCCGGGGCGGGGTCACGGCGCATCGACCGCCGCAAGCCGTTCTCGTGAGCCCCGGCACCCGTCACGCCGACAAGTCAACCGCGATGCCGTCGTCGTCAGGGATGTCGACCGGCGTGTCGCTCTGTCCGATCAGGGTTGTCGTGACGAGCGACCGCACGCGCGCCCGGGTGTCGTCGGAGTCCTGGTGCCCGACCAACCGGCCGAGGTCGACGACGAGCGCGAACGCCGCGTGCACCACGCATCGCGCCTCGGCCAGGTCGTACTCGGGTTGAACCGCGGCGACCAAGGTCGCCCACGCCTCGACAGTCGCACGTTGGATGTTGCGCAGCACACGCTTCTCCGAGTCGGGTAGGTTGGTGCGCTCGGTGTGGTAGACCTGCGCCAGTTCGGGATTCTCGAACGACCTGGCGATGTAGGCGTCGATGAGGAGGGACAACGCCCGCACTGGATCAGGCTCTGCGGCAAGGATTCTCGACACGTCCGCCGAGACTCGGTCGGCGACGCGCCGGAAGGCCGCGGCCAGGATGTCGGACTTGCCGGTGAAGTACCGATAGATGCCCGAGGCCGTCATACCGACCGCCCCCGCGATGTCCTCCATGCTGGTCTGGTGATAGCCGCGGTCGTGGAACAGATGCAGTGACTGCTGCAGCACCGCCTCGTACTTGCCCGCGGACACCGCACCGCGCTTGTGGGCCCGCGCATGCGAATCCTCCGGCGGCAGAAGCACATTGAGCAGGTCCGCGGTCCGACTGGCCAGCAGTGCGCGGATCTGGCCGGCTCCGAGCTGGGTGTGATGATCCGAGATCGACCCGATGACGCTCAGCACGGCCGACGACAGCGTCCACCGGTCGCGACCCGAAAGATCCGGCCGCAGTTGACGAAGCGGAACCTGCAGGCGCCGGTTCACCAGCTTCAACTGATCGACCAGTTCGATCTGGTCGTCGTCGTTGAGATAGCGCGCCTGACGGCGATACAGCCCACCGGTACCGCGGTTGGCGAGCGTCACCTCGATCAACGCGGCCAGGATCTGGTCACGCAGCACGACCGGATCAACGTCCTCGGCCTCGTCGACGAACGCGGTGCAGGCACTCAGGTGGCCCCCGAGCGTCATCACGGCGTCCCGGAACAGGTGGTACTTGCTGGGCGAATGGCGGTACAGCGCCGCCGCCGAGATACCGACTCGCCCCGCGATGTCCTCCATGCTCACGGCATGGAAGCCGGACTCGCCAAAGGCGTCCGCCGCGGCCCGCGCGATCTGGGCCTTGCGGTCGCGAGGACGCCTGCGCACCGAGGACATGGCCGCCACCGTAACCCACGTAGCCCCCAACTACGAAGCAGAACTTGGTACAACATCCGGTGACGAGGTCAAAGGCGTGATTCCTCCCCAGAATGCGGCTGAACAGGGAACAAAGGCGCCCATTCCGTTGCTGGCGGGCTGTGAGAGCCACGTAATCGGCAGATGAATTGCCATTAACTTACGGCTTGCGCGGGCCCTCATTGCTGTGACATGCTCCACACGACCGGGGGGTCGGAGCGGCTGCACCCACGGGCGCAGTGGAGCTTTTTCGGGAAGGACGTCATGACGTACGAGCTGCCGGCATCGAAGGGGCCGGTCCGTGACCTCATGGTCCAGGGCGGCTACGTGCTCGGGTTCTCCGTGCAGGCGCTGGCCAGTGTCGTCGTCGCGATCGCCCGCCGCCGTCTGGCGCTCGAAGAACTTGTGGCACAGACCCTGTTCATCGGCCGCGTCTGCACCGGTCCCGCACTGCTGTTGATGATGCCGATCGGCGTCTTCATCGCGGTCTCGGTCGGCGAACTGGCCGGCCGGATCGGGGCCGGCGGATACTCCGGGGCCGTTGTCGCGTTCATCATCGTCGGCCAGGCCGCGGCGCTGGTCTGCGCGCTGATGATGGCGGGCGTGGCCGGTTCGGCGATCTGCACCGACCTCGGCTCCCGCAAGATCCGCGAAGAGGTCGACGCCATGGAGGTGATGGGCCTCGACGTGATCGAGCGCCTGGTGGCTCCTCGTCTGATCGCCGCTGTCATCGTGTCGATCGCGCTGTGTTCGATGGTCACCTTCGGCGGCGTGTTGGCGTGCTACCTGTACCACATCGGCGTCCAACACCTGCCTGCCGGAACGTTTCTCGCGACCTTCAGCCAGTACGGCCGGGTCTCCGACTTCGGCATGGCGCTGGTGAAGGCCGCAGTCTTCGGCCTGACGGCCACGCTCGTCGCGACCTTCAAGGGCCTGCACGCCAAGGGCGGTCCCCGCGGGGTCGCCGACTCCGTGAATGAGGCCGTGGTGCTCGCGTTCGCGCTGGTGTTCATCCTCAACACGATCCTGTCCGCGCTGTACACCGTGGTGGTGCCTGCGGTGGGGAGCTACCGATGACCGCACTGGCGTATGTGAAGAACACGGCCGCGGTGCACCGGATCGCCACACCCGCGAGCGCAGGATACGAGGCGCTGGCCACTGTCGGCCAGCACGTCAGCTTCTACTTCAAGGTGCTGGCCACGCTGCCGTACGCGTTGGTGCGCTACCGCAGACACACCCTGAGCCAGGTCGGCGAGGTCACCTTCGGCACCAGTTCGCTGCTGTCCGGTGGTGGCACCATCGGCATCGTCTTCGCGATGTCGCTCGCCGCCGCCATGATGCTGGGCGTCGAAACCCAACGCGGCCTTGACCTTGTCGGCATGAACACGCTGTCCGGCATGCTGGCCGCGATCGCCAACACCCGCGAACTGGCGCCCGTCGTGGTCGCGATCGCCCTGGCCGCCAAGGTCGGCACGGGTTTCACGGCGCAGATCGGGGCCATGCGCATCTCCGACGAGATCGATGCACTGGACGCGATGGCGCTGCGTTCGGTGCCGTTCCTGGTGGGCACCCGCGTGATCGCGGCCGTCATCTGCGTGATCCCGATCTACATGATCGGCCTGCTCGCCAGCTATCTGTCCACGCGCACGGTCGTGGTGTTCTTCAACGGTGCCTCCCCCGGCACCTACGACTACTTCTTCCATCTGGCACTGAGCCCGCAGGACCTGCTGTACTCCGGCATCAAGGCGATCGTGTTCGCGATTGTGGTGGCCCTGGTGCACTGCACCTACGGCTATTTCGCGTCCGGCGGTCCCGAGGGCGTCGGCCAGGCCGCCGGTCGCGCGCTGCGCACCGCGATCCTGGCGATCGGTGTGCTCGACGTCCTGCTCACGTTCGCACTGTGGGGGCTGGTCCCCGAGATTCCCGGAATGGGTGTGTGATGGCCAGGCGCAGAGCATTTCTCCCCAGCCGGCCCTGGCTCGCGGTGCGCGGTGTGGTCGCGGTCGCGGTCGCCGGATGCGTTGCGGCACTTCTGGTCGGCCGCGCCACCGGCAATCTGGACCCCACCGAGGACGTGTACGTCGGGGTACCCGTCTCGGCGGGCCTGATCACCACCTCTGCTCCCGTGCGCTACCACGGCGTCAACGTGGGCCGGATCGCCGAGATCGAGTCCGGCACCCAGACCTCGCGGGTGCGGTTGACCATTGACCGCGAATCGCTGCCGCTGATCCCGGATTCGGTGGTGGCCCGCATCGTGCCCCGCACCTTCTTCGGCGACATCTACCTGCAGTTGGCCGACGGACCGCACGGTGTCAGCAGCCAACCACTGGCCCCCGATGCCACCATCGCGATCGACGACAGCGCCGACGCCCTGGCACTCTATGACGTGTTCAAGAAGATCGTGGATGTCTTCTCGACCATCAAACCCGAGAAGATGCAGTCCGCGTTGACGGCCGTGAGCCAAGCGCTGCGCAACCGCGGCGGTCAGATCGGCTCCACGATCGACAACCTCAGCGCCGTCTCCGCGACGCTGACCCCGACGATGACCCAGTTCCTGGACGCCACACCGCAGTTCCGCGAGGTGATGTCGGCACTGCACACCGCGACCCCCGACATCCTGACCACCCTGTCGGCCGCCACCGAGGTGTCCAATCGGATGGTCGACGACAGCGCGGCGCTCGGTACCGCACTCTCAAGCATGTCCGACCTCGCTGCGGTGCTCACACCATTCGTCGCCGACCACCATGAGTCGCTGATCCGGATCGTCGACTCCGCGGGCCGGATCATGGCGACGACGGCGGGTTCTCCCGGGGCACTGGCCGAAACCCTGTCCGGGGTCATGACCTTCGGCGACGCCGGGTCGCGTGCGTTCGGCACCGGCAAGTTCAACATCACCGCGGTCGCGACGTTCGCCGGGCCCATGCCCTACTCGGCCGCCGACTGCCCGGTCTACGGCACCACCTACGGTGCGCACTGCGCCGACTCGGACCCGTTCAACCCGGTTCCGACGACCCCGCTGCACATCCCGGTACCCGAGAACTTCGACATGCGCTCGCAAGCACCCGTGGCATTCCTGCCCGAGGGGCAGCGCAGCGGCGGCGTGCCGCCGCCTCCCCCGGCAGCTCCCCCGGCAGGGGAGCGACGGGCGCCTCGACC